>JAWAFA010000005.1:0-5014 GCA_038890875.1 Candidatus Pacearchaeota archaeon | reverse complement strand
ATGGCTCTAAGTTCTTTGAGAAAACTTTTATCACAAATGGAATGAAGGATCTTGTAACCGAGGCTACTGCAAGACTAGCAAGTAAATCCAACCAAGCTGTATTTCATCTAAAACAGGCAATGGGTGGTGGAAAAACCCATTTGCTAATTGGCTTAGGTTTGTTAGCTAAAAATCCAAATTTGAGAAAAAAGTACTTTCCATCAACACCATTTATTAATGATTTTGATACAGCCGTTATTGCTGCATTTAATGGTAGAAATAATCCAGAACATTTTTTATGGGGTGAAATTGCTACACAATTAGGGAAGCCAGAATTATTTAAACAATATTGGGTTGGGGGACCAAAAGCTCCTGATGAAAAAGCGTGGCTAAAACTGTTTGAAATTGATAAGCCGATATTAATTCTTCTTGATGAAATGCCCCCATATTTTAATTATTATGCAACTCAACCAGTAGGTCAAGGAACTGTTGCAGATATTATAACAAGAGCCTTTGCTAACTTGTTAACCGCTGCAAGTAAAAAGAGCAATGTTTGTATTGTGATATCTGACCTCACCGCTGCTTATGAAACTGGTGGAAGATTAATTAACTCTGCACTTGAAGATGCCCGAAAGGAAGTTGGAAGGCAAGAACGAAATATTACTCCTGTAGATTTAACAACACCTGAAATTTACGAGATTATCAAAAAGCGTTTATTTAAATCTCTTCCCGATGCTGAAACTATTAAACAAATCGCCGATACTTTTGCAAAAAAAATTGATGAAGCTATTAAATCAAAACAAATTCCTAGTACAGCTGAAGCTATTGTTGATGAAATTACTATTACTTATCCCTTTCATCCAAGACTTAAAAATTTAATTTCTCTTTTTAAAGAGAACGAAGATTTTAAACAAACTAGGGGTATTCTTGAATTAATATCTCGTCTACTAAAATCAGTGTGGGAGAGAAAAGTAGATGATGTCTATCTAATTGGACCTCAGCATTTTGATTTGTCTATATCAGAAGTAAGAGAAAAAATTACTGAAATTTCTGGGATGAGAGACGTTATTTCAATTGATATTTGGGATGAACAAGGTAATGCCCATGCTCAAGCAATTGATAAAGAAAATAACTTCGATTGCGCATCTCAACTAAGTACTTTGTTATTGGTCTCAAGTCTTTCAACCGCAGTAAATGCAGTTAAAGGTTTAACATTAGAGGAAATATACGAATGTTTAATTGACCCAAATAGAAACATAATCGATTACCAAAAAGCTTTTGAAAGCCTTGATAAAGCTGCTTGGTATTTACATCACACTCCTGAGGGAAAATATTATTTCGACCGCCAAGAAAATCTCACAAAGTTATTAACTACTCTTGCAAAAGATGCACCCAGTGTTCAAATTGAAGAACTCATCCGTAGCCGTCTTGATGAAATGTTTAAACCTATAAGAAAAAATGCTTATCAGTCAGTCCTTGCATTACCTAAAATTGAAGATATAAATGAAATTGTAAGAAAAGAAAGAGTTTTATTAATAAACAGCCCAGATTTTGCAATACCAAAAGATGAATTAGATAGATTTTTTGAGGGTTTGGTGCAAAAAAACAACATTTTAATTTTAACTGGTCAAAAAAGTACCTTTGCTAGTTTAGATAAAGTTGCACGCCAAGTTTACGCTTCAAAAAAGGCTGAAAATAGAATTCCAAAAGGTCATCCACAAAGAGAAGAACTTGAAAAAAAACAGACATTGTATGAACAAGATTTTAATTCCACTATATTAAATCTTTTTGATACTTTATTATATCCTATTCAAATCTCAGGTAGAGAGCCAGAATTATTTACTAAACAACTTAAACCAAGAGACCCATCTAAACCTTTTGATGGCGAATTACAAATTGAAGAAACACTTACATCTAATCCACCTAAACTTTACTTAGATATTGAAAAAGATTTTGACACCTTGAGAATTAAAGCTGAAAATTCTTTATGGCTAATTAATCAAGATGAAACTAGATGGAATGATATACTCGATAGATATAAAGAAAATCCAGCTATGCCCTGGTTACCCTTAAAAGGATTAGAAAAACTTAAAGATTTAGCTATTCAAAAAGGGAAATGGGAAGATTTAGGAAATGGGTATATTACTAAAAGACCTAAAAAGAAAAAAACATCTATACAAATTATTGAAATGGCTGAATTGGGCGATGATGGTTTCGTACAACTTAAATTAATTCCTCAAAATGTTGGTCAATTTTATTCTATACATTACGCAGAAGATGGCGAGGTAAATGAAAATAGCCCTACCATTCAAGATGATATTCTAAGAACAAATGCACTCAAAGTAAAATTTTTAGTAATTGATAAAACAGGTAACTTTGAGACGGGTGACCCAGTTGAGTGGAAAAACAAACTTAAAATTAGAAACGAATTATTCGAAGAGAATTCAAAAAGAAAAGTTAAACTTTATGTTGCACCTAAAGGCAACCTAAAATATACTTTAGATGGCTCAGAACCAAAATATGGAATAGATTATACGAACGAGCCAATTGAAATTAATGACAGCGATGTTATAATGAGAGTTTATGCTTTCTATGAAGATTTTGATGCAACAGAGACTTTCCGTTTTCCTCCTAAAACTAAAGATGGGATTATAATTGATTACAATAGCCCAGCAACCTTAACTACCTTTAACAAAGCTTTTACAATGTCTTCAAGAGAAATAACATATCGCTGCTTAGAATTAGCTAAAGAAATGAATGTTTCTTTTGAAGAATTGACCTTAAATTATGGTAATTCACCTAAAACTATTACTCTTATTTTTGGTCAGCTACCTATAAAAGCAAATGCTCTTGAAAAAATTTTGAATGAATTTGAAATGATTTATAGTGAAACGGATAAGAATTATAATCCTGCATCCAATTTATCTCTGTCTTTCAAAAAAGCTTATTTCTCATTAGGAATGGACTTAAAAACTTTCTGTGAAAAATTAAACATTAATCTAAAACAAGAAAATATTTTACAATGACCAAGAAAACTGAAATTATCGATTTTGGTGCACCGAATTATTTTGGAGCTCATGTCTTTAAAGTTGAAATTCCTGCTTCAAAAAATGGATTTGTTAAAATTATTGAGGATTTTGGGTATAAAGGCTCGATAAATGGTATTCCACAGTCTGAAGTTAGGGTTATTTTAGAAAGAAGGGTCTGGAACGCAATTGCAGATTACGCTAAGAAAGAATTCAATGAACGCTTAAAATCACTCGGCCTTAAAACCGCAAAATGGCATCTTGGAATAAACTTAGTTGAAAAATTACTCGGAAAAGAATTGTGTGTTTTAGCCTGGGCTGCTGAAAAGGCAAGTGACGAAGAAATTCCTATCATTATAAGGAAATGGTTGGCTTTAAGACCCGAAGAAAGATGGTGGCTATTTTTGGTGACAGCAACTGAGGCAGGTACTGCAAACGATTTTAACCGTGGTTGGCGAAAAGCTCTTTATTTCGCACTATCTGATGGAGATTTTTCAATTTATAAAAAAAAGAAAAATAGACCTGTCGAAAATGATGTCTCACTTTTATCACTCTTTCCTGATTAAAATATGGAAAACAAAAATTACAATGGTAAAATTAAACCTCTCTCGCTAAAAAATACACCTTCTTTAATTGAGTTACTTTTACCTGTTCAAAAACTATCCGCTGAAGCTTACAAAGAGCAAATGGCAGTTCACGGAAAAACTCTCACCGCTCTTGGAAGTTATTGGAAGGGCAGAAAACCATTAATTCTTGCCAAAGCTTGTATTTTGGGCGCTCTTTTACCAATTACCGAAAATCCCATAAAAGACTTAGAAATTTTTGAATTATTAATGGGAATGGATGATTTATCTTTCGCTCTTCGATATCCAAAACAAATTAAACCTAAAGATATTTTAGCTAAATTATCAATCGAAAACATAAATGAATTTTTTGAATTTTATCCTCCAAACATACTACCAAAATCATCACCTATTGATTGGTCAAATCCAAACTTTAAAGGTGTAAATGTTTACTGGCGTTTTGATATTCCTTTAACTAAGAAACTAAAAATAATAAGCGAATATCTTTCTTTAACAGAATTTTCTACTAAATCATACAGAGAAAAAGTTCAGATTTGCAAAAGACCAGAAGAAGTTGAAAATATACATAATCACATCTGGGAAAGAGTTAATTCTCACCTTGGCACTAATGCTAATTCTTTCCCTGAACTTATTGAACAACTTGGCATTATGAGGTTTGGCCATAGACCTAAAATCGCTGATACATTCTGTGGGTCGGGTCAAATACCCTTCGAAGCTGCAAGATTGGGTTGCGATGTTTATGCAAGCGATTTAAATCCTGTAGCCTGTATGTTAACTTGGGGTGCATTTAATATAGTTGGTGCATCTTCAAATGAAAGGAAAAAACTAATAGAAGAGCAAGAAAATTTAATCAACAAAGTTCAACAAGAAATTGATGCCTTAAAAGTTGAAGAAGATGGCAATGGATGGAGAGCTAAAGTATTTTTATATTGCTTAGAAACAAGATGTCCACAATCAGGTTGGATGGTTCCACTACTTCCTACTCTCGTAATCAGTAAAAGCTATAGAACCATTGCTAAATTAATTCCAGACTATAAAAACAAAAGGTATAATATCGAAATTGTATCTAATGTCAGTGAAGCTGAACTAAAGGCTGCGGAAAATGGCACCATTAAATCTGAGGGAAGAGGTCAAGAAACATATCTAGTCCATTACATTGATGGCATCGAATACAAAACAAAAATATCAACAATAAGAGGAGACTATAGAAAACCTGATGGAACAATTGGAAACAGATTACGACTATGGGAAAAATCGGATATTGTTCCTCGACCCGACGATATCTTTCAAGAAAGATTGTATTGTATTCAATGGATGCGTAGGAAAAATAATGGTAATGGATATGAATATGAATTCAGAACAGTTACAAATGATGATTTACTTCGAGAAAAAATTGTTGAAAATTTTGTTCGACATAATCTTAAT
>JAWAFA010000004.1:0-5986 GCA_038890875.1 Candidatus Pacearchaeota archaeon | reverse complement strand
TTTGGAAAAACACACAAAAAAGTTTACGAGCAACTCACCAGTGATCATCCAATTGATTTAACAAGATATCAAGTTGTCAATAATTATATGGGAAGAATTGGATTGATTAATTCTGGTGGTCCTTCTGGTGAAAATGATTTTGCCGAAGCTGTTAGAACTGCAGTTATAAACAAGAGAGCAGGTGGAATGGGATTGATTTCTGGTCGAAAAGCATTCCAAAAACCAATGGCAGATGGTGTTAAGTTATTGAACGCAATTCAAGATGTCTATTTGTGCAAGGATGTGACAGTAGCTTAATCGTTCAAAAAATTTTTTGTAACATAACGCCAGCATAAAACAAGCTGGCGTTTTTTGTTTTAAAAGCATAAAGTGGAATTTTTTAATATTCTTTATTTATTTTTGAATTAAAATAAACAAAAGGGGCTTGAGTATGACAACAAAAAAAATACTTGGTCTTGATCTTGGAATTGCATCAATAGGTTGGGCGCTAATTAGTGAAAACGAAAGTGAGCGTAAAATTATAGCTTTAGGTACTCGAGTAATACCTCTTGATAAAGAGGAGAGTGATGAATTTTCTTCAGGAAATAAAATTACAAAAAATCAAAATAGGACTATTAAAAGGACACAACGGAAAGTTTATTATCGTTATGTATTAAGGAGAAAAGCACTTACTGCAGAACTAAAAAAGCGTGATATGTTTGATGAAAATCTATTTAAACTCTCGCAACTTGAATTATGGGAATTACGAGCTAAAGCAGTAAGTAAAAAAATTAGTTTAAAGGAATTAGGTAGAGTTCTTTATCATCTTAATCAAAAGCGAGGTTATAAAGCAATCCGAGTTAAAAGTGATGAAGAAAAAAAAGAGAAAGAGTTTGTAATTGAAGTTCAAAACCGTTATGAAATGCTTAAAGCAGAAGGAAAAACCATAGGGCAAAAATTTCTTGAAGAATTATTAAAGAACCCTCATTATCGCACGAAACAACAAGTATTTCCAAGAGAAGCGTATATTGAAGAATTCTTAAAAATAATGAAAAAACAACAAGAATTTTATCCAGAAGTTCTGACAGATGAATTTATTAATCATTTAAAGAATGATATTATCTATTATCAAAGAAAACTTAAATCGCAAAAAGGTTTAGTTAACATTTGTAATTTTGAGGGGTTTTATGTAAAAAATGAATACGGAAAAGAAATTTTTGTTGGTCCTAGAGTCGCACATCGAAGCAATCCAATTTTTCAAGTGGAAAGAATTTGGGAAACTATAAACAATATTTCAATCAAAAATAAATTTAACGAAGAGTTGCAAATTACTATAGAACAGAAGAGAAAAATCTTTGAGTATTTAGATAGTCATGAAAAATTAACCCAACCTAAGCTTTTTGAGTTACTGGGTATCAAAGAAAAAAGCAGTTGGATTGGAAATAAAATGATCTCTAAAGGTTTACAGGGAAATCTAACAAAAGTTTGGATTAAAAAAGCTATAAACAACCAAAAAAAGTATGAAAGTTTATTAAAATTTGAATTAAACTTTGTTGAAAAAGATGAAGAAGCATTTTTAATTGATGCTAAAACGGGAGAAGTAAAAAATTCAATTCAGAAGAAAATTGTTTCAGAGAACTTTGCCAAAGAACCACTTTATCTCTTATGGCATACCATTTATTCAATTTCCGATATTGAAGAATGTAAAAGAGCTCTAATTAAAAATTTTGGATTTGATGAAGAAACAGCAGAAAGATTAGCAAAAATAGACTTTAATAAACTAGGGTATGGCAATAAATCTGTAAAAGCAATTAGAAAGATTTTACCTTATTTAATGGAAGGTTATAAATACAGCGAAGCGGCATCCTTTGCGGGTTATAATCATTCTTCAGCTTTAACAAGAAATGATAGGTTATCACAAAGGTTACTTGACAAAATTCCTCTCTTGCAAAAAAACTCTTTAAGGCAACCAGTTGTAGAAAAAATTCTAAATCAAATGATCCATATTGTTAATGAAATCATTGATGAAAAGCGTGGATGGGTAACAAAAGAAGAAAGAGAAAAAGGCCTTTTTGAAATACGTGTAGAACTTGCAAGAGAATTAAAACAAAGCAAAGAAGAAAGAAAAGAGACTTTTAATAACCTTAGTAAAATTGAAAGGGAAAACAAAGAAATTGAGAAGCGACTAATCGAAATGGATATTCGAGCAACAAGAAAAAATATAATAAAGTATCGCCTATTTAATGAAGTCGCTACAAATAAATTAAATGCAATGTGTATTTATACCGGAAAAGTATTTTCACTTACTGATGCATTAACTGGTAATGGTATTGATGTTGACCATATAATTCCAATAACATTATTGTTTGACGATTCACAAAGTAATAAAGTGCTTACTTTTTCATATGTAAATAGTGAAAAGGGGAACTTAACAGCTTATGATTATATGGCTAAAAAGGGAGAGGAAGAATTAAAAAAATTCATTGAAAGGGTCAATTACCTATATAAAGAAAAGATAATTTCTAAAGCAAAAAGGGATAAACTTCTCACTCCTTCTTCAAAAATTCCTAAGGATATGATAGCAAGACAATTAAGGGAAACACAATATGTTGCAAGAAAATCTAAAGAAATTTTAGAATTAGTCTGTAAAAATGTATGGACCACAACAGGAAGTATAACTGCATATCTAAGAAGGTTATGGGGGTGGGATGATATCTTAATGAATTTACAGATTACAAGAATTAAAAAGTTTATTCCTAACCCCCTCGAAGAAGGAATTACTGAAATAATTGAATTAAAAACAGACGATGGCCAAGTTCATAAAAAAGAATTTCTTAAAAATTGGAATAAACGATTAGATCATAGAAATCATGCTATTGATGCTTTGGTTGTTGCTTGTACTAAGCAAGGATATATTCAAAGGATAAATACATTAAGCTCTCAACACATTAAAGAGGAATTATTTGAAGATGTCAAAAACCAGAACCTTGAATTACGTCTTAAACTTTCATTATTGGATAAATATTTTATATCACAAAAACCCTTTTCTACTAAAGAAATAGAACAAAAAGTTGCAGAAATATTAATTTCATATAAACCAGGTAAAAAAGTTGCTACCTACGGCAAAAGATTTATCGTTAGAAAAGGTAAAAAGATTGTTGTTCAAAAAAATATTATTGTACCAAGAGGACCTTTAAGTGAAGAAAGTATTTATGGTAAAATTAAAGTTTTGGATTTTAATAAACCAATTGATTACTTATTTATGAACCCGGATTTAATTTTCAAAGAATATATTAGAAACTTAGTTCAAGAGAGGCTCGAAAAATACAACAATAATGTCAATGAGGCCATTAAGTCTCTTAATAACGACCCAATCTATTTAGATAAAGATAAAAAGGTAATTTTAGAATATGCTACTTGCTTTAAAGAAGAATATGTGATTAAATATCCCTTGAAAGATATTAAAGCTAAAGATGTTAAATATATAGTTGATAAAAAGGTTAGAGAATTGGTATCTGAAAGATTAAAGGAATTTAATTATAATGAAAATGAAGCTTTCAAAGAGCATCTCTATTTTAATGAAGAAAAAAAAATACCAATTAGAACAGTACGAATGCTAACAGGATTATCAGCAGTTGAACCTATTAAAAGAGATTCAAGTGGTAATATTATTGGTTTTGTTAAACCTGGAAATAATCATCATATAGCAATATATCTTGATGAGAAAAGAAATAAAAGACTTCATTTATGTACTTTCTGGCATGCAGTTGAAAGGAAAAAGTATGGAATACCTGTTATTATCGATAATCCAAACAATGTATGGAATAAAATCTTAAATGATGAAAAACAATACCCAGATAACTTTTTAGAAAAATTACCCGAAGATAAATGGACTTTTATAATGTCTTTTCAACAGAACGAAATGTTTTTATTAGGTATTATAAAAGAAAACGAAAATTTAAAAGAATATGATAAAGAAATTTTATCTAATTACCTTTTTAGAGTTCAAAAGCTATTTTACAATGGAAAACAATTAGAAATTTACTTCAGACATCATTTAGAAACTCAACTCGATGATTCACAAGAAGCTAAAAAATCAAAAAGATTTTATGCAATAAAAAGCTTAAGAGCCCTTGAAGAATTAAATCCAATAAAAGTAAGAATAAATCGACTCGGAGAAATAATTATTTAGAAATAAAAAAATTAAAGGGCGAGCCGTAACCCGCCCTATCTGTTTTCACAACGGTCATAAAGACCTTATTGTGATTTGCTTCATTTCTAAATTACTCATTTTGGATTGAAAAGAAAACTAACATAATGTTTAAATTTTTATTTTAATCTCAATATCAACTATAACTAAATCTATGATAAAACGTACTCTTTATTTCGGTTCACCTGCTTACCTTTCAAAAGATAAAGACCAATTAAGAATTGATAAGCCTGACAAATCAGAGAAGAACAAAGCAGATAAATATTTAGAACGAATTGTACAAGAACCTTCAACTATACCAATTGAAGATATTGGTGTAATTATTTTGGATAATCCTCAAATTACAATTACACAATCATTAATGGCAGCGCTTTTAGAGAACAATGTTGCGATTGTTACCTGTAATTCAAAACATATGCCTCAAGGTTTATTTCTAAATCTTGAAAGTAACATCGAGCAAAGTCAACATTTTCAGGAACAGATAAATGCATCTGTTCCTTTGAAAAAAAGTCTGTGGCAACAAACTGTATCCGCAAAAATTTTCAACCAAGCTATGGTTCTCGCAAAAAGAAATAAACCTTGTGATAATCTGAAAAAGTGGGCAAGAGATGTCCGATCAGGAGACCCGGATAATCTCGAAGGTAGAGCCGCAAATTATTACTGGAAAAATCTATTTTTTGAGGACCTGAATTTTAATCGGGATAGAGATGGAGAACCGCCAAACAATTTACTCAATTATGGTTATGCAATTTTAAGAGCAACTGTTGCTCGTGGACTTGTAGCCTCTGGTCTTCTTCCAACGCTTGGTATTCATCATAAAAGCAAATACAATGCTTTTTGTCTTGCCGATGATATAATGGAACCATACAGACCTTTTGTAGACGATATTGTTGCAACGATTGTAGAGAATGGTGAAGACTTTACTGAACTTCATCCTTCAATAAAAGAACAACTTTTAAAAATTCCTGCAATTGATGTTTTTATTGATGAGGAAACAAGACCTTTAATGATTGGTCTGCAAAGAACTACAGCATCACTTGCCAGATGTTTTGCTGGCGAACAAAGAAAAATAATTTATCCAATATTCAAATATGAGATTAAACCAGTATAGAGTTATGTGGATTTTAGTTTTATTTGATTTACCTACAGAAACAGAAAAAGATCGTAGAGCTTATGCAAAATTTAGAAATGAATTGATGAAAGATGGTTTTACTATGTTTCAATTCTCAATTTACATAAGACATTGTATGAGTAAAGAAAACACCAAAGTTCATATTGATAGAATTAAAAAAATTTTACCACCAAAAGGGCATGTTGGAATACTAACAATTACGGATAAACAATTTGGTATGATGGAAATATTTTATGGGACTGAAAAGCAAGAGCAAAAGCTTCCTGAATCACATCAACTTTCGCTTTTTTAAAAAATAGAAGCGGTGATTCTCACCGCTTCTCAAAATAAAAATTAAAACCAACCTCAATTTTTTAAATGTAAAATTCTTATAACTCATTATTTTTCAATACATTAAAATATAATGAGTTGGTTTTAATTTCCTCAAAGAACAATTTGAAAGCAAATCACAACCGATATTGTCGGGTACCTCCTAACAATAAAGTTGGTTTTAATTTCCTCAAAGAACAATTTGAAAGCAAATCACAACCGTTATTCTTGTCTAATCGCAATGCACCATGTTGGTTTTAATTTCCTCAAAGAACAATTTGAAAGCAAATCACAACCAAAAGCTTACAATGTTAATGGTAAGAATAGTTGGTTTTAATTTCCTCAAAGAACAATTT
>JAWAFA010000003.1:0-10302 GCA_038890875.1 Candidatus Pacearchaeota archaeon | reverse complement strand
CAGCAGCTTTGACATAATCATCAGAAAGGGTTGTGCCCGTAGTTGCACAATCATCAGTGTTTATAGTAACATTTAACCCTTCTTTCAAGAATTTATAGAGTGGATATTTTGTAATTCTTTCACCGCGTAAATTATTTGTGTACATATTACTAATTGGACATAATTCAATGCAGATTTGAGTATCACGAGCTAAGTCCATAAGTGAATTGTGTTGAGTAATCGATAAACCATGGCCAATTCGATTTGCATGGAGCTTAAATACCGCTTGCCATATATAATCAGCAGTTGCTTCTTCACCAGCGTGAATAGTAATAAATTTACACTCTTTTTGGGCTGCTAAAAAATCTTCATAAAATTTTTCTGGTGGTGTGTCTTTTTCGTATCCTGTTAAGTCTACACCAACAATTTTCGATGCCCGCCATCTATAAGGTAATGCTGAGCTGTATACTTCAAATTTATTTTCAAGTTTACTAATTAATTTTTCTCTTTTACCTTTAACGATTGCAAGACTAATTTCTTCTGCTCTTTCAGAAGGAGATTTATGTCTTTTTGCTGAAGTGATAAAGTTAGTCCAAATAAATTTGCCTTCGAAAAGATAATAATATAAACTACATAAGTCAGCTCCATCGAATAGAGCATTGGTAGCTTCATCTAAGCTTAAGTCTTTTTTAGTGTACCCAGAGGGAGAGACCCGTATTTCCAAATATCTCACATTATCTTCAATTGCCTTTTCCATTAAATACCATACACAAGCAAAAATATTTTCATAGTACTGGAGGTTATCAGCACCAAAGAATACATCTCCACGCAAAAGTTGATTGAGAGTTTTAGCTTCATTAGAGGCACGGACTAGACTTCTTAAAATTAAACTATTTTCTGAAGGCTGAACTGTTCCATTAAACAACTGATTTAGATTATTTAAAATTTGATCAGTTAAAATTGGAATTAAATCTTCATTATCAACAATCTGATTAAAACACTTGCTCGCAAAAGTATTTTCAAAAATGGATTTAGTATTAACAAATTTCTGAGTAAGATTAAATAATGCATCTTTTATTTTCAAGAAAAAGTCTTGAGCATCTTTAATATTTCTCCCCTCCAATAAACCAACATAAACGAAAAAAATAGGTATTAAATCAATCTTTTTAATATCAATATTTGAATTTTTGAATTTATATTCCAAGTAATCAAACCAAAGTTCGGCAGGTTTGTCTTCAAATTTTTTAAGATATTCAATAATATTTTTCTTAGTGTTTAAGATATTTACTAACCAACTTTTAATTTTATTATAATCACGCTTATTAATTTTTCCAATCAAATTACTAATTCGTTTTTTAAGTAAATCTTTTTCTAAAATAAATTGACATATTTGATAGAAAGCTCTAAAATATTTCTCATATATATCAACCTGATTGTTGCTTTTTGAATAGTTAATCAGATTTTTTATTTCTTCCAATACAACACTTAGTTTTTCTCCTAATTTTTTATATAAATGTGCAACTGTATTAACCGACAAATAAAAAATTATATTCTCATCCATACTTCCACCGAGGTGGTAGTGGAGTTCGGCTTTGGGGACTTGTTTAATCCAGTTTTTAGCAACCTCTTTTGCTAAATCATCTATTTCTTTTACTTCTCGACCACTAATTTTCTTTTTTAATGGTTGAAGAAAAGGTTCAGTTCTTAATTTCCATTCAATTAAAGGTGGCAGGTGATAAAGTTTAGAGAAATTACGAGCATGAGAATGGGCAGTAATACCTTTGCCTTTTATTAAAGCCTGTCTTGCTGGCTCAAGAGAACCAATTAAATAGGGCAAATGATAAATACGATTAAATTTCCATACATATCCAAGCGCACCTTCGTTGAAAGCACGGAATACATCATCTACATCATCACTAAGTGAGAGAGCAAGAATAAAAAAGAAAGATTTTTCATAATGTTTTTCAGCTTTTCTATTAATAATATCTCTAAACTTTACAAGCTCCCGGATTATTTTATTGCCTTCGTTGTAAGGACCAAGAAGAAGGTCAACGATGACATAGTCGAAGAAAAACTTTTTACTTCCTTCAGCAGTAAATAAATCTTTTAGTTGACTATTGTCATTATTACTTTGTTGAGCATTAGTATTAGCTGTTGAACTTATTTTAATAAGATTAAGTTTAACATCTTTATTATATAATCCTTGGATGAAATTTTTATCATAGATAAATTTTTTGTATTCATTTTCATCGGTTAAGTAAATTTCAGAGGCAACTGGAAGATAGTTTAATATTTTCTGTAAATCTTTTATTACTTCTTTGTTATCATCAATTACAAGGATTTTTAATGGGCTAAATCTTTTTGGATTGACGGAGATTATAGAGGCTATATCGTGAAGTTGACGCTTTTGATAATAATCACTTCTATATTTATTAACTATCTCAGGAACAATATGGTTATTTTCAAGCGCAGATTTGAATTCCCTTAGTCTATTATGAGCATCTAACGTATGAAAATTTTGAAAGGTATAAATATTCGATAGCTCGATTAAAGAATTTGTAGAATTGATTACAATTAGCTCATTAATTGCTTCATCTACTTTTTTTTTGTGGTCATTACCTATTTTAATCTCGGTAATTAGTTCTTCAATTTTTTCTATTATGTTATTAAGGTTAGCAGTTTTTGCAAAGGTGGTATTTTCAAGAAATTCTCTTATAATTCGAGAACGATTATATATTGATCCAATAAAATCACCACGAGGGAATTCTTCAAGAGTGAAGAATATTATTGCATCATAACCATTTATATCCTCTAAACTTTTAATTAATACACTTACAACATCAATATAATTAATAAGTTCTTCTTCGAATAAGGGAATTATAATGATTGATAAACTGCTTATGTGACTTGTGTATCTTCGCTGCAAAGCCTTGACTATTGGTTTGATAATATTAATATCATTAAAGACAGAAAAATTTACCCCATGGTTATACCTTTTTATTTAATTTATCATCTATTTCTAATTTTAATTCTTCAAAAGCGCCAATAAGATTGTTCAGCCATTTATGGTAAACATTTCCATGAAGGTTTATAATATTCTTAAACAAAGTCTTATTTTTATTCTGAAATGCAATTAATAGGGCGTTTAAGTCCTCATCCCCGGTTAATTTTTCACTAGCACTTGGTAAAAATTCTGATATTTTACTAAATGAGTTTAGTTTTTGTAATAAAATATTTGCAACATAACTTTTTAATGATTTTTTATCATCCCCATAAACTATTTCTTTGACATCTTTAAAGATCCCTTCTATTTTTTCACCATTATAAATTTTTTGCAATTTCTTCCAATAATCATCATCAAAATTTTTTTCTATTAAAGTTTGAATATCTATATCTAATGCTGATAATAAACTCATAACCCTGTGTTTAAAAATGGATATACTTTTTTCAGGTTTAAGCGATAATTCTTTTATTTTTTCAGTTATATCATTACAGATTTGTTCTATATCATTATGATTATTCTCTAAAGATGATAGAAATTTGTTCAACAAATCAAGAAATTCTTTATTAGGACCACTATTAGAATGGTGAAAATCACAGATATAAGCAACTTTATTCTCAAATTTGGATTTATCTAATAAATAATCATTTAACGCATGAATAGCAACATAAATGTCATTTTTTTCTAATCCATTCCCCCATTTATTTAAAATTTCCCAAAGCAAATTATCTATTCCACCTCTTATCTTTCCATTTTTACTTTTCTCTATCCCAAGTTCATTTTCTTTGACAAAAAGAATGGTATAATTATTTATTCTAAATTCAATTACTCTCGGGGAGTCCTGTAAATTATTTCTGATTTGATTAACTATATGACGATTAATTGAGTTCAATTTATCATTATAAAAAGTACCTTTTGTATTTTTTATTGCATTTATCCATTCTTCACGTTCATATATTTTTCCTTCGCTGGTTTCAGCTTCTTCTGTAAAGATAATTATTAGTGGGTCTATAATTAAAGGACTTACATTCGCTTGTATTATATAATTATTGAGATTTTGAATATTATTGCCCAAAACTAGATTAACAATTTTAGTAACAAACTGACCACTTGTTGTATTTGTATCGATTACACCTTGCCCATTTCTATAATTTTGCGCAGGAGGATGGTTGCTTCCGGGTCTGAGTATATATATCTCACTCTGGTCTCCTATTTTTGAGTTCTGTCTTTTTATTGTTTGAAAAAGTTGAGCAGGAGACAGATTTATATTATTACTAACTAACACTATTAAGGTACGGTCAATTATATTATATTTATAATTCTGAGTACCTTGCCAATTTATTCCGTTTACTGCGTTACTCCAATCACTATCCATACCACTACCGAAAGCTATAATATAACATCTCATAAATTACACCTCTTTTAATCCTGTTAAAATTTTTGTTAACAAATACTTACTTGGTCGTGTTATAAGAACACTTCTCAAACTTGAGAAATCCAAAAATTTTGAACCTTTTGGCATTTCCTCTTTAGATGGATGCCCCCGGCCGGAAGTTACAACAATATACCATGGTTTGTATTCCAAAGGTAATGTATTAATAAACTCGTTAAATCTTTCTTCAATTTTAGGACTTATTATGCTTTGGTGAATAATTAAAAAATGAACTTTATTTTTAAAGTGCTCAGGAAAAAGAAATTGTATGTTATTTTGTTGGTGAGATAGATTTATTTCCATATTTTGTAGATTTTGTGTCAAACCTTGCGTGGGATCTACTTTATACCCTTTCAATATAAGTTCTTTTTTGCTATTAAGTTCTAAATTAAATATTAAAACATTTTGCAAGAACCAATTGACAGCAAAAGTTACATCAACTCCGCAAATACTTACTTTTTGGGGACATAATTCAAATGCTCTTTCATCTATAACAATAACATTTAATAGTCCCGCTTCTTGAAGATTATATAAGTATCTATAAGTATCATTTCCAAAGTCTTTATTTTCTGTGGCATTTTTAAAAATACCGGATTGTAATTTTTCATAGCATTTCTTCTCAAAAGAAGGCAAATCTCTAGCATAAGGAATTAAACATAATGGTTTTTTAGTAATAATTCCATCAAATACACTCTCCTTAATTCCATATCTATGAACCAAACATATGTTGCTATTTATTTTTACATTATTGTCAATTGTGTCGTACGCATAAAGATTGTCTGTTTCAAAATTTCCTGTGTCTCTTACTTGCTGGGACAGGCGTAACTTTGAATAATTTTTTAATTTTGATGGAAAAATAACAATATTAGGTAGGTGATTCCCATTAATAAGGAGGTTCGATTTTTGTAAAATTTTAATATATGGTTCATTTTTTAACATATTGACCAGATCATTTTTATATA
The DNA here is from genome assembly GCA_038890875.1 of Candidatus Pacearchaeota archaeon. Classification (GTDB taxonomy): domain Archaea; phylum Nanobdellota; class Nanobdellia; order Pacearchaeales; family JAPDKA01; genus JAWAFA01. Next base: position 4,928 of record JAWAFA010000003.1, on the reverse strand, counting down.
TTATTTTTTCTTTTACTTTTGTATCTATTTCTTCAATTATCTTAAGTTTGTTATTGTTATTTTCTTCAGTTAAATAAAAAACCTTATATGGCAGCTGTAAATGATACTTTTTAATAAAATCAATATTTTTATCCTCATCAATGTCAATTATTAAAAATTCATGTGTAAATTTCCCTCTTGAGCTAAGGTCTAAAATTTTATTAATATCACTTTCTATGTATACCCCGACCTTTTTCAAATTTTCTTTGTTTACAGTAGAATTATTTGCTACTTTCTCACTTACAATCAATAAATCTTTCACTTTAGGAAGATAAAATTCAAACCCTAAACTTCCATTTTTGTTATCGTTGGAATAGATAAACGGGGTAATAATTAAAGGATCATTTTCTGGAATCTCTTCATATTTTTCAACTTTGATTCCTCTTAAAAATGAAGCACAAATTCTCATCTCTTTCATTCCCCATGAACCCGGGATAACCTGGCCGGTTTCATCAATAATTCTTCCCTTTTGTGATGCGGGGGTTAGTTTCTCTTCAATACAAGGAATATATTCCTTTATCTTCCTCAAAGACAAAATAATATCTCCACTTTCATTTTTCCTAACCCAGTTATTCTCATGGTTTATCCACCCACTAAGATTATCATAAATCTTAACTTTGATAAAATCATCCTTATATTGACTGTTTTCGTCATTCCAATCGTAATGAAATTCAATTGTAATTATTAATGGTTTAATTTTATTCTCATTGACTTTAATTTCACCATTACCGTTATATTCAAAGTTATTGTTTTCAATTAACCCTTTGCTAAAATTTTTAACTTTTTGTATCTCATCTTTATCAGAATGTCGTGCGGAATTTCTTAATATATTTTCAATTATAGAATAAAATGCCTGCAGGCCTGATGTTGCAAGATAAATTGCTGCTTTGAAATCCACAGCTTCATACTCATTAGAGGCATTTTGTTTATTTGGCTTTTTACATGACACTTCGTAGTAACGCTTTCTCCTAAAGTAATATTTGTACTCGGTACAATATTTTTGATTAGAAAAAATCTTTATATTAAATTGTATTGATCCTGCTCTTAAATCTTCAGAACGAATTATATTATCAAAAAGAAGAAAGAGGTTGGGGACTCTGGGAATTTCATCTCCATTTTCCTTCACCTTAATTGATCCAATTATAGGTTCTATTAAATCTTCTATTATACTAAAAGGAGCACTCCATATCGGGTCCATAGTAGGAATAGAAGCAATAAAATCCTGTCTTTCTCTTAAATATCCCTGTAAATTCGCAATCAATTTTCTTTTTAATTCATCCATTTCAATAATATCTCTGATTTGTTTCTCTAAATTACCCATAGATTATCTAATTCCTCTGGATTTGATAAATAATTCAACACATGGCTTCCAATGTTGTGTGACATGTTCCTTGACATGATAGCGGCGACAGCGGAGCGAAGGGCATAGTTTTTTATAAAAGTATAAAAATATGAAGTAGTAAATCTAAAACCAACAATTGATAATGAAGGAAGTGCTGTTTTATAAATTTCCTGTAAAGTATTATCATTTATTTTTTCCTCATATATCCTTAGTATTCCAGCAAAACAACCCACATAGTTATTGTTTATAATATATTGCTTGGGAGATATTAAACGTAAAAATTTTGGGGGATAAGGACCAATTAAAAGAAGTTTTAAGACAGTTTTTGGCAAATCTTCTGATAATTTCTCTATTATTTCCTTTTTTATTTTTTTCTCTAATTTGCAAATCTCACCATTTAAAGTCTTCTTTATTTCTTCCCCTAAATTATTTGTTAATTCTTCTAAATCATTCTTTAATTCATCATTTATTGATATTTGACTTTTTATGTCTCTAAAATCTCTAAAATTAAATGAGACTTTTGATAACCCTCTCTCTTCTTTCTCAACCTTAATCTTTATATTATTAAAGCTAATCTGGTTCTTATTATAAATTGTGTCAAACTTTTGAGAAAGTTCATTATGTATTTTTTTACTAAACATAATTCTTATTAGATTATAGTTTTTTTTCAATTCAACTTTCCAAGGATTGTTGAGATGCTTATTCATTCTTATTTCAAGATTGTAAGGTAAATATCGGGATAATTTTTCGTTCCAGAGAATTGTATAAGATAAGTTTTCGTCCGACCATATGTTATAATAAAGGTAACATGAAAATTTAATTCTTTTTATTTCCTCATTATTCATTCCCCAAAAAATAGTGGGTGAAATATCTCCCCACTTGCCTGAAGAAAAGGTCGCATCATCTGGCATAAAAAAAGTATAACCGACACCTGCCTTTTTGGATTTTAATTTGTAACTTTGCACCAAATTAGCAAACGAAGCGGCTAAATTCTTAAAATCCTTTACAAATTCTTTATTTTTATTAATAAAATCGATTTCTTTGGCTTTTAATATTTCACATATTGTCTCAATTATATCGGGATTCATATCTACACCTCCTATATCATATTTGACATCTTTTTTATTACCTGTTCAACAAATTCACTTGTTTTAAAAGAATGCATATTTTTATTATAGCAATTTTTTATTGCGTTTTCCATCAAAGTATAGAAATTTTTGATTTTCAATATATCTTCTCCAATTTTACCTGCTATTTTTAATGTAGCAATAGGATTAACAATATCTTTACCAGCAATTTCATCAGCAGACCCATGGACTGTTTGATACTCAATTAATCCTTTTATTTCTTTCTTTAAACATATATTTTTTGAGAAGGAAGTTCCTCTTTTTTCATCAGTAAATTGATATAAAAAAAGTTCATGACAAATATCGCCTATTTCATTTCCTGCAATTAGTAAAATATTTTTTTTCTTTCCTTTATCTAACTCAAATAAAATTTGAACCATATGATTGGGCTGACAAATTTTAACTTTAGATAATCTCTCTTTAGGTAAGATATCTTTTATCCAATTTTCTATTATGTTAGAAAATAGATGATGCTTGTAAACAACTAATATTTCAAAATCTTCACCAAATATTTTCCCTGCCTCTTGGATGGAAAAGTTTATAACTTCTCTTAGATCGGTTTTAGAAAATGATGCACAAAATTGAATTTTATTTTTTTTAATTGAATAATTATCATTAGAATAAAATCCCTGCGTTTGATCACGGCAGAATAAAATTTCACAATTATCAAAAGGAATAGTAAACAACTTTATACACTTTCCCCATTTCCTTAATAAATAAAGAGTTTCAGCATTTATAGCAGTTCTAAAAATTACCCTTCCCCCTTTTTTATAAAAATCTCTATAAAAAGATTTAAGTATATTCAATTCTTTTTCAGTTATTGATTTTATTTTATCTCCAGTAAGATCCTTTATACTTGCATATGTATTGAATAAATGTTTGCATTCTATAAATTCAATTTTTTGTGAGGCAGGTTTAATTGATAGGATTACTTTTTTAAAAATATCGCTCAATTCTCTTCCCGTGCCACTACCCACTACAATTCCTATTTTAATCATAACAATTTCCTTTTGCAATCTTGTCCACGTTACTAGGAAGTAAAAAGACAGGATATTTCATTTTTTTTACCATTTTTCTTTTTGTCATTTTCAGTATCTCTTTATTAAAAGTGGCTTTCCTTGTATAATTTGCTTTACAACGAAACGAAGTTCAGCATCTCCATTTGGTTTCATTGTAATCAAACCTGTAACTCCTGGAAAATCTTTTAATGACCTAAACTGCTCACTTATATAGTTGCTTGTTAATTTTGGATTTTCCTGAACTATTTTATAAAGTATTTTTATTATATCATATGCATAACCGGCATCACTTGAAGGTTCTTTCCCATATTTATGTATAAATTTCTCAATAAACTCAGGAGACATATCAGTATCAACAAAATATGTACCTTCAGCTGCTTCACCTGCTCCTTTTAAATTTTCCGGCAAACCAAGAGCAACATCAGCAACCAATTGTATTTTTATCCCCTGCTCCCTAATTTGTCTTACAGCTGTAACAAAGGAAGGTCCATATCCATTTAAATAAATAACATCCGGCATCGGCTTTACACTTTTCAGTTTTGTCAATATATCTCGAAAATCCTTTTGTAATAATTGATAACTTTCTATAAAAACTACTTTTCCACCACTTGCTTCAAACCGTCTTTTAAAAACATCTAAACTGGCTCTACCATAGTCATCGTTAATTAGGATCACTGCTGCTTTTGTTGCTCTTAATGTATTGGCGACAAATTCTGCAATAACTCCAGCAGTTCCATTTGCCTCCGGATAAACACGAAAACAATACTTACCATCTGCAACCCCAGGTTTTGCAACATCAACATATATCTGAATAGTGTTAGTGGAAATAGCAAGAGGTGCTAAAGCACTTGCTACAGAACTTAAAGCTGCAATAACTACACTTGGTTTTTCAATGAGTACCATCTTATTATATCCTGAAACCGCTTCTTTTGGATCATTTTTACTATCGTAGTAAAGTATTGAAAATTTCATATTTGATTTTGTAATTATTTCTTCAATAGCCAAATCAATTCCTTCTTTAACATACTGCCCAAATGATGCTGCTGGCCCCGTCAGCGGTAATATTGCTCCAATCTTAATAACCTCAGGTTCTTTTTGACTTTGATAGATGTTTATCCCAACGATTATTGCTACGATTACAACAACAACAGCGACAATGGTTAGTGTTTTTTTATTTTTCATAATTATTCCCTCAAGTTTTAATTCTCAAAAAATATTTTCCCAAAATTTTCCTCTTCAATAAGTTTCAAAGGTTCGGTTTCCTCAAGTGCTATCTGACCATTCTTCATTAAGTAAGCACGATTGGATATTCTTAATGCTTGTTTGATGTTTTGTTCCACAAGCAAAATTGTAGTTCCACTAATTTGATTGATTTGTTTAATTGTATCTATTAATCTTTTT
>JAWAFA010000002.1:0-104262 GCA_038890875.1 Candidatus Pacearchaeota archaeon | reverse complement strand
CATTAAGAATATGGAAACATAATGGAACGTGGTATAACACTGGTTTTTACAATGTTAATGGTGTTGATACAGCTAATAATATCGTCTATGCCAACATAACAAGCTTCTCCGTGTTTGCACCGCTTGGGAAGAGCAAACCAAGAGAAGAAGGACCCGGACCAAGAGTTAATCATCCTCCAGAAATTATTGAATACAAGCCAGAAACATTAACATTGGTAACAAAACCTAAAAAAACAATTGAATTTTATGTAAAAGCAAGAGATATTGATAATGATAATTTAATTTTGAGATTTTATCTTGATAACAAATTTGTTAAAGAATTTAATGGGACTAGCTTAATTGAGGGAAGTTATAAATTTAAAACTGATTCAATTAATCACAAAATTGTTGCTTATATTAATGATTCTAAAGGAGCATATACCCAAGTTGCCTGGCAAATTATAACCGAAAAAGAAAAGCCTTGCATTGATGAATGGAATTGTAGTGAATGGAGTGAATGTGCTGATGGTGTAAGATACAGGAGTTGTGTTAAACTAAACCCTGAATGTGAGAGCAATGAACATAAACCAAGCGAGAGAGAAAGCTGTGTTGTTGCTATTCCAGAAGCTCCAGCACCAGTACCAATTAAAATAAAAGTTAATATTTTAGTTTTATTATTGCCTATAGTAATCGCTCTTGTGGCAATTGTTTTAATAATACTAAAAATAATTGAGGCAATCAAATTAAGCCCACTAAGTTTGTTTAAAAAATCACTTGGATAAAATGATACTTAAAAGAAGAAAGAAATCTGAAGAGAACATAGACTTTACACTCCTTGAAAAAATAAAAAAGAAATCACAGTCACAACTTCAATCATCTCAACTTCCGCCTTCAAAATCAGAAAGTAATAGTGAAAGCAATAGTTTTTTAGGCTTTTCCAATCTTTCGATGTTTGCTGAAAATAGTACTTCTCCATCAGAACAGAATCAATTTTCATCAACATCAACATCAAGTAATCAAAATTTCTCAAGCTCTTTTATCGAGCAGAAAGTAATTGATATTTATGAAAAACTTCTTGAGATCGAACAAAGTATAGAAGAATTAAAGAAAAAATTGAAGAGTTATGATTATTAAAAGCCAAAGCCGAACAAATTTTAAGAATTTTAACTTAAAATTATCATTATCATTTCCATTGTTATTAGCTTTCCTTTTCTTTATCGATAGAATAACAAAAATTACTTTATATGGCAAGAGCGGTTGTGCATTTATCTTCTGCATTACAACAGTTTTTAATAGAGGAGCATCGTTAGGATTTTTTTCAAATTTTTCTTTTGTTAGAATTTTAATAATTATTCTTTCGTTTCTTGTGATTTTTTTAATTAGCACTTTCTATTATTTTGAAAAAAATAAAGGTCTTAAAATAGCAGCAATCTTTGTTTTAGCAGGAATTTTAGGAAATTTATTCGATAGAATTTTTTATGGCTATGTAATTGATTTGGTTACCTTATCAAATTTATTTTCATTCAATTTAGCTGATTGCTATATATGGGTCGGAGTAATTTTATTTCTATTTTTTATTTTTAAAGGAACAAAAATTGATTAAGTTTTTAAATCCTCTTTTTATATATAAGTATATTAAACAATAAAAAGCATAGATACATAAAAAACATACAAAGAAAATTAAATAAAATTAAAAATTCAAAGCTTGGCTTACGTTGGCTCAAAGCTTATTTAATCAACTTAGCTAAAAGCTAAGCTTTCAAAGCTAATAACTAAAGTATGAAAAAACATTGAGAGTAAAAAATTCTAGAAAAAATAGAAATGGGAAAGATAAGTCCAATATCAATAAAATATCTTATAAAAGTTAAATTTTTTGCTGCTGGAATCGTTGAAAAACCAGATGTTATTGGTGCTATTTTTGGCCAGACTGAAGGTTTGCTTGGAGAAGAGCTCGAACTTAGAGAGCTGCAAAAGAAAGGCAAAATTGGTAGAATTGAAGCTGAGCTGAAATATGAAAATGAAAAAACTGTAGGAACAATTGAAATACCAACGGCTTTGGATAAAACAGAAACAACATTGATCGCGGCAGCAATTGAAACTATTGATAGAATCGGGCCAGCAGAGGCAAAATTTGAAATAGTTGAAGTTAAAGATGTACGCGAAGAAAAAAGAAAGTATATTGTAGAGAGAGCTAAAGAACTTTTAAAAAAAATCACGGAGCAAGTTCCTGAATCAAGAGAAATAGAAGAGGCAGTAAAAGTTAAAGCAAAAGTTTCAGAAATAAAGGAGATAGGAGAAGAGAAATTGCCTGCCGGGAATATTGAAGGAAATGAAATCATAATTGTTGAAGGGAGGGCAGATGTGGTTAACTTAATTAGGTATGGTATTGATAATGTAATTGCTATGAATGGTATCAAAGTTCCTGCAACAATCAAAAAACTATCAAAAGAAAAAGAAACAACTTTATTTATTGATGGCGACCGTGGTGGAATTTTGCTTGCTAAATCAGCTATAAATAGCGGAGCTAAAATCGACTATATTGCTTTGGCTCCTGATGGGAAAGAGGTTGAAGAGCTTGTTGGAAAAGAAATAATGAATGCCTTAAGAAAACGAAAACCGGCAAATGAATTTATTGAAGAATATGGAATAAGAATAAAAAAAGAAAAAAAGAGAGTAAAAGAGATTAAAAAATCTGAAATTGAAGAGGAAAGAGAGAAAAAAAAGCGAGGGAAAAGAGAAAGGGGTGGCGAAAGAAAAATCAAAAGTTTAGAGAAAGAAGAGGAAAAAGAAGAGAAAGAAGCCAAAAGTGAGGAATTAGAAGAAAAACGAGAAGAAAAGTTAGATAAAGAAGAAATAAGTAAGGAAAAAGTAAGCACGGAGGAAATATACAAAAAAATAAAACCATTTTTGGATGAGGCACGAGGTAGTAATCTCGCTTATATTATTGATAAAAACTTCAAATTAATCAAAATAATTCAATTAAAAAATCTTAAGTTTTTACTTAGAAAATTTATTGGTTATTGCTTAATAGTTGATGGAACTATAGATGATTATTTAATTGATATCGCCGAGCGTAGTGGTTTTAGAATAATTGCTGCCAGAAATTTTATAATAAAAAGGAATCATATAGCAACACTTTTAAGCTTTTAAGAATTATAATGAAAATTGAAAATCTTAAAAATATCGTTGATATAGACGGAAGTTTTGGGAGCGGGGGCGGGCAAATTTTAAGAACATCTTTAGCTTTAAGTTTGCTTACTGGAAAACCTTTTAAGTTACGCAAAATCCGCGCTAAGCGAAAAAATCCAGGATTGGCTGCTCAGCATCTTGCATGTATCAAGGTCGCCGAACAGTTTAGTGATGCTTATGTACAAGGAAATTTTTTAGGAAGTCAAGAACTTTTATTTATTCCTAAAACATTTAATGTTAAAGAACTAAATATAAATATTGGTACAGCAGGAAGTACTGTCTTAGTTTTGCAAACATTGATGCCAGCATTAATTGAAGTTGAAAACTTCAAAACAGAAATAATTGGAGGAACAGACGTTAGTAATTCTCCTTCTTCTGATTATATCAAATTTGTTCTACTGCCATTACTAAAAAAAGTTGGTTATGAAGCTGAACTGAAAATTGAGAGAAGGGGCTTTTACCCTAAGGGCGGAGGAAAGATTGTGTTTATAAAAAAATCAGGAAAATTATCCCCCTATAATTTTGATCAAAAAGGAAAATTTATAAAGATAAATGGAAAATCTGTTGCTAGTTTAAATTTGCAGCAAACAAAAGTTGCCGAAAGGATAGCTAATTTTGCGAGGCAATGGTTAAAAAGTGAGCCTCTATTCAAAAAATTGCCCATAGATATAAGTATTGAATACTGTGAAAGCTTAAGTAATGGTGCTGTTTTAACATTATGGCTTGAAACAGAAAGTTCAGTAATTGGGGCCAGTAGTATAGGCGAAAAAGGAAAACCAAGTGAAGTTGTTGCTAGAGAAGCGAGTATGGCTTTGATTAATGAAATGAGCGGGGTTGTTGATAGCCATGCATCAGACCAGCTACTACCTTTTCTCGCTTATCTATGCTACAAAAATAAAACTAACTTATCATTAAAAACTTCGACAATAACTGAGCATGCAATTACTAATGCTTTTGTTATTGAAAAATTCCTTCCTGTCAAAGCAAAAATTGATGAGGCGAAAGCTCGAATTGAATTTTCTTTCGGAAAAGTTTAAAAGTATCTCGACTTATTATATTAGCGAGGTGGACCAGCCAGGAGTGGTCGTCGGGCCCATAACCCGAAGGTCGGTGGTTCAAATCCACCCCTCGCTACTAATGCATGCCTTTTCAATAAATTTTAAAATCTATTCATTATAAAAAATAATGAAAGTTTATATTGGTCTCGACGATTCTGGAAGAGGTCCACTAATCGGGCCTATGGTTTTGGGTGGTGTTGCTCTTACTCTTACCCAAAATGAATACCTTACTAGTATAGGTGTTAAAGACAGTAAGCTGCTTTCGCCATCAGCGAGAAAGAGGTTAGAAGGTGAGATAAAAAATAATTGTCTTACTTATAAGATTATAAAAATTAGTCCTGAAGAAATTGATTTTAGATTAAAAGCACAAGTCAACTTGAATAAGCTAGAGGCTATTAAATTTGCCTCACTTATTAATGATCTAGTCAATGAAATTAATGCAATTTGTAAAGGTAAAGACCACAAAGATCGGGAAAAATTAGAAAAAGAAAAAATAGAAAAAATAATAATTGTTGATTGCCCTTCAAATAACATCATTAGATGGAGGGCCTTTCTTATGCATTATTTATCTAATGAAGTAAGAGGAGAAATCGAAAAAAGAGAAACATTGTTAATAGCGAAACATAAAGCTGAACAGCACAAGTGTGTTGCTGCAGCCAGTATTCTTGCTAAGCAAGAACGTGAAAGAGAAATAGCAAAATTAAAAAAAATTCTTAATTATGATTTTGGGTCTGGTTATCCTGCAGATCCTCGGACTATTAAATTTTTAGAAAATTATTCAAAGTTTAAAAAACTCGATGAAAAATTAAAATTTATGAGAAAGAGCTGGGCAACTTATAAAAAAAAGCAAACACAAAAAACAAAACAAAAAAAATTAAAAGATTTTCTCGCTAGTATCCCATGGCTTATATAAAAAAACTAGTAATTGATGGATTTAAGAGCTTTGGAAAGAAAACCGAAATAATCCTTAGTGATGGTTTAAATGTAATTGTCGGACCAAATGGAAGTGGGAAAAGTAATATTATCGATGCAATCTGTTTTGTGTTAGGTAGATTAGCGATGAAAAGTTTACGTGCAGATAGCGCCCAAAGTTTACTTTTTAAAGGAAGCAAGAATGTTGGTGGAAGTGACCGAGCCCATCTTCAGCTTGTCTTCAATAATCATGATAAGTCTTTTGTGATAGATAATGAAACTCCAGAAGAAGTAGTTATTGAAAGAATACTGAAGGAAGATGGTTCGAGTATATATAAAATCAATGGTAAAACAAAAACAAGAAGTGAAATTTTAGAATTATTAACGCAAGCACACTTGAGCCCTTATGGATTTAATTTGATTCAGCAGCGAGAGATAGTTAAATTTGTAGAAATGCGGGGAGAAGAAAGACGAAGATTAATAGAAGATATTGCTGGAATAAGTGTTTATGAAGAAAGAAAAGAAAGAGCTTTGCGCGAGCTCGAAAAAACAGAAGAAAAAATAAGAGAGATAAGAGCGATTTCTAGTGAGAAGGAGCATTTTCTAAAAAATCTTGAAGCTGAGCGTAAACAAGCACTTTTTTATAATCAAATAAAACAACATCTTGAAAATCTGAAATATTCTATTGTTGAGAGAAAACTGAGCGAAAAAACTAATGAAAAAGAAAAGCTATTGAATTTGCTCAGAAAAGAAGAGAGTAAAAGAAATGCAAAAGAGCAAGAACAAAAAAAATTAAAGGAAAACATTGAGCAAATAAAGAAGGAAATAGAATCTATCGATAGTTATATTGAAAGTATTTCTGGAGTCGAGCTTAAAGAAATGCAAGCAAGTATTCTTGAACTTAAAACACAAGTAACCAAGCTTGAAATGAAACGAAGTTCATTGAAAACTCAACTTGCTTCAGCTGATGAAAAAATCAAAAAATTAAGAGAAGAAATTGAACTAAGCTTAAAAGATCTTAGTGAATTAAAGAGAAGACAAAAAGAAAGGCTAGCGGAAGATGAAAACAAAAAGTTAGAAAGTAGTGAGAAAAAGATTGATGAAACTAGAAAAAGATATAGCTATTTAACAAAGAGGTTGGAAACTTTAGAAGCTAATGCACGAGAATTAGTATTATCAAAAGAAAGACTCACTTTCTTAAATAAAAACTTTTTAACATTAAGCGAAGAAATAACAAAAAAGAAGGCCTCGCTAACTGAATTAAAATCAAAATTAAATGTGGTGAATAAAGAGATCGGTTCCGAATTGCAAAATTTACAAAAAAAGTTTGAGGAAAATAACAATACTCTCCAGGAAAAAGAAAAACTAATTGCTAGCCTTTTGCGAGAGAAAGAACTTTATATGAAAGAATGGCAAGATTTACAGGAATTAAGAATTTGCCCTAAATGCAAGCGTGAGCTTGAAGATGAGCATAAAAAAAAGCTTGAACATGAATATAACGAAAAAATCAAAAATATTGAAGTAAAAGAAAAAAATGCCTTGGCCGAGATAAAGGTATTGACAGCTGAGAATAAAAATCTACAAATTAAAATTTTAGATATTATGAAAGAAAAAGAAAAAGAAGATGCTAAAGAAAAAGAGAATGAACTTATTAATTATAAAATTAAAGAATTAAAAAGCCAAATTGAGAATTTATTAAAAGAAAAGAAAGAAATTGTAAGCAAAATAGAAACTTTAAATAAAAAAATTTCTGAGCTTGAAGCAGATGTTGGCGGAAAAGATTTGATAGAAGAAGAGTTTTCTGAAATAAAAAGTAAACTTAATTCATATTTGTTGGAAAAAGAAAAAATAAAACAAAAACTTGATTTTGATAAACAGCTAACTCTTGATGTTGAATTAAAGGAAAGAGAAATTGAGAATGCACAAGACGTTCTTACCAGAACAGAAAAAGAAAAAGCAAAAGCTGAAGAAAATTTAAAAAATGTTGAAGATGAATTGCAAGAAATTTCTGCACTTTTAAAAGAAAAACAAGAAAAATATGATGAAATTTATAAAAAATTTTCGAATCTTATTGAAAAGAAAAAAATTCTACATGAAGAGATAATCAAAACAGAGGCAAGATCCTCAAGTTTGCACTCTGAAATTTTTATTATTGATAATAAAATTAATGAGATGAATATAAACCTTGCTAAATATGATGCAGAATTAAAAGCACTTGAGGAGGAAATGAAAGAATTTACAGGAAAAGAACTCAAAAAAATAAAACTTCCTTTAGAAAAACTTGAGGAAAAGTTTCAAAAAACAAAAATAAAGTTAGAAGAGTTTGGTAATGTCAACCTTCTTGCTTTAGAAACTTATGAGAAAGTAAAAAAAGAATATGAAGAGGTTAATGAAAAACTTAATAAAATAATTCTAGAAAAGCAGGAAATAATTAATCAAATAGAAAAAATAAATAAAGAGAAAAGAAAAGTTTTTTTAACTACTTTTGAAAAGATTAATTCAGAGTTCAATACGAATTTTAGTAAACTTGATTGGAAAGGTAGAGAAGCTAAGCTAGTATTGGAAGATGAAAAAAACATATTTGAAAAAGGAGTTGATGTTATAATCCAGGTTGGAAGAAAGCAATTTGATTCCATGAGCTTTAGTGGTGGTGAAAAGGTTCTCGTGGCTCTCTCTTTTATATTTGCTATTCAAAAATTAAGTCCTTATCCATTCTATATTTTTGATGAAATTGATGCTGAGTTAGATAAACATAATAGCGAACGTGTGGCTAATCTTCTAAAGGAGCATATTGGGAATAGTCAATGTATAATTGTTAGTCACAATGATGCAACAATCAGCAAAGGCGATCTTATTTATGGAGTTTCGATGCAAGATGGAGTAAGTAAAGTTATAAGTTTGAAATTATAAAACTAATAAAGAAAGCTTTCAGGAATCTCACGTATATTGATTTCGTGCGCAATGTTTTCTAACATCATCTCTTTTGCTTTTTCCATATTCTTCGTTTTTCCTAAAACATAAGAAAGCTTAACATAAGCAGTTTCAGGAAGCATATCGTGCAAATAAACAACTCCCGCTTTTTCAAGCAATCTTGCCGTACTATAAACATTTTGATTTAGTGAACCATAAATTGTTTGTGGTGCAAAACATATGAGCATCTTCTTGCTTAGATTTTTTATTTTATCAAGCCAACTTTTTTTACCTTCGATAGCTACATGACCCATGCCCGTAGCTTCTATGATAACTCCTTTATAACCTTCTTTTGCATAAAAATCCAAAATTTTTGGATCAGCATTTGGATGAAATTTTATCAGCGCAACTTTATCCTCCCAAGCTGTATCAGCAATCGCTTTTTCTTTTTTTGCTTGCCTTTTGTTATACTCACTAATCATTTCCATTTTATCATCTTTAATTATTGCAATTGGTAAGGTATTTATTGGTCTAAATGTATCTCTTCTTGTTGTATGCATTTTTCTTACTTTTGTTCCTCTCAACACAAAACAAGTATCGTCATTAATACCTGCGTGCCCAACAACTACAACTTCAGCAATATCACTCAAAGCAGTAATAGCTGCTGCTTTTAAATTTAAAACAGCATCTGTAGATGGTCTATCAGAACTTCGTTGGGCATATGTAATAACGACTGGTTTGTTGATATTTTTCAGCATAAAACTAAGCGTAGCAGCTGTATAATGTAGTGTATCTGTACCATGGGTGATTATAATCCCATCGATACTTTTATCATTTAATAACTTCTCACACTTTTTTGCTAAAATTTTCCAGTGATCAGCTGTGATATTTTCACTAAGTATAGAAAAAGCAAAATCTATTTTTATATTTGCAAGCTTTGCCAGTTCTGGCACAAGAAAAAGCAAGTTTTCTGGCTTCATTAGTGAACTTACAGCTCCAGTTGTATAATCAACTCTACTACTTATTGTTCCGCCAGCAATAACAACTGCTATCGTTTTATTAGCTTTACTAATAATCATGGCCTCAGGAAACCTTTCAAGTTTGGACTCACCTACTTCCTTTATCTCTTTTATCTCTTCTTTTTTTATCCCAATATTATAACCGCTCTCTAATTTGATAACAATCCCTTCAATTTCTTCAGAAGTCGGTATTACTACTCCTTCAACCGTTTCACCATCTTTTTTTACTATTTTTACTATCTTTCCTGGTTTTATTCTCATTTAAAAGAAAAAGAAATTGAGTTAATAAATTTTATTATCTCTTTTTTACAATTTAGCTTTTATTTAGGGTTATATCTTCTCATCAGTAGAGAATTTGAAACAACAGAAACAGAGCTAAATGCCATAGCCATTCCGGCAATAATTGGATTAAGTAAAAATCCTGTGAAGGGATATAAAATGCCTGCGGCTATAGGTATGCCTGCAGAATTATAAAAAAATGCCCAAAAAAGATTTTGTTTAATTTTTTTAATAGTATAACTACTTAAATCGATTGCAGTTATTACATCTCTTAAATCATTTTTAATCAAAACTATTTGCGCTGTTTCCAGTGCGACATCTGTTCCAGCCCCAATAGCAATGCCAATATCAGCTTTCGCAAGTGCAGGAGCATCATTTATGCCATCACCAACCATTGCCACTATTTTACCTTTCTTTTGTAATTGGCTAATCTTTTTTTCTTTATCCTCTGGAAAAACTTCAGCAAGAACATAATCAATGCCCAGCTGTCTTGCTATAGCATTGGCCGTTCTTTTATTATCGCCGGTAATCATGATAACTTCTTTACCCATTTTTTTCAATTTTTGGACGGCTTCTTTAGAAAATTTTTTTAGGGTGTCAGCAACAGCAATTAGGCCAACAATTTTTTTGTTAATCGCTAAGATCATGACTGTTTTTCCCTCATTTTCTAAACTTCTAATTGTTTCTTCAATGGTTTCAAATTTTATCCCCCACTTTTTCATTAAAGCCCTATTACCAAAAAAAATCTTTTTTCTTTCATATTTTGCAATAATCCCCTGTCCGGGAACTGCTTCAAAAAAATTAGCATCAGGAATTTTAATTTTTTCTTCTTTTGCTTTATTAATTATAGCATCAGCAAGGGGGTGCTCGGAGCTTTTCTCGGCAGTTGCAGCATATTTTAAAATTTCTTTTTTATCAACTTTATCTATAGCGAGAATATCAGTAACAATAGGTTTTCCTTCTGTTAAGGTTCCAGTTTTATCAAAGACAATAGTTGTTAATTTGTGGGCTTTTTCTAATGCTTCAGCTTCTTTAATCAATATTCCTAGCTGAGCTACTCTGCCAGTTCCTACCATTATCGCTGTTGGCGTTGCAAGGCCAAGTGCACAAGGACAAGCTATAATCAAGACTGCTATGAAGATGCTAAGTGAAAAAACAAAGCTTTGGCCTACAACAAAATACCAGATTATGAAAGCTAAAACTGCAATAATAATAACTGTCGGAACAAAATAACCACTAACTTTATCTGCTAATTTTTGTATTGGTGCTTTGCTTCCTTGAGCTTCTTCAACTAACCTTATTATTTGATTAAGGACAGTGTCCTTCCCAACTTTTGTTGCTTTGAACTTGAATGAGCCATGTTTATTGATTGTTCCTCCTATTACTATATCCCCCTTCTTTTTTTCTACAGGTATACTTTCTCCTGTAATCATCGATTCATCAACTGAGGAATGGCCATCTATAACTACACCATCGACGGGTATTTTTTGTCCTGGTTTTACGACAACAATATCACCAACAACAACATTATTTATTGGAACTTGTATTTCTTTCCCTTCTCTTATAACAATTGCATTTTTTGGCTGTAAACCTATTAATTTTTTAATAGCCTCTGATGCCTTCCCTTTTGTTACAGCTTCAAGCCATTTTCCTAAAATAATAAATGTTATTATTATTGCAGAAACTTCAAAATAAGTATAATTGCCAAAATAAGGTGTGAATGTCGCAAGTATACTATAAATATAAGCAGCTGATGTACCAATAACAATAAGAGTGTCCATTGTGGCTGTTTTTGCTTTTAGCGCAAAAAAAGCCCCTTTGTAAAACCTATATCCTACAAATAATTGAACTGGAGTTGTAAGAATAAAGAGCACAATATTCTCGTAAGGAATCGTTATTTTGAACCATTGAGGATATGAAAGAATAAAAATAGGAATTGATAGTATAAGCGAAATTAAAAAAAGATTTTTTAATCTTCTAATTTCCTTCTCTCGCACTTCCTTTTCTCTATCAACTAACTCTTCCTCTTCTTCAATTGGCTCATATCCGGCATTTTTTATTACTTTCTTTATTTTTTCTGCGTCGATTATTTTAGGATTATACTTTATAATTCCTTTTTCATTCTGCAAAAGCTCTTTAGAAATAACTCCCCTTATCTTTAGAGCATTGCTAACTTCGTTAATACAATGTGGGTTATCCATACCAATTATCTTTAATCTAATCTCTCTTGTTTCTTCTTTCTCGCTGATAACTTTATAGCCAAGTTGCTCAATAGCATTATTTATCTCATTTTCATTAATCAAAGCCTCATCAAATTCAACAATCGCTTTTTCTGTAGCGAAGTTAACACTCGCCTTAACAACCCCTTTTAATCGCTGAATAGTTGATTCTATTTTTTGGGCACAAGAAGCACAATGCATTCCTGAAATTGGAATTATTATTTTTTTCATTTTCCCCATTTTTTTATCTTGACTTTGTTTCCAAAACTGTGCAAAAGATGAAATGATTATATAATCCCTTTAAGATAAATATTCTTGTACTAGTTAACATTTTTTGTTTGGTGTAAAACAACAATATCCTATCTTATCGCATTTTTTCTTGATCATTGCCCATTCTTTTTCGTTTTTAATCACTTGCAAAGACATTGGATAAAGGATATTGTCTTCTTTGGCAATATGATCTTTTAATGTTGGAGTAATCAAATTCTCCAGCTCTTTTAATCTTTCTTTAAATTGAGAAAAATTTTTGATCGGCATTTTAGCTAGACCTGAAAGTTCCTTCTTAGCTTTTCTTAAGATTCTATGTTCCTCTTTCATTACCTCTGGTGGACCAAAAATACCTCTTTTCTCTAGTTCTGGAAATAAAACTTTTTCTTCTCTTTCGTGATGAGATTCAGCTTCTATTAAATGCTCTGCAGTATTTTTTAAAATTTCAAAACTCTTATCCTTTCTATAGCTCTTCATCTTTTGAATTTTTGAATTAATTTTTTTAATTTTATCTAAGAAACTTAAAATTATTTCATGCTCGGACATTAAAGTATGAATTGGGTGGCCTAGCTCTAGCTTACTTTTTATCTTTTCTCTGTTTTTATCTAAATTTTTGAGATGATATATACAAAATTCTTTCATTTTAGGTTCTTTCATTTTCACTTATTGATCCTTTATTGCATGTTTAGCGATCTTGAGATTGCAGCTTTTATATTTTTTACACCATTCTTCGCATTTTTTAGCCAATCTCTTAGACTTATATTTTAATCCACATTTGCTACAAGCATAATATTTAACTATTTTAATCATTTTTATTATTTTCTATTTTTTTGCAACAAATAATTTAAAAATATCTCCGAGAGCAAGATTTTTTTCTTTTTCTATTCTTAGTCCTGCCTTAAGGATATTCAATTTGGTATTTCGATTTATATTTACTCCTGATAATGCTCTGCTCAAAGGATTAAATAAATGCTGGAAAAAAGCAATAAATTTATTTTTACTAAGCACATGCTCTATAAAAATAGCCTTCCCTCGCGGTTTTAAAACTCGCTTTATTTCTTTCAACCCCTTTACTGGATCTGGCACAGAACAAAAAACAAAAAATGTTACAACATAGTCAAAGCTATTACTTTTAAACTTTAGATTTTCAACGTCGCCTTGTTTTAAAATAATATTCTTTTTTCCAAGTTTTTTTAATTTTTGTTTTGCTTTTTTTAGCATTTCTTCAGAAAAATCAATACCGATTACTCTTGCTTTATCATTGTAATAATCAAGGCTCTTGCCTGTTCCAATACCAACTTCAAGAATTTTACCTTTCAATTTGCTTAAATATCGCGTGCGCCATTTGCTAAACAAAAGCTTT
The DNA here is from genome assembly GCA_038890875.1 of Candidatus Pacearchaeota archaeon. Classification (GTDB taxonomy): domain Archaea; phylum Nanobdellota; class Nanobdellia; order Pacearchaeales; family JAPDKA01; genus JAWAFA01. Next base: position 91,067 of record JAWAFA010000002.1, on the reverse strand, counting down.
TCTGGAATTTTTTCATAAATGTCATAAAACCTTGCTATAGCATTATACTTTTCTTTTGTTGTTGCCATATTTTCTTTATTATTTTATTTATTTAATTCTCGCTCTATGACTTGCTTAAAAATGTTAAAATTTTGCACGCCAACAATCTTAATATTATTTATAAAAAATGTTGGTGTTCCACTTACCCCTAACTTCAATCCATCAGCAAAATCTTCCTTAACCTCCCACCTATATTTTTTAGAAGCCAGACATGCATTAAATTTTTCAATATCGAGCCCAAGATCACTCGCATAATCATTCAACTTTTTTAAATTATTACTCCATTCACTTTGTCTCTCAAATAATATCTCATGATATTCCCAAAACTTTCCTTGCTCATTTGCACATTCTGAAGCTTCAGCAGCTTCTTTAGAGTTTTTATGAATGCTTAAAGGAAAATTTCTAAAAATATATTTGACTTTGCCTGTTTTTATGTACTCTTCATTGATTATCGGAAAAACCTCCCTGCTATACCTAGCACAAAAAGGGCATTCAAAATCACTAAATTCAGTAATTGTTATGCTAGCATTATCATAACCAATTGTAGGCTCGTTAAGATCTATCTTTAACGTCTTAGATTTTGCTATAAAATATATTGCTATTAGGATTAGAACAATTACTACAATCAAAATTTTTATTTTTTTATTTACCATATTACATTTACTCTTTCAAACCTTGATAAATTAAGTAGATCCCTAAAATTAATAACCCTATTGTTAACAAATAGCCTGTAAGGTACATCATCAAAAAACCAAAATTATTATACCACATCATTCCAAAACCCATCGAACTCATCATAGTTATCATCCCTAAACTAGGCAGAGCAATTATTACAAGTATTACCCCGACTATTAACCTCAAAGTTTTATCTTCAGCCATTTTCTATGTTAATTTGTATTAATATACAAAATTTAATTATTTAAACATTCCTTATATATGTTTGGATGATGGCTCATATGTTCTCGCCACTCTTCTTCATTATACCCTGCGGGAGGCTTACATTTATCTGAGTCAATGTAACTCTGCGTTATCGTCATCGTTGTACTTGTTTTGCTCAATATTATAAAACCAATGATTGATAAAACTAATAAAAAAATTAAAAAACTAATTATAAAATACTTAGCTTTATTGTTTTTATTTTCTTTTATTTCCTTTTCTTCTTTTATTTTTTCTTTTTTCATTTTATTTAGGCCTTGTTTTTATCATTCTTACCATCGTTATAATTCCAATGATATTTGCTATGATACCGATGCTAAAGAACAGTTTTTGATATCTCATTGATTCTATCAAAACTCCTGAGAGGCCAGGAGCAATAGACAATCCTAAAATAGGTATTAAGGAAGGAATAAAATGCGCACAACAAGCAGCCATAGAGCCAGTAGAAATAACTCCGCTCCCAGTTACTGTAGTTTTAGCTACTATATTTTTTATTTTTAAAGCATCTTTTAAAAAAGAATAAAGCCCAAACTGTAAGCCAAAACCAAACGATAAAGCAAAAACGAATGGCCAGAGTAGCATTAACTGATTTAAAGCAAAAGTAATGCCACTTACCCAAGTAAAAATTAGGAAGAAAAATGCAAGTAGGATAATTGAAGCCAAAATTCCTTTTAAAACTGATTTAACTATTACTTTATTTCTTGCATTTTTTTTTACCATCTTTTGCAACATTCAATGATTTTATTTATTATTTTTTTTAATTTAGGATTTTTTCTATATAAAAAAATAAAAAAGAATAGAAGCCACAGTAAGGCAAGTAAATAAACTACTCTTATATCAAAATATGAATAAAATAAAAGAGTATAGGCAATAAATATCAATGTTAATAAAAAGGGAAGCCTGAACAATGTAAGCTCTTTATTTTTTGTTTTGGCTATCTTTCTTTCAATAAAATAAAAAAGTCCAACAACACTCCCACCCATTAATAGGGCAATTAATACGATATTCCCATATAACCCTAAATAAAAAAGAACAAGTAAGAAAAGCCAGGTTAAGCTAACAGAAGCGCAGATAACACAAAAATCAAACTTTTTGAATTTATTTATCACTGCTTTCACTATTAAAAGCACAAAGAAAAGCAAGGTTATTGCTAGAGTTATATAAAAGAGATTCATTTTAAGTTAAAAATTGAATGATTACTCCTGCTACAATTAATAATAATATTGTAATTATTATACCTTGGAATGGGAAGAATTTTCCTTTCCTTATTTTTGTCATCCCGCTACTTAAAAGAGGGGATAATGCAACGATTACTAAACCAATCACGCTCCCAATCAAGAAGTTATTAACTCTACTAACTGAAAAATTAACATCACTACCTTCAACCACAGGAATAATCGGAAGTACTGTTAGCAAAAATGAAACTGTTACAATTAATAATGTTTGCAGAGGGAAACTTACGAACTTTTTTCTTAATAGATTAGATACCCAAAACCCAAGTGAAGTTGCGAATGCTCCAATAAACAAACCTATTACCATAATATTAACTCCTAACCATGTGGCTGCTCCTGCAGCAACAGCGGCTCCTGCAGTACATAATGGGCAGTGAGCGGAGGCAAGTGGAATAATTAAGGGAAACAAAATTGCAAGCAAGATTGAAGTTTGGAAGATTAAATTTTTTTTCATTTTTTCTTTATTTTTTTGCTTTAATAATAACTAACATTATTATTGCTATAAGCAAAACTAACGAAATTGCAAGTAAGGCCATGGTTATATAAAATATACTTTGATAAGAATTTTGTTTATAATTATAAATATTATCCATATCCATCATTCTTCCCATCATACAAGCTCCCATCATTCTTCCTTCCGTTATTCTTTCCTCATACCCTCCATTACAATACATCATTCTTGCCATGTTAATATGCATCTGTTTCACCAAAGAGGAATTTTCACCGCCCATCATTTCATGCATTAATTCATGCACCTCTCCAGGATGCATTTGCTCCATAAAATAATCTCCTAAAATATTTAACTGCTCTTCTGAAAGATTACTGCAACTTATATTAGCATCAATAATCTTTTTGGCCTCAACAATTTCTTCCTGCGTATGGGCAAAGACAAAAGAGCTTATCAATATTAAAATAGCTAAAACAATTAATGTTTTCTTTGCATTTTTCATTTTAATAAAATCCACCACCATATTTTTTAATTATCTTTGCTTTGATTTCATCATAACTAAATCCCTGTTCTTTCCATTCTTTAACATCAAGCACAGCGTTTATACACATCTCACATTGTGAACCATGTCTCTCAAAGTTACCATCTTCTCTCATAAAGCAATCGAGTAGGCCCCTCCTATGTATCCTACCATCATGTAAATGCTGCATACATCCGCATGAACAGGGAATTCCTTCTAGGTCAGAAGGATTTGTAGCGGCAAATTGATAAGCCTCTCTTATTTTTCCACTTTGAGCATATGGTGGTAATCTTCCATCTCTAACTATATTCCCAGTTATTGCTGGAAGCACAAATATCAAAAATCCTGCCGCCACTAATCCTGCTATAATAAGCACTGAAATTATCTTCATCGAATCCTCACTCATTGTTATATCAACAATTAAATTTAATTTTCTTTTATTTCTTTTATTCGTTTGTGAGAAATGGTTTTTAAAGCTTTGTTTGAAACTAGTTTCATAGATAAGTTTTTAAAGTGTTTCAAATAGGAACTTAGGATGAAAAAATTAAAGTAAAAACAAAAACGAAGCAAAATCAAAAAAGATGAAATAATGAATATGAGTAAAATAAGTGATACAAGTTATGATGTTGAAAAAGGAAAAAGCAAAAATAATTTGTTGTATACCCTAATAGGCCTTATGTTTATTATCGCGATTTTGTTAGTTTATAATCAATTTCAAATTTCTTCGATCGCGAAAAAAATAAGTTCGAACTCAGCTCAAATAACAGGTTTTACTATTTCTGATATTATCCCGACAGGAGTTCCACCAGTTTATGGCTCTGAGTTAGGGATAAGATATGATGATGTATCTCCCAACAATCCAAGACTTGCTGATGAGACAATCGCTAAATTAGGGTCTTTTGATAATAAAATAACTTTAAGTGGTGAAAAATTGCAGAGATATATAGAAATAGGCTTACAAATATCATGTGAATATTGCTGTGGTGCGGCAGCAATTATTTTCAAAGATGGAAGCCCGGCTTGTGGTTGCGCTCATAGCTATGCAATGCGCGGATTAGCAAAATATTTATTGACATATCATCCAGAGATGTCAAATGAACAAATATTAGAGGAATTAGGAAAATGGAAAGTATTATTCTTTCCAGGCATTCATGAGCAAAAGGCGGCTGTTTTAAAAGAAAAAGGCATAGAGCTTAATTATATTAATCTTGCTTCAAATAAATATAGAGGAATAGAAAGAGGAACCACTTCTGGTGGAGAAATGGTGGGTGGTTGTTAAAATGGTAAAAATTGAAATAATCTTAGCAATAGTACTTGGAGTGCTTTTAGTCTTTTCCATCGTGCAGACAATTGAACTTGGCAGTATAAAAGCAAAGTTGTCTGGTTTTAGCATAAAAACAAGTTTAACACAATCGACACAGAGTTCAATTTCAAGTCCAAGCACTACTTCAAGTGCACGATCAACAGGGATGGTAGGAGGTTGTTGAGATGGAATTGCCAAATTTAAGCATTTCCTAGTTAACTTTATAAATAATAAAGCTTGCAAAAAATGAAAAAATTTGATTTTAACAAAATTACTTTGCTCTTAGCATCAGTGATAATAATAATTTTTATTGCCAACCTCTTTATTATTTCGGGAATAAAGAATGAATTGACGACAAAGGCAATATCAAGCGTAAAGCTACAATATGTAATAAAACTTGAAAATGAAACTGTTCTTAAATCAGGAATGCTTGATTCTGTAATTGGAAAAGTTTCTCGTGACTTAGGTCTTAACTCTCTTGTTATTGATAATAAAATTATTAACATGAGTGAAGGCGAAGAAGTACATTTAAAGCTTGCAGCAAAGGATGCTTTCGGTGAGTATGATTTAAATAAGGTTTTTATTATCAATCGAACAGAAAAAATTATTAGAGAAAGAGAAATGGATAGAATCTTTAATCTTCCTTTACAAAATGTTATTCAAGTTTTTGGTGAAACGCCAGTTGTAAACAAAACATATAACGTTCCTGGAGATCCTCTACAGTATAAAGTGTTGAAAATAAATGGCACGGATGTTGAGCTGATCATAGATGCCCAACCAGGAAAAATAATCCCTTTAAATGAAATAATGTTCATGAACATAACTGAAGTTACTTCGGATAAAATAAAGGCAAAGCTTAATGCATATGAACAGACAATCAAGATTCCTGCCGGTAATTTGACAATTTCAATAGATAAAGATTACATCTATCTTACGTTAACTCCTGCTCTTGACAATATAATTATTTTAGGCAATACTCAAGGAAAAGTAGTGAATTTAAATGAAACGTCTATTGTGCTAGACAGCAATCCAGAATTTGCTGGCCTTGATGTAATTATTGAGCTAAAGATTTTAGAAAAAAAATAAGAGTAAAAAATTTAAAATATAAGAATATGCTACAAAATGGTATTTAGTTTATTTAAGAAAAAAGATCCAATATGTGGAATGAAAGAAGAAAAAGGCAGAGGAATTAAAAAGTATGGAGAGTGGTTTTGCTCACAGAAATGTTTAAATGAATATAAAAAACAATTAAAAACGCATGAAAAAAAGAATCATGGCCCCAGTTGTTGCCACTAGCTTTATGCTTCATGCTTAAGAATCACAACATTTGTCATTCCTCTTCTTCTCCTTTCAACTAACCCTCTCCCTTCTAATTTATCAAGAATTCTTGTAATTTTAACTTTACTTAATCCAGCCTTATCAACTAAATCTGATTGAAATATAGCTCCTTCAGATTCAATTATTCTTTCTAAAACAGCCCTTTCATCATCACTTAAACTTTTTAATATTTTTTGATAATGTTCTTTTGTAATTTTCCTTGGTTCAATTCGTGGTCTAATTGTTCTAGTCTTTGTTATTACCTTCTCTTCTTCGCCAAAGAAAATTAGATAAAGTGCAATAATAATAATAAAAATCATTATTCCTAAGCTTACATTTGTTTGAAATTTGATTGTTCCTGACATCGGACAAGAAGGTCCATGAGTACATATAGCATTCACTATACTGGTTAGCGCTCTATTGAATGATAATATTATATACCCAATTAGAACAGCGATTCCTAATATGATAAAACCAACAATTCGGTTTTTCATGATCTTTTATATTTTTATATTATTTAGTTACTCTTTTGGTCATACTTCCAAAATAACCTTGGATTTTGCTTGACAATTTTTATTGTTGTAATAATATTCTCAGCTAGTCTCTCTGCTTCTTTTAAGTAACATTCACTTTTTAGTTTTTTCGAGTCATGATAAGTACCTTCACAAACAGTATTTATCGCATATATATTACTAAATGGAGGAAAAATCATTCCAAAATGATTTAGTGTCATGAAAAGAGAGGAAATAGTTAGTGATGCTCCTACTTCATGCCCACTTACAATTATCCCAGCAACTTTTCCAATAAATCTTCTCAAAAAACCAGATCCAAAAATTTTATCATCGGCTGTTAATTCTATAAACTTTGTATGCTTTATGTTTAGCTCTTTATTTTTTATATCATTTAGATTGGCCGGTCTTAAACTTCCATCCATGCTTATTAACCTATCAAGAAAGAGGGCCATTAATGAAGAAATTTTGAAATTATGCACTGGTGTGGCCCAAATAATCCCATCAGCATCCAAAACTTTCCAATATAACTTATTTGTCATGTCATCTCCATACTCGCCGAAAGGATAGCAACTACAAGGAAAATGGCATTGAGTGTTGGTTGTACTATAACATCCTTTACATGGCCTTATTTCGTACTCTCTTAATTTTAAAAGTTCAGTCCTTGCACCAAGCTGATTAGCTTTCTTTAATGCTGCTTTCAAAAGAAATTCTGTGGTTGAATCTTCTTTTGGGCAATCATCTTTAGCTCGCATACTTCCACTTATGCCTAAAATTTTTATTTGCTTAGAAAAATATCTTTTTTTATATGCTGCTGCTTCTTTCAATGTTTCTTCTCTTACTTTTTTGAACATTAGAAGTTCTTCTTTGCTGCAAGGAATCTTTTTCATAAGTTCAACATCAGAGTAAGGCAATCTAGTTTTCATTTTTAAATTGTTTTTGGAAATCCTGAAGCAATTTTTTTTCTTGATTATTTATATTAAATATATTTATTTTTTTCTTTATAAGGCTTATTGAATCATCGATGCTTTTTCCTTTCATAATAAAATAAGCAATAAGAAAAAATATTGCTTTTGTATTCTGGTTTTCATAATTTATACAAACCTTTATTTTTTGTTTAATAAGTGAAGCAATAAAATTTGCTCCATTACCTAGCAGATCTGTATTTAGTGGTCCATTAAAATTTATATCAACTTTTTCTCCATTAATCATTGCAAAAGTTGGTCGACAACATTTGTTCATTCCAACATATACATAAGGGATTACCTCTTTATACCCTTCAACTTTATTTAATTTATGCTCATTCATTTTTTATTAGAAAGTTTGTACCACATTTATATTGTCCCATTACCCTCTCACAACATCACTATCTTGTAAGCTATTAACCGTAAGCCCAATGAATGCATAGCTCTTGCCATTCAAAATAATCTTAAGTGGGAGGCCCCAATATTCCCATATCCAAACTTCCCCACTCTTATTTTCCAGAGTGAAAGAATAATGTACTGATTGTTTATTCTCAATGAGCTCTGTGTTGAGTTTCACAAAATCTTTAGCACTTTTGAGTTTTTCAATCCAATCAAGAGGTGTGTTTCGATAATAATAAGCAAAACCAACTTCGTACTCTCTATCCTTTATTGCATAACAATCTCTGTCAAGCTCACAATAAGCTTTTGCTTTTTTCTCGTTAGTATCAAGATAAACAACATCGTAGTAATCAGTTTTATTAAATCTATACATATGCATTAATTCTACTTTTATTTTATTGCCTTTAACTTTGTATTTATCATTGTCTACCAAAACTGAGCTTACATAAACATATTGCATACTCTTGACATTTGCACTTTTTTCAAACAGCCAGATTATTTCAGCAGGTAATCCTATGCTTTCTTTTCCTACTTCTTCTGTTTCAGTTGTAATGCTTTCTTCTACTTGTTTTTGAGCACTTTTTTTGCATCCAGCAAGAAAGATTATAGTTAAGACTAAGACTAAGAGAAAAACAAATATAAAATTTGATTTTGTTTTCATTCTTTTCTTCTTTATTTTAGATAAGTTTTTATTTTAAAAACTTTTCTTCCTTTATGGAATTCAAGAGCAATCTGATTAAAGGGTTAGTAGTAATATTGATTGCCATAATACTTTTTGTTGCTATTGACTATCTAAAAGAAAAAAATAGAGGAGGGGATGGTAGTAGTGTTGATGATTCAAGGTTTGAAAAATTTGAAAAACATGTGAGTGGGCCAAAAGTGGTGACAAAAATAATTGATGGAGATACTATAATTATCGAAGGCGAGAGTGTTAGACTTCTCGGTGTTGATGCTGATGAAAAGGGTTATCCTTGTTACAATGCAGCCAAAAAGCGGCTTGAAGAATTCTTGCTCAATGAAGAAGTTTATTTAGAATACTTCAATGAAGATAGGGATTCTTATGGAAGAATGTTGCGATATATAATCTTAAATGGAGAAAATATTAATTTGAAACTTGTAAGAGAGGGAGATGTTATTGCTCGCGTGAGTGATGACCCTTATAAAGATCTATTTATTGAGGCGGAAAGGGAAGCGAGAGAAAATAGGATGGGATGCAAATGGAACAACACCTTTTCAGAATCCTTAAGACCAGCTAACTTACAGAATTTGAATGATTCTATTTATGCTTGCGATGCGAAAAACTATATTGGTGAAGAAAAAATTGTTGAGGGAACAGTTGTTGATATCGGCAAGAGTAAGACAAACACTACTTTCTTAAATTTTGAAAAACCATACCCTTATCAATGTTTCACTGCAGTTATTTTTTCTTCTAGCCTAAATAATTTTCAAGATGTAAGTATTTATAAAAACAAAATTGTTAAAGTGAAAGGAATTATAAAAGAATATAAAGGAAAGCCGGAAATAATTTTGGAAAATCAAGAGCAAATTGAAATTATAAAATGAAATTTGAAATTTTAGCTGAGGATGGGAAAACAGAAGCAAGAATTGGGAGAATAAAAACAAATCATGGAATTTTTAAAACTCCAATTTTATTTCCAATAGCAACTGCTGGGAGTGTTAAAGCTCTGACCCCAGCACAGCTTGAAGAAATCGGAGTTGAAGCAATTCTTAGCAATGCTTTTCATTTATATTTGAAAGGTAACATTGATTATATAGCTAAACAAGGAGGTTTACATAAATTTATTGGATGGAAAAAACCAATTATCACAGATTCCGGCGGTTTCCAGGTTTTTAGTCTTGGCTTTTACATTGAACATGGAATAAATAAAATAGGTTATTTTAATGATGATGCTGATATAGTGGAAAAAATAAGAAAAAATTTAAAGCCAAAAGAAAAATTTGCTTATGTCGATGATAAAGGTGTGACATTTAAGTCTTACATTGATGGTTCGATTCATAGATTTACCCCTGAAAAAAGTATAAACATACAAGAAAAACTTGGTTCTGATATCATGTTTGTTTTTGATGAGTGCACATCTGTCTTTAATAATTATGCCTATACAAAACTATCCCTCTTAAGAACACATAGGTGGGCACTTCGATGTCTTGAAGCAAAAAAGAGTAAAAATGCACTTTTTGGTATTATCCAGGGAGGAATTTTTAAAGATCTACGACGTGAATCAGCAGAATTTGTCTCAGCACATGATTTTGATGGTATAGGTATCGGTGGCTTTCTTGGAAGAAACAAAAATGAAATGCAAGAACTGACAAAATACACTTTAAAATATCTCGATAGAGAAAAACCATTGCATATGCTTGGTATCGGCACAATTGAAGATTTATTCTTTTGTATTGAGCAAGGAATTGATATGTTTGATTGTGTAACTCCAACTAGGCTTGCAAGAGTTGGATATTTCTTTATTAGGCCGGAAAGTGGAGGAAAGCAAAGTAATAAATTTCGGGCTAACATTAAGGCAGCAACCTTTAAATATGATAATTCTCCTCTGGATAAGCATTGCAATTGTTATGTTTGTAAGAACTTTTCTCGAGCTTACATCAGGTTTTTATTTATTAATAAAGAACTTTTAGCTTATACATTGCTTAGTTATCATAATGTCCACTATTTTAAATATCTTCTTGATGAAATAAGACAATCAATTTTAGAAGGAAAATTTTTAAAATTAAAAAGAAAATGGCTCAATTAATTACTCGATTGATTATTCAACTGTTACACTTTTAGCCAAGTTTCTTGGTTTATCAACATCACACCCTTTTAAATCTGCTATATAATAAGCAAGAAGTTGTAATGGAATAACAGTCAACATTGGTGATAGCTCTTCAATTGTTTTAGGAATATAAATTAAATAATCAGCAAACTTTTTTATTTCATCATCTTTTTTAGTGGCTATTGCTATAATTTTTCCTTTCCGTGCCTTGATTTCTTGCATGTTATTTAAAATTTTTTTGTGATCTTTACCTTTAATTGCTATAAATATACTAGGAACATTCTCATCTACTAAAGCAATAGGCCCATGTTTCATTTCTCCAGCAGGATAACCTTCAGCATGTATATAGCTTATCTCTTTTAATTTTAAGGCTCCTTCTAAAGCTGTTGGAAAATTAATCCCTCTAGCAAGAAACAAAAAGTTTTTTGCATCTTTAAATTTTTCTGCAATTTTTTTAATTTTCTTATGATTTTTAAGTATTTCTTCAATTTTTTCAGGGATTTTTTTAAGCTCTTGTTTAAAGCTTTTTATTTTCCAATCAATTTTCCAATCAACTTTGTTAATTTTTTCATTAAGATAAAGTGCAAGCAATGTTAATGCCGCAATTTGGCATGTAAATGCTTTTGTTGATGCAACCCCAATTTCAGGACCAGCATGCAAGTAAATTCCTGAATCAACTTCTCTTGCTATAGTAGAACCTACAACATTAACTATGCCTAAAGTTTTAGCTCCTTTTTCTTTGGCAAGCTTTAATGCAAATAGACTGTCTATAGTTTCACCTGATTGACTTATAACAACAAGGAGATCATCTTTATTTATTATAGGATTTCTATACCGAAATTCAGAAGCATAGTCTACCTCAACAGGAATTCTAGTTAAACTTTCTATAATATACTTACCAACCAGAGCAGCATGCCAGCTTGTACCGCAACCAATAATAATAATTTTATTAATTTTTTCTGGAACATTCACACTTATCTTTATCCTTTTCTTTAGCCTACCCCTTAATGTGTTTTCAACTGCTTCCGGCTGTTCCATTATCTCTTTTAACATAAAATGTTTGTAGCCTTTTTTTTCTAATTGCTCAAGATTCCACTCAACTTGTTGTATTTCTTTTGTAATTGCTTTGTCTTTATGAAAAACTTTTACTTTATCTTTCGCTAATAAAGCAATTTCATTATCTTCAAGATAGATGACTTTTTTTGTATACTCTAAAAAAGCGGCAACATCAGAAGCAACAAATTTTTCTTTATCTTTTATACCAATAACAAGAGGGCTTCCTTTTCTTGTAGCTAATAAAAAATCATGATCTCTGTGTAACGCAACTATTGCATAAGCTCCTTCGAGAAGCATTAATGTTTTTTTGAATGCTTCAATAAAATCGCCTTCATAAAATTTTTCTATTAAGTGAGCAATAACCTCGCTATCTGTTTCACTTTTAAATTTGTGTCCCTCTTTGATTAATATTTCTTTAAGCGATGAATAATTTTCTATAATACCATTGTGGACTATAGCTAAAGTATTTTTACAATCGGCATGAGGATGCGCATTGATCTGATTTGGAGCTCCGTGCGTCGCCCATCTCGTATGGGCAATGAATGAGCTCTCTCTATGGTTGAAGATAAGTTCTTTAATAGAATCTATTTTCCCTTTATTTTTTCTTATCTCCACAATATTACTTTTTTTAAACGCAATCCCAGCACTATCATAACCTCTATACTCCAGTCTTTTCAAAGCTTTAATTGCTACCTTGCTGACCTCAATTTCTTTGCCTACATAGCCCACTATGCCACACATGTTACTTGAAGATAAATTTGTTAATAATAATAAAAATAATTAAGATAAATATAAAAAGTAAGAAAAGAGCAAGCCAAATCCAGAAGGCTTGCTTGCTAGAAAAAACTCCAAAAGGGATTGGGCCTATAAACCCACCAAAACCTACCTCAGTTTTTGTTTTTTTTCCAAACAAACTACCTAGAGATGCGATAAATACAATTATTATCCCTATAATTATAAGGGAGATACCAATTGTAAATAATTTGTCTGAGATCATACTTAATCTTAAAGCTAAAATATAAAAATTTTTTGAAAATTTATTAATAGACAAAAATGTAGTTGATTTTATTACTGGTATTCAATTACAAAGATTTATTTATTACTAAATTTTTTTGACGAATGGAAGTTAAATTAGTTGGGATTAACGTTCCTTTAAAGCTCCTCGAGAAAATAAAGCAAGGCTTAAGTTTAAGTGACGCAGAAAAAAATGCATTAACTCCTGAGACAATAACTGCTGCTTATGCCAGAATTTCACGAAGTAATCTTTCAGTTGATGAATTGCTTGAAAACTCAATTAATGACACTGAAAGTGCGCGAAGGTCGATCACTAATATTCTTGGCATCGGACATCAAAGTATAGCTGATCATGCAATATTTAATTTTAATATCCAAAAAGTTTCAAGACTTGCTGTTGAAGCTATTGAAGAAAGACGTCTCGCCGGCTATACAGAAAAATCACAAAGATATGTTACCTTAACTGGCGATTATGTAAGGCCAAAAGAATTTTCACAAGAAGATTTAGAAAAATTTGAAAAACTAGTTGCCTTACAAAATAATTTTTATTTCGAAGCTAATAAAAAACTGTTTGATTATCTAAAGGAGAAATACGCTAAAAAAATTGGAGAAATGAAGAGTGAAAACGAAAAAGAAAAAATTTTAAAAAAATTAGAAAATTCGGCTAAGGAGGATGCAAGATATAGCCTTAGTTTGGCAACAGAAACACAGCTTGGTTGTTCTTATACTGGCCAAACTTTAGAATATGCAATAAGAGTGAACAAATATGGCAAGCTCGATGAACAGCGAGAATTTGCAAAAAAGCTTTTTGAAGAAACAGTTAAGATAGCACCTTCATTAATTCAATTGACTGATGCTGAATTATTTGAGCAGATTCAAGGCAAAAAACTCGTTGAAGATAATTTTAAGTCTACACGAAAAAATTTGGAAGAAGTGGTTGAAAAAACAATAAAAAAATATTTAAAAAAAATTAATGTCGAAACTTGTGAAACTCTTTTTACAAACAAAAGCCCTGATAGAAACGTTATTCGTGTTATCCATGGTAATCTTGATGTAAATATTCTTGCCGCATTAATCCATAGAAATTCCAAATTAAGTATCGTAGAATGTTATGCATTAGCAATTTTATTAATCCAAAATAATGATGATAAAAATTTTTTTCTTGAAGGGTTAAAATACTTAAGTGAATATGACAAAATGCCTAGAGAATTTGAAATCTCAGGATTAATTTTTGAAGCAATTGTTAGCGCAAGTTGTTTTGCTCAGTTAAAACGACACCGAATGAACACTCTCCTCGCCCAGGACTATAATCCTGAACTTGGCTATACTATCCCCCCAAATATTCAAGAAATTGGTTTTGATAAAAAATTAAAAGAAGTTTGCGATGCTTCAAGTGAACTCTATTATGAATTTTCAAAATATGGCAAAGCTGCTGAATATTGCTTAACAAATGCACATAAGAGAAGAGTTTTGCTGGCAACAAATTTGCGACAACTCTATCATCTTTCGCGAACTAGAGAAGATGAAAATGCCCAATGGGAAATAAGGAAACTTTTTAATAATATCTCTTATTTGGTTAAGCAAGAAGCCCCTATCACAACTTTGCTTCTCGGTGGGCAACATGAATTTGCGGATCTAAGAAAAAAATTGTACAAGGATTAAAATTTTTAAAAGTGATAACTTAATTATTTTAGGCCCCGTGGTCTAGTGGTTAAGACGTTCGCTTGACGTGCGAAAGGTCCCAGGTTCGAATCCTGGCGGGGCCATAAAATTTTTAAATAAAAGGTGATTGAAGGAAGAACGAAAAATAAAAAAGAGGATAAAAAGTGTGAAAATGAAGAAGTGTGTTTATTGCAATGCTCAAATAAATGACGAACGTCCCGTCGATGTATGCGATGATTGTGGGAACAAAGTGTGGGGTGAAAGAATGTTTCGAACAATTATAAATAGAATGGAAGAAGCTAAGACAAGAGGAGATTTATGGCAAGGTTTAATTTCTTACGAAGAAAACAAAGAGCAAAAGTAAGCTTAAAAGTAAGTTTATAATAAGTTTTATAAAATTTAGCACTTTCCTTTATTAAAGCGCCGGTGGTCTAGACTGGCTATGACACGAGCTTGCCAAGCTCGTAACCTGGGTTCGAATCCCGGCCGGCGCATTGAGTTTGTTATCATAATCTTTTATATTCTTTTTTAAGTGATAAAAATAGTAAGATTTATAAAGTATAATCAAATAACCTAATGAAGTTAAAAATTAGAATTGGAAGATGAAAGAAGAAAAAAATGAAAGATCATACTTTATATCGACATATTTTCTTTTAGGGGTATCAATCATGTGGTTCAGCTTTTTACAATGGAGTTTTAAACCTGATTCAGTGTATATTAATGACATAAATGGGGATAACAGACCTGATATAGTTGTAACAACAAAACGAGGAGATAAATTTATTTACTTACAACAAAACGATGGAAGTTATAAAAGCTTAAATGAAGTACAAAAATCAAGAACAATTGAAGATAAGGTAGAATATTTGAAATAATTTTTATAATGGTGAGGAAAAATTTGTTCAATATTGAGAAATATAGCCTTCCCCAATATAAAATTGAAGAAATAAAGCAAAAGAGGATTGAAGAATCGGGAATTAAAATAGATAAAACACAAGTGGATGGTGCAAAGAAAAGCAAAGAGAGCATAGAAGAAATCTGTGAAAAAATAAATGCAAAACTCGATGAACTTAAGGAGCCTACTTTAATTAAAAATAAGGATGTAATTAGTGAAATAAGTGCATCAAAATTAACAACTTATCGTGGCTGCCCCTTTGCTTATTTTTTACAATATGTAATGAACCTTAAACCAAGAAAAGTTCCAGTAAACATTAAAGCTGGAGCAGCTATGCATAACGTAATTGCTGATTTTAATAGAGGTAATCTTTCTACTCTTGAAGAATTAATTGATGGGAAAGAGATAGTCAAAAATAGAAAGAAAAGTAAAATTCTTGGATGGAAAGCAAGATGGTACAGACAAGTGCATTCAGAAGATATATACTTCGACTATAAAGAACAGCCGTATATAATTTTTAATAATGGAAAAAAAATCTTGGAAAAATTTTATGAAAAAGAAAAAGATAAACCGAGGACTAATCTACTTATTGAATATAAATTTGATGTAAAAATCAATCTTAAAGGAACTACTTATAGATTTGTGGGAGTATTTGACAAAGTTGAATTAAATCAAGATAAAATTGCAATAATTGATTATAAAACAGGAAACCCTGTAAGTAATATAACTAGAGATTTGTCAGTGCAACTTACAATTTATAAACTTGCCTTCAATGCTTTAAGAGACGAAGGAATCATAAAAGTCCCGCGCTCTATAGAACCAGCAATTATCTTATATTTCTTACCCTTATTTGCCAGCAATAAAGATCTTGAAATTTGTGAAAAACCAACAGGTAGAGACGATATTGATGTAAATTACTTAATAACATTAATCAGAGATTTCGGGAAAAGTTTTGTTCCTTTCATTGCATCTCCACAATTTGATCATTGTAAAAGATGTCAATGGGAATTAGAAAATTTTTGTCATGACATTCTTTTTTATAATAAAAAAGAGATTTATAATAAGTTAATGGAATTAAAATTGTCTTAAAAAAATTTAAATATTGTTTTTACTTTATTCTTTATCCCCGCGTAGCTCAACGGTAGAGCACTCGGCTGTAGAAGCTTGAGCAGCTTAAGCCAAGCTTAAGCATCAATGAGAGCTGTCCAGCTCGTGCTCATTTAAGTTATGATGCAGATACCGAGGGGTTGCTGGTTCGAGTCCGGCCGCGGGGACTTTTTTGAAATGAAACTGGAAGAACTGGCAAAAGAGATTTCTAAATGCAGGAAATGCAGGCTGTGGAAAACACGCAAGCATGCAGTACCTGGTGAAGGTAATGCAAAAGCAGAAATAATGATAATAGGTCAGGCTCCAGGAAAGAAAGAAGATGCTACAGGAAGACCTTTTGTTGGCAGAGCAGGAAGATTCTTAACTTCAACTCTTGAACAGTTTGGTAAACAGCGAAATAATTTTTTTATCACCTCAATTGTCAAATGTTTTCCTTTACGCAACCGAAAACCAAGGCAAGATGAAATTGCTACATGCTTACCATATACTCTAGCACAAATTGAAACCATAAAACCAAAAGCTGTCTTGCTACTTGGTGAGATTGCAACAAAAGCTTTACTTTCTAAAGAACTTAAAACTGTACGAGGAAAATTTTTTGAAAAGAATGGAATTCTCTTTTTCTCTACCTATCACCCATCTGCTGTCATGAGATTCAAAAAATTGCAAAAAGAGTGGTTAAATGATCTTAAGCAATTTTTTAGAAAGTTGAAGAAAAGTTAATTTAGAAAAAGTTATATAATTTATAACTTAATCTCTTTAAAGCCTGTATAAGGCCAAAGTGCTTTAGGAATTTTTATGCTTTTGCTTTTTGCATCATAGTGATTTTCAACAAGACATGCCAATGTCCGCTCGATAGCTAAACCGGTACAATTTAGAGTATGTACAAAAATCCGCTCTCCATTCTTATAATACTTTATCCCTAATCTTCTTGCCTGAAAATCAAGACAATTACTTCCACTTACAATTTCACGATATGCTTGCTGTCCAGGAAACCAGGCTTCAATATCATAAGTTTTTGCACTAATTTTTCCTGTTTCTCCACTTGAAAGGAGGACAAGACGATAAGGAATCTCTAAAGCTTTGATGATCTCTTCACTATTAGCTATTATTTCTTCATGTAATTTCTGACTATCTTCAGGTCTGCAGAAAATAAACTGCTCGACTTTGTTGAACTGATGAATTCTAAAGATTCCTTTAGTATCTTTACCATGCGCTCCTGCTTCTTTTCTAAAACAAGGACTTATACCAACATATTTTAATGGCAAGTCTTTTTCATTTAACACTTCATTCATATGCAAAGCGGCTATACTATGCTCACTTGTTGCTATTAAATACAAATCTTCTTGTTCAATTTTATAAATTGCATCAGCAAATGTTTCAAAACTAATAACCCCTTCATATGGCCTTCTTTTTATCATATAAGGGGGTATTATAGCCATATACCCCTTAGCAACAATTTTATCGAGGGCAAACTTTTGCAAAGCCAAATTAAGCTCAGCAAGCTTGCCTTTCAAATAAAAAAATCTAGCTCCGCTAACCTCACTTGCTTTTTCTGTATCAAGTAAGCTTGATGGCAAGATGTCTTGATGATGTGGAGCTTTCTTCTCTGTTTTACCACTCTGCTTAATAACCTTATTTGCTTTTTCGTTACCAATAGGAACTTCATCAGAAAGCAAGTTGGGAAAACTATAAAGTAACTGACTATGCTTTTGCTCAATTTCAAGAAGCTGTTTTTCAATCTCACGCAATTCTTTTTCAATTTCTTTACTTTTCTTAATAAGTGCTGCCTTCTTCTCATCCTTCCCTATCTTACTTATTTCTGCATTAATCTTATTTTTCTCTTTTCTTAAATCATCAACTTTCTTTTTTAGTTGCAAAAAAGATTTATCAACTTTTAAGAATTCATCAACTAGTGAGGTATCCATGAACCTTTTTCTTAGAACCTCTTTTATAATTCTTGGATTCTGCCTTATCAACTTTGGATCAAGCATAATTAAATTATTGGCCGCCTCTTAAAAACTTTTCGAGGTTTTTTAAGTATTCTTCTTTATCTTCTTTTATCCAACTTTCAACAAGCACAACTTCAATATCATTTATCTTTCTCATAATAACTTTTTCAATCCCAGCATTTATAATGGCCCTTTTACAGCGCTGACAAGGAACAGCATCAACAATGATATCCTTGCTTTCTTTTTCTTCATAACCAGCTATGTAAAGACTTCCTCCATAAACAGAACTTCCTTGTCTTGCAGCATTTATAATTGCATTTTCTTCAGCATGTACTGCTGGACAGAGATCATAAGCAGAACCATGCTGTAGATTAAGTATATCTTTTATACATCTAACTTCATAGCAATTAATACTTCCTCTGGCAGTACCATTGTAACCAGTACTCACGATAGCATCATTTTTAACTATAATCGCACCATATTTTCTCCTAGTGCATGATGATCTCTTAGCAACTTCTTGAGCAATCCTAAGATAATAATCATCCTTCTCAAGCCTCATTCGCTTTGTTGATAAAAATCTTTAAAATTTTTTTGAAGTTTTTGTTGTAATTTTTAAATAATTACAATCATAAGGTTTAAAAACTTTTGAAAAATACTAATACATGCTTGAGTTGTTAAGGCTGAAAAGAAAGGACTATAACAGTTTTATTGAGAATTTTGTTAAAAACCTAGAAAAGCTTGGCAATAAAAACTTAAGCTTTTTGGTTTTTGGTTCTTACTTGAATAAAAAAAGATTTGTCCCTGGAAGAAGCGATATTGACGGAATTTTAGTTTTTCCTGATAAATTCATAATTGATAAATCTTTCCTTAGTGAAGTAGCCCATATATTTACTTCAGTAAAGAAGAAAATTCCTCTAGACTTAAGAGTTTTTGATATCGAGTTGCTTATTGATGGAAGATTTAACGTCTATGAACCTAGCTTTAAAGAAGTAATTGATAGTGGTAAAGTTTTCTTTGGTCCTGATTACCGAAATAAATTTCATTATACTCTACCTTTACTAAATGGCCAGGCTCGCCTACGCTATACTTTGAGTGAATCAAGGAAAAGTTTACTTTACTACAGGCATGGCAAAATTGAATCGATATTTGAACATTTTTATCAAACACTTCATTTTGTTAAACGTGCTCCTCAGAATTTACTTTGTATGCTTGGAGAAAACTATAACTGGGAAACTGCTTATGAAAAAATAAAGCAGAGAAATGAGTTCAATTTTAGTTATAAAACTTTAGAAACCTTAAATAAGATAAAATACTTAATGTGCGATCCGAAAAGGCTAAATAAGCTTTGTCAAAACAAAGAACAAGTCATAAAACTCTGGGAAGATGCAGTTACTTGTTTTGAAGAGTTAATAAAAAATTATGTTTTAAGCCATTCTAAGGCTATCTCTAAAACATATTAATCCAAAACCTAAGGATGCGTAAACCAAAATTCATAAACCCTTTCTTTTCTTTTTTTCTCTTCTTCAAGTTCAATCTCATTTTTTTCTTTAATTTTCTTAATCCCATCAAGTCGCACAAAGCCAAAACGCTCAAATTGGACGATATCCCCTGGTCTTAGTTTAGCATTCTTTTCAAGCAATCCTGGAATCCATTCACCATTTGGCATCAGTACTCTTGCACTAAGATTTTCTTTTTGTGGCAGCCAGTGGAGCATTTTTGTTTTTAACTCCTTATTGTACTCAATACTATGAAAATATAAAATCTCCCCTTTCTTATAAAAATTGAAAAGATACATAAATCTGAAGATTGTGCCTTCTTTGGCTTTCCTTATCTGTTGATAATCATTTAAACTTATCCAAAAGTCCTTATCGGTCCATAAAATGCGATGGCCTCTTTCAGGCTTATCAGGATGTAATGGCATCTGGGCTTTTAAATTCGGAGCAGCTTGTATCTCTATTGCTACAGGGTTTGCAATGAAAAAGTAGCGATTGCTTTCCTCAACATACTTGCGGTTAAAGCTATAGAGAAGCTCGAGAGGAACAGTAACCTCACTTTGTTGTAGACCAAAACTTAAACAAAACTCGCGAATTGCTTCAGGCTTAAAACCACGGCGCTTTAAACTTTGTAGGCTCCATGTTCTTGGATCATCCCAACCAAAGTAAATACCTTTGGCAACTTCTTCTTGGCTTTTGCTTTTACTAAGCTTTAGTCCTTCTATTTCAAATAGACCAGTATGGATAAACTCTGGTTTAGGCCATCCAAATATATCGAAGATAAGTTTCTCCATGTCAGTTTCTATAGCAAGTTCCTTGCCCCTTATAACATGTGTTACTCCAAGTAAATAATCGTCTATTGCCCAGGCCATTTCCATCATTGGCCACACTCTCGCCTTAACTCTCGGATGTTCCCGTTCGCTAATTCGAAAGAGCACGCGATCACGAAATGCAGGATTGCTATGCTTCATACTTGTTTTAATGCGCACTACAGCTTCTCCTTCCCTATATTTACCATTGAGCATAGCCTGCCATTCGTCAAGGTTTTTATCTGTACTCCACGCTCTATGCTCGCATTCGATACCTTTCTCCCTATTCTTGCGCAATGTTTCAGCATTGCAAAAACAAACATAAGCCTTTCCAAGCTCGATAAGCTTCTCACCATATTTATAGTAAGTTTCAAGCCTATCGCTTTTATAGATTATAGGCTCTTCAAAGCTAACTTCAAGCCATCTAAGCCCTTCAGGAATAAGCTCGTAAGCTTCTTTCACAATTTGCTTTTCTTCACTTCCAATAGTATCGTCAATTACAAATAAGAGCTTACCCCCATACTTTTTTACAAAATAATCATTGAGCACACAGGGCCTAGCATTGCCAATATGCAAGGGTCCGCTTGGAAAAGGTGCAAGCCGCAAGACAACCTTACCTTTAACATTAGGTAATTCAAGCCTTCTTTCGCGCTGTTTTTCAGGAAGCAACACTTTCAAACCTTCAAAAAGTGCACTTTGCTTTGCTTCATCCATACTATTAACTTGTTCAACAATCTGCTCTATTAAAGGCATTATTTCAGGAATATCGCTCTTACTTAGTCCATGCCTAAAGAGCTTAGCTAATACAGCATCAACTCTAGCTTTACCATCATGCAGCAATGCATTTTCTAGGGCATATGCCTTAATTAGCTGTTCATCAAGCAAAACCATAAAAATATAAACTCCTGTGCTTTTTATAGTTTTTGCAAAGCTGCTGACATTCAGTATAAATTAAGAGCAATTATTATTAAAATTATAGCAAAAACTATAAAAAAATAAAGCAAGATTTTGATTATGCATCAAAAATAAATTATTTAGTAAAAAGTCCGTCGAGAAAAAAATATTTTTTAAAAGTTATCTTTTAGTTAGGGGTTTAAAAAAAGTATTTAATTGGAATGATTGTATTAATAAAGGGGGTTTAAAATTTACTTAAAAATAAATAAAAAATAGCAAAAAATAAACAAACAAAGTAAATTATTTATATCTATTTAAAAGTGGCACTGTAAGATTTTTAAATAAAACACTGATTCTTGGCTGTTTTTTCCCTGAAAAGAAAAAGCTTTTTAAAGGGTCGAAATATGGTATCTTACGCCAAAAGCATTGCTTTTGGCAGGAACTTAGCTAAGTATAATAAGCGCTGCAGCGGAAAGTGTAGTGTAGAAGTAATTCTCGAAACCAAATTAGCTTATGCGACCTGCTTGCATAGCAAGCAAGCTTCAGAAAAAGAGGCATAGGGAGCATAAGCTCGAGAGCTTACAAGTGCATGCAAAAAGTAAGCTCTAAAAATTAAATTAAATCAAAAAAGAGGATAAAATGAAACTGAACTTAAAAAAAGCAATTCCAATTTTAACTAGCGCTTTGCTAGTTGGTAGTAGCTTTGCTGCTGCCGCAATCTCAAGTGTTGATCAATGGAAAAGCTTCGGCACTGATACAGCGATAATTATCGGTGCCAATGCTGCTAGCGAAGATACAATTGCAAGTAATGACTTTACAGCTGCTTTGCAAGCTGCTTTGAGCGGTGCCGCAACAACGCCTGTAACTGGTGAGGCTCATTTGATAAAAGCTCCAGGAAATGAGTTAAACTATGGTGAAAGCTTTGCGGATGTTGATGAAGTATTAGATAAAACAGACTTACCTATATTGTTAGCAGATGGAAAATACAATGACCAAAAAGTAACAGTAAATACTGTAACTTACACGCAAAAGTTAGAATTTGTAGATAATACAAATACTTTCGATCTTTTGCGTGAAAGAGAATCTCCAAGGAAAGCTACGAACTACTTATTCATCGATGACAACTATAACTTACCTGCTTATAACTATAGTTTGAAATTTGACACTGCTGTAAGGTATGATCCTGCCCAAACATTGAAAGACTTTAGACTAACAAAATTAAATATGCTTGGGAGGGACTATACAATTGTCGATGTTGAAACAGATAGCAGCGGGGACTTAACAGGCTTGACATTAATGGGCGGTGCACTAGAAGCTGACCAAGTAGAATATACCACCCAAACTTACCAATTTATGGGAAAGACCTATACAGTTGAAGTTGTAGGGGTATATGACAATGAACAGCCAGTATCAGTGCTGTTAAAGGTTAATGGAGAAGTAACAGATAAGTTGGCAGAAGGCGAGATCTATACTTTAAGTGATGGGACAACGATTGGTATTAAGGCTACGCTAGCTAATGAAGGATCAGAGGGTCCGGTTCCAGGAGCGCCTGGAAATGATAGAGTACAATTTTGGTTAGGAGCTGAAAAAATTGAGCTTACTTCAGGAGAAGCAGTAAGAGTAAATGATAAAGAGATTGACGGTTCAGAGGCTCTTTTGGATGTAGACACAACCAACCATAAACTAAAAGCCATTTATATATGGGCATCACCAGAAGACGAGGTCTACCTTGACAAAGGTGAAAGTTGGACCGATCCTGTGCTTGGAAGATTTAAGTATACTTTCCAAGGCATTAAAAAGAACACAGAAACAATAACATTTGAAGGTGGAAGTGATGATGGCAGCATCACATTGAAAAATGTCAAAGAAGATAAATTAGTTATACCATTAATTAACGATGATAGTGGTCAAGTATCTTTTGGTGATATGCTAGCTGCTACTGAAATGACAACAATACCAGGAAGCTCCGTTACGACCACAACAGATGGTCAACCAAGCATTGGTAACTTGTTGATAGGAGATGGCGGTGTAGGTGTTGATCAATTCGATGCCGACACTGACTTAGACAATGTTAACGGAATGAAGTTCTTGGCAGTATCAGATGGTTGCGAAGCTAGAATTATAGAAATTGCTAGAATAAGAGAAGGAACACATGAAATAAAGTTTAAGGGAGTGGAAGAGACATTTACCTACACTCCAGAAGATGATACAGAATTCGATTTAGGATTTACCAAAGTAACGTTAAACATAAGTGAAACTAATGATGTTGTCGCGGCTGTAGATACAATGAAATGTCCTACGTATGACTTTAGAACATCATTGTTAGGCTATGTTGACTTGGAAAATCTAGGTGCTAGTGGAGTTAAATTTAAACTTTACAATTCAGAGAGCACGCCAGTAGCTCAAGTGGGTTTCACTGTTGATGAAAGTTCAGATCAAGATATTGAATTTGCAAGCCCTGAAGATATAACTTCCCCATTAAAAGAAGAAGAGAACTCTGATTGGCAAGTTGCAAGAGATAACGCAGGATGGGGAACTTTTGTTAGGTACGACGGTAAAGAAAAACAGGATTTAACGATTGAATACCCTGAAGATAAAGTAGTTGCTAATGTTTATGTTTCTGAGGAGCTAGCTACAATACCAGAACTTGTAGCTGGAGCCAGTGGAGCACCAGTAAGCCTTGGAAATCCAGTTGTGCTTGATACAGAGTTGACATCTGAAGTTAAGGCTAAGAACTTGATCATTGTTGGAGGTAGCGCGATTAACAGAGCAGCTGCTGAAGCACTTGACTTGCCATACCCAACATATGGTAGCAGTAATGCATGGCAAACTGCTACTGGAGTGACTGGAGAAGGTCAAGCTATCTTGAAGTTGCTTGACAATCCATACACTGCTGGCAAGCAAGCATTGCTAGTAGCTGGATGGAGTGGTAGTGATACGAGAAAAGCTGCAAAGGCACTTGTTGAAGGTATTCCAGGCATTGCTGGCAAGGCAAGCGTAAGGCTTGACACAAGTGCTGCAACAGCAGTAATTGCTGAATAAAGATAACGCTGCTTGTTTTTCTTTTTCTTTTTTCTTTTTTTTCTTTTGTGAAGTCAAAAATCTGAAGCTATTCTTATTTAAACAAAAAAATTAAAAATCATAGAAGCAATTAAGCTTATGATATTTGTTGGGCCGGCGGGGAATGCGAGCATGGCTAAGGAGCCTGGCACAGAGGGCTCGCTGAAGTGGCTTGCGGAGAACGGGCTTAATGCGCAGGAAATAGAGTTTGTTAGGAGCATTTATTTAAAGCCTGAGAGAGCTGAGGCCGTTGGCAAACTTGCTAAACAACTTGGCATAAGGCTTTCTGTTCATGCGCCGTACTTCATAAATCTTGCCAGTGAGAGCAAGGCTGTTGTTGAAGCAAGCAAAAGAATGCTTTTTGATAGCGCTGATAGGGCTGAAAGGCTTGGAGCTGATGCAATCGCAGTGCACATAGCATATTATGCCAAGCAACGTGAAAAAACTGCTGAGATTGTTAAAGCAGAACTTCTTGAAGTATTGGAAAGGATAAAAAAAGCTGGAATAAAAAATGTAAAGCTCGGTATAGAAACAATGGCAAAGCCAAATCAGTTTCCAACACTTGATGAATGCATTGCCTTTTGTCAAGATATCAAACATAAACAAGTAGTTCCTTATATTGACTGGGCCCATATCTTTTGTTATAAAGCTAGTATCGATTATGCTGAGATTTTTGAAAAATTGAAGCCCCTCAAGCTTGAACACATAAATAGCCATTTCTCAAATATGAAATATGATGCAAAGAAAAAGGGCTATGTTGATATACATCAAATGATTGATAAATGCCCTGATTTCTTGCCTCTTGCAAAAGAAATCTTGAAAAGAAAGTGCAGCATTACAATCATTGCTGAATCAAAGCCCTGGCCAGACAAGGATGCACTTAAAATTAAAGATATATTTGCTAAACTTGGAATAAAATTGGGAGGTTATTAAGAGACCTTATTATTTAATTTGGCCTATTTGCTGCACTATATAGAGATGAAGTTTTTCTATCATCAAGTTAAGAACTTCCTCTTTTAGCTCACCATGACAAACATCAATGTTTTCATGTGGCAAATAACTACCAGCTTCACTTAATGGAATCCAGCATTCCATACTCTTCCCTTTCAATCTTTCAACAATATCAGCTTCCGCATCTTTTAGCTCAATATTCTCAACATAAACCCGGCACTTTTCATTTTGTGTACCTCTGATTTTAAAATACCATTCTTCACTGCTATACTTAGTTTTTTGGCAATTTTTAAGGTTTGTCAAAAAACAGTTTTCATCTTGGCAATTAACTGGACGTGAAAGTAAGAAATAAGTTGAAAGTATTACTATAATTATTATTAGTACTAAGGCTATTATTAAAACATCATGCTTTCTCTTAACTTTTTTCATCTTAATCAAAACCCTAAGAGCCCTGCAAGTTCTTTTAGCTGATCCTTTAGTTCATCAGCCGCTTCAGGATCAATTTTTTCATCAACTACCATTATCTCAATGTTATTTATTATATCTCTTATCTTATTTTCTGCCTCTCTTATGCCTTCAGAATCTCTTACCATTTTACCTCTTTTCTGTTTTTATTCTGTTTTTTATATTATTTTATAACCAAAACCTTTAAAAACTTTTTTAAATTCTGAAGAAATAGAAAATCTGGAGGTATATTGTACTTTAAAAGTGATAAAAGCGAAAGATTTATAAAAAAAAAAGAAAAATTAATTTAAAATGAAATTAGAACTTACGATACTAAGTGGGGGAATTACAGGGCTACTTACAGCTCTTTCAGCTAAAAATTTTATTGATTATGCAGCTACAAAAACTGCATTGGTGCAAGATTACTTATCAAGAGAATCAAATATAACATATAAAGCTATTGAGAAAGCCAGTGAGGCAGCGCAAAAAATTGTCGGTCCTGATATCATTCCCGGATTTGCATATGGAATAATGGCAGGAATATTCTTAGGACTTACAATTTACGCAGCAACATCAATTAAGGAAAAGGAAAAATAAAGAAGGAGAAGTAAAAAGCTAAAAAGAAACTTTTTAAACATTAATTAATTTCTTTTGAGATGAAGGCTATTTGGAAGGGAGTGATATCTTTTGGGCTTGTGAGTATTCCAGTAAAACTTTATAATGCAGTTGAGCCAAAACAATTTTCATTTCATATGCTCTGTGGAAAATGCAAGACGCCTTTAAAATATCAGCGTTTTTGTCCTAAATGTAAAGCTGAAGTAGCATGGCAAAATGTGCTTTATGGTTTTGCTATAGAGAAAGGCAAATGGCATATTTTTACAAGAGAACAGCTAGCAAAGTTAAAGCCAGCAAAAGCTGAACAAATCGAGATTATTAGTTTTACAAATTTTGATAACTTTGATCCTATTTACTTTGCAAGCAATTATTATGTTATCCCTCAAGGAGATGCAAAAGCTTATTCTTTGTTAAGGGATGTTCTTCGAGCTATTGCAAAAGTTGCTCTAGCGAAAATAATTTTGCATAACAAAGAACATATTGCCTTAATAAGACCATATTTAGGCGGCCTTCTTCTCACAACTTTACATTATACTTATGAAATTCGTGATATAACTGTTTTTAGAGAATTAAAAGAAAAAGTTACATTTAAAAAAGAGGAATTTGAACTTGCGAAAAAACTTGTTTTGAGTTTAGTTAAAGAGCCGGAGTTAGAAAAATATAAAGATAGTTTTGAAGAAAAACTTAAGCAAGTAATTTTGGGAAAAGTTGAAAAGGTTAAGAAACCAAGCCCTAAAAAACTTTTAGAAGCCTTGCAGCTTAGTATAAAAAAAGAAGGAAAGGAAGAAAGAAAAGAAGAAAAAGAGAAATAAAAAAGATGCAAACATCAAGTATTTACTTTCAAAGGCTTGGGCGAAGTTTTTATATGCAACCGACTTTAAAAGCTGCAAAAGAATTGCTGGGAAAATATTTTGTGCGAAACTATAAGGGAAAATTGCTTGTCGGTAAAATTGTGGAAACAGAAGCTTATATTGGACCTGATGATAAAGCTTCACATGCTTATTCAAAAAAAATTCAAACAGAAAAAGAAAAATTAAAAGTAATAAAAAAAGCTTTTCAGAGGATAAGCAATTATGTTGATAATAAAGAAAAGTTTATTTTAAGGTTGATTAAAGGTAAAGGAAAGGTTACCTATAGAAATATCGCCGAATATTTAAAAGGGGGACATATTTACATTTATTTAATCTATGGAAACTATTACCAGTGTAATGTAACAACCTCGCAAGAAGGAGTTCCTGAGTGCGTTTTAATTAGAGCAGCTGAGCCAATATCAAACTTTAAGGGTGCAAAAGGGCCAGGCCTTTTTTGCACAAACTTTAAACTTGATGCAAGTTTTTATGGTGAAGATCTTTGCAAAAGTAAGCGTGTTTGGCTTGCTGAAGGCGAAAAAATAAAGCCAAATCAGATCGTAGCAACCAAGCGAATTGGAATTGAGTATGCAATGGAATGCAAGAATCTGCCATGGCGTTTTTATATAAAAGATAATCCTTGGGTCTCGAAAAAATGAGGAATGGCAAAAGCATAAATGGCAAGGGCAGTGGCACAAATGTTATGCTTGCAGAAATTGGGAGCAAGGCAGATCTTAGCTTAAAGGGCTGGATTTATGAGCCAAAGCTTGATGGAACACGCGTGCTAGTTTATAAAAATAAAAATAGGATAAGATTAATAAACCGAAGGAAAAATGATATAACATATCGTTATCCTGAATTAGCTGAGATTGGCAAAAATATAAGGGCAAAGCACTGCATACTTGATGCAGAACTTGTTGTGCTTGACAAAAGTGGCAAGCCAAATTTTAATTTATTACAACAAAGAGAGCAGCTTGATAAAAGGTTTTTAATTGAGTTAAGAAGCAAGAAATTTCCTGCCACGCTTTTTGTTTTTGATTTGCTTGAAGTTAATGGTGAGAGTTATGTCAATAGAAGGCTTTATGAAAGAAAAGAAAAGCTCAAAGCTCTTATCCAAGACTCGCCTTATATTGTGCTGTGTCCCTACACCACAAATGGAAAAGAGCTCTGGAAAAAAGTTGTTGAGCAAGGCTTAGAAGGAGTTATGGCAAAACGTCTTGATTCAATATATGAATTTAAACGCTCGCATGAATGGCTTAAGATAAAAAATTTAAACACAATCGACGCAATAATTGTAGGTTTTACTCTTGGCTCAAAAGTAAGAAACTTTGGTGCTCTGATATTGGCAGCTTACAAAGAAGGCAAACTTGTTTATATTGGTAGAGTAGGAACAGGATTTGATAAAGCTTTGTTAAACCAGCTTTATGAAATGATGAAGAAACTAAAAACAAAAAATTCAGTACTTGATGCTAAAGAACAAGAGAAAATTTACAAGGAAAAGCCGTCAAGTGAGGTTGTATGGATCAAACCAAGTTTAATTGCTGAAGTTAAGTTTCTTGAGTTAACGAGGGCGGATGAACTTCGAGCGCCTAGCTTCTTGCGCTTGCGCTTTGATAAAAAGCTAGAAGATTGCACGCTTTGATTTATCAATCATTTATCTATTAGTTTAACATTTTCAATATCAAAGACCCATTCATAGCTATTAAGCTTGATTTTCTTTCCTTTTACTTTTAACTTTTTCTTAAAAAGAGGCCCATCAATCGCCAAAGTCTCAGCTTCGCCGCCTTCAAAGCTTATGTTAAAACCATACTTTTTACTTGCTTCATAAAGCTTATCGAGATCATCTTTTGTTATAATCTTCCCTAGATAGCTAGCATCGATACCTTCACAAAAAATCCCGACGATAATAAATTTAATCCCATAACTAAGTAGCTCTTTCATATATTTATATTGATTCTCTTGATTAGTTTGATTTTGCCAACTTGGTGCATAATGTTCAATCTTATACTTTTTTAGAATTTTTTCCACATTGTTCTTTTGGTATTTACTGGCAATTGCTCCAGTTACTATTATCTTAATCTTAAATTTTTCCTTTGCTTGTTTTATTATTTTCTCTAAATCATCAAGCTCTTTATCTTTTATCCCACTTGTCTCTTTTGTGATGATATTCTTTATTCCTAGTGCTTTAGCTACATGCACTGCATATTTGGCATTAATAGCATGAAACATCCAAGAAGCAGGATTTTGAGGGATTATTATTATTGCCGTATCAATATCAATATTCTTGCCTCTTGCTTGATGATAAGCATAGACACTATCCTTGCCTCCAGAAAGCAGAATTGCTGCTTTAGTCTTCATAGTTGTTATAAAATACTCTTATTTTATTTCTATCTTTTCGATATCAAAATATTTTTTAAAAATCTCTTTTAATAAAACAATATTCTTTCTTTCTTTTCCAATTAATAATGCTTTGCTTAGACCTGCATTGATTATTAAAGTGTTGTCTTTTAATTGCACATTTTTAATTTTGTTTGGAGAGATTAAAGAATCTATAAATTTTGTAATATTCTCTTCGTTTTTTTGTAAAGGGATGGCTAGAACTTTAACTTTTTTGTTTAAAAATTTTGATAACTCTTGTAAGCGCTTTCTTTTTGCTAGAGCAATCTTTAGCAATGAAGGATTTATCACAAAAACTAATGATTCATTAAATTCAAAGCATTCAATCGTCTTTATTCTTGTATACTTTTCAAAAGCAATTAGATAGCGAATCTTCGCTGCATCAATTTTCGATATTTGCATTTTACTTTTCCTTAAGAATTCCGAGACAGCCTATATAAAAAGGTTTTCTTAGTTCCTCACTAATCTCTTGCCTTGTTTTTTTACTTTCAACTATCTCGACATTTTTTTCCTTTGCTAGCTCGAACAATATTTTTTTCTTTTTCTCTTCAAAATCTTTGGCCAAAATTATACTCTTTATTTTCCCTAGCTTCAAGAATTTTATTGTTCTTTTGAATCCAATAATCTTTTCACTTTTTTCTTTTCTTACCTTATCTTTGTTTTTTTCACTTTCTTCTTTCTTTTTCTTCTCTATTCCTTCCTTTTTTTCTTTTATTTTTTCTTTTTCTTGTTTTGCCATTTTATATCTTTATTTTATTTGGGCAAAGCTAAAGCATTCATGTCTGTTACTTTAACCATCAAACCAGGAAGGCCAGTACCAACTGGAACTGGTTGGTTAAGCATTATATTTTCAATCACACTAATCAACTGATCCCTGCTCCCAACAAGAACTGCTTTTACAAATTGCCTTATTGGAATTTCAAAACTTGCTCGAGCTAAGACTGATTTTTTATCTTCAACAATACCTGTCCTTGTAGTTCCCTTAACCTCTCCATTAAATGTCATAGTGTCAGCAACTAACTTAATGTGCCTTTCATCAATTTCTAAACCTTGTTCTTTTAAAACTTTCTTTACCTCTCTTATTATCGTCTCTCTTGCTGCTTCAATACCAAAAACTTCTTGCATTTCAAAAATATCATTCGTTAATGTTTTTTCAGTGTCAACTCCCTTAATTTTTAAAACTTCTTTTAAATTGCTCCCTGCAGTTAAGATAACATAATCTCGATCGCGTTTAACTATCAAAATTTGTGTTATTCCTTCGATACCACCAACAATCGTTTCTTTTAATCTTTCTTTAATTTTATAAAGTTCTGAAAGTTTTCGCATCTCTTTTCCTTTGCTTATCTCACTTAAAGTTATTTCATTATCTTTAACCGTTTTCTTAAAATCTTTTATTTTTATCATCTCCGAAATCTTATCTATATTAAGTCCTTTTTCTCTCAAGGACTGTTTATCGAGGATAATATTTATTTTTCTATTAGCATAATCAACACTTATTTCATTAACAACCTCTTTTAAAAGCACTTGCTTTATTTTTTCAGCAATCTTTTTTGCCCCATCAGCGTTATTAAATTCTTTTTCAAGATATATCTCCATTTGTGGTGTACTTGGAGTTTTTCTTGCATCAAAGATCTCGATAAGTCTTGGCAAACCTGTAGTAATCTGCATTTCGCTTACCCCAGCAAAATGGAACACATTTAACGTCATCTGAGTTGCTGGCTCACCAAAACTTTGGCTTGTTATAACGCCAACAGCTTCAGCAGGTTCAATTTTTGAATCTTGCTTATGAGCCTTACTTACATCTACTCCGTCTTCACCATACACAAACTGGATTAATCTACTTCCACTGTCTCTCACACTTCCATCATATTCAACTCTCAAATCTTGCAATGCATTAACTAACCTTCTATATAAATATCCTGATTTTGGTGTTCTTAAAGCAGTATCCATGAGACCATCTCTTCCGGTAATACAAGCAAAGAAAAATTCATATGGTTTAAGAGAGGTAAAGTAGCTGCTTTCGATGAAACCTCTCGCTTCAGGACTTAAATCATTAGCTTTGAAGAAACTTAAAGTTCTATTTTTATAACCGAGGCCAATTCTTTTTGCCCATAATACTTGTTGTCCGACAAACCCAGTAATCTGAACAAGATGTAATATGTTTCCTCCAGCTCCACTTGTAATTAAAACTTTGACTGAATTTTTGTCGTCAATAGTTTCTTTAACAACTTCCCCTACCTGTGTTCTTGCTTCATTTAAAATTTGGATAATTTTTATTTCTCTTGTTTCCTCCAAGCTCTTACCCGGAATTATTTCAAGTTTACCCTCATTATAGTTTTTTATAACTTCATTGCATTGGGCATAAGCTTTTTTTATTATCTCATTTGATGATTTAACAAGAACATCATTTGGTTTGACATCACTTACTCCAAGAGTAAACCCGATCTTACTTAAATAATTTACCCCAAGACTAAATATTCTTTTTACCACTTTTATTGTCTCGCTTTTGCTAAGTATTTTGTCCAATTCTTTTATTAATCCATCTTTTTCTGTTCCAATTGAGTTGCTGTCAAATACTCCTCTTAAAACTTTACCATTCTTTATCACAAGCTTACAAGTGGAATCTGGTTTTTTACAATTTTCACAACCACTTCCTTTACATTCTTTTGTTTTTATTTCAAAATTCAAATTTTTTGGCAATATAACTGAAAATACTTTCAAGCCAGCTACTTTTTCACCGAAATCGTTAGGATCGATTTCATCAACGTCGATGCCTGAACTGATTAATAATTGGATAGCTTCATCTTTAGTTAGGTTAGCTTTACTTAATAAGTAACATCCAGTTATCGCGTCTCTTATGCAACCAATTAGGTTTGTATTATTTTTAGGGCTTATAAGTGAGTTAGCTGAATTAAGAATTATTTCTGCTTCAGCTCGCGCTTCTTCTGTCTGAGGAGCATGAATATTCATTTCATCTCCATCAAAGTCAGCATTATATGGGAAACATATTGCTGGATGTAATCGGAATGTTTTTCCTTTTAATACTTTAACAAAATGTGCCATAATACTTGCTTTATGCAATGATGGATGGCGATTGAAAAGAACAACATCCCCGTCTCTTATATGTCTTTCAACAATACATCCTATCTCCAGCTCATTGAGTATTTCATCTTTTGTTTCGTCAGTTATTTTCTTTTTCTGGCCATTTGGTCTGATTATGTATTCAGCACTAGGGTAGTTAGGATAATTTGAGATGAGTTTTTTTAAATAATCAATATTATACTGGGTAACTTTTTCAGGAATGGTTAAAACTCTAGCTACCTCAAAAGGAACTCCAACTTCATTGATATTAATATTAGGGTCAGGGCTGATGACGCTTCTGCTACTATAATTAACTCTCTTTCCCGCAAGATTATGTCTTATATGCCCTTCTTTTCCTTTAATTCTTTCACTTATAGTTTTCAATGGCTGCCCTCCTCTATGTCTTGCTGGTGGTAATTGTGATATTTCATTATCAATAAATGTGGCTACATGATATTGAAGTAAGTCCCAAAGATCTTCAATAATAACTTCTGGTGCTCCTGCATTAATGTTCTCTGTTAACCTTTGATTACTTCTCACGATATCACCAATCTTATGGGTTAAATCATCTTCACTTCTTTCTCCGGTTTCAAGAGTAATCGATGGCCTTATTGTGACTGGAGGTACAAGAAGAACAGTTAAGACAGCATTCTCTGGCCTAAATGTTTCAGGATTAAATCCATAAAGTAAAAGGTCTTCATTAGGAATCTTTGCTAACCAACTTCTAATTTCTGTTGGAAAAAGTCGGTTTTGACCTTTGTAAAAAAAGTATGGTTTTTCAAGCTTTATTCTTTGTTGAATCGCCCCACAGTGCGGACATTTTTTTACACTCCTTAATTTTTTTATTTCATTAAGGCTAATCTTTTTCGTTGTTAAAACTCGACCACACTCTTCACAAGTTGTTTTTAGGAAAAGCTCAATAATCGAAATAAAGCTTATGTGCAATACTGGTCTGGCAAGAGCAATATAGCTAAAATGTCCCAAGCATTCCTTGAAGCTACCACCACAAGTTCTACATCTAACCCCTGGATCAATTGCCCCCATTCTTAAATCCATGAGCCCACCATCTACAGGATATCCATCTACATCATAAAGTTCAGGAGTTATGATTTTGACTTTAGCTATTTTTTTTATCTCTTCGGGACTAAAAAGTCTAAACCCTATTTCCTTTACCTGCTTTCTTAATGGAAGCATTAATCTCATTTTGTTCTTATTCTTCAAATTTATTTTTTAGTTTAAGATCGATTTTAATATGCATACTTTGTAATTCTTCAAAAAGGAGTTTTGAAGCATAAGCTATTTCAACAGGATCAAGACGGTTGCCGTTGCACAAAGGACAGACTGGTTTATTTTTTAAATAGTCCTTGTAGCCGATAGAACCACAATTTTGGCAGACATAGATTACAACATCATCACTGCCAAAACGCTCTTTTAAAAGCAAGCTTGCTCCATGAGCGACAAGACAATCTTTTTCCATTTCTCCCAGCCTTAACCCACCACCTTTGGCCCTACCTTCAACCGGTTGTCTTGTCAGAAGAGCAACTTTTCCAAACCCTCTGACATGCAATTTGTTCGCCGCCATATATTTCAACCTTAGATAATACATACTTCCAATATATATCTTGGCTTCGAAGGTTCTTCCACTAATTGGGTCTATCATCATCTCTTTACCATCTGGCCTAAAACCAAGCTTAAGAAGCATTTTTTCAAGCTCTTCTTCATTAGGTTTGCGAAAAGCCGTTCCTTCAACAATTTTACCAAGACAACTAGCTGTTTTCCCAGCAAGTAACTCAAGCAAATAACCAACACTCATCCTGCTAGGAATACTATGTGGATTAAAAATAACATCTGGCCTTATTCCTCTTGCTGTGAAGGGCATGTCAACTTCATCAAATATAAATCCTACCACCCCCTTTTGTCCATGGTAACTAGAAAATTTATCTCCTATTTCAGGAATTCTCTCTTCCCGAGTTCTTACTTGAACAATTTTATCACCATTAGCATCAAGACTTATGAATACTGCATCGATGATACCTTTTTCTTCTTCTTTCACAGTCACGGAATTTTCTTTTTTTACTTTTTCTATTGTTAATTCTTCCATCTCTATCAAGAATTTTGGTGGACTCACTTTTCCAATAACAACTTCTCCTTGATCAACCTCTTCTTCAACATAAGCGATCCCATCATCTTCAAGATGATTGTAAAGCTTTTCAGCTTTGTAGCCTTTAACATCTTTTTCAGGGATACAAATTCTATCACGTAAGTTTCCTGTATAGCGCATCTCGACTGTTGAATATGGTCTGAAATAATGACTTCTTGCAAGAGCTCTGTCAACACTCCCTTTATTTAAAATAATTGCATCCTCAATATTGTAGGAATAGTAGGGAGTGACAGCTACGATCATGTTCTGACCAGCAGGCCACTTTTTTACACTATCATAAACTATGCTTCTGACAAGAGGAAGTTGGGGATAATGCAAAAGATGTACATCTGTGTCAGTAAGCAAAGAAAAGTTTGCTGCATATAAGCCGAGCGCCTGCTTTTGAGTTTTACTACCCCTATTAAGTCTTGATGTTTGATTACAATTCGCATAAGGAACTAAGGCTGTTACTACACCAAGCATAGCTAGAGGATCTACTTCAAGATAATCATATTCTTGATTATTAGGATTATTCAATTGTTCAACATTTAAAGCGACCAGCGAATTTTCTTCTTCACTAGCATCAATGAATTCAATAATACCAGCGT
Source organism: Candidatus Pacearchaeota archaeon (assembly GCA_038890875.1). Lineage (GTDB taxonomy): Archaea > Nanobdellota > Nanobdellia > Pacearchaeales > JAPDKA01 > JAWAFA01. The sequence continues at coordinate 55,590 of JAWAFA010000002.1, read as the reverse complement.
TTAACAAATCACTAAATTTTAATTTATTTTCTCGCAATAAATTTAAATGCTCTTCTGTTAACGCTGGCTTTCCTTCTTTAACTACTATCAATGGCCTAACAACTCTGCCTGCGTCAGAGAATATACTTATTATTTTTGCACTTGAATCGTAACTTATACTTACAAATTTATTTATCTCCCCTTTTCTTCTTTTTTCTTTAAAATTCTTTACAAAATCTAAATTTGATTTACCAATAAATTTTCCATTCCATAATACATCATACTCCCCTCTATCAGTTAAACCAATATTAGAAAGAAAATTGACAAACTTATTATGATCTAATACAATTTCAGTTGTTACTCTTGCTAAAAGAGCAAGATTTTTTCTTAAACCAATATTTGTTCCTTCAGGTGTTTCAACCGGGCAAAATCGACCATATTGTGTTGGGTGGAGTGTTCTGGCAAGAAAGTTTTCTTGCTCAGAACTTAATAAACTTACAACACGTAAAAGTTGTGAAAGTTTTGACAAGTGATTCGTTTTATCTATATTTTGAGTTACACCTCTTTTTTCACCAACCCAATTTCCTGTTGCAATGCTTGACTCAATACGGTTACTCAATAGAATTGATTTTGCAATTGTTCGTAAATCAGGAAGTTTTCCTCGTCGAGCATATTTCTCAATGCTTTGCTCAATATCCTTAACAAATAATGTTAGATGAGCCTTAAAAAGATCATAAAGTAAGTCTCCTGACAATCTTATGCGCTTATTAGCACAATGATCCTTATCAGTCATAATCTTCTCTTGCTTATAAATCAAGAATAATTTTATCAATTTACAAAGCAATTCTGCCTTACTCACCCTATCAGAAGGTTTAAAGCCTATATGCGGTAAAAGTCCATTATCAAGTCTTGTTTTTATTATATCTTTAATTTCTTTAGCTGTTCCGCTAAGTTCAAATTTTTCTGTTAACCATTGCCATGCACTATCGACGCTGTTTATTTCAGCAAATTCATAAATATTGACAATAACTTCATCATTTTCTAATCCAATTTTTTCAGCAATTTCAGCATCTTTTGTTAATCCAAGCGCTTTGATTAGAATTATAGCCGGGATATCTTTAAAGCGCGAGAAATTAACTTTAATTATTCCTTCTTTATCGAGATAAATCTGCAATGGTATCCTATAACTATCTCGCTGGCTAAATAAACGCAAACTAAGCCCCTTGTCAGTTTCTTCAACAAAAATATTATTACTTGCCAAATCTTCCATCATCATAATTGCTCTCTCATTACCATTAATAATAAAATAACCTCCAGGATCCATCGGGTCTTCGCCAACAGCGATAAGCTCATTAGGACTTAAACCATAAGTATTACAAAGTTTACTTTTAACCATCACTGGAATTCTTGCGATTTCGATAGCTTGCTTTTCTTTTCCTTTATAAGAAATTTCTAAAAAAAGAGGAGCAGTATATGTTAATTTTCTTATTCTACATTCTATGGGCTTTATCTCTTTTTTCGTTCCATCAACTTCTATAAACTCAGCTTTTCCAAGCCATATTCTCCCTAATTCTATCTCTGATTTGTCTTGCTTCAATTGCTCATTTAAACTTTCAATTAGCTGTTGTATTCTCCTCTCAAAGAAATCATTGAAGCTGTCTAGATTTGATTGAGTTAACGAGAATTCGTTTAGATAACTTTTTATTAACAAATTTCCTTTCTCAACATCAAAATCAAAGTTTTTTTCCATTTTACTTAACAACAACTCTATAATAAACAACTTTTTTTCCCTCGCCTTCTTCGCTTTTCCTTTCTATCTTGATTATATCTCCTACTTTTGCTTCTTTTGGTAGAGCAGGATCACTTACTTTTATCTTTGGTAACTGCTCTTTACTTATATTATATTTTTCTAATAATTCTTCACCTTCTTTCTTACTCAATATAGAATGTTTTGGTTGTAATACGTGCACCATGATTGATAAACACTTATTTAAACTTATTTAAACTTATTTGAACTTTTTGAATTTAATTTTAAAAATATTTTATTTAAAAATCTTTCGATATCAACGAAGCTTGTGAAAAATATGATGAATTCAAGCTGTCTTTTTAATCTCTTGTTTTATTCTTCACTAGTTATCTCATTTAAAATTTCACTTGCTGTTTTTATAGGCGTAACACTATTTTCCTTGCCACAATAGGGACAAAGTTTTGGTTGTCTATATGAATTAAATTCATACCCACAATTTCCACATTGAAATTTTTTTAACTCTGCCATCTTATTTTAACTAAAAAGTTAGTAGGTTTTTATTTTTAAATTTTTCGTCAGCTATATTTTTAGTATTCAAGTAGAGAAAAGTTTTTAAAGAAATAAGCATATGCTTTTACAATGAATGCAATGATTAAAATAAAAAATGAGCTGGTTTATTTGTTTGAAATTTTTCTAATCATAATATTGTTTAGTTCTTTAGTTCAAGCTCAAGAAACATTTGTATTTAAAAAAACACCAGTAAGAGATATAATTGTTGCAGAATTTGCTAATATCCCTCTTGAATATACTCTTCAAGTTAAAAATACTCAAATTTTTACTGATTATTATAAATTTTTCTCCTTGCTTGATGTTTTGCTTTTCCCTTCAGATTCAATAAAATTTGATGGAATGGAAACTAAAGATATCAAACTCACTATTTATCCTAAATTAAGAATTCCAGGAAAATATACTTATACTTATTATATTAAAAATTCCCAAGAAGTTTATGAAGATAGGTATACTTTTGAAATAATCAAAGCAAAAAATGCATTTAATATTGTTTTTCAACCTCTCAACTATGGAGATAGTGAACTTAAGGTAAAAATAAAAAATAATCTTAATATTGGTTTTGATAAGCTAATCTTTAGTTCCGAGTCTGAATTTATTGAAGGAAAACAAGAGATTTCTTTAAAGCCTTACGAAGAAAAAGAATTGACACTAAAAATTAATGAAAAATTAATGCAGGAGAAAGCTGGTGAAAAACTTGTTGTTTTTGTTTTGGCATCAGGTGAAAAAGAAAATGAAAAATACAGATTTGAGGCAAGTATCTTGATTAGTGAATATAAAAATATTGTAAGTAAAACTTATGAAAATATAATCTTTATTGGAAAAACAATTGGAGTTAAAAAGACAAATTTAGGCAATGCCGCAACTAAAGTCATATTTGAAATACCTCTTAGTGCTTTTGAAAAGCTTTTTGCCAAAGCTAGTGCAGAGCCAATTGAAGTTAAGAAAAGAGAAGGAAAATATGTTTATGTTTTTGAAAGCTTCTTACAGCCTGGCGAGAGTGTGAGTATTGATATTAAAGTTAATTATGCTTGGCTTATTATACCTCTAGTAATTATCATTATACTCGCTTTACTTGTTTACTTTACTATGAGACAATACATAGTCATAATAAAAGAAGCAAGAAAAGTTAAAACAAAAGCAGGTTTCGCACTTAGAGTATATTTAACAATAAAAAACAAAACCTTTTCGCCATTAAAAGATGTTGCTTTACTTGATTTCATTCCTCTATCAATGAAATATCACGAGTATGGGATAACTATTCCTGATAAAGTTGAGAATAATAAGCTTTATTGGAAGATTGGAGAAATACTTCCTGGAGAGGAGAAAAACATAAATTATATTTGTGTGAGTAAATTAAAATATGAAGGCCGTCTTGAGTTGCCTCCAGCCAAGCTAAAGTACATTGATGTAAAAGGTCACAAGATTATCAAACAAAGTAATACAGCTACTTTATTTATTGAAAAAGAATCTGAAACTGAGTAAGGCATCAAATTCTTAAAGCTCTTTAGCTTTGATTTTTTTCTTAAAAGGCCAGAGAGAATGACCAAAACTAATTATCAAATCAAAATTTTCAATTTTTTCATTTTGAGGGATATCGCAAGCACCAAAGCAACTTCCAAGCCAAATAAAACATCTCGCCTTTGTTTTACTTTCAATAGCACTCGCAATTTCTAATGCTCTTGGTTTTAAACCATCAGGGAACTGAAGTAGCACAAGTTTTGCTTTTTTCGCTTTTATTAATCTTATTAGCTTAGGGATTTCAAAATTAATCATAATTGTCATAAAAAGACTTATATATACTTGTTTTTATTTTTTTCTATGACAAATAATCAAAGCCAAGAAAATAAAGAATTAGGAGGGTTAAGAGAATTAAGAGAGCATGAACATGTTCTAAAAATCTTCGAAAATTTAAATATTTACCTTAAAGAAGGGAATGCACTTAAAATTAAAGAGTTAAGTAATCTTACTATTCACAGTGCAAGTATTTATCAAGATACTGAGAGCATAAGCATTGCCGTCATTATCTATGCTTTAGCAAAAATAATAGAAAGACCAAAATATAGAGAATATAAAGAATGGCCAGAATTTTATGAGACAATTAAAAAAGATGTCGAAATATGTTACCAGGCTTTGAAAGAAAAAAATTTAGAAATGTTTAGAACTAGTTTAAATAATATAACTACAAGTGTTAATAAATTAAGTGGTCATCTACGAGATTATGTTATTCAAGTTTTTAGAAAAGCAAGAATAAACAAAGGTTCGCGAATATATGAACATGGTATAAGTTTTGGTAAGACTGCTGAGATTTTAGGAATAACGCAATGGGAATTAGCAGAATATATTGGCCAAACAGGTATAGCAAATGTACCTTTAACAATCACCAAGCCGATCTTTGAAAGGATCAAAATTGTGCATGAACTTTTTGAATAAAATGAGGATATTAAAAATTGATGAAATAAAAGCAAATAAGGCATTAATCTTTGATTCATCAAGTCTAATAACTTTAAATATGTTAGGAATGAATGATCTATTAAAGGAACTTAAAGTTGGTTTTGATGGTAAGTTTTTAATTACACAAGATGTCTATAATGAATGTGTAAATGTGCCTATGGAAATAAAAAAATATGAGTTACGGGCACTTATGATAAAAAAACTGGTTGAAGGTAGAGTATTAGAAGTTGTTGGTGGTCAGGAAATAATTACAAAAACTCAAGAGATACTGGAAAAAATTAATTCAATAGTTTATACTGACCATGAAAAAATAAATTTAGTTCATCGAGGAGAGGCAAGCTGTATTGCTGTCTATGAATTATTAAAAATAAATAACAAAGCTTTAGTTATTGATGAAAGGACAACAAGGATGATTCTGGAAAATCCGGCAAGCGTTGCTGAACTTATTGCAAATAAAGTCCATAAAAAAATTTATATAGACAATGAACTTGCCACATTTTTCAAGAGTAAAAGGATAAAAATAATTCGCTCTAGTGAGATTTTGTTTATTGGTTATGAAAAAAAGAAAACTGGTTTTGAAGAAGAAAGAGAAGGATTAGATGCTCTGATGTACGGGGCTAAAGCGTATGGTTGTTCAATAAGTGATGATGAAATAATGTCATTGATAAGACCGACAAAAAAAGTTAAAAATAAGTAAAAATAAGTGAAAATAAATAAAAAACAAAAATGAAAGAAATAAAAGAAGGCAAGCTTGAGAGTTACGAAGAAACAGTGTGGGCAGAGAAATATAGACCAAGCGAGTTTAGTGAAATCATCGGCCAAGATGAAATTGTAAGGCGTGCTAAAGCTTTCGTTGAACAGCGAAATATGCCTCACCTGCTTTTCGCTGGCCCGGCAGGGACAGGCAAAACTACATTGGCATTAGTAATTGTAAAAAATCTATTCGGAAAAAATTGGAGAGAAAACTATCTTGAACTAAATGCAAGTGATGAGCGAGGAATAAATGTAATAAGACTAAAAGTTAAAGATTTTGCTAGGACTAAAGCTATTGGTAATGTGCCATTCAAGATCATATTCCTTGATGAAGCAGATGCATTAACAAAAGAAGCGCAACAAGCACTAAGAAGGACAATGGAAAATTTTACTACAACTTGTCGCTTCATCTTAAGTTGTAATTATTCAAGTAAGATTATCGATCCAATACAATCAAGAACTAGCCTTTTCCGATTTAAACCCTTGACAGAAAATGATATTGAAAAAATTATTGAGAAAATTGCAAAAGCAGAAAAATTGAAAATAGATAAAAATGCTATTAGGGCGCTTTATGATATTAGCGAAGGGGATTGCCGAAGAGCAATAAATTTGTTGCAAACATGTGCTAGTGTTAATAAAATAATTACTGAAGATGTTGTTTATAGTATTATTGCTGAAGCTAAACCAAAAGATGTTGCGGAAATGCTAACAAATGCCTTAAATGGAAATTTTGAGAAAGCACGAGAAATTCTTTTTAAAATTTTAATCAATCAAGGAGTTTATGGAACTGATATTATAAAAACAATACAAAAAGAATTACTTGAAAGGGATATGCCAATCGAAAAAAAGGTAAAATTAATAGAAAAAATTGCTGAGATTGAATTTAGACTTGTTGAAGGAGCTGATGAGTTAATTCAATTAGAAAGCTTGATCGCTTTTATTTCTTCATTGGGAAAATAAAAACACCAAAATGGCTGAAATATGGGCGGAAAAATATAGGCCACGCAATTTAAATGAATTACAAAATTTGGAAGAAGAAAAGATAAAAGTATATAGTTTTATCAAAAATTATGAAAATATAAAAGAAAAAGCTAAAGCATGCATAATCTATGGACCGCCTGGTACAGGCAAAACTGCTTTAGCTTATGCCTTAGCCAATCAACTTAAACTCGAGCTCATAGAGCTAAATGCCAGTGATTTTCGTGACAAAGCACACATAAAACAAACAGTTAGTGAAGCAATAAAACAGAAGAGTTTATTTGATAAAAACAAGTTGATAATTATTGATGAATTAGAAGGTATTTCAGGGCAAGAAGATAGGGGCGGTTTAGCTGAACTTTCATTAATTATTGATAGTTCTCCCTACCCAATTCTCTTGATTACTAATGATCCTTACAATAAAAGATTCACGGAATTAAGAAAAAAACATCAATTAATCATCGAAACAAAGAAATTGAGCATCGTTGATATTATAAAAATACTAAAACGAGTTGCAAAAAATGAGAAGATCGATGTTAGTGATGAAACATTAAAACTTATTGCAGCTAATGCTAAAGGTGATGCACGTGCAGCTATAAATGACTTGCAAACTCTTGCTGAGAGGAATAAAAAAGTTTTACTTGGGGAAGTGAGTGAATACTTGCGATTTTCGTCAAGAGACAAAGAACAAAAAATTTTTGATGCACTAAGGTTATTGTTTAATTCAACTATCCTTACATCAGAACTTTTTGAAAATGTTGATATTGAAATGGAAGAGATTATTAGATGGATTGATGAAAATTTGTATCGTGAGTATGAAAAAGAAGCATTAGCAAGAGCTTATGAAATGCTTAGCTTGGCAGATCTATACATTCACAGAATCATAAGATGGCAGTATTGGCGTTTTCTTGCTTATGTAAACATCTTTTTATGCGCAGTTGGGCCTTATGCTAACATTGCTAATAAAAAAACTAAAGTATTTGTAAAATATAGCTATCCTTCTTATTTTATTGAACTTTATCGAAGGAAGGTTAGTGAAGAAAAAAAACTTGTAGAAGAACTAAGTAAATCCCTACATTGTTCAACAAGTAAAGTGAGAAAGGAGATGTGGCTCTTACGGAATTTTTTAACTTAGTGCAATTATAACTCCTACAATAAAAAACAAAGCATGCCCAAGCCCCATGTTAGACTAAACAAGATGGTGTCTCGAGATAAAAAAATAATATCCGGCGCTCTCGAGCCAAATGAAACTTTTGCTTCTCCTAGCTCCCATGCCCTATAATAAATTGACATTAGAGTGCTAAAAATCAAATAGTTAAAGTTATGATCTATATTCTTTTTTTCTTTATTTTAAAAATCGCTAAACTAAGCATTCCTGTTGCGAGAAAAAAAGCCAGAAGTTTTATGATAAAGTAAGTCAAAGATTCCATCGGTCTTGTTAAAAGAAGGTGAAATAAAAAATCTAAGACGAGACACAAATACTAACAATCAATGTCTCTTTAAACAGTTTCCCAATCTTCTTTTGTTTTTTTAGAGCCGCAATTTTGTTTGATTCCCTTTTTTTTAACACATCGCTCATAAATAAATTTTCATCTGAAACAATATTGTGAACAACATCGTCTTCTTGCCTCCATATCACTTCTGTATCAGCATCAACAATCAATTCTGGTGGATCAAAAGCAAAGTTATTAATTACTATCTCATTGCTAGCTTTCGAGACAAATTTTGAAGAATTTTGCTTATAAAACCAACAAAAAGAGTAATGCGAGAAAAAGCAAAATCAGCAGCTTCTTTTTGCAGCAATAAGTTTTTATACTTTTATACTTTTTTAATCTGGAAAAAGTCGAACAAGTTATGCATTTTTGTATCGAGTAAGTTTAAAGTTTTTGCGTCAAATGTTATCTTATAGACAAAAAAGTCTTTGCACAGGCAAGTCACACTGTAAATTTCAGAGCCTTTTTTATTCTCTAGTATAAAAATAAATTTGTCAATACTAAGTTTTTTATCTTCCAAAAGGTGTTTAATTTTTGGTAAAAGCTCTGGAATATCTTTTACATCCTTAATATTAATCGTGCCAAAATTTTTTTCTTCTTCACTTTTGTGAAACTGCCAAACCCCTCCTTTAAAAGAGAAATTTTTTATTTTATGAGGTTTATATTCCTTCTCATTTTTATTTTTGCCGCTTGAATTTGAACTTATAAAACTGAAATCAATCTGCTCAATATTCAGGCTTGAATCAGTTATGCAAAAAACAAGAAAAAGTTGAAAGCCTTTTTCAAGCTTAAATATTGGTTGTCTTTTCAACTCAGCAAACTTTTGTTTTATCATCTCTTTACACAAATCTAGGTCTTTTACTAAGAAGGAATGGAAGAGAGAGAGGTCGAAACGGCATTCCTTCCATTTTATTTTTAACCATCTCTCTAAACTTTCCTGGAGGTATCTCTTTAATTTCTCCAGTTTCGCGGATCCTTACAGTAAACACTTCGTTCTCTAATTCTTTCTTGCCTATGACAATAATATAAGGGATCCATTCCATTTCGGCTTGCCTAATTTTATAACCAACATGTAAATCACGATCATCAACATCTACTCTAAGTTCATTATGCTCATTAAGGTCTTTAGCTATTTCAATAGCTTCGTCAACATATTTTTCACTAACAGGGACAATTCTTGCATGAATTGGGCTAAGCCAAAATGGTAAACTTGGTTTTTTTCTAGCTTTTTCCTGAAGGTAAGCTTTTTCAAGCAAAGCATACATAACCCGCTCTATGCTCCCACTAGGAGATAGATGTAAGATTACTGGATATTTTTTCTCATTATTACTGTCGATATAAGTTATCCCATAATTTTGAGCATTGCCTACATCAATTTGATCGGTTGCTAGTGCTGATGCTTTATTTAGTGCATCTATAAAATTTAGCTCATATTTTAGCACAAAATAAAAATAGCGTTCTGGCCACATTTCAATTAATGCTGGTTTACCAAAAAGTTTTACTAATGATTTAATAAACTCATTATTCTCTTGCCAAAAATCTTTTGTAACTCTGATACCTAATTCGAAATCATCTGGAAAGGTGAAACCAATCCCTTTTAAAGTTCTTTTAGCTAATTCAAATCTTATCTTCATTTCTTCTTTAGCTTGTTCTAAATCTTTGCATAAGCAATGGCAATCAGGCATGGTAAAAGTACGCAATCGACGTAAACCGACTAACTCACCATGCTGCTCAACTCTAAAGCTATATTTTGTAAGTTCATAAAGTCTAAGTGGCAAGTGTTTATAACTTATTCCTGCTTGGCTTGCCATAATGAATTGGCCAAAGCAAGCGGCAAATCTTAAAAAAACTTTTTTATTTGGAGTGATAATTGAATACTGTCTAGCAGGAAACTTATTAAGATATGCTTTTAAAGCTGGATGTTCAAAGTCATACATAATTGGCGTCTCAACTTCAAGAGCACCATAATCAAGAATCTGTTTTGTTACAAATTCCTCAAGTAATGCCTTTATAATCTTACCTTTGGGGTAAAATCTAAAGTTTCCTGGATCGCTAGCATTCTCATAATCGACAAGTTCAAGCTCACGCATGTATTTAACATGTGGTGGTTCAACATTAACCGCTCTGATTTTTTTCATTTCATATCTTGCAAATTTTTCTAAATTTTCATATTCAGAAAAATCAAACCCACTAATCTCTTCTCCTTTCAAAGTTATTTTATGAAGATTTCCATCTAGATCAAGAATATACCAACTACTTATTGCCTTTTCTTCAGCCTTTAATGCTTTACTTATTTCCTCTTTTTCACTAACTTTTTTTTCTTTGCTTTTCGCTTCGCTAGGTTTTATTTCTCGACTTAATTCTGATAATGGATGGCCCTTAACATTAATATCAAACTCTTTATACCAGCCAAATGGAGCTCTTACAACTTCTATCCCTTTAAGTTTTTTTACTTCTTTCTCTGCTTTCATTAAAAGGTCTAATGCGAGACTAGGTTGAGCTGGACTTTGGCTTAAGTGGACATAAGGGTAGATAACAACATTTTTTGCCTTGATTTGCTTTAAAACATTTTTTATCTCATCAGTAAGTTGTAGAACACAACCTTCATCGTCATTAACTTCTACACTCGTAAATACAACTAATGCTTCATTAATTTTTTCACCTTCTTTTTTTAATTTCTCCGAAACTTCTTCAGCACTGGGTATCGCTTTTTGTAGCGGCCTAAAATAAATACTGTTGCAATGCAAAAATAACGCCTTCATAAAAAAAGCATGAATTTAGTTTTTAAAAATCTTGCCACAATCGTTCGCAATAACGTGGAGATTTCTTAAGTTAAATGAATTGGCAAATGTCTGGCCTCACACACCAACTAAATTTCCGGCAACTAACTCTGCCTGTTTTAAAACTGTTTCTGTTGCCTTTTTCTCTTTATCAGGTGGATAGCCGTATTTTCTTAGTATTTTCTTTACTTTGAGGCGCAACTCTGCTTGAACACTTTCTCTTTGTGTCCAGTCTATTGTAACACTTTTTCTTATCATTTGTGTTAGTTCGAGTGCTATTTTTCGTAGAGTCTCATCACCAAGTATTTTAACCGCGCTATCATTAACTTCAAGTGCATCATAAAATGCAAGTTCATCTTCACTCATTCCTAACTCTTTTCCTCTGTTTTTTTCTTCTCTAACTTTTCTTGCTAACTCTATTAATTCTTCTATAACTTGCGCGGCCTCTACAGCTCTATTCGTATATTTTTTTATTGTTCTGTCTAGCATCTCCATAAAAGATTTGCCTTGAACAAGGTTTCTTTTTGAAATTATTTTAATCTCATCGTTCAATAATTTTTTTAGCGCTTCAAATGCTAAGTTTTTCTGAGGCATCTCTTTTACTTCGGCCAAAAAGCCCTCTGATAGAATAGAAAGTTCCGGCTTTTGAATTCCAGCAGCTTCAAATATATCTATAATTCTATCAGAGATTACTGCTTTTGAGATAATCTGTTTGATCGCTGTTTCGTACTGTTCCTTTGTGTCTTTTTTAGTTTCAATTGTTTTTGATATTGTTGATTTTAATGCCTGGAAGAAACCAACTTCTTCCTTAATTTTCATTGCCTTTTCATGAGGAACTGCTAAAGAAAATGCTTTAACAAGAGCAGTGGCTTCTTTTTCAAATCTTTCTTTTTTACCAGGCTCTTTTAGTATATGCTCTATTGCATTTGGTATGAAAGCTAACCTTTCTTTTGGCGAAAGCTCAAAAAATTTCTTGTAATTAAAACCATAAAACATATCTTTTACAATTTCATATTTTTCTAACATTAATCTTACTGCCTCTTCTTGATCTAGTGTTGGTTTCCCTTTACCCCCGCTTTCTGTGTACTCCATCAAAGCTTTTTTCAATTCAGCACCAACACCCATATAGTCAACAACTAAACCACCTTCCTTTCCAGGATAAACTCTGTTTACTCTCGCTATAGCTTGCATTAAAGTATGGCCCTTCATTGGTTTATCAAGATACATTGTATGTAAAGATGGTACATCAAAACCTGTCAAGAACATATCTCTTACAATAAGCAATTTAGTTTCATGTTTTGGGTCTTTAAAATTATCACCTATTTTCTTTCTTCTGGCTTTGTTTCTTATATATTGCTGCCATTCTTTCGGGTCAGAAGCAGAGCCTGTTATTACGACTTTGATAAAGCCTTTATCATCATCTTGATTATGCCACTCTGGCCTTAGTTTTATTATCTCATTATAAAGGTCAATACATATTCTTCTTGACATGCATACAATCATTCCTTTTCCATCAAGAACAGAAAGCCTTTGCTCAAAATGATTCACGATGTCTTTTGCAATCCTTCTTATTCTTTTAGGAGCGCCTGCAATCTTTTCGAGTCTTGCCCATTTGCTCTTTAATTTTTCTTTATGTTCTACTTCTTCGCCTTCTGTTACCTCCTCAAATTCAGGATCAATCTTTGGTCTTTCTTCTGGTTTTAAATCTAACTTTGCCAATCTACTTTCATAAAATATTCTTACAGTAGCGCCGTCATTCACTGCTTGTTCTATATCATAAACATCAACATATTTTCCAAATACTGCTGGTGTTGATCTATCTGCTTTTTCTATTGGAGTTCCTGTGAAACCAATAAATGAAGCATTTGGTAAAGCATCTCTTAAGTACTTTGCATAGCCATAAGTAATTAATGCTTTATCTTCTTTCTTTAGTATTTTTGCAGGAAATCCATATTGACTTCTATGAGCTTCATCCGCTATTACAATAATATTATCTCGCTCTGATAGTGTAGGGTATTTTTCTCTATCCTCTTCAGGAAAGAATTTTTGAATTGTTGTAAAGACAACTCCACCAGAAGAAACTTTAAGCAATTCCATTAATTCTTTTCTTGTGTTTGCCTTAACTGGTTTTTGCCTTAATATATCTTGACACTTGCTAAAAGTTCCAAATAACTGGTCATCAAGATCATTTCTATCTGTAATAACAACTATTGTTGGATTATCCATCTCTCGGATTATTTTTCCAGCATAAAAAATCATTGTTAAAGATTTTCCAGAACCTTGAGTATGCCATACAATGCCTGCTTTTTTGTTTGTTTTTCTTGCTTGCAATGTTGATTCTATTGCTTTATTTGCCGCCCAATATTGGTGATATGCCGCTAATTTCTTTTTTGTTTCTTTATCTTTTTCAAAAACAATAAAGTTTCTTACAATATCCAGAAGTCTGTTTTTGCCAAACATACCTCTAATTAAAATTTCTATCTCTGTTAACCCCTTTTTTGGTTTTTCTCCATCTATTGTTTTCCACTGCATAAACCTCTCTGGCTCAGATGTAATTGTACCTGCTCTTGCTTCTATTCCATCACTAATAACTAAAATTTCATTATACTTGAACAAAGATGGTATCTGCTCTTTATATGTTTGAAGTTGATTATATGCTGTCCAGATTGTTGCATTTTCATCAGTAGGATTTTTTAACTCTATAACAACTAGAGGCAAACCATTAACAAATAAAACAATATCAAGTCTTCTTTCATCTTTTTCTATTACTGTAAATTGATTAACAGCGAGAAAATCATTATTTTTTATATCTTTAAAATCAAATAGATTAATCAAAACGTGTCTTTCTTCACCTTCTTTTTTTATAGGAATGCTGACTCCATCAGTAAGCATTCTGTGAAAGGTTTCATTGTCAACAAGCAACTTTTGGCTTCCTATTCTTAGAATTTCTTTTATTACTTGTTCTCTAGCTTCTTCTGATACCTGTGGATTAATCCTTCTCAAAGCCTGTCGCAATCTATCAACAAGCACAACATCTTCATATCTTTGCCTTAGCGCATATTTTCCATTTGGCAAGTAATTCTCATTATTCCCTCTGATTATTTCATAACCTAATTTCTCTAGCAAAGACAAAACAAATTCTTCAACATCTGATTCAGAGATTGCTTTTTTCATTTTATCACATTTTTAAATTTCGAAATTAAATTCTTTAATTTTCCTATAATTACTTTTGCTTCTTCTTTTTCAAGTTTTTTTCCATAATAATTTATATCATTTCTAGTTTTTCTCAAATTATTAAAAATTTCTGCTTCTCTTGATAAACCCATTATCTCCTTTAGAAAAGCAACATAGCATTCATGGTTATAAATCCTAAATCCTTTTTTAATAGCTAGTGCTTCTAGAATTTCTCTTAGAGAATCATATAATAGAGAAATTTTACTTATAAAAAATTCATCGGCCAAAGAATCAGCAGACTTTAATTTTATTTCTGCTGTTTCTAATAAAGATTTTACTAGATTTTTATCTTCTTTTGTTTCTTTCACAATTCTTTGTTTTAAGCACTCTTTCCAGTCCATTTACCAGCTTCCTTTTATTTTAAATCCATTTAGTATATTTTTAAGCAGTTCTTCATTTTTTACATCTTTCATATCCTTAAAAACAAAAATCTGTATTTTCCTTTTTAGAAGTTTTTCAAATTTTTCAAGATTAATTTCTTTTTTCTTTGGTGTAAAAATTGCTATATCAATGTCAGAATCAACTTTCGCTTCTGCTTTTGATAAAGAACCAAAAAGATAAATTATCGGATTTAGCAGGTTTTTTTCTAGCTCTTCTAACAATCCTGAATCTTCTAATATTCTTTTCCAATAAATTCTTGATAATTCTATGAAAAACTCAGAATCTTTATTTGCGAAATAATAATTATAAAGATTCTCTTTTTCTTTTTTTAGCAAACCTTCTTTATGCAATTTTTCAAGAATCTTTGAAGCTGTCGGAGGGCTTATTTTTTGAATTCTTGCATATTCGCGAACATTAATACGTCTATAACAATCTTCAAAGAAAGGTTTCAAAGTGTTAAATATTTCTAACATATGTTAAGAATAATTAACATTAATATTTAAATCTTTTGAAAATTAAACCATAATAAAATCTAATGTTAAAAATAATTAACAAGTGTTAAAAAATATTAACATTTTGCTTTAAGCAGATTTTTCAATCTCCTTTTCCATTTCTTTTATCATCTCCACAGGAACTCTGATTTTGCCAGACATAAGTTTAGGAAGGAGAGAATCGCGAAGAGCGGAGAGAGTGAGGAACTGATTGAGATTATATGCAATCCTGTTAAAGACAATTTCAATGATTTTATTAAAATTACTTAAAACAGTTTCAGATGGTAGAATGATTGGCATATTTTTTAATGTTTCTTGATTAACACTAGTAAGTGTCGTTCCTATAGAAAAACTAGTTAATTGTTGTTTTAGATTCTGCAATAATAAAAAAATATACAACCAATTATTAATATTATGTAATCTTAAGCGAATGCTGAACCCCGAGAAAATTATATTATTAGTATCGCCAACAACCAGAGAAACCTCCCCAGGGCTTGCACTCCTTGCAATAATGATATCGTTTGGTAATAATAAATAATCTTTTGCTTTATTATATTCTATCCTTATCTTATCTAATTTCTCTTTTAATAGAAATTTATTATTTGCTATGTCTCTAACATTCACAATAAAAAATTCTGTATCTCCTTTTCCATCTCTTAGATAATTAACTCCATTTTTGAAAATTCCAATCTCCCCCAACTTTCCAACCCTCCACCCCTTCGGTATTTCTTTGCCTAATTCTTCATTATAAACCATTTCTCCTCCTGATGACTTGTAGGGCTTGCCTTCCTCGTTTGGAAATTCAAAATCAACAAACCAGTGCTTGAAAATTGCCTGGCCAATTGCCTCAAGGGTTTTGTTCATTTTTTGCAATAATTCGATTTTATCATCAAATGCCGAAAGAACTTTAGCAATGGCGCGTTGCTCGGGAAGGGGAGGTAAACCTAATGGAAAACTTTGTAAATGACCAATTCTTAGAGATCTAACAGTAGAACCAACAGCAACTCTAGAGAGATAATCTCTATTTTTAAGAATCCAATAATAAACAAACTTTAGATTAACATTTTCTTTTTTCCAAATAGCATAAGATCTTTGGTGTAAATCAAATTTCCCTTCAAAATATCGTGGTAGAAATTCTTTTCCTTCACCAGGCACAATTATTGCTTCACAATCAAATATAAATTTGTTACTTCGTTTAATTTGCGCTGAACGATCAAATAAAGGGTATTCTCCATCCTCTACAGCATCCTGCGTGTTAGTTTTACCATTTTTAATATTGCAGATAACCCCAATTGTTGTTTCTTCCCAATCCTCAGGAATCATTCCGATTTCGGTTTGTTTGAATTTTTTAGTTTGGGTTTGGGGTTTCATATTTCTAATTCCTCATTATTTTTTTATTAAAATTAAAAATTGTTTTAAGTTTGTCTTTCTTTTTGTTTTTCCAAATATCATCCAAATCTATTAACTCAGAAACTACTACAAAACTTATCCCCTCTTTATTTAGTTTTTTAATTATGTTTTCTGTAGGTCGTATCCAAAACCAAAATTCACCTTTCTTAGTCTTATTTGTGTTACAATTTTTCAATTTTGTTCTTAATTTATTGATCTCGTCATTTATGTTTATGTTATTAGGAGTAGACTTGCACTCTATAAGTTTAAATTCATTTTTTGTTTCTACGATTATGTCTAATTGATCTTTATTTAGATTTACATTCCAATCAACTAAATCATAAATCTTTTTTGAAAGAGTATAATAAGTTATCAGTTCAAGAACTAAACCTTGTGCTTCGCTAATAATATCTCTTTCTTGTCTTATTCTAGCTTCTTTTTTTAGAGCCTGCAAAATTTCTTCTCTTTTCCCACTTGTTATTTTATCAGCAATATATTCTTTTAGTTTATCTTTACTTATAGTCATTTCTCTGACTTCTATCCGGCCTTTCTTTTTGTATTCTTCAATAAACTTTTCGGCCATAGTATGCTCAGAACCAGAAAGTCCCGAATAATCGCCACAACAATCAAAAAACAAAATCCAACCTGAGTAATCACCAATACTTCCAAACGCCTCTATTAAAACCCCATAACTAAAATCATTCCCATTTACTGATTTATTCGGATGGATAAATTTACAAATATACGCCTTTTCATTTTCTGAAAATATTCTTTTAAGTTCAGCAGTTCCAACTAATAATGAAATAAAGGCTGGCACTCCATCGAAAATACGGATCTTTGAAGAATCCAAAAACTCAATCTGATACCATAATAAATTATAATCCAATTTCTCTTTTTCATTTAATTGCGGCTCTTTAGGTTGTTTTAATAAATCTTTAAAAATCTTTTTTAAAATTTTATTTCTCAAGTAAAGAATTTTAGTGAAATTTAAATTTATCTTTAATTCCTTCTCTATTGGCTCGATTATTTCCTTTCGAATCTTTCTAAAATAACTATCTAAATCTTCTCTTTGAGTTATTGTTTTATTTTCACGACTTAAATCAAACAGGAAATCATCTTCACTACTCCAATCATCGGCTTTATGTAAATTAGCAATACTCGTTGAAACATATTTTTCTCCTAATAAGACAGACCATAAAAATTGAAGAGTATATTTATATCCTTTGAAATTTTTCTTGAGCTTTTCGGGCGGAATTTCGTTATTCAATATGCTGACCCAATATCCATGTGGTATAAATCTTGAAGTATCATTCAGATAAATATATGTATAAAACATAGTTAAATACTTCAGAGCTAAATCTTTGTTTATATTTAGTTTAGGATTAACTTCTACATTATTATCATATATTATCTTGAAAATATCTAAAATACTATTAAATTGGATTATAGCAGATTTTAATTCTTCATAATTCTTCGATTTCTTTATTAATTTCAATTTTTCATTGATATTTTTAATCAAAATAGTTTTTTCACAAGTGTTAGGTATTTTATTTAATTCTACTCCTACAAATCTTGCTCTATAAAAAACAAAATCTTCATCTATGCCCAAAGAAGAATTGTAAATTAACGTATTTAAAAATGTCCTAATTGCAGATTCTAGAAAAAACTTGTATCCATCAAACACGCCTTCAACATTTTTTAATTTATGTTCACTTTTTAACCAATTTTTGAAATTCTCTAGATTACTTACTATTTTGATACAGTTCAAGATACCAAATATATCATCAACAGCTAATAAAAAATCTTCATTAATTTTCATCTCAAACTCTCTATCCCAGCATCTCCAAATTTCTTTTGATTTCTTCGTCGAGCTTTTTGCTTTCTTCCATTTGTTGTTTTAGTTCTGCTGTGAGCTTTTTCATTTTTTCTTCAAAAACTTCTTCTGGCTCTTCTTGCTCTTCAAAGCCAACATAACGGCCTGGTGTTAAGATAAAATTATTTTTTTCAACTTCTTCTAATGTGGCAGATTTACAAAAGCCAGGAATATCTTTATACTCAAGTTTATTTTCTCCTCTCCATGCATGATATGTATCAGCAATTTTCTTTATTTCTTCATCTGTCAATTCCCTATGTCTCCTATCAACCATCACCCCCATTTTTCTTGCATCAATAAACAAAATCTTGCCTCTTCTATCCTTAAACTTGTTATCTTTTTTATCACGAGAAATAAACCATAAGCAAGCTGGAATCATTGTATTATAGAACAACTGAGAAGGTAAAGCAACTATGCAATCAACTAAGTCAGCTTTAACAATATTTTTTCTTATCTCACCTTCATTAGAAGTCATTGAGCTTAAAGAGCCGTTAGCAAGAACAAAACCAGCAATTCCTGTTGGTGACAAATGATGGATAAAATGCTGAACCCATGCAAAATTAGCATTTCCTTTTGGAGGAATACCAAACTTCCATCTAACATCTTCCTGTAATAATTCGCCACCCCAGTCAGAGTCATTAAAAGGAGGATTAGCAAGAATAAAATCTGCTTTTAAATCTTTAAACTGATCATCATGAAATGAATCGCCCCACTTTATGTTTGCATCAATTCTTCTTATCGCAAGGTTCATTTTGCATAAACGCCATGTTGTTTGATTGCTTTCTTGGCCGTAAATTGAGATGTCTCCTATTTTCCCGCCATGAGCCTCAACAAATTTTTCTGATTGAACAAACATTCCTCCTGAACCACAGCAAGGGTCAAATATCCTTCCTTTGTATGGTTCGAGCATTTCAACAAGTAATTTTACAATGCACCTAGGCGTGTAGAATTGGCCGCCTTTCTTGCCCTCAGCATCTGCAAATTGTCCAAGAAAATATTCATAAACTCTGCCAAGAATATCTTTACTTTTATTTTCTTTATCACCTAAACCAATAGTACCAATTAAATCTATTAGCTCTCCTAAGCGTTGTTTACTTAATGCAGGTCTAGCATAAATTTTTGGAAGAACTCCTTTTAATGACGGATTGTCTCTTTCGATAATATCCATCGCATGATCTATTAACTCGCCTATCTCTGGTTTTTTTGCATTAGCCTGTAAGTATTCCCATCGCGCTTCTTTAGGAACCCAAAAAACTCTTCTTGCAATATATTCATCAACATCTTCTGGATCAGCTTCTGGATCTTTTTTCAATTCGTCATAAACTTCTTTAAAAGAGTCAGAAATGTATTTTAAGAAAATCAAGCCTAAAACAATATGCTTATATTCTGCAGCATCCATATTGCTTCTTAACTTGTCTGCTGCTTGCCATAGTTTTTGTTCAAAACCTAAATTTGCACCATTAGATTTCATCTTATCTTACCTTCCTTCTCGGAATATGTTTAATTTTTTTATGCTCAACCAGTTATATTCTCTTTTGGTATATAAATTTTATGTTTTATCATAACTTCATTAAGAAGTATTGGTCTAAGTTGAGTTTCCGGACTACTCTCTGCCTTTGCTCTGCCGCTCAGCTTCACCCTAATTTTTTAGTTCTCATAATTTTAAAATTCTGGCCAAGTCCTTTAAATCAAATAGAAAAACATTTGGAGCTTTTATCTTTCTTTGAAAGATTTCGCGAAAATGCATAATCATTCATTGCGCTTATTTTAAAGCTCTCGCTTTTCCCTCTATAGCTGATCTAAACTCAAATCCTATTTTGCCACAGCTTAAAAGCCATGTCGGCAATTTTGTAGAGCAGGAAATTGCTAAGACAATTAAAAGGAAAATCTTCAAAAACAACAAGAATTTTTCATTTATCTTGTGCCAAAATAATGGTTACAAACTGGGCATTTTTAAAATATGAAAAGTTTTTAAATTAATTTTTTATTATAAAATAAAAGAGGTAAAACAAGGAAAATGTATAAAAATGAAAAAAGTTTTTTTAGTTATTCTTTTTATATTTTTTATTATTAGCTTTGCCTATGCTTATGAAGAAAATTTCACAATCAACTATGCAAAAAATATTGCCAGCATCGATATAAAAACTTTAAAATACGAACCATTTCCTGTTGAGCCTGGAGAAAAGTTTCAAATATGGTTTCTTGTTAAAAATGTTGGAAGTGAAGTAGCTGAAAATGTAACATGTAAGATTGCAAGTAAGTTTCCTTTCTCTGCATACAGTGAAAGTGAAAAATCAATTGGTAAGCTTGCCGGTGGTCGTGAATTCCTTATTGATTTTTATATTAAAGTAGATGAAAATGCTATTGAAGGACTTGAAGATTTAGAGCTTCATTGTACGGATAATCCTAAAAAAGATGCATGGATAGTGAAAAAGATTCCAATAAGAATCCAGCAAAGATACGCGATAGTAAACATTGTTGATGTAAGAACAGAACCGAATGTTTTAGGAATAGGGCAAGAAGGAAAAATTTTAATAAGCATTTCTAATAATGCAGAAAACATAATCAATGATGTTGTTATTAAACTAGACATTGATGATAAGCCGATAGTTCCTACTAAAGGAACGACCATTAAGAAAGTCAAGAGTATAATTAAGGGTCAAATTTCAGATGTTATTTTCGATATTCTAACTTTGCCAGATGCTGAGCCAGGTATATATAAAATTCCATTAATAGTAGAATATACAGATTCGAGTGGCAATAAACAAGTTTTCAATACTTTTATAAGTGTAAAGATAAATGAAAAACCTAAATTTTATGTTATCGTTGACTCCTTAGCTAAAAATGAAATAAAATTAAAGTTTATAAATAATGGTAATGTTGATTTAAGATTATTTAATGTTAAAATTTTGGATGGTAAAGGTTTTAAGATTAAAGGTAATCAGGAGATTTATATTGGAAGTTTAGATTCTGATGATTATGCTATCGAAAGTTTTTATGCAAGTTTAAGCAAAAGCAAAGTTGTAATACCCCTTGAAATAACTTATAGTGATAAGTTGAATAATCAATATCTTGATTATGTAAATATAACGCTAGACAAAAATAAAGTCAGAAATGAAACGAAGACAAGTTACTGGCCATTTGTTATTTTGATTTTAATTATTGGTGGAGTTTTGTACTATTACAGAAAAAGAAGTAAGAAATAATTACAAAATCAATAAATCATAAAGAGATGGATGAAGTCGAGTTGATAAGATTGGAGAAGGTTTGGAAGATATATACTCTTGGAAAAAGCAAAGTGTATGCTTTACGAAATGTTAGTCTTCATATAAACAAAAAAGATTTTATTGCCATAATGGGGCCAAGTGGTTCAGGTAAGTCTACTCTCTTATACTTATTAGGCTTACTTGATATGCCAACAAAAGGAGATATTTTTGTTGATAACATCAATGTTACTAAATTAAGTTCTTATCAGCTTGCTGAAATAAGAAACAAAAAAATTGGTTTTATCTTTCAGCAATTTAATCTCATGCCCCACTTGAATGCCTTAGAAAATGTTTACCTCCCTATTTTATTTAGTAATAGAAAAAATAAAGAGAACATGAAGGAGAAAGCTCTTGAGCTTCTTCGACTTGTTGGTTTAAAAGGTAAAGAAAAGCATAAACCAGTTGAAATGTCTGGGGGTGAACAACAAAGAGTTGCTATTGCAAGAGCATTAATAAATGATCCAGACATTATCCTTGCTGATGAACCTACTGGAAATTTGGATAGTAGTACAGGAAAACAAATAATGGAAATATTAGTTAATCTGCATAAGAAGCATAGAAAAACGATAGTAGTAGTTACTCATGATCCTTTGATTGCTAGATATGCAAAAAAATTTCTTAATATTATGGATGGGGTAGTAAGAAAAGATCATGAAATAGCAAAAAAATTTTTATGGGAATTAAATGAAAGAAAAATTGAAAAAAAAGAAAAATGATTAATGAATTATTTTTATTTTCGCTAAATAACTTAAAGGCAAGAAAATTGAGAAGTTGGTTAACAATTCTAGGGATTATAATTGGTATAGCTGCTATTGTTGCTTTGATGCTTGTTAGTAAGGGACTTAAAGCTTCTGTCGAAGAACAATTTGAAAGATTTGGAGTTAATACATTGTCGATAGCTGCGGGACCATCGTTAGAAGCATTTTCATTACCGATTGGAGGGCTTTTTGCTGAGAAAGGAATAACTGAAGATGATTTAGAAGTAGTAAAAAAAGTTCCGGGAGTTAAGAAGGCATTAGAGATAGTAGTAGTTACTGATATAACAGAAATTAATGGAGAGAAGTTTGGTACAGTTATTCATGGCTTATCTACCGAAGATATAGATTTAATTTTTGGTGAGAGAGGATATAAAATTATTGAAGGTCGAAACTTAAGGGCAGAGAGCGAATATGAAGCGATTATTGGCAATGATTTGTTAAAAGGTGTTTATAAAAAAATAGGAAAAGTTAAGATTAGGGATAGAATAAAGATAAAGGGTAAAGATTTTGTTGTTGTTGGTTCTTTGGAAAAAACTGGGGAAAGGAGTCATGATGCAAGCATTTTTATTCCAATTGAGAGTTTGAGAGAAGTTTATGATGTTGGTAAAAAGATTGATAATATCTTAGTCGAGGTGCAGGAAGGAAGAGATGCAAAACAAGTTGCAGAAAAAATAAGGGAAAAGTTAAGAAAAGAAAGAAATGAAAAAGAAGGAGAAGAAACATTTACTGTAACAACGTCAAGGCAGCTGCTTGAAATTTTTACAAACATTATCGCTATAATCCAGTTTGTTGTTGTTGGCATTGCAGCTATTTCTTTAGTTGTTGGAGGTATAGGAATAATGAATACAATGTATACCAGTGTTTTAGAAAGAACAAAACAAATAGGGATTATGAAAGCTGTTGGAGCTAAAGATAATCATATTTTGATAATTTTTATAATAGAAGCCGGACTTATAGGTCTTGTTGGTGGCATAATTGGAACAATTCTCGGAATATTTGGGGGTAAACTTATTGAACTAGCTGCCATTGCCTCTGGTTTTTACCTGTTAAAGATAGTCCTTGATCTTAAGATAATTGTTTTAGGACTTTTATTTGCTTTTTTTGTTGGCGTTATTTCTGGGATCATGCCAGCAAGACAAGCGGCTAAACTTAATCCTGTTGAAGCATTGAGATATGAATAAATAGGAGTGGGGCTGCTGGGATTCGAACCCAGGTTGCACGCACCCCAAGCGTGAGTCCTACCAAGCTAGACTACAGCCCCTCAGCCCCTATAAGCCTATATTTTAAAAACTTAAAAGAATGTTGTTTTAACGCAAATTCTAAGAGAAATAAGGGCCCGAGGGGATTCGAACCCCTATTAAGCGGTCCGAAGCCGCTTGTGCTATCCGTTACACCACGGGCCCATAATGAACAGAAGGCTTTTTAATATAAAAAGATTTAGAAATAACAAGATTTAGAAATACACTTATTTATTATAATGATGAAAGAGAAAAGAAATAAAATGAGAAATAAAAGCGTTTTGAGTGAGAAACAACTCAAACTCGCGAGAGAGTATAATTATCTAAAAACAAAGCAGCCAAAAAAATATGAGGTTGTTAAAGGTTATGATTTTTCACAACCATTTGATTTAGCAAATTTTCTTGCAGCCTTTAAGACAACTGGCTTTCAAGCAACTCATTTAGGTGCAGCTATTGACTTAATAAAAAAAATGCGACAAGAGAGATTAAAGATTGTCCTTACATATACATCCAACATTATTACTTCAGGAATACGGGATGTTATTCGATGGCTCGTTCAAAACAAACACGTTCATGCATTATGCACTAGCGGCGGCGGCATTGAAGAAGATATAATGAAATGTTTTGGGGATTTTATTATTGGGAGTTTTGAAGCTGATTCAAAAAAACTTTATGATAAAGGCATGAATAGGACTGGTAATATTTATGTTCCAAGTAAGCTTTATGTTAAATTTGAAAAATTTTTATTGCCAATTCTTGAAGACTTTTATCAGAGGCAGCTTAAACAAGGCAAAATTGTAAATAGCGTTGAGATGATAAAAGAGATGGGCAAAAGAATAAACAACCCAAAATCAGTTCTTTATTGGGCTTATCGAAGAAAGATTTCAGTTTTTTGTCCAAGCATTCTTGATGGGGCGATAGGTGATGTAGTTTGGTTTTTTAAGCATAAGCATAAAGAATTTAAGATTGATGTTGCTGAAGATATTTTTAATATGAATAACTGGCCCTTTAAAGCAAGAGAAAGTGGTATAATTGCCTTAGGTGCTGGATCGCCAAGGCATTATGTGCTTAACGCACATATCTTTAAGGGTGGGGCTAAGTATGTTGTTTATCTAACAACCACAAATGAATGGGATGGTTCTACCTCAAGCTCAAAACCAACAGAGGCTTATACTTGGGGAAAAATAAATCTTTTTAAGCCATTTCAAAAAAATTCAGTCCATGTTGAAGGTGATATAACAATAACCTTCCCCCTCGTCGTGGCTGGTGCTTTTATGAATAAAAATGGAAAAAAATAATGGAAAAATAAAGAGGGGAAAAAATAAAGGGTTTATTGATGCAATTGCGACTATAACTGGGACAACGATTGGTGCAGGGATGTTTGGTATTCCTTATGTCTTTGCCAAAAGTAGTTTTTTAATTGGTGTCATGAACTTACTTTTAATTTTTTTTGTTATTCTATTTGTTAATCTTGCCATGGCTAAAATTACTCTTATAAGAAAAAAGCCTTATGAACTCACTGGATATGCAAAAATTTTGCTAGGAAATTTTGGAAAGCATGCTATGGCTATAGTTACTTTTTTGAGCATAAGCGGAGCATTATTAGCATATTTGATTGGAACTGGTGAAGCACTTGCTGATATTTTTTCTTTTTCATCCCTTTCAGCCTATCATTTTACTCTCATATCTTTCATTATCCTTGCTTTTATTGTTTTCTTTGATCTTAAAGGTGTTGAAAAAAGTGAAACTTTTGCTACAGCCTTACTTTTGCTTGTTGCCTTAGCTGTAATAATCTTAGGCATATTTAATTTTGATCCAAAAAATATTGATTTTTCTTTAAATTTATCTTTTTCTAAGCTATTCTTACCTTATGGTGTTATCCTTTTTGCTTTTCTATGTTTAGCAGCGATTCCTGAAGCACGGCAAGAGCTTAAAGGAAATGAAAAAAAATTTAAACATGCCATAATCATTGGTACAACTATCCCTTTAATCATTTACTTTTTATTTACTCTTGCAGTTGTTGGCGTCACTGGTGTCAATACTAGTGAACTTGCAATACCTGGTCTCGCCAAGCTAGGAAAAACTGTTGTTTTATTGGGGGATATTCTAATAATTCTCGCAATGGTAACGAGTTTCATAACTCTTGCTTTAGCTTTACGCTGGATTTTACAATATGATTATAAAATAAAAAAGATTTATGCTTGGTTTATCTCTTGTGGTATACCAATTGTAATGTTTTTGTTTGGTTTTGAAAATTTCATAAAAACATTGTCAATAACAGGAGGGGTAGCTGGAGGACTTTCAGTGATATTAATTTTAATAATGGCAAAAAGGGCTGACAAATTTAGAGTTAAAGAAATAAAATTAAGAATTAGCCTTTCACTTTTCATTCTTCTTTTAATTCTTTTTGTTCTCGGTATTATCTATCAATTTTTGTTTATTAATTTCTTATCTTAGCCTCTTGATTGAGCAATAACTTTAAATTTTTCATTAATCTTTCTAACTTCTGTCTACTTTGCCAAATTTTTTTATTAGTTTCTTTAACGAGAATTTTAATATATTTTTTATCAATGAGAGATACTTTTAGAAAAATTGGCAAGATTATTTCTTCACTGCCCCTTATTTCGATGATTGGAAATTGACGTTTACCATAATAAAAACCGCTTTTCTTAAAACCACTCTGCCGTGCAGTTTCAACAAGTTTAGCTGCATAGTCAGAATCAAAAGTGATTACATGGAGTATTGGTGGTTCATATTTAAAATATATCGGTATAGCATTCTTGTTTTCACTTTCGATTTTTTTTAATTGCTCAATGATAATTTTTTCATTTAATTTTTCGTGAGATGAAAAGAGGATGGCATTTGGTTGTTTTTTACCAGACTCTTTCATTAATATTACTCGCCCAGAGCAACTCGATGTCGTATAAAAAAACTTACTTTTATTTATTAAATTAACAAGAGGCATAATCGCTTTATCAATAGTTGCTTTTTTTGATTTATCAGTTTTGCTTAGGGCCTGTTTTTTTTCGTTCAAAAACTGCAATAGAGTTTTTTGTTTTTGTTCTTTTTTATATTTCTGCTGTGCTTCCATTTTCAAGAAGCAATACCTCCTTACCAATCTTGTAGCCTTCTTCACCAGCGAGCTCTGCAAGTGCAGAACGTTTTTGTAAACCACCATGACTTGGTAAAATAAAAGTAGGATTTAGTAGTCTTAACATATCACGCATATCTTCTCTTCCCGCATGTCCGCTAACATGCACATTATCCACTATCCTTACTTTCTTTTTCATCAATCTTTTATCAAGCATTACACGATTCGCTTGATTTATTGGTGTGGGTATTACTCGTGTTGAAAAGATTACAGTATCATCAGCTTCAAATTTTAAAGGAAACTCCCCTTTGCTTAATCTCTCAAGCACACTTCCTGGTTCACCCTGATGTCCTGTACATACTACCAAATATTTCCTACGATCCTTTTGAACTTTTTTAAAATATCTGGCAATTTGATTTTTAAATGATAGAAGTTTGATATCTTTAGCAAACGGGCATATCCCTATCCTATTAGCAGTCCCAACATATCTTTTTAAGCTCCTACCAAAAAATAAGATTTCTCTTCCAAGCTCCTTACCAAAATCGACAATGCTCTTGAGTCTTGTTAGATGACTAGAGAAAGTAGTAACAAATACTCCTTTACCGTCTAAACCTGTTAGTACATCTCGTAACATATGCCTCGCCACACTTTCAGAAAATGTTTTACGCTCTTCGTCAGCATAAAGCGATTCCATAATAAGTAGTTTTATTCCTTCATCAGCTACTCTCCTTAATGCATTATAATTTGGTTTAGAGCCAAGAACAGGATAATTATCAATTTTATAATCATTAGCATAAACGATTATACCTTCTTGTGTATGCAAGGCTACTACTGATGATTGGGGAATAGAATGAGTGATATGAATAAATTCTACCTTGTACTTAGATGATTTCCCTTTAATTTCGAAAGATGAATTAGGTGTTAGAGGAATAAAACGATTCTGGAATTGTTTTTTTTCTTCTTCTTTTAACTCATTTGTTAACTCTTTGAGGATTTCTATTGTATAAATAGTGCCTAAAATAGGGGCATTATATTTGTAAGCAAGGTAAGGAACAGCGCCGACATGATCTAGATGTGCATGACTTATGAAAATAGCTCTTACTTTATTAACTATCTTATTAAGTACAGAATCATCAGGAAGAGCCCCGAGAGAGCTTAATACCTTGCCACTAGTTTTTTCGCGCTCCTCCATTTCGACGATAGGTGGTAAATATAATCCCATATCAAAGATAAAAGCATCTTCACCGATTTCAACAACCGTCATATTTTTCCCAACTTCACTATATCCCCCGACTGTATAAATTTTCATTATTTTTAATAATAAGCAACTTTTTAATTCTTTGCACCGCAAAAAAAGAAAAATTATTAAGGTAAAATTTATTATTTTAATATACGAAAAATGCTAGAAGAAAAAAACATGGCTAAAAAAAATAACGAGAAAAAAGAAAAGAATGATGAAATTAAAGAGATTATTGAAAAAGCAAGAGAGAGTGCTCAGAAAGAAAGAGAAGAGTTGGAAAAAGCGTGGGAAATGTTAAAAGAAAAATTTGCAAGAAAGGAAGAGAAGGAAGAAGAAAAGGTGGGAGAGAAGGAGAATGAGAAGGTTGCGATTGAGCAAGCAAAACAGCTAGGGCAGGCATTGAAAGCGAGGGAAGACGGAGCAGAACAAGCATCTTCCACAGCTGTTGTACCAATTTTAAAAAGTAAGGAAAGATGGAAGGGGAAGAGAGAGTTAGAAGAGATAGCTTGGCAAGATGGTAGAATAAGTAATGAAAGAAAAAAAGAAATAGAAAGAGGAGGAAAAGGTGAACAAAGTCAACAGTATGAAAAATATCAGGGTTTAGGCGAAGAAGAGAAAGCAATTGCAAGCCGAAAGTTGAATAAAGTAGAAAAAATGGTTGGATTTGAAAAGGCAAAAATTATTGATGAGATGACCCCTCTTTCTGAGCAAAAGATGTTCAATGAAGTGATTAGAACTCGTGAGATAGCTTTAGAAACCAAGTTTTATGATAAGTATGAAACAGAGAAAAAACGTGAATCATTAGAAAAAGTTAAAAGATATTATCAAGATTAATTTTAATGCAAAACTATGTTGGAACTAGTGGATATGTCTATTGGCACTGGCAAGGTCTTTTTTATCCAAGTAATTTACCAAGTTCAAAGTGGTTTGACTTTTATGCAAAACATTTCAATACAGTTGAAATAAATATGTCATTCTATAGATGGCCGAAAGAAAGTACGATTAAAGGTTGGTTTTATCGAGCAAAAAAAATAGAAAAAGAAACTGGAAGGCCTTTTGTTTATACGATAAAAGCCAACCGTTTAATAACTCATATCAAAAAACTAGCTAATGTTAAAAAAATTCTAAATGATTTTTATCAACTTATCGATAAAGTCAAACCTTATCTCGGTTGTGTCCTTTTTCAACTCCCTCCGTCATTAAAATACGATGAAAATCGTCTAAAGAATTTTGTAAATATTTTAAATGAAAACTATCGAAATGTTATTGAATTTCGACATACTAGCTGGTGGAAGGAGAAGACTTATAAAATATTAGAGGATAATGCAACTTTTTGTATTGTCTCTGCTCCAGGATTGCCTGAAGATTTTATTAAAACAACAGATATTATTTATGTAAGGTTTCATGGGAAAAAACTTTGGTATGGTAGTAATTACAGTGACGTTGAACTAAAAGAATGGGCGAAAAAAATAAAACAAGCAAAAGCCAAAGAGGTTTATTGTTATTTCAATAACGATTTTAATGCTTATGCCGTTTATAATGCAATAAAACTAAAAAAACTTTTAAATAAATAAAAAATGCTCAAACCTCTTGAAACAAAAAAGGAAAAAGAAAAGAAAGAGAGAAATAAAAGATTTGTTGTCTCAATTTTAATCGCCTTAATAATGATTCTTAGCGTTATTGGTTTTACCATAGAGTTTGCCAAGCGTCAAGAGGAAAGTAAAGGGGAGAGTGGGTTTTATGAGTATAAGGTAGTATTAAGAAATCAAGCAATTATTGTTAGAACTCTTTTTTTGAAAAATGAAACACAAATCAGAACAAATTTTATCCCTTATATTGATTATTTTGGAGGAAAAAAGTTTTATTATTATAGTGACCCTAGCGTGCGGGAAAGCTCATTAAGACTTCTTACTTACATAAGCTATTTTTCTTATCTTAATGAAGCTTGCGTAGATGAAAGTGTTGGAAATTATTCTTGTTACAATGAAGAACTTCCTATAAAAAACTGTAAAGATAACCTCTTGATATTTGAACTAAGTAATGAGACTAGTATAGAGAAGAAAGAAAACTGTATCTTTATAAGAGGGAGTTCAGAAAGTTTAGTTGAGATTGATCGTGCAATTGATAATTTTCTTTATAATTTGTTCGGAATAGAATGAAAAGTA
This sequence comes from Candidatus Pacearchaeota archaeon, assembly GCA_038890875.1. GTDB lineage: Archaea > Nanobdellota > Nanobdellia > Pacearchaeales > JAPDKA01 > JAWAFA01. Next base: position 25,713 of record JAWAFA010000002.1, on the reverse strand, counting down.
GCTCCTTGGAGAACTACCCAAACTACTTACTCGGTTTAAACTGTTTTATTTTCTTATCTTTTAACTTTTTTTACTGCTCTAACTTTTGATGTTTCTTCCTTCCTAGCTGTAGAAATTCTGAGTAAGGCATAAAGTGGGCAATATCCAAATATGCTCGTAAGAAGCAAGATTACTGCAATCACTATAAAGATTATTTTTAGTACACTAGGTATTGATGTGAAATAAAGCAATGCAAGTATTATTGCAATAACCAGCCTTATAACCCTATCTAAAGTCCCAAGATTTTTCATAAGATTAGATGGTAATATGGTTTTTAAATATTGAGGGCAATAATTTTAAATATTAAAGTAATAAATTTTTATGTTTATAGTAGCACACCGAGGAGCAAGTGCATATGAGCTTGAAAATACTATTGATGCTTTTGAAAAAGCTATCCAATTAGGAGCAAAGTTTCTTGAATGTGATATTAGGCTTAGTAAAGACAATCAGCTTGTAGTTATTCATGATGCAAACTTGCAAAGAATATGGCGAGTGAATGCAAATGTTAATGAACTAACAGCAAAAGAGCTGGAAAAGTATAAAGTTCCAAAGCTTGAAGCAGTGTTAGACCTAATAAAGAAGGCAGATGTTAAATTATTAGTTGAAATAAAAGAAGAGGGGGTTGAAGAAATGCTAGCAAAAATGTTGAAAAAGAAAGGTGTTTTAAGGAAGGTCATAGTTGTTTCCTTCTTTGAAAATTCGTTGGCGAAAATAAAAAAGTTAATAAATGTTAAAATAGGACTTATCTTTTCATTACGTCAAGATGCGCTTGAAGTTGCCTTGAAACTTAAACCAAATTTTATAATCCCAAGATCTGATGTAGCGACAAAAGAACTTGTGCAAATTGCTCATAAAAATAAAATGAAGGTTATTGCTTGGACAGTCGATGATGTTGAGCAGGCAAAAAAACTTTTCAAAATGCATGTTGATGGAATAGCAAGTAATAAGCCTGACTTAATGAAAGAGTATGATAAAATATAAAAATAAAGAAAGCAAGAATAAAATATAAACATATGGAACTTGATAATGCAATCAAAACTAGAAGAAGCATAAGAAAGTATGCTTGTGATAAGCGAGGAAATCCTGAAAAAGTAGACATAGAAGCTGTTATCGAGGCAATCAATGCAGCTCGTTATGCACCAATGGCTGGAAATTTGTTTAGTGTTCGTATGATTTTGGTTTCTGACAAAGAAAAAATTAAAAAAATAGCTGATGCTTCGCAACAAGATTTTATTGCTGATGCAGCTTATGTTATAGTTGTTTGCACTGATGGAAAACAAACAGAACGTTTCTATGCTGAAAGAGCTGAGCGTTATTTAAGACAGCAGGCTGGTGCAGCTATACAAACTATTTTGTTGAAAATAACAGAAGCAAAGTTGGCAAGTGTTTGGGTCGGACATTTTTATGATGATAAAATAAGGGAAATCCTTGATATTCCTCCAGAAATCTTTGTTGAGGCTATTCTTCCAGTCGCTAAGCCAGCTTCCGACTTTAAACTTCCAGAAAAAAGACTCACTAATTTGCGTGATATACTTTATTTTGACAAGTGGAAAGGGAAACCTTATACAATCAAAATTCCAAAAGTGTGAGTAAGTATAAGCAATCTGAAGATATAAGCTCAAGTTATTTTTTTATTTCCGATTTACTCTTGATTACTTCTCTGATATGATCAATAACTTCGGGATTTGCTAATGTAGAGATATCACCTAAAGGTTCACCAAGCAAGATAGCTTTGCATACTCTTCGCATTATTTTTCCACTTCTTGTTTTTGGCAACTGTTGAACAAAATAAACTTCTCGAGGATAAGCATGACCAGCAAGTTGTTTTTTCATAAAATATTTTATCTCATCTTCATTAATACTCATCCCTTTTTTTGCTACTATAAATGCAACAATAACCTCTCCACGAATCGGGTCTGGTTTACCAACAATTGCACATTCGCTAACTTTTCTATGCCCAAGCAAGTGCGATTCCATTTCAAGCACGCTAACCCTCTCTCCTGCTGTTTTTATCATATCCTCTCGTCTTCCAACAAAGTAAAAATAACCTTCCTTATCATAATAAGCTCTATCTCCGCTTAAATAAAGCCCTGCTTTGAAATATGACCTCCACATTTTTTTCTTTTTGTAAATTCCTATCATAATTGCTGGAGTGTTTTTATCAAAAGCAAGAATACCTTCTTGATTTGGACCTAACTTTTTTGCGTTTTCATCAACAATAAAAGCCTTAATGCCTGGAACAGGCTTGCCCATGCTTCCTTGTTTTATTTTTAAGCAAAGAAAATTTGCAATAGTAATAGCTCCAAGTTCTGTTTGCCAATAAGTATCGTGCACGTTCAAACCTATGGCCTCTTTAACTTTTTTAAATGTTGTAGGGTCGAGCCATTCGCCAACACTACAAATATGTCGTAAACTTTTTATGTTATATTTTTTATATGTTTCATCCTGGAAAAGCATTCTTAATGCCGTAGGCGCAGTATACATTACACTTATTTTATTTTTCTCGATCAATTCAAACCATGTATCAGCACTGAATCTTCCCTCGAAGGAAACCATCTTTATACCGAGTGCAAGCGGCGCAATTATGCCATAAACAACACCAGTAACCCATCCTGGATCAGCTGTGCACCAATAAACATCGCCAGCCTTTAAATCCAAAACCCATTCAGCAGTCTTTAGTTGTTGGATAAAAGCATAATGACTCAGTAAGATACCAGCAACTGGCGTTCCAGCTGTTGCTGATGTAAAAACCATCAACGCCGGGTCTTTAGCATTTGTTTTAACAATCTCAAAGTATTCGCTTTCTTTTTTAATCTCATCAAAGCTTCTCACCTCAAGCCATATTTTCTTTACTTTTATTTTTCCAACAATAATTGCATAACGTAGTTTAAGTTTTTTCTTCTCTTTGATGTTTTCTACTCTCTCAAAGAGTTCATCATTTGTTACAATCAGCTTGACGTCTCCCTTAGCAAGTCTTTCTGCTATCCCCTCATTTCCAAAAGCAGGAAACAAAATGCTAGCGATAGCGCCAATTTTTAAAATACCGAGAAAAGCAATATAAAGCTCAGGAGTTCGAGGTAAAAAGATAGTGCATTTATCTCCTTTCTTTATTCCAAGCTTTTTTAAAAAATTTGCAAATTTGTTTGAAGCCTTTAAAAGCTCATCATAGCTTATCTCTCGCGCATTATCAACTCCTTGCCAATAAATAGCTGTACCTTGTTTTCTTTCTTTATAAAGATTTTCAATATTGTAAGCTATGTTTAACTTTTTTCTTGCTTTATCAAAAAATAGTACCTCTTTTTCCACGCTTTTCCAATCAAAGTTCTCAACATATTTTTTCAAATTTGGCTTAAGCATTATAAGCTATGCTTCTAAGCTTTTAAGTATTTCCCTCTTTACTTCTTCCTTGTTTTCTTTTGTTAGCCAAAAAACTTTTCCTAAACTTTTATATTTACCAACATAGCTTCTATGCAAACTCGCAATCAAAGGTTTTTTAGATGTTAACAGTTTTGCGATTATTTTTTTGAACTTCTCACTAAACATTTCCATTTTTCCGATTTCATCAATAATTATAACCTCTGCTCCACTTATTTGTTTTTCCAATTCATCAATTATTTCATTGATACCAGCTAAATTTATTCTATAATTGCCAAACTTTGGTCCTTCTTTCAATTTCTTCGAAGCAAGTATAACTTCTTTGCCTGTTGTAACATCTTTAATTAAAAATCCACTTCTTTCCTTATCTTTTCGCTCACGTATCTCAGGCGTGATAAATCCGGCAACTTTCTTTTTTTTCCTTAGCTCTCTTGTCAACTCATTTATAAATGTTGATTTGCCGCATCCTGGCTGACCAGCGACAAATATTTTCATAAAATAAAAAAAGGTTAGAAGTTTAAATTCTTTAATTATGCTAAAAATAGAAAAAATAAAAATAGAAAAAATAAAAATAGGCAGAGTGATAAATAAAAAAAGAAAATTTTTTACCCTTATTGCTCTCTACTTTATCACTAGTTAGCGTTTAGTAGTAAATTTCTTCTGTCTTCACTTCACTAACTTCACTTTGTTTTATCAAAAGCACTATTAAAGTTATTAGCAATCCTAAGGCAACTGCTGCAAGTATTGCTATTGCAATCCAAAAGCCTAGATTACTAGTTTGTTCAAATTCTCTGCCTTCAATTTCTGCGACAAAGTTTTTGCTTGCTATTATCACACCATTTGATTTTGCTTGCAAGCTAAAGATGTGGCTTCCTGTCAATGCATCTTCATTTACATTTAAACTAAAAGTTACCGTTTCACTTGATTTTGCTGGTAAGGTCAAAAAGCTTTTTGATAGCTCTGCCTTAGCCCAATTTTCTGTTCCCACAACATTTAGCTCTATTGTCAATGGTTTAGTAGCTAAGTTTATTAAAATAACTTCATAAGTCGCAGTTTTGCCAGCCTCAATTTGTTTTCTTTCATTTGGTGTTGAAATTGTTAGTTCTTGAGTAACACTTACTTCTTCACTTTCAACTTCTGTTCCTTTTACTTCAAATGTTGCGCTTTTTTCAAAGCTTATATCAGGATTGTTAGCAACTACACTCAAAACATAGCTCTTCGACTTTACATTGCTTGGGATTACAAAACTAAAGCTAACTACTTTTGTATCACGCTCGGTATTGTCGGCATAGTCATATGGATAAAGATCTCCAATGTAAACTACCTTAGACAACCCTAGCTCAGGTATGGTAGCCCTAACATAGATATCTTCAAGCTTGTGTGAACCCCTATTCTTTATTACTGCGTTAGCATTCAATGTTTTTCCTGCATCAACAACAGCTGGCAAAGCAAGATCAACACTTAAAATCTCTGTTTTGTAATTTGATCTTTGAACAGCTATTGTTACTTCTTTTGATGCATCACCAAACAGAGATTGAGCGCCTGTGATGAGCACATGCAAGGTGTAAAATCCTTCTGACATATCAGCTGGCAAATCTAAATTGAGAGTTTTTGAATAAAGTCTGCCAGCAAAAATATCAAAGCGCCCTGTTTGTGCTTCTATGCTCTTGCGATAGCCATCTATCCATGCTTTAACTCTGACTTCGCCACTTTCGCTTACATCTGAAGTCTGGAATAAAACTTTCACACTAAGAATACTGTCTCTTTCAATGCTGAACACGTCATTGCTACCAACATAATGACTATTCAAATACACATCCATTACTGCTATCTCTGGTTGTGCTGAAACAAAACCACTTGCAAAAACACTTGCAAATACTAAAAGCAAGAATGCCAAAATTTTGATGCTTTTCATTTTATTTAATTTTATTTAAATTTATTACTATTATATAGTTACTACCCTTTTTAAATCTTTCGTTTGTTATTTCTTTACAGTTACAATTTAAGTTTGTAATCATGTAGTATTGTTTAGTGATTGTAGCTTTATAAAAATATGTTACTAAAGATTAGGTGTAAAAATGAAGGCGATTAGTGGGCCCGTTGGGATTTGAACCCAAGACCTCTACGTATCTACTTCTTACTTTGGGGAGACCGAAGTCTCTTTATCTCACCCCTGAGAGCGAGAGCCAAAGCAAGAGTTATCAGCGTAGCGCTCTACCAAGCTGAGCTACGGGCCCTTCAACATTTTATTATTAGCGATTTAAATTTTTTTCTGTAATGATCTCTGCATTGATTTTCTTAAAGGAACTAACTTATAAATAATTTTTTAAACTTACCATATATAAAAATACAAATATATAAAATATATAAAAAATAAGATATTTAAAATGAAAACTTTTGCGAAAAAAGAAAATAAAAAAACAGAAGCATTTTTTATTATTTTATTAGTTGGAATTGCAATTATCACATTATTATTATTTTTTTCATTTTATTTTTATCCTGAAACAGAAAAAATTAGCACAAACGAAAAGCAAGAAGAGGCTATGCCTATTACTAAACCTATTATTTACTCAAATCTAAGTTTTGAGAATACTATAGTAAAATCAATGCTCGTACCAGCAGTCGATAAAGATGGTCGTGGTGTGATTACAGAAATTGTCGTAGAAGTTGTAAATGGAAGTGGTAGAGTACTTGTTGATATTAATAACTTGCTTTTTTGGGCTGATACACAAGAAAGCATAAGAAAAGCAAGAGAAGTTGCACAAAACTATACAGGAGTAAATATTAGTGATTATGATCTGATCTATCATATTTATGCTAATGCAAATGTTGTTGGGGGGCCTTCAGCTGGTGCAGCTCTTGCAGCAATAACTATTGCTGCATTACAAAATAAAACTCTCGCTAATGATACAACGATTAGCGGGGTTATAAATTATGATGGCACTATTGGCCCAATTAGCGAAATTTATGCTAAAGCAAAAGTTTCGAAAAAAAACAATATCACAACATTACTTGTTCCACTTGGTCAAAGTAGAGAGATAACTTATGATGAACGTGAAGCTTGCAGAACTTATGGCAATGTGGAATATTGCACAAGAGAAAGAATTCCAAAAATTATTAACTTAAGTGAAGAACTCGGTATGAATGTAATAGAAGTTGCTAATATCAATGAAGCTATGAATTATTTATATCAATAAATATGTAAGATAAATAAAAATAAAAGTAAGAAATAAAATAATAAAAGAAAAGCAAAGATGACAAAATGTATTAAGTGTGGAAAAGAAATTGAAAAAAAGTTTAAATATTGCCCTTATTGTGGAACAAAACAACTCAAAGGTAATCTTCTCGATGATGTTGAAGATTTGATGAATAAAGAATCTTTTGGTTTTGGTTTTCCCTTTACGAGCTTTAATCGAATGATTAAAGATTTGGCTAATCAAATCGAAAGAGAAATGACAAAATTTGATGAAGAAATAAAAACAAAGAAAACAAGCCCTCTTGGAAGAAAAGGAATATCAATTAAGATAAGTTTTTCTAACGGATCTGGGCCAGGAGTTGTAATCGAGAATATTGGAGAAGAGAGAGGAGGGAAAGTTGATAAAAATAGCAAGGAAATTAAAAAAATTAAAGAAATTAATAAAAAGGTGACTGCTTTTGAAACTCTTCCACGAGAGGAAGCAAAAACAAAAGTGAAGCGTTTGAGTGATCGCATAATTTATGAGATCCAACTTAATGGTGTTAAAAGTCTTGACGACGTGGAAATAAAACAACTGGAAAATACAACTGAAGTGAAAGCTATTGCCAAAGATAAAATTTATTTTAAACTTATCCCAATTGTGCTGCCAATAATAAATTATGAATTAAAAGGAAGTAAACTTTACATATATTTTAAACCGGAAGTTTAAATTCAAAGGCTAGGCTAAAATGATTTATGAGCCACAAGAGGATTCTTTTTTGATGCAAGAAGCGATAAAAAAAGTTGTAAAAAAACAAGATAAGGTGTTAGAAATTGGTACAGGGACAGGCATTCTTGCATTCGAAGCAGCGAGAATTGCTAAGCATATTGATGCAACTGACATAAATCGATCAGCACTTGAATTTGTTAAAGCCCAGATTAAGGCTTTAAATTTTAATAATATTAATGTTTTTCATTCTGATTTATTTGAAAATGTAAGTGGCAAATATGACCTAATTATCTTTAACCCACCTTATTTGCCTTCTCTACCTTTGTCAAAAATAAAAGAAAGAAAAGATTATGCAGTTGATGGAGGAAAAGAAGGCAATGAAATAATAAAAAAATTTATCTCACAAGCAAGTTCTTTTTTAAAACCAAGAGGCAGAATTCTTTTTTGCTGTTCTTCATTAAGCAATCCTAAAGCAATTGAAGCAGAATTAAAACGACATGATTTTGTGTTTGAAATAATTACAAGAAAACCACTTTTCTTCGAAAAACTTTTTGTTTATCTTGCCAAAAAAAATGAAAGAAAAGAAAAGAGTAGAAGTAACTAGGGAAGTAACTAGGGAAGTTTCTGCCGGAGCAATAATATTTTATTTGGAAAAAGGGAAGATATTTTATTTAATTCTCTACAGAGCTCCTCATGATAGCTTTAGTGCCAATTATGGATTTGTTCAAGGCAATGTCGAACAAGGTGAGGAGGCTCAAGATACAGTGCTAAGAGAAGCGAAAGAGGAAGCTGGGCTAGACATAAAGTTAATTCCAAATTTTAAAGAAAAAATTCATTATTTTTATCGAAGAGACAATAAAACAATAAGCAAAGAGGTGGTTTTTTTCTTGGCTGAAGCTAAAACAAACAAAGTAAAACTTAGTGAGGAACATGATGGCTATTTTTGGCTGACATATGATGAAGCATTAAAAAAATTAAAATTTAAAAATCAAAGGGCAATTTTGGCCAAGGCGAATGAGTTTATAACAAAAGCCGCAAACTGCTAAGTCCAATATTTACAATTAGTAGTATTTAGTAACAATTAGCTTCTCGTAATGCGTTTTTTATATCAGAAATCTTTCCAGATTTTACTTCTATTTCTTTATTAATCCTGCTTTTGTAATTTACTGAAATTTTAACATTTTTTGATTGAAGTTTAGCGAAAGCGTCTGAAATATTACAAACTCCGGAAAATATTTTTACTTCGTTTCTTGTGTGGAACTCTTGATAGTTAGTTATATATTCTTTTTTGCTACTATTTAATCTAATTTTTGCTTTTCCTTCATTATTTGTTTTACTTGTTATTTCAACACCAAGTTCTTCCGAACTAACATGAAATTCCTCATTCTTAATAGGTATTGCCGAAACATAAGTTTTTTGTTCTGTTGGCACTTCTAATCTTTCTTCTTTAACTTTTTCTTCTTTATAATCAACTCCTTCTTTAATATCTTTAAATTTTGGTTCTTCATAAGCTTTATTGCATATATAAAGAACAATTAGCCCGGGGATTATATAAAGAGCTAGCCCTACAATAAAACCTAATGTACAGGGAAGTATATCCGCCCATTAATCTTTTTTTTCAGTTTTCCAATACTCAACTTTAACTTTTTTATAAGTTATATTTTTAAATATGTCAACTTTTTGATCATAACAAGAATTTTGTAACAAAATATCCAAATCACCACTTCTCACATCATAATTAATGATAGGATCAAAATAACATTGACGCCTTTTGGTTTCATCAACTTTAATTTTTTTGCTTTGAGTCTCAGAAGTTGGGAATTCTTTAGTGTACCTATTAATTGTGTAATAGTTAGCACAGTTATTTAAGACTAATGATGATAGTAATATACCAGTAACAATTTTTTCTAAAATTTTCATTTATATTCTTATTGACAAAATTTTTTAAAGTTATGCCTTCGAGAGTGAGTGACAAAACTAAAATTTTGGCATTTTGAGCTTTAATTTTTCTTGATTGTTTTTCGCTCGTGATTAGTAATAAAAATTTACCAAAAGATTTAAAAAATAAGTTTGTTTAAACTTTCAAAGTGATAACACTCAGGATAAAATGATTAGAACAAAAATTTTGTTTGCAACTTTTTTGCTGTTTTTATTTGTCTTGCTAGCAGCTAGCGCTAGTGCTTTTAATGTGCAGACTAATTTGCTTACCAATGTTGTTTGTCCTTCATCTACAATTGTGATTGAAGAGAAGGTCACGGCAACCAAAGATTCAAAATTTCAAATTTTACTCGATGGAACAGCAGCAAGCTTTGCAACTGCATTACCACCATCTTTCGTGCTAAATAAAAACGAGACTACATCAGTTTATGTTTATCTAACTCCATCAAGTATGGTTGTTCCAGGAAATTACAATTTAGGCGTAATCATTAGTGATGGTATTGAGTCAAAACGTGTTACTCATGAAATAGTTGTTGAAAATTGTAATAAACTCTTACTATCAGTTGAAGCAGGAAAAGATGTTTGTGCATGTGAGGCGAAAGTTTATAAGGCAAAAATAAAAAATACTGGATTTTATAGAGAACGTTATAAGCTTGAAATCTTTGGAAATGCAGCTAAATTTGCCAAACTTAGTATCGATCAAATTGCCTTAAACCCTAATGAAGAAAAAGATTTTTTAGTTTATTTTAATCCATCATGTAGTTTGAAAGAGGATGGATATACTTTCACATTAAAGGCAACATCACTTGATAGTAGGGCGATCGCTACTGCTTCAGGAGATATACGAGTAAAGAATTGTTATTCTTATGAATTAGATGCGGAAAAAAATTTTTATAGCTTATGTGATGGTGAGAATGGAAAAGCGAAATTCTTTATTGATAATAGGGGAGCAAGTGAAAATACTTATGATATAAACATCAAAGGACCAAGTTGGGCTAAATTGGAAAAAACTAGTGTGATTTTGCCGCCTAAGACAAAAGGAGAAGTAAACATCTCGCTTAAGCCTAAATTAGGTGAGAAAGAAGGAAATTATACAATAGAGATACAAACATTGTCACAAAAAGGTGAGATATTGGGAAAAGAAATAATTACTGCTGAGGTTAAAGAATGCCATGGAGCAAGTCTTGAAATTTTATTTGATAAAGAAAAAGATAAACTTTGTAATGCTTTGACAAACACTTATGGCGTAGAACTTAAAAATACTGGTGAAAAAGAAGGTGACTATGCATTAACATTAAATGCACCAAGCTGGGTAAGATTAAAGAATATAACAACAGCAAAACTAGCTCCTAATGCCACTATTATTTTTACGCTTGAAGCCAGTCCTAGTCATGAAACAAAATCTGATGAATACAAAGTTAAGATTGTGGCTAAAGATAGAAATTCTGAAATTAAAGCCAGTGATGAATTAACAATTGAAACTTTTACAAAAGAAGAGTGTTACAGGCCAAAAATAACTGCAACAAAAGAAAGCGTTGAAGTTGAGAAAGATAAGACAGAAGTTGTAATCTTGACTATCGAGAACACTGGAGCAAGAAAAGCAGATTATATTATCGATGCAAGTGGTAGCGCTACAAGATTTGTTTCGATAACGCCAAGCATACTTGAAATTGAACCACAAAAAGCAAAGAGTACTTATGTTTATATTGCTCCAAGTATTGCAACACCTAATGGAAGTTATACTATAACAGTTGCTGCCAGATTAAATGATTCAACCATGCTTGAATCGAAGACAATTGCAATAAAGGTTGTTGACAAAGCACGAGAAAAGAAAGAGGAACTCAACATTAGCCTTGCTGAACTAGAGATGATTGAGGAAGAGAAAAGTTGGTGGGATAAAGTTAAAGATTGGTTTAAGAACTTATTTGGAAAAAAAGTTGAAGAAAATGTCAATAAAGCAAATGGGGCTAATGATTCGATTTTAGAATCACTTGAGCAACTAGAAAAAACAGAAAAAAACGAAGTAAGCAGCTTTAAAGAATTTTTGTCAAAGTATAGATATGAATTTATTGCCTCTTTGGTAATAATCTTAATAATTTTAGTGTTAATTTTATTTGATTTTTGGCCAAAGCGAAAAAAAGAAAAAAATATTTAACGATAATTTAACGAAACATTTTTATTCTTTTCTAATATAGTGTTTTATGGTAAAAGAGGGGTATAAAAAAGAAGTTTATTGGCCAAGAGTTATTGAAGCTAATCCTCCTGAACAAAAAGATTTGCGTGCCGAATTACAAGTTAAAATTAAAAAATTTTTGCTTAGTATCAAGCTAAAAGAGAAACGAGAAATGCTTGAGGCAGTATATCTTAATAACTTTATGCATGCTAAAACATTCGAGCAACTTGAGCTTCTGTTTAGTATCTTAAAAGCAATGAATGAGATTGACAGAGGATATTTTGTGCTGCGAGAGTATAAGAGTATGGCATACTTCGATAATGCCTTACCTATAGGATATGAACAAACAATAAGCCAACCAAGCACCGTAGCAAGAATGTTGCTTTTGTTATTTGACAAAATTTGGGAAAGAAAAGGCAAGGTTAAAGTTTATGAGATTGGTACTGGTTCTGGCTGGAATGTTGCGTTAATCGCCTATATACTTAAACTTTATAAAATCAAAAATGAAATTCATAGCGTTGATAGAGTAGAAGGGCTAGTAAATTTTGCTAAAAAAAATATTCAAAAGTTAGGGAATAAAAACATGAAAACAATAATGATTATGTTTGAAGATGGTTTTAAATATGCCAAAGGCAAGAAGTTTGATTATATAATTTTTACTGCAGGGATTCCCAATACTTTGGTTGAAAATAAAGTAAGAGAAATGGCAAGACAAAGTTTGAAAGCGGGCGGGAGGCTTTTATGCCCAGAGACTTATGGAGAGATCTTTATTTTCGAAAAAACAGAAAAAGGAGTGAAATTAAAGAAAACACAAGAAGCTTTTGCCTTCGTTCCTTTACTTGAAGAGAAAGTTTATGAGTAAGTAAGAATTTAAACTAATTCGCGAGAAATTTTTTTTACATACTTCGATGCGGCTATCAGAGGATAAGGATATTTATATTTACCGAGGCTAAACTTTTTTGTTAATTCAACTGCTGTTTTCAAACTTATTTTATGCCCTGGGCTAATAATTATTGGCTTAGCAAAATCAACTAGTTTAACCATATAACCAACTGTTCTATCATTAAATTTTACTTCATCGTTAATAATTTCAAAACCTTCGATTAGCTCATCAGTAATTGCAATGACAGCATTATCAGTAGCTATACCAAAATGTGATGCAAGGCCGCATCCTCTTGGATGATTTATGCCCAGCGCTTTTATGAAAAATACATCTGGCTTATTTTCAAGTTTTTCATAGCATGAAACCATTGGCTTTAGTTCACGATAAGCACGAAAGCCAGGAATATAAGGGAATTTAAGTTTTTCTTTGTGAAACTTAGCTTCGATTTCTTCTAACTTTTCATTAAGTACAACAATCCCAATAGTTATTATTTTAGTTTTTTCATCAATGATTTCGGCTATTCCAGCAATAGTCTGAACGGCGGAAAAATCCATATAATCTTCTTTTATAATAAGTTTGCTAAGCTTTATCTGTTCTCGCTTCAAAGCATCGATATCAATGCCTCTTTTTTTAGCTTCTTCCTCAAGCATTTTAAAGTTTTTTCGCAATATTTTTAATTAATTTAAGAGTTTCTTTTTTTAGCTTCTGCCACTCATTATAAAGTAAAATGATGGTTTCTGCTTCATTTTTCTCACTGTATATAAGATCACATTCAAGTGTCTTTATTAATAATTTCATAATTGTTTCAATGATTTTATAAATAGCTTCCTTTTCACTATTACTAATCCATTTACTAGTAATAAAAGTGGCAATTCTTTGGGTAGTTAGCATTCCATCAAAAAAATCCATAGTGCTAACAAATCTTGAGACAATAATACGTCGAATTGATCTTAACAAGTAACTCGTGTCTTCATGCTCAGTAATTCTTTCAATTTCAAATTCATCATTGAGTTCATCAAAACTAGGGAGCTCTTTGTATATTTTTCTTTTTTTCTCGTACTCTTTTTTTAATTCTTTAATTTTTGATGGTTTCATGGGAAAGCCACTGGAGGGCTTCGAACCCTCGACCTCAGCCTTACCATGGCCGCGCTCTACCAGCTGAGCTACAGTGGCAACATCTTCATTTCTTTACATATTAAAATAATAAAATTTTAAAATTTTACTTATTTTAAGTGCAGTCTTCTTAGCTTTTCCTAATAAACAAGTAGCACCAATGATTTATCAAATGCTTTTTGCTCACCGCAAGTAAATATAAAATGCGAAAGCTTATGATCTTGAAACAATTTTACTTCCAAAAGAAGGGCTTTGCTTAGCTTGTCTAAATGGAGACAACCCAATGAAGGGGGAAATAACAGGTATAATGAAAATAAAAATTAGATTTAAGATTATTTATTGCTAAGGTTATTAGTATGGTTCACATTACTCTCGCCATTTATGCTACTATTTTTAACATCAGGAATCCAATCTTGTTTTATTACGAATGAGGTTATTTTGACTAAATTTTTAATACTATTTTTACCGAACTCGCCAAGAGATTTGATATATAAATTAAGTCCCTCTTTTTCAGTTATGTTTATTTTATTTTTTATTATTATAACAAAACTTATGAGTAAGAAGATAATAAGAAGAAAGATGATCATTTTTTCTAATACTTTCCCGAAAATAAGTTGCCTAATCCCCATTAAAAAAATAATTTTTAAACTTTAAAATCTTTTCTTTATTATAGCCCTGTCGTCTAGTGGTCAAGGATAGCAGGCTCTGGCCCTGCAGACCTCGGTTCGAATCCGAGCAGGGCTATTTTTCTTTCTTTGACTTGCTTCCGATTTCTCTCTTTTTCAAATTTTTTTCTAGTTTTTTTACTTTCATTTTTACTATATTTCTAAAGAATAGATATCCAATAAATGAAGGGATCCAAAGATTAATAACTCTAAATAAAAGTGTCGAGGTAAATGCAAGATTATAATTTATACCTAAAGCATTTAATGCTAATATTAAAGCACCTTCGAAAAATCCGATTTTTATGTAGCTAAAAAATGCAACTCCAGCCGAGACAATCTCTGCAATTAAAATTTTTTCAATGCTAACATAACTTCCCAAACTAAAGAATACAAAAAATAAAGAAGTATAAGTAAAAATACGGTTTAAAAACATGAAAAAGAAAGGCATTAACCAGTCTCTCGCTCTTAGATTTTTCTTTTCATTATAGTATCCTCTAAACACTCCTTCAGCTCTTTCGCTAAAATTAGTGATAATTTTATCAAGCCATTTTTTGGGGATCTTTCTAAAGAACCAAATAACTTTTTCTTCTCCTTTCAAGAATAAAAAGAAAGGTACACTTGGAACATATAGAAGGAAAAAAACTCCAGTAAAAATAGCAATTAAAACTTTGATGATGGGAGGGGTACTTTCAATAAATAGAAATACATAAATTGTAGTAAAAATGAAGATAATAAAATCGACGCCGAAGTTTACTATTCCTGAAACAATAATAGAAAAACTTCTCTTGTCTTTATCAATGTTCTCTTTTCTTAAAGATTTAAAGAGAAAAATATGCCCACCAATTCTCTGACTTGGAATAACAAAATCAACAAAATGCATGGCGATAACAATTTTTGTTAGAAACCATGAGCCAATCTTTACTCTAACTTTGCTAAGAACATCTTTTACATGCAAAGCGAATACAAAAAAGGCAAGAAATTGTGAGAATAAGGCAGCTCCTAGCCAGAACCAATTTACTTGCCAAAAAAGCTTTCCAACTTCTCTTATCTCACTAAATTTAAGAAAGATTAGTATTATGAATAAAAATAAAAAAAGATTAATAATGAGGTGTTCTTTGTTTTTTATAATTTCACGGCTAAGCCAATCTTTTATCCCAAAATAAGTTTTATATATGATCGCATCTTTATGCTCAACCTTCTCCTCTACTTTAGTTTCTTTCTTTTTCTTTATCATCTGCTTAAATTAAGTTTGCCAGTTTGCTAGTTATTTTGCTAATTTATTATTAATTAGATATATTTTTAAAAATCTTTGATTTTCCTTATGTATGCCCATGTATGCCCCAGTGGTGTAGAGGCCAAGCATGCGAGCCTCTCGCGCTCGCGACCTGGGTTCAAATCCCGGCTGGGGCATCTATAGTAAAAATGCTAATGAGACAATTAAAGCTTCATTATTCAAAACTAAATCAATTTTGAGAGTTACATATTTGATTTTGTTTCAAGAATAAAAAACGCGTTCATGTTTTGTTGATTAAAACAATTCTACTGGCTTTATCCTCGTCATTATACCTAAAATTATTAACTTCTTTTAACAATTTTTGAACAAATTCTTTTACATCACTATGATAAGGCATGTTCTCTTTTCTTAATCTTAACGTTGAATAACCAAGATGCATATAACCTTTAACTTCAATGAAATCAGGTTTGCAGGTATTTATAATTTTTTTCAATTCAGAGACATTTTTTTTGTTATCATTAATACCTTTTATTAAAGTATATCTAAGTACCTTTTTACATTTCTTTTTTATTTTTCGGGCAACTTTTAAAAAGTTCAAGAATCTTTGCCATGCATCTCTATATAGAGGTCTTTTTAATTTTAAATAATCTTCTTCATTAGTCGCTATTATACTAAGATAAAGCTGAGTAGGCAAAGTATTTTTTTCGATTAACTTTTGCAATGCTTTTGGTTCTTGACAATTTGTGACAATAAAAATACTTCTAGCTTTATACTTCTTTTTCAACAGTTTTATCATTTCAGGAAGATTTGAGTAAAGTAAAGGATCACCAACAAGACTAATTGCAAAATGTATTGGTTTAAGAGCTTTTTTAATCCTTGCCTTCTTAACTTTCTTGTTGCCTAGAAAACCAATAAGAAGTTTTTTCCGCTTTTCAACCAAGTTATCGAGAATTTCCTCAGGGCTAATTGCTTTCATTTTCATTATTTTTTTGATATTTGTAACTAGCAGTTCTTTTGGTCGCCAACAATGAATACAATTTTCTTGACAGAATATAAATGGAGAGAACTGCATGCATTGCAAACAAGAGATTCCATAAAATTTTTGTTTATAGCACACTCCTTCAGCTCTGATAGCTTTTTTAGTCCATAAACAAATTTGCACTGCAGAATTTCCATAAACGCCATATTGTTTTCTAACCAAATCTCTTAAAATTAATTTCTCGTGAAAATTTTTTTCGCTCATTTAATACACAATATTTATCTTAAAAAGAAAAATAAATTAAAATAATTTTTGTTTTATTATTTTTTTCCTTTTTCTTCTTTTATTTCTTCAATACTGATAGCATTAACTGGGCAAAGTTCACTTGCCTCAAGATTTTTATCATACTCTTTTTCTGTTATTACTTCTTTTTTCACAGTTGCCTTTCCTTCTTTAAAATAAAAATTTTCTGGACAAACACTAACGCAACTTCCGCATCCAATACACTTTTCGCGATCGACCTTAACTTTGAACTTTTTCATTTTTTATTTTATTATTTGAGGTTGATAATTAATTTTTATTTTTTTATTTTTACTTTATAAACTTTTTTATTATAAAATTAATAAAAAGGGTGATCATTATTGCTAATGAAATCCATTGAGCTAATGTCAAATCAAAATATCTTGGCGAATCCCGTAAAAAATCAAGCAAAAATCTGACAAGAGAGTAAGAAAAAAGAAATAAAGGCACAAGAATTAGTTTGTCTTTTCTCACTTTTTTAATTTTTTTATCTTGTTGTTTTTTATCAATATAAAACAAAATAAAGAATATCAAAATCGAAGAAAGGCTTTCATAAATTTGGTTTGGATGCCTTGGAAGATCATTACCAACCTTAACACCCCATGGTAAATTTGTTGGTAAGCCATAGTTATCCCAGTTTAAGAAACATCCTATTCTTGCTATAGCAAAGCTAATAGGCAAAAAAAGAGCGATTAGTTCGAGATATCTAAATGGGATATTCTTTATTTTTATGTAACTTACTATAGCAATCGTTCCTAGTAATAACCCCCCATACCAACTTAGACCTCCCCGCCATATTATAAAAAAATCTTGAAAACCATACTCGATTGCATATAAAAGCCTTGCTCCAATAAAGCCACTTATAATAGCTATTAAGAGTAAATCAATAGTTTTGCTTTCTGAAAAGTTTTTTTCTAATCCTTCCTTCTTAGCTTTTTTATGGATAAGTATCATTGCTAATAAAAAAGATATGGCAACAGCGATTCCCCAAGTATGCAAAGTTATAGGCCCTAAATTCAGAGTGGGGATTGGATTATAATTAATCATGTTAAATTATTTTTTTTATTATTAGCTTTATCTTTTCATTAAGAAAAGCTTGAACAAAAAAATTTTCGAAATATACACTTACTTCTTTTTCCATTGGCATTCTTGTTTTTTCAAGGATTTGCTTTATAATTGCCTTTAATTCATCTTTATTTAATTTTATTTCTTTTGTTTCAATTTTTCCATCCTTATAGGTAATGGTTAGGCTATTATCTTCTATGCATTGCAAAGAATCAAAATTTTCATTGTATACTATTTCATTCAATCGACCAAAGATTAATGTTTTAGGAATTTCAGCAGGAAGAGTAATCTCTTTTTTAATTTCGATAGAGGGGATTGCTGCTGTTATCTCTGGTTTAAATTCTTTCATTGTCTCAAGCATTCTTTCTTTCGCCCCAGGTTTTGGTACTGGTAATGGTGGTTTTGGTGTTAACTCTTTGGCACTTATTTTTTCTAGCTCAAAAGTTCTTAAAATTGGAGGCATTCTTATTTTTTTCTTTCCTTCAATTTTTTCTTCAAGCTTTTTCTTTTCTAATTCTACAACTTCTTCAACTTTTTCAATTTTTCTTTCCTTTTCTTCTTTTTTCTTTTCTAATTCTATAGCTTGTAACTCTATATATGCCAACACCAAACTATTAAAAAAATTTCTAAGAAAAATATTACTATATTTTTTTTTAAGCATTTTTAATATTTAATCACTCTTTTTCAAGTTTTTCCTTGATTATTCTTTCCAACAACATCATCCCTTCTGCTATTGCTTTGTTCTGTTCAATTAGTGCATCAATCTTTCCCACTAGATCACTTCTTTCTACTCCTTTTGTTAGTTCTTTCTCGCCAAACATTTTTTCTTGTTTTTTCGCTTGAGGAACTGCTTCGGATAGGGCTGCCTTTTCGACTAATTGAAGAAATTTATCAAATCTATTTTGCAGTGATTTAAATGCGATAGCAGTTTCAGTAAGAGCTTTTTGAACTAAAACAAAGTTTTCAATTAAAATATCAATCTCACTTCTCTTCTTTTGCCGGCTCTTTTTCACCACTTTTTCTTTTCCTACGATTGTTTGGTTTTCTTTAGAAATTTTTTCGTTTTGTTGTTGTGTTTGTACCTTCTTTATTTTCACTTTCTTTCCCATTATTAAACAAAAATTCTATATTTAAAAATTTGTTTGTGAATGGGGCCAGAGGGATTCGAACCCCCAACTGACGGTCTGGAGCCGTCCGTTTTAGCCATTGAAACTATGGCCCCTGATTGAGTAAGATAATGTTTTATTTAAACTTTACTAAGGTTACGATGTCATGAACCGTATTAAGATAACTCATTTTGATAAATTCAAAAACACAAAAAGAAAAAATTAAAAAGATTAAAAACTTAAGGGAAAACAAAAAAGTAGAAAGGATATGGACAAGAAAAAGGAAAGGGAAGGGAAAGAAAAGCAAAACAAAGATACAATTGAAAGAATTGCTTTTTCTTTAAGTGAGAATGAAAAAAAACTTATTCCATTTTTAATAGAAAATCGTAAGCTTAATGAGATTATAAAAGAAACTGGCCTTCAGGAAGAAGCTGTGAAACGCGCACTAGAATTTTTAGCTAATAAAGAGCTAGTGCAAATTATTATTGAAGAAAAAGTAATTGTTGACTTGGATAAAAATGGAGTGATTTATTTACGTAATGGGTTGCCAGAAAGAAAACTGGCAAACTTAATTCTTGAAAAAGGTGAAGTTACCAGAGAAGAAGCAGCAAAAGAACTTGGAGATGAATTTGCAATTGCAATTGGAAAATTGAAAGAGCTTGGTGTTTTAGCAATTGAAAATGAAAGATTGAAAGTTGTTAATAAAGAATTAGCTGTTAAAAAATTTCCTCAAGAAAAATTTTTAGAAGAATTGCCAAAGGAATTTAATAAGCTAACTAATGAGGAAAAAACACTTATTGAACAATTAAGAAAAAGAAAGGAGATTATAAAGATAATAAAAAGAAAGGAGTTTGAGTATAAAATTAACCCAATTATAAATAAAATTAGCGAGATGATTGAAAAGAGTAAGGTAAGTTTAATTGAGCAAGTTACTCCAGAATTAATCGCTAATGAAGGATGGAAAGGAAAAAAGTTTCGTTATTATGATATAAGAAGTAAGGTTCCACCTGTTTATGGTGGAAAACGACATTTTGTTAACCAAGCAATCGATTATGCTAGAAAAGTTTGGCTTGAAATGGGGTTTAAAGAAATGAAAAGTAGTTTAGTTGATACTGCTTTTTGGAATTTTGATGCTCTTTTTACCCCTCAAGACCATCCTGCGAGAGAGCTACAAGATACATTTTATTTAAAGAGTAAAGGTAAACTTCCAGAAAACAAACTTGCGATGAGAGTTAAGGATGCTCATGAAAAAGGAGTTGTTGGAAGCAAAGGATGGGGTTATAGATGGGATGCAGAACAAACAAAGCGAGTTTTATTAAGAACACATACCACAGCGATAAGTGCGCACACATTAGCAAACATAGCAGAACTTGTAAAGTCAGGTAAGATAAAACAAGGAAAATGGTTTGCTATTGGTAAGTGCTTTAGAAATGAGACCATTGATTGGGGCCATTTGTTTGAGTTTAATCAAACTGAAGGGATAGTAGTCGATGAAAATGCAAATTTCAGGCATTTACTTGGGTACTTAACAGAGTTTTTTAAGAAGATGGGTTTCGAACAAGTTAAATTTTATCCCTCCTACTTTCCTTACACAGAGCCTAGTGTAGAAATCTATGCATACAACACAGCAAAAAAAACATGGATGGAGGTTGGTGGTGCAGGGATATTTAGGCCAGAGGTCGTAGTACCTTTACTAGACAAATTTATTCCAGTGCTCGCTTGGGGTCCAGGTTTTGATAGAGCATTAATGGAATATTATAACATAAGTGATATTCGTGAGCTTTATGAAAATGATATAAATAAACTTCGGCAGATTAAATTTTGGTTAAAGTAAAATAAAAATGACGGTCGTGCATTTCAATCGGAAGGAATTTGAAAGGCATATTAAGATTACTAAAGAAATAGAAGAAAAGTTAAATTTGCTTGGAGCTCATGTGGAAGACTTAACTTCTGATGAACTTATACTTGAAATTTCACCGAATAGACCAGATATGCTTAGCTTGAATGGTTTATTACTTGCATTTAAAGCTTTTCTTGGAAAAGAGCCAGGCTTAAAAAAATTCAAGCTCAAAAAACCACAAAAAGATTTTGAAGTAAAAGTTGATATTTCAGTTAAAAATGTTAGGCCATATACAGCATGCGCTATCATAAAGAATATTACATTCAATGACACAAAAATAAAAGAAATAATTGATATCCAAGAAAAAATCCATGCAACACTTGGGCGAAATCGCCGAAAAGTAGCGATAGGGATTTATCCATTAGAAAAACTAACTTTGCCCATAAGATATGAGGCAAAAAAGCCAGAGGCAATAAAATTTATCCCGCTTGATAGTGATAAAGAGATGGATGGAAATGAAATCCTAAAAGAGCATCCAACAGGGGTTGCTTATTCACATTTGCTTAAAGGAAAAGAACTTTTTCCTGTTTTTTATGATTCAAAAGGAGAAGTTATGAGTATGCCTCCAATAATAAATTCTGCCATAACTGGTAAGGTAACAGAAGAAACTAAAAGTATATTTATCGAATGCACTGGTTTTGATTTAGATTTATTGAAAAAAGTATTAAATGTCTTAGTAATAGCAATTGCTACAGATAAAAGCGAAATTTATCAAGTAAGGATTGATTATAGTGACTACGGTGAGAAAAAAATAGTTACTCCTGATTTTACACCCGAAAAAATAAAAGTTAAGAAAGAAAATGTAAATAAATTGTTAGGGATTAATTTACAAGAGAAGGAAATTAAAAAGCTTCTTGAAAGAATGGGCTATGATTACAAAAATGGATCTGCTTTTGCTCCAGCATGGCGAACAGATATTATGCATGAAGTTGATTTGATTGAAGATATTGCAATTGCATATGGTTATAATAATTTTATTCCTGAATTGCCGCCAATTGCGACTATTGGTGAGGAAGACAGGCAAGAGATAATAAAAAGAAAAATCTCTGAAATGCTTATTGGCTTAAACATGCTTGAATTAGCAACTTTCCACTTGCTAACAAAAGAAGATGTCAAAAAAATAGGCCTAAAACCAGAAATAGAGGTCGAAACAAGTAAAACAGAGTATTCTGTGCTAAGACAAGAATTAATTTCTAGTGTATTGAAAGTATTAGGAAAAAATATAGATGCTGAATATCCGCAACGAGTTTTTGAAATAGGAAAAGTGTTTAAATATTTAAAAGAAGCTAAAGATAGAGAAACTGATATAGGTGAGGAAGAGCATTTAGTTATTGCAATTTGTCCAGGAAATTTTACTGATATAAAGCAAGTGTTAGATTATCTTGCCAAGATGTTTAATATCGAATTTAAAATTGATTATGCTGAACACAATGCATTTATAGAAGGTCGTTGTGGTAAGATTCTCATTAATAAGAAAGATACAGGAATCATTGGAGAGATACATCCAAAAGTATTGAAAGAGTGGCACATAAGAAATCCTGTTGCTCTCTTAGAGCTCAACTTAGAACCTCTTTTTTCATTTTCTTGATTTGTAAGATAACTAACGAAGTCAAAAAACAGAAAAATATAAAAAACAGTATCTATAGTTTTTTATGACCCATAAGAAATGGATAAAAAGAGGCGACAAAGTTTTTGGCCCTTATCTTTACAGAACTTATAGAGATGAAGATGGAAATATAAAAACAGAGTATATCGGTAAAGATGTTGAAAAAATTAACTTACAAAAATTTCAGAAGTTTTTACTATTGTCCTTATTTTTTATTTTTTTATTTTTTATTTTTTTAATAATTATTAAGCATAAAATAATAAATTTTCAAGGGCAGACAGTTAACTTACAAAAAATAAATTTTTTGCAAAATGAAACTATAAAAGGAGTCTATGAATTAAGCTTGAAGGAAGGAGAGCTTTTACCACTAAATATAACGGTTAGTGTAACATTAGGGCACAATTCAAAAGTTTTATCACTTAAAGAATGGCTTGATAGTAGCAATCTAAGTTATCCTACTGTCTATGACTATTTCTATAAGGAGAATATTCAATTAAAAGGAGAAGGAGATGGTCTTGGTAAAGCAGGAAAGCACATAGAAAAACCTACAATAAGTTTTAAGATAAGGACCTTTGAGATAACAAATCAAACTCAAACCAATGAAACAACAAATGAAACAAATCAAAGCGAAATTCCAGCTATAAATGAAAGCATGCCAATAAAAAGCATAAGTGGATTTTCAATTTTTTATCCTATAAACCCTTTAAGCTTCATTTACTTTATTTCAGCACTTAAAACTCTTATCGGCTTTGCAATTGTTGAAGAGATGGAAGTAAGTGTAAATGCAGATATGCCGTTTGTCTATGAAATCCCTCCTGGCTATGATGCTGAGATTGTTGAGAATAGCATGAATATAAATGGCACACCTGTAAGTATAGAGCTTTTACAAATAAGCAAGCGGGATAATATTTTAACAATTAGTACAAATTATATAATAATAAGAGAAGGTTTTGGTGAAGAATTTCTTGGTGATACTTATACAATCCCTTTAAGTATCGATGTTTTAAATTTGCAAGCAGAGCCTGGCATTCTTGAAATAAAACTCATTTATGATAATATTGTTCTATTTGATGATCAAATACAGATAACTACAGAGGCACAGCCACAACTTACAGCACAGCCAACTTCAACAATCCAAGAATTTCAAGTCCAGCAAACCTGCTACTGCGATTCATGTGCAAATTGCACAGCTCAGCTCAACGATCCTTCCTGCAGCGAAGTGCTATTAACGACTGACATTATTGACAATCCAGGAGGATGCATTGATAATCCTGAAAACTTTAGCAATAAAGTTTTTGACTGCCAAGGGCATATAATAAACATAGCTCCTGGATGCTCTTACCCAAACTTTTGCAATGCTATTTATTTAGATGGCAAACAAAATAATATAATAAAAAATTGTGCAATAAGCAGTTTTCCATACCCGCTCCTTATTAAATCCTCTTCAAACATCACAATAACAAATAATAGTCTTACAAATAATGAATATCCAATAACTTTTCAAGGCACAAACTTATCAACAATCTCATTTAACATTTTTACAGATAATATTTATGCCGATATTTCTTTAGACCAATCTTATAATAATACTATCGATAGTAACAATATAACAGAATTAGGTTATTCTGGCGGGGTTTATGTTACAAGTGGCAGTGCTTATAATAACATCACCAACAATAACATAACATCAAGAAATCCTGATTGGTTGCCTATTATTTTGGACAATGCAGGAGAGAATTTTGTTTATGGCAATTATATTTATGATAGCTTTTATGGAATAAAAGTAATTAACACAAACAATGCAAGATTAATAGCAAACACAATAAAAGGCTCGCGATATTGGGGAGTGGTAATTGAGAGTGGCTCTGGGACAAAAATAGAAGGCAATCTTTTTATGAATAATGGAGCTGTTTATATTATAACAAACTCACCGAGAGCTTGGAATGGGATAAATTGGAGTGATACTCTTGCTGGCAGTAACACAGGCTTTTTTGTTTTTTCTTCTGAAGCGACTCAAGTCACAGCTGATAATACTGAAGTTCCTGTTGATGGTATATCTAATTTATCTCTTGGGCTTGTCGAAGGGGCGATTGGATATTCAACTATAATATTAGTAAATTCAATTGCTTCAAATTGCACAGAGTTAGAAAATTATCTTGCTGGTATCGGCTATTCGGCAACTTGCCATTATTTTGAAAAAGATGTCTGGATTGCAAATGGGCTTGGTATGGATTATACTGCTAACTTTAATACCTCAACTTCTGTTATAGAAGGATTTACAACTCCTCCAAGATTAGAAACATCACCAAACTATGGCGGGCTCTTGCTTGGCAGTGACACTTTTGTAAATGCAAATAATTTTACCAATAATGCAGTCGCTATAAAAATTTCTTCTGGCTCTGGGAACAATTTAACAAGTAACTTTATCGAGGGGAATAGCAAGGGGATTGTTTTAGACTCTTCCTCAAACAATATAATAACAAACAATACTGCTAGTAGTAACCAGCGACTTGATGTTTATATTGAAAATTCAGTAGATAACACATTCATAAACCAAACAATTGCAGGGGCAAGTTTTATTTATCCAACAAAGATAAGCTTTACTTATGCTGGAAATGTAAGTATTAAGGGAATAAGTAGCCCACCTGTAGACCCTTTGAGTTTTAAAAACATTGGTAAATATTTAAATATAACTAGTACTGACTGGATATTCTTGAATGTCTCATATTTAGAACAAGATTTAAATAACATAAATGAAAGCACGCTTAGAATGTCAAAGTATAATGGTAGTTGGTATACAGATCCTTCTTTTTTTGCGACTAGTTATGGTGTTGATACAGCTAATAATATCGTCTATGCCAACATAACAAGCTTCTCCGTGTTTGCACCGCTTGGACAAGCAGTTTGCTACTGCGATTCATGTGCAAATTGCACGGCACAGCTCAACGATCCTTCCTGCAGCGAAGTGCTATTAACGACTGACATTATTGACAATCCAGGAGGATGCATTGATAATCCTGAAAACTTTAGCAATAAAGTCTTTGACTGTCAGGGGCATATCATTGATGGAACTTATTCTGTTGGTTATGGGGTTTATTTAAGTGGTAAACAAAATAACACAATAAAAAATTGTATAATTACTGACTTTAGGGAAGGGATTCATTTATCTTTCTCTTCAAATAATAGTGTAGTGAATAACACTGTAAATTCTAATGCATGGTATGGAATTTATTTGTCTAATTCATTTAACATTAAGTTAATAAATAACACTGTAAAAGAGAATAGGCAGTTAGATATTGATATTTATGGGAATAGCACAGAATATTGTGACAACATCATAGAAAATAATACTGGTTCTGGTGATAGACCTATTAAATATTATAATTACACAGTAAACTTACAAGATGAAATATTTTCAGAGTTAATATTATG
>JAWAFA010000001.1:0-486256 GCA_038890875.1 Candidatus Pacearchaeota archaeon | reverse complement strand
TGGAATTTATTTACTATACTCTTATGATAATAGATTAGTAAACAATACTGCAAATTCAAATTATTATGGGGTTTATTTAAGATTGTCCTCAAACAATACAATAACAAATAGTACAGTAAATTCAAATTATTATGGGGTTTATTTAGATTCCTCAAATAATACAATAACAGATAGTATAGTAAATTCAAATAATTATGGGGTTTATTTAGATTCCTCAAATAATACAATAACAGATAGTATAGTAAATTCAAATAATTATGGGGTTTATTTAGCTTCCTCAAATAATACAATAACAAGTAATATTGTCAAAGAAAATAGATGGATGGATATTTGGTTTTATACTGATAGTATTCATTGTGACAACATCATAGAAAATAATACTGGTTCTGGTGATAGACCTATTAAATATTATAATTACACAGTAAACTTACAAGATGAAGAGGTGTCAGAAATAATTTTGTGCGATGCAGATAATTCAAATTTAAACAACATTACAGTCGCTGGTTCTGATACAATAGACAATAATGCATTATTAATTATGAAAACTGATAACTCAAATATTACCAATATAAACTCCTCAAATAATTATTATGGAATTTATTTACTATACTCTTATGATAATAGATTAGTAAACAATACTGCAAATTCAAATTATTATGGGGTTTATTTAAGATTGTCCTCAAACAATACAATAACAAATAGTACAGTAAATTCAAATACTTATGGAATTTATTTATCCTATTCCTTAAATAATACATTAACAAACAATAATGCAAGCTCAAATGGTGCTGGGATTAGTTTAGGGAGTTATTCATCAAATAATACATTGACAAACAATACTGCAAGCTCAAATGGTATTGGGATTTATTTATATCCTTCCTCAAACAACAACACCTTAACAAACAATACTGCAAATTCAAATAATTATTATGGGATTTATTTAGATCACTCCTCAAATAATGCATTGATAAACAATATTGCAAGTTCAAACAATTATAATGGAATTTATTTAGTTTCTTCATCAAACAATACAATAACAAATAACACTGTCAATTCAAATAATTATGGGGTTTTTTTATCCTCTTCCGCAAATAATACAATAACAAATAACACTGTCAATTCAAATAATTGGGGCGGAATTTATTTATATTCTTCCCAAAATAATACATTAACAGATAACGCTGCAAGTTTAAATATTTATGGAATTGGGTTATCTTTTTCTTCAAATAATACCCTAGCAAATAATACCGCTAATTCAAATTGGAATGGAATTCGGTTATCTTACTCCTCAAATAACACTTTAGCAAATAACATAATGAATAACAATACTTATAATTTTAATATGGATGGATCGGATATTTCACATTATTATCAAGACATCAACACATCAAACACAGTTGATGGCAAACCAATTTATTATTGGACAAATGAAAAAAATGCTCCAAATGGTTGTACCAATGCAATAATAGATGAAACAAGTAATGCTGGTTTTGTTGGCTTAATCTCTTGCAATAATATAACAGTAAAGAACTTAGATTTAAGCAAGAATTCACATGGAATTTTGTTAATTAACACAACAAATAGTAACATTATAAATAATATAGCCCAAAACAATGAATGGGACTTTTATTCTCAATCAAATTCTTTAAATAACACTGTTATAAATTTCAATATAGATCCATTAATTAGTTTTGAAAGCAAAGATATAGCTTTGAAAAATGCATCTTACCAAGCACCGCCGGACCCTGCTAATTATATAAACATAGGTAAGTATATAGAAATAATAAATAATAGCGCTGATTCTTGGATTTATTTAAATGTAAGTTATAATGAGAGTGAGATTAGTAATGTTATTGAATCGACATTAAGAATATGGAAACATAATGGAACGTGGTATAACACTGGTTTTTACAATGTTAATGGTGTTGATACAGCTAATAATATCGTCTATGCCAACATAACAAGCTTCTCCGTGTTTGCACCGCTTGGAGTTCAAGCCTTACAAATTTTCTTAAACGAACCAGCAAATAATACACAATTTAATAATACTCAAAATATAAATTTTAATTTTACTGCGATTGATTATAATTCAGAAATATTAAATTGTTCGATTTATCTAGATAACATACAAAATCAAACAAATAGTTCAGTAAAAAATAATACATTAACAAATTTTTTTATCCAAGGAATAAGTTATGGCAATCATAGCTGGTTTATTAATTGTACGGATGGTGTAGCCAGTAGTGCGAGTGAAATACGCATTTTTAATATAAAAGCAAATTATTACACTTCATATTCTCCTATGTATTTTAATGGAGAAAATTTTTATGAGGAGCTATATACAGGCAGCTGTACTAATGTTAGTAATGATGCAACTTATATTAGTTATGTCAATGGCACAGTCGATATTGATTTAATTTTAGTTGATGATACAGTCAATCCTATTTGTTTTGGCCCTGGTGGCCTACGAATAATTTATTGCCAAGGATGTGTAACCCAAGGGATAACTAATTGCTCTATGGTTGAATCAATAGCTGGTTTAAATCAAGGTGATTGTCGCTATTTTAAGGCAAGTGCCTTTGTTGCGCAAGGAACTGGAAATGATTACATATGGAA
This sequence comes from Candidatus Pacearchaeota archaeon, assembly GCA_038890875.1. Lineage (GTDB taxonomy): Archaea > Nanobdellota > Nanobdellia > Pacearchaeales > JAPDKA01 > JAWAFA01. Next base: position 483,640 of record JAWAFA010000001.1, on the reverse strand, counting down.
TGACACATTCAACAACAGTTATTATGTTATCCCTGGTTATCAATCCCCTCCTTATTTAGTAATGCAAACTCCCCCAACAGTACCGCGACTTTATAAGCCTGATGCTGGAGCGCAACTTTATAGTAGAATACCAAATTTCGAATGGTATAACTCAAGTGATGCTGAAGGAGATATAATAACTTATGATCTTCTTGTTGCGAATTCTTCAAATTTTATAAGTAATACAATTGTTATTAATGTTACCAATATTACAGAAGGTTCGGGAAATCATAGTCAAAATTGGGGTAATTTAACTTCGTATGAACCAATAAACGATTTACCTATAGGCACTCTATATTGGAAAGTTCGTGCTTATGATGGTAAAAAATATAGTGGCTGGTCAGCCACAAGAAACTTTACAATATTATCGTCTTTAATAATTTCTTTACCAATAAACAGTATTAATTTTAGTTCAATGTTGCCAAATGAAGAAAATGATACAACAGACAATACTCCTCCGCCTATCATTGTGCAAAATGATGGGAATGTTATTATAGACATCATTATTAATGGGAGTGATCTTTGGCTTATGCAACCAAATCCAACTAGTTATTATCAATATAAAATAGGTATCAATGAAAGTGGTAGTTTTAATGAAAATTTTTCAACGATGAATTGGACAAATATGTCAGCAACTAATATAGATATTGATATTGCCGATCTAAAGTATAAAAATGAAAGTGATACGGCAGAGATCGAAATAAAGCTTATTGTGCCTAGTGATGAACCTCCTGGCTCAAGAGATTCAATTATAACAATAACTGCTGAAATAGGTGAATAAGACAAAGAGAAAATGGTAAAAAAAAGTAAAAGAAAAGAAAAAAGTAGAAAAAATGTAAAAAGCTTAATTGTAATTATTATATTCATTATTATATTCATTTTTTTACTAAGTAAAGTAACTGCCTTAGGGATAAGCCCTGCAGTAAAGTCAATTGACGTTGAAATTTTGAAAAAAGAGAATGAATTTACTTATTATATTATAAACAATGAACATAAAGACCTAAATTTATCAATTTATGCAAGCGGTGAACTTGCAGAATATATCGAGATTGATGATAAATCAGTTATTGTTAAAAGCTATGAAGAAATAAAACCATTTAAATGGCATTTTAAAAAAATCAATGACCTTGCTTCAATTCCAGGAAAGCATGAAGGAAAAATTATAATTGAAGAAAATTTAAATTTAGGAGGATTAGGACAAGAAACTGATACTAAGAATATTTATGCTAAACTTAAGGTTATTTCAAAAGTAGAAATTTTTGTTCCTTACATTGGAAAATATATTGATGTTAATTTTAATGTTGTAAAATCAGATGAAACTATTGATTTAGTAACTTATGTTATAAACAAAGGAACAGAAAGAATAGATTCTATATTTGTAACTTATGAAATTTATCAGACCGATGATAATGAAGAAAAACTTTTAGAATTGGTTAAAACAGAGAAAAAATCTTTAGACTTGAAGCAAACAACAGAATTCTTTAATTCTTTGAATATGGAAAATTTTAAAAATGGAACTTATAGGGCAACGGCTACTATAAATTATGATAACTATGTTATTGAAATTGGTAAAGATTTTGTTGTTGGCAATGCGGTGATAGAAATTCTTGATTATACTAGATATTTTGTTTTTGATGAAGTAAACAAATTTGATATTGAAGCGAAAAGTGAATGGAATAAAAAAATAAAAAATGTTTACGCTAAAATAGAGATATATAATAAAAGCGGAGAGATTGATGAACTACGAAGCTCATGGTATGATTTTGCTCCTAATGAAAAAAAGTTAATTAGCACTTACTGGGAAACAAAAATTCCTATTGGTGTTTATGATATAAATATAACTTTATTTTATTTAAATGAGAGCAGAAGTAAAGTAGGTCAAATAAATGTAATAACTAAAGAAAGTGATTTACTTAGAAAAGCAGTTATAGGATTAGTTACGGTATTTGTTATAACTTTTATAATTTTTGTTTTTGTTTTATTTTATTATTTTTTAAGTAAAAGAAAAAATTTAAAAATAATTAAATAGATAATAATTAAATACAAATAAAAGAATAAAAGAGGAAAGATGACATCAAAAACTTTGCTTACAGTTTTGGTTATAATCGTGCTTTTGCTTGCAATAACTTCTCTTGTAGTAAACATAGTTCAGCCACAAGTTAAGTTTCTTGAAATAAAAGAAAGCGAAAGCACTGGGAATCTTATGCTAGGCATAGGCAAACCAACAACAACCAACGATCATGCTAGCGTAAGATTTGTTATAGCAAAATAAAAATCTAAATATAAATAAAAAAATAAAAATGAATAGAAAAGGAGAAATTTCAAACAATATATTAGCGATCTTACTTGCAGTAGCTATAGTGATAGGGTTAGTTGGAATTTTTCTACCAAGGCAAATTGGAGGCAAAGTTACCGATACAGGAACATTAAGCGTAACAATAACAGGGTATACAGCAATAAATTTCACAGATGACGTAATAAATTGGGGTAGCGGTTGGGTTACTGAAGGTTACTCTTCGTGTACTCTTGATACAGAAGGCACAAATGGAGCGGATTGTACAAGTTTTACTACTCAGAATAATGGTTTTACAATTGAGAACATAGGAAACACAAATGTAACACTTCAGCTTGCGACAGGTAAAAATGCCACAGTGTTGCTTGGTGGGACAAATCCCTCATATCAATATAAGATGACGGTAAATGAACCCAATGCATGTATTGGTATAACACCTACAACTTATACAGATGTTAATGCAACAAGCCCTGGAACAACTGTATGTAATCCATTACAATTTGTTGATTCAAGTGATGCCGTAGATGTCGACGTAAGAATTGTAATACCTTCAGATGCCCTACCAGGAGCAAGATCAGATACGTTTACTGCAACTGCAACCGCAGCTTAAAGCTAAAGATTGTAAAGATTGTATAAAGGTAAAAAAATAGAAATCATTTAGGATGAAGAATAAAATATTCTTTATGTTTTTTTTTCTTTTTCTTATTTTTTTGATAATTTCTACAGATTTTGCTTATGGGATAGGGATAACTCCTGCTAAAATTTACATACAATTTGAACCGGGTTATAAAGAATCTTTTGATTTTTATGTTATAGGAATGAAGCCATCAGGCACAGCTCTTGAACTTTATGTTAAATATCTTGATCCAGAGTTTAACAATTCTGTAAAATTAAGTGAACCTATTAATATAAACGGAGCAAAAAAATTTACAACATATGTTACTTTACCATTAACAACTAATCTTACTCCAGGGATGCACCGAATTTTAATAGGGGCGCGAGAGTATCCAATAAGTGATGTTGGGGTAATGGCTGCTTTTACAGCAGTGCAAACTCCCATTGATATTTTTGTTCCTTATGAAGGAGCATATCTTAAAGTTGAACTAGAAGCTAAGGATATTGCTATAAATGAAACAGCACAATTTAATATAAAAATAAAAAATATGGGAAAAGTTGTTGCCAAAGCGGAGCTAGAATTAGAGATTTATGAAGGGGGCAATAAAATTTATCATAAAAAAATTGATCAAATAATAATTAATGCAAATGAGGAAAAATTTCTAGAAGAAAGTTGGAACAGTTCTGGCAATCACGAAGGAATTTATAGAGCAAAAGTAATTGTTAATTATGATAATAAAACTGCCGAAGATGTTAAAGAATTTAAGATAGGGAATATCTTAATTGAAATCCTTGATTTTAACAAAGAATTCAAAGTAGAGAGTATAGAACCTTTGATATTAGAGTTACAAAGCAAGTGGAATGAAAAAATCGAAAATGTTTATGGCAATGTTGAAGTTTGGGAAAGCGATCTAAAAACAAAAGTAATGGATTTCAAGACGCCAATGTTTGAAATTGGAGCATGGGAAAGAAAAAAAGTAAAAAGCTGGTTTGATACAAAAGGAATTGAACCCGGAGATTATTTAATGAATATAACATTATATTATAAAAATTCAACATCAAATGCGTATGGCCAAGTTAGATTCAAACAGAGAATTAATATGATGCTAGTTATTTTGATAATTTTAATTATAATAATAGTCATACTTATAACTTTTTTAGTCATAATTATTAAGAAAATAAAAAAAGATAGAAGAAAAAAAGAAGAAAAGAAATTTAAAAGAAAATAAAATGAAGCAAACTAAAAGCAAAATTATTATAAGTAACAGAAAAGATAAATATCGAATCATTTTAATTTTATTATTGTTGATTGCAATAGTTATTGGTTTGATTGGTTTATTAAAGAAGTTAGAGGTTTACAAAATATTTGAATATGATGCTTATCTTATTGTTGGCGATAAAGTTGGTTTTGACTTATCTCAAGAGTATGTGCATTTTGGGATAGTGCCACCAAATGGAAGTTCTACAAAGGACATTTTTATTTATAATAGTTTAAACAAAAGTTTTAAGATTAATATTGAAGTAGAAGGGAACATATCAAACTTTGTCTATGCTAAAGATAGCTCTAGAGTGATATTGCCAAAGGAAAACAAAACTATAACTCTAATTGCAATTGTTCCAGCAAATGCGAGTTATGGAAACTATTCTGGTAAAATAAGAATTTTGTTTTTGCAAAGCAAGAAGTAAAGCAATTAGTATTTTTGATAGTAAGATTGGATAGTAAGATTTTTAAATAGATTTTCACAATTGTTAAAATGATACACCCTCAAGAGATAGAAACATGGTACGTCATACCGGCCATAAAATGTAATCTGGCAAAAGCATTAAAAGATAAAACAAAGATTACTGAGATAGCAAATATCCTGGCAACAACACCTTCAGCAGTAAGCCAATATTTGCATAGAAAACGAGGGCAAGAGGTTAAATTTAATAAAATGAAAAAAGAGTTTGAAAAATCTGCAAATAGATTAATTAAAAATAAAAAATTACTCTTGAAAGAGATTAATTTGCTTTTAGATTTGGCAAAAAAACTAGGGATAACTTGTAAGGTATGTAAAAAGTATAATAAAGAAATAAATAAATTTTGTATTGATAATGAAGCGTGTTTATCTTGATTATGCTGCAACAACACCGCTTGACCAAGAAGTATTAAAAGCTATGCAACCTTGGTTTAGCAAGAAGTTTGGCAATCCAGGCTCACTTCATAGCTTTGGCCAAGAAGCAAAGCAAGCCATAGATGATGCGAGAGAAAAGATTGCCCGTTTGATAAATGCAAATTCTCACGAGATAATTTTTACAAGCTCGGGAACAGAGGCAAATAATCTAGCAATTAAGGGTTTTGCCCTAGCCAATAAGCAAAAAGGAAAGCATATTTTAATAAGCACAATTGAGCATAAAGCAGTTATAAATCCAGCTAAATGGTTAAAGGAACAGGGCTTTGAAGTCGAGTTTGTTAATGTTGATAGTGAAGGGATAGTTAAGCTTGATGAGCTTGAACAAAAGATTAGAAAAGATACTATCCTTATCAGTGTTATGACTGTGAATAATGAAATAGGCACTATCCAGCCAATAGACGAGATAGCAAAAATTTGCAATGCAAAAGGAATTTGTTTCCATACTGATGCGGTTCAAGCGATTGGAAAAATGCATTTTGATGTTAAAGAATTAAACATAGGGATGCTAAGTGCAAGTGGGCATAAAATTTATGGCCCAAAAGGAACTGCTCTTTTATATAAGAGAGCTGATATTAGGCTAATGCCGCTTTTGCATGGTGGAGGCCAGGAAAATGGCTTAAGAAGTTCTACTGAAAATGTGCCGGGGATTGTTGGAATTGCAAAAGCAATTGAGTTATGTTTAAAAAACCTCGATAAAGAAGGAGAAAGGCAAGCTAAGCTTCGTGATAAAATAATCGATGAAGTTCTTGATTATGATTTTATAAAAGTAAGACTTAATGGCTCGCGCGAGAAGAGGATATTTAACAATGCAAATTTTAGTTTTTATGGTATAGAAGGGGAGGCTCTTGTGCTGATGTTAAATGAAAAAGGAATAGCCACAAGTACAGGGAGTGCTTGCAGTGAAAAAACACTTGAGCCAAGCCACGTGCTACTTGCACTTGGTCTAAAGCCACAAGAAGCCCATGGAAGCCTACGTGTAACGCTCGGTAGGTACACAACAAAGAGAGACACAGACTATTTTCTAGAGGTGTTACCTGAGGCAATAAAAAAATTAAAAAAAATAAGCCCGTTTAAATAAATAAAAATTTAAATAAATAAAAAATAAAATGCTTTACAGTAAGAAGGTTATGGAACATTTCTTGAAGCCAAGAAATTTGGGAAAGATAAAAAATCCTGATGCAGTTGGTAAAGCTGGAAACCCTATATGTGGAGATGTTATGGAGTTATATTTAAAGATTGGTAAGAAAAAAATAAAAGGAAAAATAGTAGAATATATTAAAGATATAAAATTTGAAACATTAGGGTGTGCAGCAGCAATCGCTGTTAGTTCTATACTTACAGAGATGGTAAAAGGTAAAACACTTGAGGAAGCAAAAAAGATTTCAGAAAGTGAGATTGTTAAACAACTTGGCGACTTACCAAAACAAAAATTTCATTGTTCGATTCTTGGAAGAGACGCTTTAATGAATGCAATAAAAAATTACGAAAAGTACGAAAAGAAACAATAATAAGAAAGTAAAAAGTTAATCTTTATAACTTACTTGTTCATTAATAATAGCAATTAATTCAATAACTGGCTCTTTAGCATACAAACCTTCTTTGATACCTTTCTTAAAATGATTGATTATTTCACTAATGTTAAAATTTTTTTGATATATACCCCTTCTGTACATAGCATCAAATGTATCAGCTGGCTGAACAATTTGAAAAGTCATAGTTTTTGAGTTAAAGGGTAAGTTAAAAGGATAACAAAGCTCGCTGCAGATATTTTCTCTTTGATGATGCAAAGAAACTATCTTTTCTACAATATTATTTTTATTATTTTTTTTATATTTTTTATTCGCATTTCTAAGATACATTAATATATCTCCAAGTATGGCATGCTCAGCTTTTTCACAACCATTGATTATTTTTTTATTATTATAATTATTACTGAATAACTTACCTATGTCATGAATAAATGCACCAATATAAATCTGATCACAGTCCTCTTCGTTAAAATTCATTTTTTTTGCTATTTTATAGGATAACTCAGCAACATTTTTACTGTGCTCGTATAATTTTTTATCATTTTTTATAATATCCATTAAATTCTCTGTTTTAGCATTCAAAATATCAAAAAGAAGGATTTGATTCTCTTTTAAGTCATCAATCACCTTACTAAGAAGCATTTTGCACTTATAGTGCGGTTTATAAAAATTTCTAACTATCTTTAATCTTTTAGTTGCATGTTCTAAAAAATCGAAATTTTTCATGGTTTTTGTGTGTTACTATTATTTAGTTATAAATAAAAATCTTTTTAGGTTTTATAAACCTTTCTATCATAATTTTTTACTTTTTGTCTCTTGGTATTGATTACAAAAATTTTTAAATATTTTTTTTTATTTATTTTATGGAAAGTAGGAATGCAAGCGCTATGCTTAGAAGAATTTCTTGGTGGGTTATTCCTTCATATCCTACTTTCGCTTACGTACTAAAATTTGTTATCGCCCATTAAACTTCCCTAAACTTTTTGAAGGGAAGAAAGGGGTTTTAAGATGAGTTTAAAACTGTATAATAAATATAACAAATATAGAAAAAGTATAGGAAGCACTAAAGGTGATGAGATAATTAATGATTTGAGGATAAATAGAGTCGAATTATGTTTAATATGTCAAGAAGCGATTTTTACTCCAATTTGTCCTAAATGTCTGACAAAAGAAGTTAATACTTGGGCGATTCAAAGTTTAAAAGGTAAAAAGTATGAGAAACTCAGGCATGAAATTGGCAGCGAGATGTTGAGACTTAGCAAATATGACTTTCCCTCAACTAAGTGCATTAAATGTAAAGGGAATGTTTTTATTTGCCCATACTGCTTCACTGAATCTATTTATGAAATAATAAAAAAAAGCAAGCTCAAGAATAAAAAAAGAATCATTGAAGATTTTTTAATACATTTTAATTTTGATTTTGACCATACTGGTTATATTAAAGAGTTAATATAATAAAAATTTTTTAAACGCATTTAGTTTTTTATTTTAATGAAACGAAGAAAATCGATTATTTATGAAGAAGCAAATGATATAAAAGAAAAAGTTAAGAAAATTGTAGAAATACTAGGAATGGAATATATTGCTCTCGACTCTCTTGAATGTATTCGTTCGAAAAATGCAAGAACAAGCGCTATTGCGAGGTGCTACAGCCTTAGCAAGCCATTACAAATTGCATTTAAACTTTCGCCACGTTATGTTATTGAAGTAATAAGTGAAAAGTTTGATAGGCTTGACGAAGATGAGAAGATTAAAATCCTAATTCATGAACTTCTCCACATTCCAAAATCTTTTGGTGGAGGCTTTCGCCATCATGATTTTGTGAATTCTAAAGCCGTCGAAACTTTGTATAAAGAGTACAAATCGTCATCGGAAAAACTTTATCGAGAGAAAAATATTTAAAGTATGCAATTATAATAAATAAATAAATAAATAAAAAAGAGGAAGATGGGACAAGTTATATTGAAAAATGCTGTTAAAAGAAAACCTGGTTTTCTTTACTATGTTGATGCTAAAGGTAATGTAATGGAAGTACCGATGGCACGAGGAAAGAAGAAAGGAAAAGGCACTAAGAAGGTAGTTGTGAAAAATGCAGTAAAACGAAAAGAAGGCTACCTTTACTATATAGATGCTAAAGGTAATGTCTGTGAAGCAAAGATGGCTAAAGGCGGACGAAAAAGGAAGAAATAAGAAGTAATTTCAACTTCCTTTTCCTTTTTTATTTTTATTTTTAAATCTTAAGTTCAATAAAATTTTTATATTCCCTCTATTAATAGAGCTATGGAATATAAGATATGCAAAGTTTGTAAGAGGGAATATGAATTACATCATGATGAAAATGAAAAGTTCTATTCTGTTTTTGAAATATTTGATAAGAATTATGTAAAAATTGATAACAATAAGTTGATAATTTCTAGAGAAAGATTTGATAAGGAGGAAATTGACTTAATTTGGTTCACTTGTATTTGTGGCAATACTTTATTGTGGGATATATTAATATCTGAATAATATAAGAATTCATAAGAGGGATATTTTTAAAATAAAGGTTAGATGAAAGAGAACAAAATGATAGAAAGAAAAAAAATTTGTCTTGGTATAGAATCGACTGCTCATACATTTGGTGTGGCTATTGTTGAAGGTCATAAAATTTTAAGTAATATCAGAGATGTTTATACTACAGAAAAAGGAGGGATTATACCTGTTGAGGCCGCAAAACACCATATGCAAATTAAAGAAAAAGTTTTTGAACAAGCATTAAGCGTGGCAAATGTTAAAATTAAAGATATTGATACTGTAGCATTCTCCCAAGGCCCAGGATTGCCGCCATGCTTGCTAGTTGGCAAGAATTTTGCTAAAGAGTTAGCTTTAAGATTGGCTATTCCCGTAATACCAGTAAATCATTGCATAGCCCATCTTGAAGTTGTAAGGGCTGTGACAAAAGCAAGTGATCCAGTCTTGCTTTATACAAGCGGGGCTAATACCCAAGTTATTGCCTATGCTGCCAATCGCTATCGTGTCTTTGGTGAAACCCTTGATATAGGTGTTGGCAATTTTATTGATACATTTGCGAGATATGTTGGCCTCGGCTTTCCTGGCGGGCCAAAAATAGCAGAGCTTGCAGAAAAAGGAAAAAAATTAATTAGGCTTCCTTACACAGTTAAAGGGATGGATGTTGCTTTTTCTGGCATGTTAACGAATTTACAACAAAAATTTAACTCTCAGAGATACGCTCTCGAAGATTTGTGCTATAGTTTGCAAGAGCATGCTTTTGCCATGCTTATTGAAGTTACAGAAAGAGCAATGGCACATCTCGGTAAGAAAGAGCTAGCTCTCGGCGGTGGCGTTGCTTGTAATAAGAGATTACAAGAAATGGCAAAAGCTATGGTAAAAGTAAGAAAAGGAAGATGTTTTATTCCAGAAGCCTCCTTACTTGTCGATAATGCGGCAATGATTGCATTAACAGCTCAGTTTATGGTAATGGCGAAGAAATTTGAATTTGACAAAAAAGAAATAGAAAGAATAGAAATTAAGCCACATCAACGAACGGATGATGTTGAAGTTTTTTGGCGAAAAATTTAATGTATTAAGATTTTTATTACATCATTATGCTTTAATTCATAATCTTTACCAAGTCTTCGGTGTGTTTTAACATCAATTGCTGAAACAAAATTTTTTCCTATATCTTGATGTATTTTATAAGCAAGATCTATTGCTTTACTTCGAGGGGGCATTAGATGTGCGTCGGGGAGTATTTTACCTTGTTTATCACTTTTTTTTGTTTCATTTTCAACAGGGTAAACGACTTTATACTTTAATAATTCGAAAACAGTGTAGTCGATTGCATCTTGTACCCCTGTTGAACCGTATTTTTCCAAATATTTTGTAATAGCTTCAATTCTTATTTTATCTTTCTCGTCACAATTCTTAATTTTTATTTTACTCGTTCCAGGGATATATTCAATACAGCCCCTTCTTGCCATTTCTTTTAGTGCAAGTTCAGCTATTGCTGATGCAGCAAAGACTTTACCATTAGTTACTTGCCGAATCTTTTCTAAATTTTTATCAGCATTCGGGATATCAAGTCGATTAGCTACAACAACTATTGGCTTGCTTATTTTTCTTAATTCGATTATAAATTCTCGTAATTGTTCGCTCTCCCAATTAGCAAAGTTTTCATCAAGGTTTAGTCTCAACAGGGCTTGGATTATTTGTTCTTCACTAATACCAAGTCCAATAAACCTCTCAATGAGTAGATTTAGTGGCTTTGTCTCATGCGTAGATTTTCGCTTTAAAGTTTCCCAATCTTTAGTTATTAAATTGTAAAACCACGCTTCTATCTCTTCCTCTAACCATTTAACATCGTTGGCAGGATTATAGTTTGCAGTTGGTCTGCCTTCTTCATCAACAGTACCACTTGCATCAACAATATGTAAAAGTACATCTGCTTGCCTTAAATCATCGAGAAACTTATTACCTAGGCCTCGGCCAAGATGAGCTTTCGGTACAAGCCCAGCAACATCAAGCACTTTTACAGGCAAAAAACGCCAACCATCAAGGCAATAACCATGATTTGGTTCACATTTAACTCCAAATTCAGTCTCAACACAACGAACTTTCACATAAGCTATACCTTCATTAGGCTTTATTGTTGTAAAAGGATAATTAGCAATTTCAACTTCACTAAGTGTTAGAGCTTTGAAAAAAGTACTTTTCCCAACATTTGGCTTGCCAACAATACCAATGAGCATGAAACAAGATGTATTTACCTTTTAATATTTTTCTTATTATTTTTCTTTTAATACTAAACTTTATAAATTTCTTAATCATGGAGTGTAATGCAAGAAAAATTGAAAAAGAGAGGTAAAAAGAATCAAAAAAAATATTATGTAACGACTGCTATTGATTATGTTAATGCAGAACCACATATAGGTCATGCATACCAAAAAATCATTGCTGATGTGCTTGCTCGATGGCATAAATTACTTGGTTACAATGTATGGTTTTTAACAGGAACAGATGAGCACGGGAAAAAAATAGCCCTTGCAGCAAAAGCTGCCGGGTTAAGTGAGAAAGAGTTTGTTGACAAGCTTGCAGCAAAATTCAAAGAATCATGGGATAAGTTAGATATTAATTACAGCAGATTTATTAGAACAACTGACAAAGATCATGAAGCATTTGTTATAGAGTTTGTTAAAAAAGTAAATGAAAAAGGGGATATTTATAAAGGATTTTATGAAGGCTATTATTGTACACAATGTGAGGCATATTATACAGAGAAAGATTTGATCGATGGAAGTTGCCCTGTTCATAAAATAAAGATTGAAAAATTGCGTGAGGAATCATATTTTTTTAGACTAAGCAAGTATCAAGATAAATTGCTTGTACTTTATGCCAAACATCCAGAATTTATCTTACCAGAAACAAGAAGAAATGAGATCGTGAATAGAGTCAAAGAAGGGCTTCAAGATTTAAGCATAACAAGAACTGGTTTTAGTTGGGGTATTCCTTTTCCTTCGAGCACTAAACATGTTGTTTATGTTTGGTTTGATGCATTGCTTAATTATATTACTGGAGCAGGAAAGCAGAAAGAGTTTTGGCCAGCTGATGTACATTTATTAGGAAAAGATAATGGTTGGTTTCATGCTGTGATATGGCCGGCAATGTTGATGTCTGCAGGATATAAACTGCCTAAAACTGTTTTTATTCATGGCTTTTTAACAGTCAATGGACAAAAAATAAGTAAAAGCCTAGGAAATGTAATCTCGCCAATCTATCTTGTCAATACTTATGGCGCTGATAGCGTCCGTTATTTTATTTGCCGCAATTTCGTCTTTGGTGAAGATGGTGATTTTTCAGAACAAAAGCTTATTGAAAGGCATAACAATGAGCTTGCAGACAAACTAGGAAATCTTGTAGCAAGAATTGCAGGGCTAGCCAAAAACCTCGAAATAAAAAAAACAAAAATTATATCTGAATTTAAAGAAGTATTTAATAAGAAAATAAAACAAATTAAGGAAGAAATGAACAATTATAAGATAAATCATGCTCTTGCTAGCATATTTGAGCTTGTTGATTTTTGCAATGCTTACATCCAAGAAAATCAACTTTGGAAGCAGGATAAAGAAAAACTTTCTCAGAATCTGTATACCCTTGCCGAAGGCATAAGAATAATTGTCATTCTGCTCTGGCCTTTTATTCCAGCAACGTGCGAAAAAATTGCCAAGCAATATGGTTTTGAAATTAAAAGTATGAGTGATTGCAAGTTCGGAATAAAAGAAAGTTATAAAATTGAAACTAGTGAAATTTTATTTAAGAAGATTTAAAGGGATAGAGAGAAAGCTTTGCGAGTAAATTAGTAAAGTTTTTTAAAATAAAAGGATTAGGTAAAATTAAGGGCCCTTAGCTCAGCTAGGTTAGAGCGCTGGTCTTATATGGCCACTTGTCAATTTGACAAGAGCGCTAGGATAACCAGAGGTCAGCGGTTCAAATCCGCTAGGGCCCATCGCCCCGGTGGTGTAGAGGCCAAGCATGCAAGCCTTTCGAGCTTGCGACCCGAGTTCGAATCTCGGCCGGGGCATAAATTTTTCTTAAACATCTTTTAATCTAAAAAAATAAAAAATTAAAAAGTGGGATATACAAGCATTTGTTCAAAGCCGATGGAATATTATCTTTCCCAGAGTTCAATAAGTAAGCTTTTAAAAGTTTTTTTTGTTTTTTCCGGATCTTTTAAATATTCTAATATATACCCAGAATATTTTCTTTTTTTACCATCTTTTAATATGATTGTAATTTGTTCGTATTCTCCTAATTTTTCAACACAACTATAGTCTGCAACAATTGGTTGACCATCATCCAAAAGTGCTGTATCAACTAAAAATCTCTTTTTTGTTTGTGGAATAAAAACTATATTATATGCATGACCTTCACGAAATTCACCTTCTCTTACTTCCCCCTCCATTATTGCACCCATCGCATATGGTTGAAGTTGTTGAACCATTAATTGATATAATATGGATCTATGAAAGCATGTTACTAATCTTTTTCTCAAGAGCTTCAGAAAGATTCATACTATGAAGTGCATGGGAAAACCAATCCTCTAGGTTACAATTACATGGAACTTTTTTCCAACTATATTCAGCCATATTCATCAATACTTTTTCAGGTTTTATGCATAAAAGATTTATATATTCATCAACTTTTTCTTCAGGCAACAAATAATCTTTTATACCATCATCAATAACTACAGTTTGCCACATAAAAATGCCTTGTAAAACTTCATCATTAATTTTTAATCTATAAAGATCATTGATATCTTTCATTTTAATCACAAATGTCAGTTTTTTGTTTTTTGTTATTATATAATAGTGACAATCTTTAAAAATTTTTCGTTTGAGATAATCAAATATTGAAATAGAGACACAATTGATTGCAAGGCAAGCTGGGGGCACTTTTGCTTCGAGGAAAAACTTCGAGAAAAAAATTTTAAAATTTTTTAAAGCGAAAGATTTATAAATAAATCAGTTTAATAAGAAATAATCAAAAATTCAATTTAACAAATAAAAAATGCCGGAAAAACCAAATTTAAATGTTGTGTTTATAGGACATGTTGATCATGGAAAATCAACTACTGTAGGTAGACTTCTTTTTGAGACTGGTAATTTTAGTGAAACAGAATTGAAAAAAATGAAGGAAGTTGCTGAAAAACTTGGTAAGGCAGGTTTTGAATTTGCTTTTGTAATGGATAGATTAAAGGAAGAACGAGAGCGAGGGCTTACCATTGATCTTGCTTATCGTAAAATTATAACAAAAAAGTATCAAGTAACAATTATAGACGCCCCTGGTCATAAAGACTTCATTAAGAATATGATTACTGGAGCAAGCCAGGCTGATGCTGCTTTTCTTATAGTAGCAGCTCAGCATGGGGTAATGCCACAAACAGTTGAGCATATCTTTCTCGCAAGAACAATGGGCGTTGATCAACTTGCAGTTGTTATAAACCAGATGGACACTGTAAATTATGAACAGAAAAAATTTGAAGAAGTCAAAGCTGCTGTTTCAAAGCAACTTCAAGCTGCTGGTTATAAGCTTGATAAAATTAACTTTATACCAGCTTCTGGTTATTATGGTGAGAACATAACAAAGAAAAGTGAAAAAATGCCATGGTATAAAGGACCTACTGTTCTTGAACAATTTGATTTGTTTGAAGAGCCAAAAAAACCAGTTGATTTGCCATTACGCATGCCGATACAAGATGTTTATAGCATTACTGGAGTTGGTACCGTACCTGTTGGTAAAATAGAAACTGGCAGAATGAAACCTGGGGATAAAGTTATTATATTACCGGCAAGAATGGGAAAAGGAGTTGTTGGAGAGATTAAGAGTATTGAAATGCACCATCAATCATTACCAGAAGCAGTTGCTGGAGATAATGTCGGTGTTAATATTAGAGGAGTCGGGAAACAGGATATTGAACGAGGAGATGTAATTGCTCATGTTGACAAAGCACCAACTGTAGCCGAAGAGTTTATAGCACAGATAGCTGTAATAAATCATCCTAGTGTTATTGCTCCTGGTTATACTCCTGTCTTTCATATACATACAGCACAAGTTCCTTGTCAATTTGTTGAAATTCAGAAAAAAATCGACCCCAAAACAGGGCAAGCATTGCCAGAAAAACCAGAGTTTATTAAGAATGGTGATGTAGCTATTGTAAAACTTAAGCCTCTTAAGCCAGTAGTTATCGAAACACAAAAAGTTAATCCTCATTTATCAAGATTTGCGGTGAGAGATGCTGGCAGAACAGTTGCTGCAGGTGTTTGTATAGAAGTTAAGGCAAAGCAGATTTAGTTTTTTTGAGTGATAAAAAAACTGCGATAAATTTTTAAGTTAATTCTTTACTTTTTAGCATGGTATATGTATGTAAGTTTGGAGGCACTTCTCTTGCCAATGCCGAGCGAATTCATCGAGTTTATGAAATAATTAAAGATAATCCGAATAGAAAATATATTGTTGTTTCTGCGCCTGGCAAAGAAAATGCTAATGATATTAAAGTAACAGATTTATTAATCAAATGTGCTGAAATCTATTTTAAGAAAGAAGAGCTCTCTGATGAGTTTTGGTTGTTATATAAAAAATTTGAACAAATATGCGATCAGCTTAACATTGACATGCCTTTAGAAAGTAGATTGCAAAAGAGAGTTAAAAGTTTAAATGAACATAAAAGCGAAGAAGAATACTTTGATTATGTCAAAGCGACTGGTGAGAGACTAAATGCTGAGCTCATTGCAAGATACCTTCTTGCACAAGGAGTAAACACGAAGTTAGTATTACCTGAAGAATATGGTCTTGTTGTTAGCTCTGAATTTGGAAATGCTTTGCCTCTTCATGAGGCTTATAATAATCTAAAAATATTGCAAGAAATTCAAGAGGTTGTAGTTATACCTGGATTTTATGGTATTACTAAAGAAGGCAAGATTGCAACATTTGCAAGAGGAGGAAGTGATCTTACAGGAGCAGTAATTGCCAAGGCTGTAAATGCAGAGGTCTATGAAAATTTCACAGATGTTGATGGCATTTTTGCTGCTAATCCAAAAATCGTTGCCAATCCAAAGAAGATTGATGTTTTAACTTATGAAGAAATGAGAGAGCTTAGTTATATGGGAACTACGGCTTTGCAAGAAGAGGCTGTTTTTCCTTGTGTTGAAGCCCAGATACCAATACATCTTAGAAATACATTTAACTATCCAAATCAAGGGACACTCATTGTAAATAAGCGTGAGCCTAGTGAGTTAGTAAGCGGAATAGCTGTGAAAGATGGTTTCATAAGTATAAATATAAAAAAATGGTTGATGAATAGAGAAAAGGGATTTTGTAAAAAATTATTCGATATCGTTTATGAAGAAGATGTTTCGTTTGAGCATATGCCTGGAGCCATTGATAATTTATCTCTTGTCATTCATGAAAGCCAGCTTGGGAATAAGCTTGAAAGATTATGCCTAAAGATAAAAGAAAAATTGAGACCAGACTCTTTAGAAATAGATGATGAACTTTCATTAATATGTGTTGTTGGAATTGGCATGAAGTACACTCCTGGAATTGCCTCTAGAGCAACAGGAGCTTTGGCTAGGGAAAAAATAAACATAAGAATAATGAATCAAGGAGCATCAGAGATAAATATGATTTTTGGTGTAAAAAACAAGGATGCAAAGAAAGCTGTAAATGCACTTTACAAAGAATTTTTTATGTAAATATCTTATTAAATATCGTATATATAATATCGCATATATTTTTCTTTTATTCTACTCTTCTTTCATCTTTATTTCAATATTAACCTCTCTTGGAATAGGAAGCCTTATTATGTTGTGCAAAAGTTTTTCATCAGCAGGGATATCAATAACACGTTTGTGAATACGCATTTCAAATTTATCATAAGTTTCAGTGCCATTTCCACATGGGCTTTTCCTTGTTGTTATTTTTAATCTTTGAGTTGGCAGAGGAATAGGCCCTCTCACAATTACTCCTTGTTTTTTTGCAGAATCTAAAATAGCCTCAACTACCTGATTTAGCTCATCTATATTTATACTCATTAGTTTTATTCTCGCTATCATTTTATTTCTTCAACTTCTATTCTTTTTTTTCCTGGTAATTTGGGGCAAACCCTATCAAAAATATCTCTTGCATAGTTTATAAATTCTTTTGTTGTTGCTATAAGAAAGATCGGATCACCTGGAGCTATTATCGCGGCATTCCCTACAACAGCACCGAAAGCAAGTTGCATTCCTGTTGAAGTTCTATCAGCTCCGGCTCCTGTTGCTATTTTATTTTCCCGTAAAATTTGATGAGGATATTTAGCAACAATAAAATAATAATTATTCTTGCCAACTTTAGCATCAAGATGTCGCAAAATTTGTCTCCTACACGCTTCGATTGCATTATCTCTTATTTGTATCGGCTCATTACCAACAAGTTTTACATAAAAATTGAATTTACCAGCATTGAAAGCATCAAGGTTTCCCATAGTAAATTTTTGTATTTTAATTGGAAGCCATCCTTTAACAAAATTTAGCTTTCGCTTCTTACTTTTTCTTGTATATGCTGGGCTTTTCGGCTTACTAAATGCACTAGCTTTTTTTATTACCATTTTAAACAAAAATTTTTACTTTAGTTCCAAGCACCTGACCAGGCAACCCTTTCTCGAAATAGGCAAGTAATGTTGCCTTGTTCCCATGAAACCTCTTGACAATTCCTTTTATCTTCTTGCCTTTTTTGCCTGGGCATTCATAAACTACTTCTTTTCCAATCAGCTCTTTGGCTTTTTCTCGGGGCATATCAACGACTAACAAAAACTGCCTTGGTTTATAAGTATGTTTACCTCGTCTAAAATTAGCAACTATGGCCTCGATTACCATGCTTTTTCTTGTTTTTACAGTTTTTAAATATTTCTTGCTATTTTTTGCTTTTTAGCGATGGGGCTGCTGGGATTCGAACCCAGATCGCAGGCTCCCGAAGCCTGAATCCTACCAGGTTAGACTACAGCCCCTTAAGATTTTTAATTGCATGTACTATTAAAAAATATGGTAGTATTTGATAAAAGCTTTAAAGAAATATTTTTTTCAGAAGCAATTTCAATTTCACTTGGTTTAATCGCAGGAATTCTTTTAGCAATTTCAACTAATAAGCTTATCTTTATTCCAGGGATATTGTTTATTTTACCTGGCTTTCTCGAAATGCAAGGGAATTTAAGTGGGACTTTGGCTTCACGAATAAGCTCTGGTCTGTTTATTGGGTTCATCGATACAAAACACCTTTACCGTCGAGAAAAACTAATTAAAGGGAATATAATTGCATCTTTTCTTCTTGCCTTAATAATTTGTACTTTTCTTGGTTTAGTTGGGGTAGTTTTTACTTTTTTTGCCTTTAGAATGCTAGTTATAGAAATTTTATTCTTGCCTATAATTGCTGGGTTTATAGCTAATATCATAGAAATTCCAATAACAATCTTGACTACTCTCTATTTATTTAAAGCCGGCCATGACCCAAACAATATCATGGGCCCTTTCCTAACCTCAATAGGAGATATTGTTAGCATAGGTTCATTGTTATTAGCATTAATCATAATTTAAATAGATTTAAAATGGTTGTAATAAAGTTTAAAAAGTTAGGAAAAAAGGCGTTAAGAAAAGCACGGCAAGAGTTAAAGATAATTAAAAAGATAGCAAGACATAGATATCATCCATTAATTCATAAAGTGCATAAGAAGAGTGGGCTTTCAAAAAAGACATTATTATATATAAAAGAGTACGGCCCGCATTCGAACATTCCCAAAGTTATAATAAATGAAAGTTTGCTCATTTTGCTTGTCGCTTCACTTATCAGCTCAATTGGAGGAATTGCTTTGGAAAAAATTAAAGAACTTTTTGTTACTATTCTACCAATTCTTATTTTACTTCCTTTTTTAAACGATATGATCGGTGATTATGGCACGATAATTACTTCCAAATATTCCACAATGTTACATGAGCGACTTGAAACAAGGAAATTGAAACGAGAGTTAAACAAGCTTCTGGCCCAGATATTAATTGTTGGGCTCTTCTTTGCTTTTTTAGGAGTTGTGATAGCAAGTGCCATTTCTAGTTTCTTCTCACAATTTAATTTTATAATTGCGCTAAAAGTATTTGCAATTGTCATGATTAACACTATTTTTATAATCTCACTAATGTTTCTCATTGCTTTGCTTGCTGGAAAGTATTATTATAAGAAAGGTGAAGATCCGAACAACTTTTTGATCCCTATTACAACTTCTTTTGCAGATTTTCTTAATATGTTTGTATTGGCTTTGCTTGTTGTACTTTTCTTTTAGTTTTAAGTCCTATCTCACTTAATATCCTTTCCATTTCTTGCCAAGCTTTCTCCTTACTTCCATCATTGATGATTTTAAAATCAGCATAGCGCTTAGTTATGTTAAAATGAAATATTCTGTTTTCTTCTTTTTCTATTTTCTTAAACTCGCCAAGACTTTCCTCTTTTTCTTTACCTCGCCTTCTCTTTTTTGCTCTTTCCCATCTAAGTTTGAGAGGTGCGTCAATAAAAACTAATTTGGCATCGAAAAATTTTTTTAACCAGCGTGCATCTTCAGGATTGCGTAGACCATCGACAACCCATTTGTCATATTTGCTTTTTCCAATTTTGGCGATTACTTTTTTTATAAAATACGCCTGATCTTTAGCTCTATACTTTGCTTGCAAGTTATGCAAGTTCTCACGTGTAGGCTTTATTCCCTGCTTTCTCGCTAGAGCTCTGACAAGATTTCCCAGAATTATTCGTTTAAAGCCCCATCTATCAACAAGATAGCTAGCCACAGTCCCTTTTCCACTAGCAATAGTTCCCATCAGACCAATTACCAATTTCGATTCTGCTAGATTTCTTCCCATTTGAAGAATTAAAATGATTATTTACTGACTGCTATTTTTATTCTACTCTAGTCTAATTATCTCTCGTTATTTTTTCTTCTTTAGTGTATTTCTCTTACTTGTTATTTTTTCTTTGGCCGACCTCTTTTTTTAACCTTTACCTCAGTAGCTTTCTCTGCTTTTCCGACTTTTCCTCCTTTCTCTGCTTTTTCTGCTTCCACTTCTTCCTCAACAATTTTGTATACAATATCCCCCTCTCTTACCCTATCCTTTACCTTTAGTCCTATACTTTGTCCATAGCCAGCCTCTTTTACAGGTTTGTGATTTATCTGCATACTCTCTATTTTCTGCATAAAATCAGTTGTTGCTCCTTTTATATGAATTTTATCTCCTTCGGCAATTTTGTCTTTGAGTTCAATAACGGCAACACTGATGTTAGTAAAAAAATGTGTAACCTTCCCAACTTCAATTTCCATTAAAAGAAATGTAAAATATGTTTTTAAAGATTTCTTTGGAAAAATTTTAAATTTTGCTATTATAAAGTAATTATTACTTTTCAAAGAAATAAATGGAAAATTTAAGCAAGTAAGCTTAAAATGCTTCACAAAAAGTCTAAACTTGGTTAAGAATGCTTACAAAAATCTTTAAAAACTATAGAAATTCTTCTTTTGATGGTAAATTTAAGAATGCAGAAGAGATTGGCAGCAAGAATTATGAAAGTTGGTTTAGGTAGAGTTAAATTTGATCCTGAGAGGCTTGATGAAATCAAAGATGCTATAACAAGAAAAGATATTGAAGAGTTAATAAAAGATAAAGCAATCACAAAGAAACCAGTTAAAGGGTATAAAAGAAGAGCAGGAAGAAAAAGGCAGGCAAGAAAGAAAAAAGGCAGAAAACGCGGCCCAGGAAAAATTAAAAAGTATATTGTAAGAAGAAAAAGAGAGTATGTAATTTTAATAAGAAATCTTCGAGCTTATTTAAAAGCTTTGAAAAATAGAGGGGTTATAAATAGTAAAGAGTACAAAAAATTAAGAAAGTTTGCCAAATCCGGACTTTTTAAAAGCAAGAAGGCACTTATAGAATATTTAAGAGTAAACGAAGGTAAAAAAATTTAAAATGGGGAAGAGAATTGCAATTCAGAAACGAAGAAGGCGTGAAGGTAAAACTAATTATGCTAAAAGATTAAAGTTACTTGAAGGAAGAAAGCCAAGGCTAGTTGTTAGAAAGACTAGTAGGTATTTAATAGCACAGATTGTAATAAGCAAGGAAGCGCAAGATAGTGTGGTTATCGGAGTTACCTCAAAGAAACTAGCAGATCTGGGATGGAAATATAGTTTTAAGAATTTACCTGCATGTTATTTAACAGGCCTTCTTTTAGGCAAACTTGCAAAAGAAAGAGGGATTGATGAAGCAATTGTTGATATTGGGCTTAATCGAGCTACCAAAGGGAATAGGCTTTTTACAGCTGCTTATGGAGCAAGCAAATTTTTAAAGATAAACCTCAATGAAAAAATATTACCAGTAAATGAGAGAATTTATGGTAGGCATATAAGTCATGAAATAGAGGCTAATGTGAAAGCAATTGAAAATAAAATTTTAACAAAATAAAATAAGATGGGAACAAAAGGAAGAGGTATGAGCAAAAAACGTGACATATTAGAAAGTGAAAAAAAAGAGATTGGGCGAGAAGGAATAGAAGAGAAAGTTGAACCACTCATTGAACCACTTGTTGAAGAGATTACAAAGGAAGAAGTTGAAGAGGGAATAGAAGGGATTAAGGAAAAGGAAGAAATTGAGCTTACACCTGAAGAAAAAATAAAAAAAGAGCGAGAAGAAAAATTAGCTAGTTGGAAACCAAAAACAGCTCTTGGATTAGAAGTTAAACAAGGAAAAATTATGAATATTGATGAATTATTAGGGAGAAAAATATTTGAATCAGAGATAATTGATATTTTACTTCCCTCACTTGAATACGAACTAATAAACATAGGTCACGCACGAGGAAAATTTGGTGGTGGCAAGAGAAGAGCATGGAGACAAACACAAAAAAAGACAGCTGAAGGAAATGTGCCTGAATTCTCTACACTTGTTGTAGTTGGAGATAAAGCCGGGCATATTGGGATTGGCTATGGAAAAGCTAAAGAGACCCTTCCAGCTAGAGAAAAAGCTATTAGAAATGCTAAAATAAACATTTTTAAAGTGGTAAGAGGTTGCGGTAGTTTCGATTGCGGGTGCAATGAACAACATAGCATCCCAGTTAAGATAGAAGCTAGGTGCGGAAGTTCAAGTGTTGTTTTAAAGCCAGCACCAAGAGGAACAGGCTTAGTAGCTGATGATGAATGTAAGAAGATATTTAGACTCGCAGGAATAAAAGATATTTATGTACAATCACGGGGAAAAACAAGAACAAAAATAAATCATATTAAAAGCGTAATTCTTGCCTTAAAAAAATTAAATAGATTGGTAGAATAAGAGGAAAATGATTGCAGCAATTAGAATCAAGGGCAGAGTGAATATACCAAAAGAAATTAAAGATACTCTTTTTATGCTTCGTTTAAGACAAAAATTTGCTTGTTCATTATACTTAGAAAAACCAGAGATTTTAGGTATGTTGAAAAAAGTAGCAGCATATATTAGTTATGGTAGAATTAATGAAGAGATATTGAAAAAGTTGATTGAAGAGCGGGGAAGAAAGCCTGGAAATAAAAAGCTTGAAAAAAAAGAGGTTGATGAAATAATCAAATTGCTTAGTAAAGAAAAACTTGATGAAGCGTTTCAAAAAATAAAACCTTTTTTCAGACTTTCGCCACCGCGAGGCGGGTTTAAAAAAAGCCAAAAGCTGATGTGGCCTCAAGGGATTAAAGGTGATATTGGTGATAAAATAAATGAATTAATCGAAAGAATGATTTAAAATTTAAAATGGAAAAATTTTTTGAGATTTTTTGTGGTAAAAGCAAAGAGATAGTTAATTTAAGAGGGCAGTTACTTGAAGAAACATATGATACTTTTATTAAGAATTATCAGGCATGTGATGTTTATCAAACAGAAACAAACCAATGGAGATTTGAGAATAATGATGAAAATAAGAGAAGTAAAGTAAGTCTTACTTTATCTCTTTTATATAATTGTTTAAATTGTGATTATCAAATTATAATTTATGGGGAAAACAAGAGTAAGGATAAACAAATGTTTCAAGAAATGAAAAAAGATTTAATAAAAAGGTTACAAACTTTAAAATGAAACTAAAAAAAAGGAGTGCAAGAAGCAGACTTCGAGGAAGAAGAACTTGTGGTTACGGTTCGAGAAAAAAACATAGAGGTAAGGGAAGTAAGGGAGGAAAAGGAATGGCAGGAACAGGAAAAAGAGCTGGACAAAAGTTAACTTATGTATATAGATATTATGGAAAATATCTTGGGAGGTATGGATTTAAAAGTAGAAAGAAAGTGAAGCGAAGAAAGATAAGTCACATTAGTTTGGAAGGAATTATTTATAGGTTTCATGATACTAAAGAGAAAGTAATTAATTTAGATGAATATAAAATTTTGGCTGGAAATCTTGAAGTAGTCAAAAAACTTGAGGGATATTTTGACAAACTTAAAGGTAAAGAGGTGATATGTGCGAGTATCAGCAAAAAGGCAAAAGAGATTCTTGAAAATTATGGGGTGAATGTAAAAGTAAAAGAAGAGAACAAAAATAAGATAAAGAAAAAGGAATAAATAAAAAGAGGTAATGGAGGAAATGGGATTTAAGGATTTTTTATTGAATTTGCCCGAGGTTAAGAAACCTGAGAGGAGGCTAAGTTTTAATGAGAAGTTAAAATGGGTGTTGATTATTTTAGGAGCTTTTTTTGTTCTTTCATCAATTCCTCTTTATGGCCTAAGTGAAAATGCTCTTTCACGTTTTGAATTTCTAGCAATTATTCTTGGTGCTAAATTTGGCAGTATTATGAGTTTGGGAATTGGGCCAATCGTTACTGCAAGTATAATCCTTCAACTTCTCGTCGGGAGTAAACTTCTCAATATTGATCTAAGAACTCACGAAGGTAGGGCTTATTTCCAGGGGCTTCAGAAATTTTTAGCTTTGGTTTTTACTATTTTTGAAGCTAGTGTTTATGTCTTGATGCGAGGACTTGAAGCTGTGCCTGGCTTAGAATGGTTATTAATCTTACAACTAACTATTGGTGGGATACTTGTGATTTTTATGGATGAAGTTGTGACAAAATGGGGTTTTGGGAGTGGTGTTTCTTTATTTATTGTCGGTGGCGTAGCATATGAACTATTTATCAGGGCTTTCACTTTCATTGGTCCTCAAGGTAATTTGCAACCAATAGGCAAAGTTTGGTTGTTGTTTAGTTCTTTTGCCAGTGGCAATACTATTGAAGCCACATCAGCACTTATCGCAATTTTAGCGACAATCTTTATTTTTATTTTTGTTATTTATGTACAGTCTATTCGTGCAGAGATCCCACTTAGTTTTGGTAGAATTAGAGGCCTTGGTGTAAGGTGGCCTCTTTCTTTCTTATACACAAGTAATATTCCTGTTATCCTCGCCGCTGCCTTACTTGCAAATATTCAACTTTTTGCGACATTAGCACAAAGGTATACTGGTCATGCAACTTTTTTAGGAGGATTTAATAGTCAAGGTCAAGCTGTCTCTGGTCTTGCTTTTTGGCTTTCAAGTCCTCCTATTATTGAAGCCATCATCAGAGGTGCTTTTCAGCCAATAATGCTACTTCAAGCATTTGTCTATCTTTTATTTTTAGTTGGTGCTAGTATTTTATTCAGTATATTTTGGGTACAAACAAGTGGAATGGATGCAAGAAGTGTGGCTGAGCAGATGGTGGCAAGTGGTTTACGCATTCCTGGCTTTAGAACTGACCCTCGCATAATTGAGCTAATTTTAGCGCGTTATATTATGCCTCTAGCAGTTATGGGAGGAGCAACTGTTGGATTGTTAGCAGGATTTGCAGATTTGCTAGGAGCGCTTGTTAGAGGAACAGGGCTTTTACTTAGTGTAATGATTGTTCATAGGCTTTATCAAGAGATTTCCCAACAGCACATGTATGACATGAATCCTGCTCTAAGAAAGTTTATTGGAGAGTAGAAAATAAAAATTAAAATACTCGCTGAATCATCTTAAATCATCTTGCTGAATCAGCCTGCCTTTCAATCTCAGTGCGCTTTTTTATTGCAAAACTATCTGAACTGTTTTTACTTGCAAGCACAATCTCGCTAGCGAGTGCGTTAACTAAATCTTGTTTTTTATTAAAAGAATTATCATAAGCTCCCCAAACCATATGCCTTAATGCAAGCATTAGACGTCGCGATGGGCTAGTATCAACGGCGACAGGATATCTTGCTCCACCATATTCGATTGTTGTAATCTCATCACAGGGAGAGGCATTTTCAATCGCTCTGACAAAAACTTGAATCGGGTTTTCATTGGTTTGTGCTTCGATCTTTTTAAAAACATCAATAACAATAGCCATTTTTTTATTAAATTTTCCTGTTGCCCAACGTGTGATTATTCGATGTTTTTTTCCTCGATGCCCAGGAACTTGTAACATATTAATAAGTCTTTCAATAACATGCATTTTTATTTTTGCGAAACGCTTTTTTGCAAGCCTACCACAACTTCGGGGGATAAGCCTTGGATCAAGATTAAGATAGCGTTTTAAACCAGGGTCATTAACAACGATATTACTTACATCCCACAAATCAAAAAGTTTAAATTTGAACTCCATTTTAACGCCTCGCCTTTTCTATTTTTCCTCTTCTAAGCATTTCCAATGGTTGATCATTTACTTTTATAACTTTGAATCTAACTCCAGGAATATCGCCTTTCGCACGCCCTTGCTTTCCGCCAATCTTTTCAACAATAACCTCGTCGTGCTCATCGATAAATTTAATTGCCCTGTCTCCTGGAGCGAAAGCGGTAATCATCTTATTATTTTTCAAGAGCTGAACACGAACACATTTTCGCATTGCGGAGTTAGGCTGCCTCGCTTCTAATTGCACTTTCTCGAGAACAATACCTCTTGCTTGATGGGCTCCTTCAAGGGGGTCTGTACTTACATCTAATCCAAGTGCCTTCTTTCTAAATGTTTTATCATTCCACCTAAACTTCTTTCGCTTTTTCACAAGCTTATTTACTTTCAACCCCATTTTCTTCTTTATTTTTTTCTTTTATCCTATCTCCTTTATATTTCTTACTATTTTAAAACTTTTTCATAAAACTTTAAATTTTAATTTGGAGTAATTTATTTAAATTCAAATAATTAAGTTTTTATGGTGCTTGCAAAAGTGCTCGGCGAAAGTGTAACGCAAAATATTTTAATTTTTATACTAATTTTGATCATCTTCGTTATTCTTTTTGATATTCTGAGTAGATTGCGCTTGTTTAAAAAACCCTTCGCAGCAATCATAGCTTTAATAATAACACTAATTGCCTTGCAGACAGGCTTGACACGAGCTCTTGCGCTTAAGATCTTGCAAGTCAGTGCAGGCGGCTTTGCAGTAGCTCTTGCTATAGTGCTTGCCATAATTTTTATATTGTTTATGCTTAGGCATCTAGGTATTGGCAAGAGTAAACAAAAAGTTTTTAAATAGGCATTTTAATATTTTATAATGAAAAAGAGTAAATCGCTTTCATTTATTGTTCCAATATCAATTATTTTTTTGCTTGCGTTCATATTTCTTCCCTCATTTGTTTTGGCGCAGGGAGGGCTTAATGCACCACTTAAGACACCTACATGGCTCAAATGGCTGTTTGGTTTTTCTGATGTAACCACTGTCGGCCAATTATTACTTTTTATCTTATTAATTTTGATTTTTGCATCGGCTTTTGTTGATATTTTAGCTTTGACTGCACCTTTTTTTTCACGCCGAACAGTATTAATAATTTCAATTGGTTTGAGTTTTATTATTGCTTTAAGTAGAGCTCTAACATATCTGGCTTCTTTACTACTTGGATTAGTAGCTACATTAGGTGCATTTGCAGTTACAGCTGAACTTGTGCTTGCATTTATAATTTTTATTGGACTAGCATGGTATTCTGATAAGGCTTTTAAGTGGGCGCTCAAGAGAAAAGTTAAGGCTGAAGCTTTGAAGGGAGCAATGGAACCAGCAACAGCATGGCGAAAACTTAAAGAATTTGAAGAATTAACAAAATAAAATGAAAAAGAAAATGAAAAGTAAAAAAGCGTGGAAACTTATTGCTTTATTACTAGTCTCTTTTTTATTTATTTCGCCTTTTATTCTTGCACAAGGTGGACAAGCTACTTCAATTGGAGATATTGGCAGAGCCATAGGAAAGTGGATTGCTGATGCTTTTGGCTATAGTGCACTAACCACCGGAGCTGATTGGCGTTTTGTTACAATCCTTGTTGTGATTTTTTTCATGCTTTTCTTTGCATTTAGTGATATAATAGAAACTTTCACCATGTTTAAGAAAAGTACTTCTTACATTCTGGGCTTTGGTTTGGCAGTTATAGCAGCCTTAACAAAAGGGATTTTGAAGTTAGCACATTATATCTTTGGCATCACAGCTGGGCTTGGTGTTTTGGCTGTTGCCATAGTCATAGTAAGTGCTTTTGTTGCTTTAGTAATTGTTCATCTTGGTTTATCTGGGTTTAACAAATGGATCTTTAGAAGAAAAGCAATGATAGAAGCGCATAAAAAAGGAGTAGAAATTAAGAAGGGTATGGAAATATTAAAAGAAGTTGGCAAATTCAAATAATAATTAATCAAAAAATTATTTAAAATCTTTTTGATTAAGTATTTATGCCTCTAACTTTTTCATGGATAGGCCTTTTACAAGCACTCTTTGGAACAAGAAGTACTGATCTAGTTTTGTTTGGGTTGTGTGGGATTGTTCTGATTTTCTTTTTGGCCTGGTTTTATAGTATAATCAAAGACATCACTCTTTTTTCATCAATAACTATTTTTTTTATTACTTTAGGGCTTGTTATAATATTGGCTATGACTGGTGTAATAGCAATGCTTGTTGGGGCGCTATTGAAAATGCTAGGCCCGCTTATAGCAGCAATAATAATTTTTTTATTTTTTATATTTACCTACTTTCTTGAACATTTGATTATGCTTAGAATTAGAAAAAGCAAAAAGTTAAGGGAAAAGCTTAAGGCTGAAATGGGGGAAGAAAAACTTAGAAAATTTGAAGAGTTAACAAAGAAAATAAGTAAGTAATTTTTTAATTCTAAAGTGATAAAAAATAAAAATGTTTATAAATATTGAATTATTAAATATACAAAAATGAAAAATATGAATATTAAATTTGAAGATTTGGAAAAAAAGCTTATTGATGAGTTTGAAGGCTTAGCCTTGACTTATCATAAAGGAAGTTTCAGAAAAAATGGTAGTCCATTTATTGAACATCCTAAAAATGTTTGCCGCTACTTAAATCAGATAAGTGAAAGTTATATCATTAAAGCGTCTGCTTTACTTCATGACACGATTGAAGAAAAGATAAAGGGTAAAAGTGATATCAATAATTTTTGGCAAGAGCTAACAGCTTTTGCATTTAAACTTTATGAGCTTTATGAGAGATTTAACTTGCTCGATGAAAAATATAAAAGAGATTATAACTTTATCTTACAACTTGTATATAGATTAACAAAACAACCAAACCAAACCTATTTTGACTATCTCTACAATCTCTTCTATAACAAAGAAGTAATCAATGAGTTAAATGAAAAAATAAAAAAACAAATAGAACAAAATGGGAATAATAAGGCTAGGGTAGATAAAATAAAAGATTTTATTGAATACCGATTTAATCACAAAGATAAAAATATAATCATTATGCGTTCTATAGAAATAAAACTTGCCGACATGCTCGATAATATTAAATCCTTGCCAACACCACTTGAAGCAGAAAAGAGCCCTTTTAATGTTCAATCAGCTCTTTATTCATTTTATAAAGGTCTCCTCTTAACAAATGAAGTTAAAACAAAGATTAAGGGATTAAAGAAAGAGAAAAAGTTCTATAAGAAAGTGCAATGTCTTACGAGAAAACTTGTAGAAAGTATCGAAGAAAGAGCGCAAGCATGGACATACTATTTCGAAGAAATGGTGAGCTTGACGAAAGATGTAATAAAGAAGAATTATGAACTTGTTGCTAATTATGATAAGAGCCGCGGTTTTGAAAGAGCAACTTTCCCTTCACCTAATTTACTTGATGGAACATGGATGAGATATGGCAAAATTCTTCTTGGCTATGCAAAAGAGGAAACTTTAGGTTTAGATTTAGATAGTGCGAGCAATATTGAATTAAGAGCCCATCTTGATTTGATTGGGTTTAAAAAATTTGCAGAAAAAATGAAAAGAAGAAAATTCAAATTAATTCCAGGAATTTATAAATTGGAAAAAACGTTGCGATAAAATGGAAAGGATTGAAATTGCAGAAATACCTGTAGGGCAATATATTTATAAATGCATAAATGAAGATGATGAAAGCCTGTTTGAACCAATTTATTTGCTTTTAAAAGATAGGAGAAATAAAACAAAAGAGAATCTAGAAAGAATAGTGAGATTATTCATTCCAGAAAATAAATTCAAGTATGTAATTTTAGAAAAAAGAAGTGAATATGCCGCACTATTAAAAAATCAAAAAGTAGAAAAAGATATGAGATATGATATGGAGATCGATATGAAGTATTACCCAATAAATACAAAAGATATTGAAGCAATAATAACTAGAGTAAAGAAATCTAAAAGTTTTCTTGACAAAGTAATTAAAAAAAAGATTTTTGGTATTGCCCAAAAGATTGAAAAAGAAATTCCAAATTTTCTTAAATTTGGAGTAGATATTATATGTTTAGAGTCAGAAATAAAAACGCTAAAGGAGGGGATTACAAATAGTTATGCTTCATTAAAAAGCAGGATAAGGACTAGTGTAGCAGTTAATTCATTAAGTAAGTACGATGGCATTTTAAAAAAATTGATATTAAAAACTGATAATGTAAGGATACATGAGAAGATTCGTGAAATTCCTGGATGCATAATTAAAACTTTACAAGATAGTGACATTTGTAAGGTCATTAAAAACTATATTGAAGATCAAAAAAATAATGAAATTAAAAGTGAACTATGTATTGATGATCTTGGCGGAGTTAATTTTGTCTTAAAATATAAAATTTTTGGAAAAGAGTTTTATAAATTGGCTGAAAGCATAATTAGTAGAATTGGGAAATATTTTTGTATAAAAGAATGTGTAGAAAAAAAAGAAAAAAGCGGTTATAATGCTTTGCATTATAATTTAAGACAGCCGAATGTTATTGAAGGTATTGAAGTAAGATTTACAGATAAAGAAAGTTTAGAGAATAATGAGTTTGGAAATGCTTATTTGGAAAGATATAAAGAAAATCTAAATAAAGTGAATATCCCAAAAGAGAAACAAAAAATTATAAAGGGGCTATACAATTATATTATGGAAAAAGAAAATGAAGAAAAACAAAGTTAGATAAGTTTAAAAAAGTTAAAATGAAAGAGCATATCGAAAGGGAAAATGAAAAAAAATTCAAAGTAGAGTTAGGATATAATATTTATTACGAGAGAGATGGATGTGAAAAGATTGGGGTTATCTTACCTAACAATAACTATGAAGTTTGGGCTATTCTTGATATGTCTAGAAGAGATCGATTTGTTGAAAAGTTAAGAAATATCCTCAATGAAGCGCCAATGAATGAAAGTGAAAAAAAGAAGATATTTGAAAATGAAGAGTTTTTATTTTTAAGATTGATAAATGTAGTAAAAAAATATTACAAAAAATAAAATGAGTTTTTGGACAGAATTTATTGCATATAGTTTGGGAGGCCTACCTCCTGGCTTAATTAGCATAATCATTATTTCATTATTAATTACTTTCTTTCAGGTTTTGGTGTTCAAAGTATTGAGTGATCAGGGAAGGATAAAAGAGATAAAAGAAAAACAGAAAACTATCAGCGATGAATTGAAAAAAACAAACGATATAAAAAGGATAAAAGAATTGAATAATGAATTAGTAAAGTTAAGTATGGAAAATATGAGATTAAGCATAAAACCATTGTTAATCATATTATTACCTTTAATTTTTATTTTCTGGTTTTTGAAAAAAAGTTATGATGCTGCTGGTGTTGGGAATATAATAAGTTGGGGAGCTAATTTGCCTATTGTTGGGGATGGTGCTGGCTGGTTGCTTTCATTCATAATTTTTACTTCGATTTTTAATATTGTTTTAAGGAAAGTTTTAAAAATACAGTAAGATAAAAGATAAATGGAAAAAGAGAGTAAAGAAAAACAAGCAAAAGAAAAAGAAGAAAAAAGAATAATTCAGGAAAGAGGTTTACAGCTTTTAGCACTTGATCAAGAGTTGAGGAGAATAGAAGAACAATATGCAATACTTGAACAAAACATTATCAGTCTCGAATTAACAAAACAAAATTTAAATGAAGTAAAAAAAATTAAAGATAAAGAAATACTCGCGAATCTGGCTGAAGGTATTTTTGTGATGGCTAAAGCATTAGAAAATGATAAAGTATTAATAAATGTTGGTAAGAATGTTATTTTAGAAAAGAGTTCTGAAGATGCTAAAAAGATTATTGAAGCAAGAATAGAAGAACTTTCAATGTTAAAAACTATTCTTAGCAATGAAGCGCAAAAAATTCTTAACGAAATCAA
Organism: Candidatus Pacearchaeota archaeon; assembly: GCA_038890875.1. Taxonomy (GTDB): domain Archaea; phylum Nanobdellota; class Nanobdellia; order Pacearchaeales; family JAPDKA01; genus JAWAFA01. The sequence continues at coordinate 451,906 of JAWAFA010000001.1, read as the reverse complement.
AATCATTGAAGAAGAAATTAAAAATTTACAGAGTTAGTTTGCTTGAAAATGAGGCAAAAAATAAAAATTTCATTGTTAAGTTTATTTTTTATGTTTTCTCCAATTAAAGCTGAATTAAAAAATTATTATGTTTTGAATAAAGCTGTGCAAGTTGGTGTTAATTGCTATGGAAATAATTTTGACATCATAATCGATTATGAAAAGCCAGAAACTTTTGCTGATGTTAAAAATCTTACTCTTGATAGAGCTTTAGGAAAAATAAATTTTATTAATTTAAGTCAAGATTCAAGAATTTATTTAATCATTCCTAAAGGGGTAGAAGTAAGAAATGTTAATGAAGAAGTTGTTATTTATGATGCAATAAAAAAGTATACTTCAGTGAGGCATGTTTCTCCACCAACCCTACTGGAAAGAAAACTTGAAGAGCTAGCGCATCAACTAGTGATTGCAGGTCTTGGTTTTCCTGCGATTGGGGTTAAAATTGGGAAATATCTTGCTGAAAGGCAAGAAAAAAAGTGGCAAGAGTATGCTAATAAATTAGCTGAAATAAACAAAGGGTATGTAGTAAAAATTGAATTAAATCCTTATGTAAAATCTCCAGAAGAATTTGAAACTGGAGTTAAATTAAGCGGAAAGGCAGAGCTTACTTATGATGCAAAGGAGGTGATGCATGAAGCTCAAATAACTGATAAAGGGGTGAATGGGGCTGTTTTTTATAATTTAATTTTTTATAAAGGTGACTCAAGTTATAATGAGCAAGTTCAGGATTCTCAAGAATGTCGCTTTAGTCTCTATTAACTTATTTTTATTATTAAATTTTCTTATTTATTCTTTATTAATTTCCAAGTTGTATTTTTCTGCAAAGGTTGGTTTTACTTTCTTATAAAAAATCCCTATAGGAATTTTTGCTTCTTCGGAGAAATTGTAATCCCACTCACAAGCTTTTTTCCATGCTTGCTCGAAAGAACTTATGTTATGTCTGTTTAGTTTATAAATTCTCTTACTTATATATTCTCTTGAATCATTAAAAACAATGCAAGGCTGTAAAACTTCGATAAAGCTAAATCCTTTATGCATGAATGCTTCTTTCATAATATTTTTAGTATGTTCAATTTCAAGAGCATAACAGCGTGCTACAAAACTTGTATCTAGACTTAACATTAGTTTTAGTGGATTCAGAGGTTCGTCTTTAACAGCATTTCTCAAACTCTTGCTCAGAAAACCTTGTTGAGTGGTTGCTGTATGTTGGCCTACTGTCAAGGAAAAAGATTGATTATTATGAACAATAAAAGTTGCATCGATGTTATAACGAGCCGCATGAATTAAGTGCGAGATACCTTCATTGTAACTATCACCATCCCCACTTATTCCAATTACTTTTACTTCTGGTTTCATAGCTTTAATACCAAAAATTACTGGTAAGACACGACCATGCAAGGCATTTATGCTCGTGATATTTGTATAATCATGAACTTTTCCATGACAGCCAATACCGCACACTTGGACAATTTTTTCTCGAGAAAGCTTTTTTTCCTTAATCAAATCATTAAGTGCATCAACATAAGATCGGAAAAGCATATAATTAGGGCATCCCGGGCACCATGTTTTTTTGTAACTACTTTCAATACTCTCACAAACAGTTTTTTCGTTTTCCATTTTCCTTTTATATTTTTGTTTTCAGTGCTTTTTTTATATCATCGAGAAGGAAAGGCGTACCATCATATTTTAAAATCTTATTTTTATCAGGAATTTTTATGCCAGTATTTTCAGCAATCAAATCACTGAGCTGCGAGGTTGGGGAACATTCAAAAACATAAACATTTTTTGCCTTTTTTATTGCTTTTTTTATTTCATTTTTTATTTCTGGGAATGGAGAGAGTGAAACTATGTCTATAAGCTTATATTTTTTATTTTCATTGACAAAATCGAGCAAGCTATTGATAGTGGAACCCCATGAGATGATCAGATTTTTTGCATTTTTATTTCCATACACCTGATATCTATTTTCTAACATTTTCTTTATTTTATCAATTCTTTCTTTCCTTCTAATACTCATCATCTTCATTACCTTAGAGTCTTCGCTAAAAAATCCATATTCATCATGCTCATAGCTATTTAATTTAAAAATATCATAGCCTATTAATGGCAAGGGAGCAAATTCATTATTTAAAGGATAACTTTTAGTTAAGTTAAATATTGCTTTTTGTTTTTTATTCCTAAATTTTTCTAATTTTTTTAAAGAATTATATGCATAAGCTTCGATTTTTCTTAATTGTTTTTCTTCCATACTAAAGCCACTTTCGGCAAAATGCTTGTCAGTTAATAAAATTACAGGTATTCTATAAGAATAAGCAAAGTTAAAAGCATCAATCGCATTGATCATTGCATTTTCAATTGTACTTAAACTAAGCACAATTTTAGCAAAGCTTCCATGCCCAGCATTTATGGCGAATTTTAAATCGGCTTGGCTTGTGCATGGCGGAACTCCTGTTGATGGCCCATATCTTGACACAAGATAGATAACAAGTGGTAGCTCTGCCATTCCAGCAAAACTTAATGCTTCAATCATTAAAGCAAAACCACCTCCACTCGAGCCTATAGCAACTTTTTTACCACAAGCAGCTATACCAAGAGCTGCATTTATCACAGCAATTTCATTTTCTGGTTGATAAACGAAGCCATTTGTTTTAGCAAGATTATGCAAAAGCCCTGTTGAAGGAGTCATTGGATAAGCAAGATAAGCATCAATACCGGCAAGCCTAAAAGCATAAGCAATAGCATCATTACCCTTGAAATAAACAATTTTTTTCTTTCTTTGCCTTAACTTTATCAAACGTTTACCTAATTTATAACCTTCCTCAAAACCAAGTTTATTTTCTTTTAAAAGTTTTTTAAATTCTGTTTCAAAAATTTCAAAAAAAACCTCACGTTGGATACCTAAAGCATTAGCAAAAGTACCCATTAAAATAGAATTTTTAACAACTTTTGCTAATTCATTTTTTTTCATTATTTTTTCACAGTCTATAGTTAATAAATGAACATTTAATTTTTTTAGTGAAGAAAAATAATTTTCAGCTATCTTTTCATCACAAATAATTATAGCATTTCTTTTAAGCTTTTTTATATAATCTTCAATATCTTCATGCAAAAAAATTGCAACATCATAGTTATCTTCGTGACAATTAATCTCTGACTCTGAAAATGTAATAACATTAAAGTTTTTACCACCAGTAATGATAGTTTGATAATAACGATAATTAAAGACATAATACCCAAGTTTTGTCAAAGCTAAACAAATGATGTCAGAAGTTTTATCAATTCCTTGTCCTGCCTGCCCAGCCACAAGTATTGTTTTTAAGTTTTTTGTTTTAGTTACCATTAAGACAGGTGTAAAGAAATTTTTTAATTCTTCTGTTGTAATTAAAAAATTGGAACAATCAAAGTCAATAGCAGCAGTAAAAATTATAAAGAGTGGATTATAAAAAGATTATGCCTGTTAAATATGCTTCTGAAGAGGTATTTAAAAAATTATTAGAAAAGTTGGGTGTAAAATATAGAGGAGTTTCGAAGTCAGGAGAGCCGCAGTTACAATATGGTAACCGTTTATTCTCAATAAGCAGAAAAGAGAAATTTAAAGGCGGCAACGAAGGTTATAAGGTTGAGGCAATCAGAAAGATGCTTGGGATAGTAAGTTTAGAAAAAAGTAAAGAAGAAAGAAAAAGTCCTGGGGCAGTATACAATGAATTAATGAAAATCAGCAAAGAGATTTTAGGGAGCGATTTTTAGATGTTTTTGTTTGTTATATTGATTATTTCACTAAAATTTTTTATTATATGATCTGGTTTATATTTTCTTATAAGTTGCTTTGTTTCAATATCGCGAGCTATTATAATTGACTTTACTTTTGCCCTCTTTGCTAGTTGCACATCAACAAAACTATCACCAACAACATACTCAGTTGCATGTTTGGCATGTTTATTTAACTTAAAAAACTTCTCGGCTTTTTTTATTAATTCTGGGTCTGGCTTTTTATGTTTTACTTTTTCCTTACTTAATATTAAACTAAAATAATTAAGGTTAAGTTTACAAAATCGCGCAATTTTTTTTATTTCAGCAAAACTAGCATTTGACTCAAGAACAAGAAGGTAATGCTTTTTTAGAATATTCAAAGTTTTATTAACAGCAGGAAAAAGTTTTACTTGTTTATAGATTTTAGTAATAAAAATCTTTTTTTTATATTCAGCCAGTTTTTTAACTTCGTTTTCACTAAGATAAGGGAATAAATACTTTATAATTTGTTCAGAGAAATAACCAAAAAGATGTTTAAATTTTTGTAAACTTACTGGCGGTAGATTATGAATGCGAAAAGTTTCATTGAAAGCATGATAATGAGCTTTCAAACTATCAATTAAAGTTCCATCAAAATCAATAAAAAGAATTTTATAAGGTATTTTATAAGGTGCTTTGGCCTTCATTTTTCTAGTTTTTTACTTCTTTATTTTTTACCCACTTAAATAATTTCATTGCAACTTTGGAATGGTAATAACAAATATTTTTAAATTAAAAAATTTTCTTACTTTAAAATGAGTATAAAAATGAAAATCAAAATTTGGATAATTTTGCAATTTTTCTTTTTATTAGCATTATTATTTTCAATGTTCTATTTAAGCCAGCTTGCGCTTTCTTTCAATGAAAAGCCATTTGGTATAGCTAATGATTTACCTTCGCCAGCGGATAGAATCAATGAAAGTAGCATACATATATATGAAGATAAAGTTGTGATTGTAATACCTAACTCTTTTTTAGTAAGATTTGCAGCAACGAAAAGCATGGATCCTGTACTCGATGTTGAAGCTAATGCTATTGAAATTAAACCAGAAAAACCAAGTGATTTGCAGGTGGGGGATATAATTTCTTATAGATCAGTTTCTGGAGATGTAATAATACATAGAATTGTAAAAATAGGCGATGATGAGAAAGGTTGGTATGCCATAACAAAAGGCGACAACAATGAATATGCTGATATAGAAAAAGTTAGATTTGAGCAAATTAGAGGTGTTGTGATCGCTTTAATTTATTGATCGATTATTTTTTAAGAATATCTTCGCATTCAATCTTTGCAATATCATAATTATCTTTGCAAGCTAAATCATTGTTTTCATTTTCTTCAAAACAAGCCTCAGAACATAATTCAGCATAAGTAGCATTAGTACAATTGTCGATTAAACATCTGTAAAGTTTTTCTTTATTTGCCTCGAGGCAGGATTTGTAAGTTTTTTCAGCAAGTTCAAGACAGAGTTCATACTCTTTAGATGAGTCATTACCATAAATATTGAATGCCATAAAACTACTAAATAACAATAGTTCAATCTTTTTCATCAAGTTGTTAGTGATCATATATTAACTTCAGAATAATTATTTATAAACCTTTTGTTTTTTGTACAATTTATTAGTAGTATCTTATACTCTAATTTTTTGTTCCTAATAATGAGAAAATCAATACAAAATCAACTATTATTAAATTAAACTATCTCGCCAAAGTTTATTTGCTTCGATAACAAACTGGGCTGGGCTTAAAATTCCAAATTCACTAATTATTGCATTTATATTTTTTGCTTCAACAATCTCAAAAGCAGGATTGACTATTTTCACATTTCTTATTTTTTTCTCCCAAACTTCCTTACTTGACCTTTCTTCGATTGGCTCTTCGTAACCATATTTAGTCGCCGGGTCATACTTTAAACCTATAGTGAGGCAATAGCAAGGCACGTCATAACGCTGAGCGATTTCTGCAAACATATTTGTCCCTATTTTATTTATAACATTTCCTTCAGCAGTTATCGCATCTGCACCAAAAAGAAACATATCAGCTTTTTTTATGAAGTGGGTAGCATTGCTATCAACTCCAAGTACTACTTGAATTCCTGCTTTTGCAAGCCTTTCAGCAGTAATTCTGCCTTGAAAGAGTGGTCTTGTTTCTGTTACATACACCTTAAACTCCTTACCAAGCATTTTTGCAAGCTTCAACACTCTCTCTACAGTATTGCTATGACAATGAGTGTAGATTACAGAATCATTTTCAATTATTCTTGCCGCATATTCTTCTACTTTCTTATCAAAAGTTTCAAAGTATTGCTCAATTGTTCTTATTGCCTCATTCCAACTTTTGCCTTTATCGACGATAGTCATAGTTAAAGCTATAGCATTGCGCAAGGCTGGTTCTGTTGGCCTTAACTTTACAAGTCTTGCAATTGCCTTTTTATCATTTCTATAACGCAAAGCTTTAAGTGCAGCTTTTGCAACATTCTCGGCTCCTTGGATCTTTAATGTCTTTATTGCTTTATAGATTTCTTCAAATTTATCTGACATTTTTTACTCTTTTAAAAACAAGAGTAAATATATATTTAAATATATTTAAACATTTCTATAAAGCAATAATTTTAAAAGTTCTAAAAATATTAAAAAAGATGGAAGAAGAAGGAAATCCAGGAGCAGTGTTTATTCTTATAATAATAATCTTTATTGCAGTGCTTATTTTTTTATTTGTCGATGCTTTAAAGGTCAATGAGGTCAATAATGCCATAAGTGGAGGGGTAGTCAATGATGGAAAGATTAGCAATTCTACTATTTGGTTCTTTTCATTTTTGATTTTATTCTTAATAATCCTTTTAGTTATTATAATTATAAGCATACGGCGTGCTCTTGCAAAATCTAGCGAATGAAATTTATTAAAAATTACCTAAAAGTAGTAACAAAAATTAAGAGAAAGTTTTTTAAATTGGAAGTATTGTAATTTTACAATGACAAAATTGAAAAGAACTCTGGAGAGCATAATTTTTGCTTTGGGAATTGCTCTTGGTAGTCTTGGTTTAACACAAGGGTTAGAAAACCAGTCAGGATGCCCAAGAGCTGAAGATTTTTGGAGTAAAAAAGAAAGTAAAGACTACAAAACATCTGTAAAAGCTATTGAATATTCACTTGGAACAGAGTATACAATAGTTGATCCTGAGATTCAAACAGTGCTTAGTAATTGCTTAAACTTGTCTGATCCCGTAACATTAGTTTTTATTCAAAATAATTCTCAAGAGATTTTTGTTAAAGCAGGAGGTTATGTTTACTCATTACAACCAAATAATTTGGACGAGATTAAAAAATTAATCGATCCTAAATCTTATGGGGTTTTATTCAAAGGAGAAAAAAAAGAGATGATGGCACAAGAAGTTAAGAAAAAACCTAAAGAAGAAGAGATAATTTCTGAGCAAGTTGAAACTATCATCAAAGAAAAAGAAAAGAAAGAAAAGCCAAAACCTCAAGAACTATTGCAAATCAAACCTCAAATACCACCTCGACAAAATGAGATAAAAATAATAAAACCTAGTTCAGTCTCTTTTTTAGGAGATTTAGATTATAATAGTCAAGGAATTGTTAGTTATGATGCAAAAGTAAATGTTGGTGAAAATAATAGAGATAATATTGAGGTATTCTTTTTTGGTACGGGAGGAAGAAAAGAACAAAGAGTAACGTTGTTTGGAGAGGGAAGGAAAGGGATCGGAAAAGGTAGAGAAAGTGATATCTATGGAGATCTGGGCATTAGTTTTGAAAAAAAAGAAAAAGGAACTTTATTAGAAATGCCAATGATATATCATGGCTCTATTGGTTGGAAGAATGCCTTCTTGAATATTGAAGGGAATGTTAGTATTACTACTAAGATGAGTAGAGATGATATAAATGAGACTTATCAAGAAATAACTCCTTTTTACGAAGAAGACATAACGAACAATCCTTTTGAAATTAGAACGGTAACACAAGGCGATATTGAAACATTTATTAATGTTAATGGAAAAAGCAAAACAGATGAACTTTTAACAAAAGCAAGAATTAAAGCAAAGCAAAAAATTGGAAGGCTTTATGGAGGGATAATCGGAGGGATCGAAGAAAGTAGAGTGAAGAATAAGTTAGATTTAGTAGAGATTGTTAATAATAAAACATCTGGCACAACATGTGTTTATATAAATGGTGAAGAGGTTTCTTGTGATACTTTCGAAATACAAAATTATGACACAATATCATATAGTGACAAAATGAGAGAGATTAAAAGAGTTTTTCCTATAGGAGCGAGTTTAGAGTATAAGCATAAAGAGTTAGAATTAAAATTTGTCCCTCTTGTTAATATTGGACCTAATGTGGATAACACTGACCATGTCGAAGGTATTTTAAATTTTGCTTATAATATTGGTCCTAACTCGTTAATCATTAATTATTTCAAAGATGATGCAAATAACAAAATCTCGCTTTGGTATGGTAATAATAATTATTTCAATAGGCAACACAAAATTTATTTAAATTATCTACCAAATCCTGAAGGTTTGAATAAGATTAATGATATAGAAAAGTTATTAAATGCAACAAGCTTTTATGGTGGTGTTGATGTTAACTTTGACAAGAATCGACCTAATTATGGTTTCACTTTTGGTTATGGAAATGAAAAGTGGGGAGTTGAAAGTAAATATTCTCTAGATACAAATCAAAATCGTAATAGTTACAGTGTTTGTAGTGAAGGAAAAAGAAAAAGTTGGGGAATTTTTGGATGCGGTGAAATGAATACTGTTGGCAACAAAATTAAATCTGGGGAAATTTATCTAGGTTTTAAGGCAAAATGGTAAACATTAAAATTAATTATAAGATGAATAGAAAGATATTGGCTTTTTTAGTAATAAGTATATTTATGTTTAGCTTATTTATGCTCAAATTAGCAAAAGCTTATGACTATGCTCCGAAGATTACCCTAAGCGAAATTTCACATAATCCAATATTTTCACAATCTACGCTACTTGCCAATGGGATTGATATTGACGACAATGCTGGACTTATAAAAATATGGCTTTATGAAGATGGTGCACTCTATTCTGAAAAAGATTGTGCTGGTTTTAGTACATGTGCATTACAAACTATTGTAACGCATAACACAGCAGGCTGGCATAGTTTTTACGCAAGAACAAAAGATAAAAGCGGCAAAACCGCAACAAGTGAAACATTAAGGATTTATTTTGAAGGATCTAATCAGCCACCGCAAATAACAAGCAAAAGCCCATCACAAGATACCTTTAGTGTAAGTGAAGCCGTACTGCAACAAAGTTTTGTTGTAATTGCCAGTGATCCAAATGGCGATACTTTGAGTTATACTTGGTATGTCAACAATCAGCAACAGAGTGCAAGCGGAAACAGCTTTCTATTGCAGCTACCAAATGTAAATGATGCTCAAGTTTTTGACATAGCAGTTATTGTAAGTGATGGTAGAGGTAATACAGCCTCTGCTGGTTGGAGAGTTACCATTATAGATACTGTCCCTGAAAATATTGATTTCAGCTTTTCTCCGAGCTCTCCGTCAATAGGCCAAGTCGTAAGTTTCATTGCGAGTGGAACAGCATTTGATGCACCACTTACTTTTAGCTGGGATTTTGGTGATGGTGGTATTGCAAATGGCCAAAGTGTAAGCCATGCTTATAACATGCCTGGCACTTACGATGTTGTGTTGACAGCAAGAGATGCTGATGGTGATGAAAGAAGTACAACAAAACAAATCATAGTTGGGGATATCAATGCTCCAAGTGTCATTATAATTAGCCCTGAAGATGGTCAAACTTATGCATCATTGCCAATTCCATTAAACTATATTGTCTCTGATGATGATGGTATAGCTGCTTGTTGGTATGTTTTAAATGGTGGGGCCCCTCAAAACTTGCCAGGCTGCCAGAACACAACTCTTACCTTGGCAAATAGTGCATATACACTATTCATCTATGCTCAAGATGTAAGCAACAATGTTGGCTCGGCAAGTGTTAGCTTTAATATTTCTGTGCAAGACACACAAGCTCCTAGTATAATAATCGTTAGTCCTGAAAACATAACATACACTGTAAGCGATATTTTGATAAATATTAGTGCTAGCGATAACGTAGCTATTGATCAGGTTTGGTATAGTATTGATGGGGGGGTGAATATAACATATACAAATTCAATTTTACAAACTTTTGCTCAAGGCATGCATGTAATTGAGGCATGGGCAAATGACACTAGTGGAAATTTAGCAAGCGCATCTGTTGCCTTTACTGTACTCTTACCACCACCAGCTATTATCATAAATGAATTTGAAAGCAATAACGGAACTCCTAGCGGAGATTGGATAGAGCTTTATAACCCGACAGCAAATGATGTTAATGTCACTGGCTGGTATATTCGTGACGCTGCAGGAAATGTGCTTCCATTAAATCAGATTATCAATGCTGGAAGTTACTTAATCAGATCTGCATCAAACTTATTGAACAATGGTGGTGAAAATATAACTTTGTATGATAACTTCAATCAGATTGTTGATGATGTATCTTATAATCTTGCCGACACTCTTGGCAATGATCTTTGCTGGGCACGAGTGCCAAATGGCCAAGATACTAATACTTTAAGTGATTGGCAATTCCAGCAATGCACGAGAGGATTTAGTAATGATTTGCAACTTGGTGTTATCTTGGAGAGTGATAGTTACGCAAGAACAGTTTCAAAAAATGCCAATGCAACTTACATTATTAATATAACAAACACTGGGAATGTTTGGAATAATTTTGTGCTTGGTGTTATAAATTATAATGGTGCAAATGTCTGGCTAAATGAAAGTTCTATAATTCTTGGAGCTGGCGAAAGTAAGCTCGTACAGCTCGACGTGAGTTCAAGCATTCCAGGAAGTTATGTAGTTAGAGTCTATGCCAATTCAACAATAAATGCAGGATTATATAATGAAACTCAAGATATAACGACAACTGTAATTAATAATGCGCCTATTGCAAATGATGATTATTATGAAATTTTGGAGGACGAATCATTAAGCATTCCAGCTCCGGGTGTGCTTGCAAATGATAATGATACTGATGGCGATACATTAACAGCAATTCTTGTGAGTAGTGTTAGCAATGGTAACTTAATTTTCAACTCAGACGGCTCTTTCATATACACCCCAGATCCAAACTTCAACGGCATTGATAGCTTTAGCTATATAGTAAGTGATGGCATGGATAATAGTTCTGTTGCAACTGTAACAATAAATGTGAGTCCAGTAAATGATGCTCCTCTTGCTAATGATGATACTTATAGTGTAAATGAAAATGATATACTTACAATTTCTGCTCCTGGAGTTTTAGCAAATGATAGTGATGTAGATGGTGATACACTAACAGCCGTCCTTGTAAATAGTGTTTCTCATGGTAATTTGGTATTAAATGCAAATGGATCTTTCATTTATATACCTGAACCTGATTGGTATGGAATAGACAGCTTTAGGTATATAGCTAATGATGGTGCAAATATTTCAAACATAGCAACGGTTACTGTTATAGTTAACCCTATAAATGACGCGCCAACAACTCCTCCAAGCTTGATAGTTGAACCAACACCAGCTTATAAGAGTTCAACCTTAATTGCTAATGCAACAGGCTCAATCGATGTTGATGGTGATATTATCACTTATTATTATGAATTTAGAAATAATGCAACAGGAGTTATATTACAAACCTGGTCTACGAATAATACATTCGACTGCTTAACCTCAGCTGGCTGTAATAAAAATGATGATGTGTTGGTAATTGCTGGCGCGTTTGATGGAATAGAGTTTTCTGGTAATATAACAGTAGTAAAAGATATAAAAAATACGCCTCCAGTTATACAAAATGATGTTTATAACACAAATGAGGATAACATCTTAACTGTTCCCACAGCTCAAGGGTTATTAGTTAATGATTCTGATATTGATATTGATATACTTTCAGCAATCTTAGTAACAAACGTCTCCAATGGTGTCTTAACTCTCAACTCTGACGGTTCCTTCACATATATACCAAATGCAAACTTTAATGGTATAGATAGCTTTACATATGTTGCTAATGATGGAGAAGCTAATAGTAATATAGCCACGGTTACAATAAATGTTGTCCCTGTAAATGATGCTCCTTACTTAATCACCTTAATTCCAGATGTAACTTTCGACGAAGATAGTTACAATGATAGCCTTGACATGACAAATTACTTTGCGGATGTTGATAATGCAACATTAGTTTATTCATTTACTTCAAATAATAGTAATGTTATCGTCACATTTGTTGGCACAAGAGTTAATATAACAGCAAATCCAAATTGGAATGGAATTGCTGAGGTTACACTTATAGCATCGGATGGCGAATACAGTGCAAATGACACTATTATTGTAACAGTTAATCCAGTTCCAGACTATGGTGTAAGCATAACAGCAACTCCATCATCACAAACTGTCGGCTTACTTGAGCCAGCCATTTATACAATAAATATAACAAACATCGGCGATACTCAAGACAACTTTAATTTAACAATACAAAATATTAATAATGCTGATCAAGCAATTTTGAATGAAACAACAACTCCTATGTTAAATCAAGGGGGAAGTTATATAGTTAGTCTCACTGTTAGTGATTCCAATCCAGGGGTTTATATTGTAAATGTAATTGCAACAAGCAATTCAAATACAAGCATTAGTAATATTACATCAACAACAACAAGTGTAGTAACTCTTGACACTGGCTGGATATTTAATTCGACAGTGAACGGCACATTCTATGTGAGTCAGTCAACAGGAATATTTAATAATATAAATGATTCAATAATAAAGAATTTCTCAACCATTAAAGCATCAGCTGGAGGTAACTTTAATGAGGATATTTTAATCTTAGATTCAAATATAGATAATTCAACTGTAGAAAATTCCTGGCTAACGGCTGTAAATGCGACAGCATCAATAATTAATAATTCAATTTTAAATAATTGTACGGTAATCAATGCAACAGTTAAAGGTATAATAGCTTCAAACTGCTATCTTGCTGATGGCATCTATGACCCCCCACAACCAACTAACAACTTAACTGGTTCAAACTTAACGAACTCACACACATATCAGTCAAATGTTACTTACTCCAACGTTAGTTATTCAAATATAACATACTCCAATGTTGATAAGGCTATAATAAACGAATCGAATATCACCTATTCAAATATTAGTAACTCAACAATTGAAAGCTCAAATTTGGATTATAGTAATATTAGCGATTCAATAGTTGCAAATTCAATGCTCATAAATTCAACTGTAGAAAACTCTGAGATTGAAAACTCAACTTTAACAAATTCAACAACAAACAATTCAACAATTACAAACTCTATGCTCAATGATTCCAACGTCACAAATTCAACAATAAATAATTCAAGTTTAAATAATAGTACTGTTATTAATTCTGATTTAGAGAATATAACGGCAACCAATACAATTATAACAAATTCAACACTCGGAAATGCGACATTAATAGATGCAAATGTTACTGATAATGTTCTTTATAATGGTACTATAATAACAACAAATTTCACTTATAATGCAACAAATAACACCCCACTAAACTTAAGTAATAGTTCTGCATTACCATCTGTAAGAATTGTTATCACAAGCCCATCTCCTTATTATGAAGATGAATCGATTTCATTCAATGCATTAATAGGAGGACAATTTAATACAAATGATAATATAACATATGAATGGGACTGGACAAATGATGGGACATTTGATTATAGTGCAATAAATGTTTCAACAGCAACTCATACGTATAACAATCCAGGAAGGTATATTGCCAAAGTAAAGGTTACTGATGTTCACGGAACTTCAGCATGGAGCACAATTAGTTTTAGAGTTGTGCAAAAGATAGTAGAGGAAAGAGGTGGAGGAGGAAGAGAAGCTCTCGTAGCGCCAATATGTGGCAATAACATTTGTGAAGGCAATGAAAGTGTTTATTGCCCGCAAGATTGCAAAATTATTCCAAATTTAACAGTTACAACAACGCCAAAACCAAAAGTTAAGGCTATTGAAATAAAAAGTGATGATAGATTAGTAATAGTGAGGCTACTATCAAGTATAGAGGTAGTAAATAACAATAATAATAAAATCGATCCAAATACTATAAAAATTGAAAAAATCACTGATTTAACGCTGCTTCCAACATTGCCACAAGATGTTTATTTAGTGCGAGCGTACAAGTTTACGCCAGCTGTGAGATTCGGTGAAGATGTAGAGTTAATAATAAAGATCAATGAGGAGTTCGCTGAAGGAGCTAACTTGTTTATCTATAATTATGAAGGTGGTGGATGGAGGAAAATAGAGAGTGTTTGGGATAAAGAGAATGGAAAAGTAGTAGCGTTGGTAGACTCTGCAGCAATAATTGGCTTATTTGTCGACAGATTACCCATAATCCCAGTAACTGGTGGGGTAATAGGTTGGTTAAAAAGCAACTGGCATATTGCTATAATTGCTTTACTTGGTTTAATCATAGTAATCCTAGCCGTGGCAATAATAGTGAAAAAAGTGCGCCATTAAAAATATAAAATGAAATTTGGCGCATCAATATTTATTTATCCTGATCGGAATGCAGAAAGATTAGAAAAAAAGCTCGAGAGATTTAAGGGTAAAGCAGTTGAAATTTCTTTTCACAAACTTGAAGACTTTAAAGCTACTCCCCATGATAAGGTAAGGAGAATAATAAAAGACTATGATATTAACATAATCTCAGCACATTTACCTAATATTGATGTTTTTAATGAGGAGTTTATTAATGTAATAGCCCAGATTAAGCAAAACTACGAGGTTAAGATTTTTACATTAAATCCACGAAATGAGAGTTATTATTTTGCACTTGAAGCTTTAAAAAATAAAGCGCAAGCTATAAGAAACCTCGGTATAGTCCTGTGTTATGAAAATTTTGAAAAGAAAAGAAGAAGATGGATTAACACGCCAGAACAAATTTTTAATTTAAACTTCGATTTTATTAGTATGACTTATGATATAAGCCATACACGAGATGTTGACATAATAGAAGAATTTAATAAATACAGAGAAAAAATAAAAGTAGTACATTTAAGTAATAAGTATTACAACCGACTGAATAAAAATCAGGGTCCAAAGAAGCATTTACCAATAGCGATGGGAGATTTGCCAATTGAAAAATTTCTTGAAAATTTGAAAGAAAAAAATTATAGTGGACTTGTTATTCTCGAATATCTTGAACAATTCATCGATGAATTGGTTAATGATTTAGATCGGTTAAGTTCTCAAAACGATAAATTTCATGCTTCATAATCCTTGCTAATTCTTGTTTATCGATTTTTTCAAAGTTGAGTAAAAGGTTAATATCATGAAAATCTCTTTCTTTTCCCCTCATAAGTTTTGCCGCAACAATATATTCTGGTTTAGCTACAGTAATTTCAGCTTTTAATTGCTCGTTAAATAAACTAATCTCCTCTCCAGAAAAAATCATTTCATCATAATAATCTTTAAAAAAATTTGTATTGCTAGCATTTCTTGAAAAATTTAATACAATCTCAGTTTCATTATAAGCACCATTTAAGCTATAAACTTTGATTTTTGGCTTGACAATTCCATTTCGACTAACTTCGATTTGATAAATTTCATCATCAATTTCTTCTTCAATATTTAATCCTTGGATTACTTTTTGGAGCGCGTCATCTTTACTTAAAGCACAGATATCATAGTCATTCGTCGGTCTTAGATATTTTTCAATGTCATTAATTTTCGAGATGTCTGGCTTGCTATTATTATGTTTAGCCAAAGCGCGAGCAATTCTTACTTGGACAGCTGTGCCTCCAACTAAGACGGCAGGGATATTGGCAGCATAAAGCGATTTAAATAAAACAGATAGGCCATAAAAATAGCTTTTATCTTTGATAGTATTTTTTCTTGATTTCATTTCCAACTCAGGGTTTAATTTTGTTACTATTAAATAATAATAAATTTGAGTTTATAAATCTTTTTGTTACTATTAAATAACAATAAAATATTTAAGCTATCATAACTTAATATAAACATGCTCACTAAAATTGAAAGAGAAAAAGCTAAGGAATTAGCATTGCTTGCAATAAAAAATGAACTTGATCCGACTAAAAATGAAATTGAAAAAATAAAGATGTTAAGTAAAGAATTAGATAGATATTCTGCTGGCGTCTTCGTAACTTTGAAAATTAAAGAAGAACTCCGTGGCTGTATTGGTTTCCCTATAGTTAGACCTTTAGGTAGATCTATTATCCAAGCAGCAAAATTAGCCGCTTTCAATGATCCGAGGTTTATGCCGCTAACAAAAGAGGAATTAGAAAAAATTAAAATCGAGATAACCTTACTTTCTACGCCAGAGGAAATAAAAACAAAAAAAATTAAAGAATTATTTGAGAGTATTCAAATTGGAAAGCATGGGTTAATCGTAAATAATTTAAGGTTAGAACAGAGTGGTTTGCTTTTACCACAAGTTGCAATTGAACATAGTTTTGATGCCTTAACATTTCTACAACAAACCTGCCTTAAGGCTGGATTGAACAAGGATGCCTGGCAAGATAAAGATACAAAAATCTTTCGTTTTGAAGGAGAGTGGTTTTAATTTGTTAATCGTAAGCTTTAAAAATAAAAAACAAAAATTTAATTATGGATAGTCGTATTAAAACATTTTTATTGCTCTTTATTTTAACTGCTATAGTTTTAGCTATAGGAAGTATTTTTGGTAAGGTTGGACTCTTAGTTGCTTTTATCTTTGTTCTTGCAATGAATTTTTTTAGTTATTATTTTTCTGATAAGGTAGTGTTGTTTTTGTATAGAGCAAGACCATTGCCAAAAGGACATTGGCTCTATGCAGAAACAGAAAAGCTTGCTAAAAAGGCGGGAATACCTATGCCAAAATTGTGCGTAAGCGAATTTCCAATTGCTAACGCATTCGCTACTGGTAGAAATCCTGAGCATTCTGCAGTTGTTGTAACAAAGAAGATTATTGAGATGTTAAGCAAAGAAGAATTGCTTGGGGTTATAAGTCATGAGTTAAGTCATGTTAAAAATAGAGATATTTTAATAGCAACGATAGCTAGCGTGCTTGCGGGAGTAATAATGTATCTTGCAGCAATGTTAAGATGGAACCTCATTTTTGGGGGATTAGAAGGTGAAGGTAGAGAAGGGATAATAAATTTGATTGCCTTGCTTATAATAGCAATTATTGCTCCTTTTGCAGCTTTATTGATACAGCTGGCCATAAGCCGCAGTCGTGAATTTTTAGCTGACGAGAGTGGAGCAAAGTTAATAGGAAAAGGTAAACCTTTAGCAAATGCACTTTTAAAACTTGAAAGACAGGCAAAAATTCCATCAAGCAAGGCTCTAGGTTTTGAATCAACGGAGAATTTATTTATAATAAGTCCATTTTCAGCAAGCGGATTTGTAAAACTTTTTTCAACCCACCCACCTGTTGAAGAAAGAGTAAAAAGGCTTCTAAAGATTTAGTATGCTATTCAAAAATAAGTTTAGCTCTATTTATAACTTTCTTCCCGAAGGTTGTAGGTTATGTTGGAAAGGTGCAAAAATGGTGCTTTTTGTTACTGGAAGATGCAAGTTAAAATGCTGGTATTGCCCTATCTCAGACGAGAGAAAAGGTAAGAATGTAGTTTATGCTAACGAGAGACCAGTAAAAAACTTTGTTGATGCTTTAAGAGAAGCAAGAGAAATGAACGCATTAGGGATGAGCATAACTGGCGGTGAACCTTTATTGAATACACAAATTATAAATAAAACTTTAACCTACATTCGATATTTTAAAAAAAGGTTTAAACCATTTCATGTTCATCTTTATACTTATGGCTACACTATTAATCAACATGTTTTGCGGCTTCTTGAAAATGCTGGTTTAGATGAACTCAGATTTCACTCATTCTTACCAAATAAGATTAAAGAAGCCGTGAAGTTTGGTTTTAATGTTGGCATTGAAACTCCCTGCATTCCTGGAAATGAGAAAAAATTAAAAGAGATAGTCGATTTTTGTGCAAAGATAAGTAAAATTAAGCAAGTATTTCTTAACTTAAATGAATTTGAGTTTTCAGAAACAAATTGGCAAGAGATGAGAAAGCATGGATTTAAGCCTATTGGCGAGAGCTATGCTGTAAAAGGCTCACTTGAATTAGGAGAAAAAATTTTGCAGTATGCTGCAAGAAAAAGTGTTAATGCACATTTTTGTTCTGTAAAAACAAAATTTATGCTACAGCTTGTAGAAAGATTGAAGCGGAGAGTTAAAAACATAAAGCGACCTTGGCAAAAAATAAACAAATATGGTTATCTTGTTTATGGTGAAGTTAAATGTAATAAAAAATTGGCAGAAAAGTGGAAAGTGCATTATAAAGGGCATAATTTAGCTGAAACAAGCGTGGAGAAAGCAAGAGAATTAGCTAAAAAGTATAAAGTAGAAGCTTGGAAAGTAACACTTTTTCCTATCTATAAGCCGTGGATATTTGAAAGAGCAAAACTTTAGCAATATGCGAATGGCAAAAAAGATTATATTAATGCAAAATATTTAAATATTCTTATTCTTGCATTTTATGAAAATCTTGCCAAGTTGGAAAGAACCGCGAAGATATCTGCTTATTAAATATAAAGGATCAAAAGAAAAAGTAAAACAAGAGATTAAGAATGGATTTCTTCTTTTTGTCGGGATTGTCAATTATGCCAGGGCAAGACCTTTTTTTATTAACATAGGCAGGCCTAAATTTTTAATTCTAAGCATTCATAGAAAGTATTTAAGTCAAGCAAGAGGGGCATTATTGCTTTGCGAATCTAGACCAGAATGTGTTTATGTCAGTGGAACTTTGAAAAAATTAAAAAAGAAAATTGAGAATAAAGAGAAATGAAAATAAAATATCAAAATATTTTTAAAATATATAGTTAGATAAATAAAATGAGATCAGAGAAAATAAAAATGATAATTGTTAATGCAGCTTCAAAAACATTAAATTATTGTAAGGAACATCCAGCGGTTAGTGAGGAAAAAGTACTCGAAGCTATTCTTGACCAACTTGATTTGAAAGTTGATGTAAAAAGAATTGCTGTTGCTGCGATTGTAAGAACATTGAAATATAGAAATGAGAAAATGGGTGATAAAGAAATTATGCAAAGATTACTTTCGGAGAGCGAAGAGATTATAAAAGGTAGTGAAAGTAATAATGAAGGGGCTGATGAAAGGGAAGATGAAAGAAGCGAAGAAGTTGAGAATGAATAAAGAAAAAGATTAGATAAAAATTTAAATAAGAAAAGATAAATAAATAATGGAAACAAAAAGAGGATATTTTATTGCCGGTATTGTTTTAAGCTTGTTTGCATTATTTTTTTTATTAGTAAATGCAATAATTGGCCTAGCGTATGGCTCTGAACTAATAACTGGGGCAACAATTGCTGGCATTGATGCCGGAACTTTAAAAAACAGCTTAACTTTTTTATCTTTATTTTGGATTTTTTTAAGTGTGATTTTACTTGGAGCGTTGATTAGAGTATATCGAAAATTAAAAGGTTGGTTTTATTTACTTGTCATCGCTATGTTAGCTCTATTTTCTTTTAGGCTTGAGTCATTTATTTTGTTACTAATTTCCAGTATTTTATTTTGGAAAGCAGGAAGATAAAAAAGCAGAAAAAGCAAAATGAAAATAAAAGATATAGAAATTGAATGGCTTGGGCATGCTGGATTTAGATTAAGAATTAGTGGGAGCGTCGTCTATATAGATCCATATAAAATAGCAAAAACTTCAGAAAATGAAAAGGCAGACTATATCTTGATAACTCACGAGCATTATGATCATTTGAGTTTGGAGGATTTAAAAAAGATAGTCAAAGATGGAACAGTAATTGTAGCAACTGCTGACTGCCAAAGTACATTGATGAGGCTCGAACAAAAAATAAATGTAAAAATTGCTGTGCCAGGAGTTAGTTTTGATTTAAATAAATTTGTAGTTGAATGCATTCATGCATATAATATAAATAAACATTTTCATCCTCGTGTTCATGATTGGGTTGGTTATGTAATAAAGACAAAGGAAGCATGTATCTATCATGCTGGGGATACTGATGTCATTCCAGAGCAAAATGTTTTAACAAAATATGCAAAAAACCTTATCATGCTCTTACCAGTTGGCGGCACTTATACAATGGATTGGAAAGAGGCAAGTGAGCTTGTTAAAAAGATTAAACCATTTTTAGCTATACCAATGCACTATGCAAAAATCGTCGGAAATGTTAATGATGCGATGAATTTTGTAAAAGAAGTTGAAAAGGTCAAGATTAAAGCTGTGATTCTCGAAGAAGAAAAATAAAAATTATAAAAACTTTTTTCTTCTATTTTTCTCATTTTATAAAAAATTCGACGGAAAAATCTGTTTTATCGACGAAAGATTTATAAATAAAGAAAACTTAAGACTATCATGACCGACGAAAAAGAAAAACAAGAAAAAAAAGAAAAAGCAAAAGCTTATACAGCGGAAGCTATACAAGTATTAAAAGGATTAGAAGGAGTACGTCGAAGACCGGCAATGTATATAGGAAGCACTGGTAAAGAGGGATTACATCATTTAATGTGGGAGATTGTTGATAATAGCATTGATGAGGCAATGGCGGGATATTGCACATCAATTAAAATTACATTACATAAAGATGGGTCAGTTAGTGTTAAAGATAATGGGCGAGGGATTCCTGTAGAAATTCACAAAGAAACAGGTAAATCAGCACTTGAAACAGTGATGACAATGTTACATGCTGGAGGTAAATTTGATCATAAAGTATATGCAATTTCTGGAGGCCTCCATGGAGTTGGAGCAAGTGTAGTAAATGCACTAAGTAAGAAGATGATTGTAAAAGTTTATAGAGATGGAAAAATTTATTGTCAAGAGTATGAGCGAGGTAATGCTTTAACTCCTGTTAAAGTAATTGGAACAACAGATGAAACAGGAACAGAAGTTAGGTTTTGGCCTGATCCAGAAATTTTTAAAACGATTAACTTCGATCAAAAGTTAATAAAAATCCGACTTCAAGAACTAAGTTTTTTAAATAAAGATTTAGAAATACAGTTAATTAATGAGGCTTCTGGAGAAAAAGAAAGATTTATTTCTAAAGGCGGGCTTATTGATTTTATTGAATGGTTGAACAAAGAGAAAAATCCTTTACATAAACCAATTTATTTTAGTGATCAAAAAAATGGAGTGTTTGTAGAAATTGCTTTACAGTATTTTGATGGTTACACTGAGCATATTTTTAGCTTTGTTAACACTATTAATACTATCGAAGGAGGTACACATGTCATAGGTTTTAAAACAGCTTTAACAAAAGTTTTAAGCGATTATGCAGATGAAAAATCAAAAATAAAAATTATGGGTGATGATACGAGGGAAGGATTAACAGCAATAATAAATGTAAAACTGCCGAATCCACAGTTTGAGGGCCAGACAAAAACAAAACTTGGAAATAGTGAGGTTAAAGGAATTGTTGAAAGTGTTGTCAATAATAAACTTTCACAATTTTTTGATGAAAATCTAAGTATTGCCAAAAGAATCTTACAAAAAGTTAGCGAAGCTGCTAAAGCAAGAGAAGCGGCAAAAAAAGCTAAGGAGCTCGTAAGAAGAAAAGGGGCTCTTTTTGCCGGGAATCTTCCAGGAAAACTTGCCGATTGTTCATCAACAAAAAAAGAGATTGCTGAACTTTTTATTGTTGAAGGAGACAGTGCTGGAGGTAGTGCAAAACAAGCAAGAAACAAAGAATTTCAGGCTATATTACCACTCCGTGGAAAAATTTTAAATGTTGAGAAAGCAGGGCATAATAAAATTTTTGCCAATGAAGAAATAGCTGCCTTAATAAAAAGTGTTGGTACAAATGTTGGTGATGAATTTGATTTAACAAAGCTTAGATATGGTAAAATAATTATAATGACCGATGCTGACGTCGATGGGCAGCATATTAAAACATTACTTCTAACATTTTTCTTTAGATATATGCCTCAACTTATTGAGAATGGGCATATCTATGTAGCAGTTCCTCCTCTTTATAGGGTAAGAAGAGGGAATAAAGATTATTATGTTTATAATGAAGATGAATTGAAGGATTTAGTTAAAGATGAAAAAGCTGAAGTAACGAGATTTAAAGGGCTTGGTGAAATGAACCCAGAACAGCTTTGGGAAACAACACTTGACCCAAAAACAAGAAAGCTAAAGCAAATTACTATTGAAGATGCTATCGAAGCTGATAGAACATTCACGATTTTGATGGGAGAAAAAGTTGAACCAAGAAAACAATTCATCATTGAACATGCAAAAGAAGCTGAACTTGATATTTAAATAAAAATGGAGGCTTATATTAATAAAACCGAGTTTGGAAGCATAACTGTTAATAAGAAAACTTATGAACATGATATCTTTATTTTTGCTAATGGCGAGATTAGTGAGAGAAGTAGAGAATTAAGTAAAATTAAATATGGAACTGGCCATTATTTTTGTAAAGAAGAAATTGAAAATTTATTAAGTAAAGGTAGGCCAGAAATAATAGTTTTTGGGATAGGGCAAGAGGGATGTGCTCAACTCGAAGAAGGAGCGATTGAACTATTAAAGAGATTAAAAATAAAGTATAAAATAGCTAAAACACCTGAAGCAATTAGAATATTTAATCAAATCAAAGAAAAAAAGGCTGGCTTGTTTCATGTTACTTGTTGATTAAATAAAATAGATTGAGAAAATGGAGAAAGATAAGAAAGACGAAAAAAATGAAAACAATATGAATAGTGATAATAATAAAAATGGTCATGTAGCTGAAATAAGTGAAGAGGTTAGCAAAGCCTATATTGATTATGCAATGTCAGTAATTGTTGCGCGAGCTTTACCAAGTGTTGAAGATGGCTTGAAACCTGTTCAGCGAAGGATATTATATTCAATGTATGAAATGGGACTTTTACCAGAAAAACCAACAAAGAAAACAGCAAGGATTGTTGGTGAATGTCTCGGAAAATTACATCCACACGGAGATATTGCTGTTTATGATGCTTTAGTAAGGATGGCTCAAGATTTTTCTCTACGTTATCCTTTGATTATTGGTCAAGGAAATTTTGGGAGCATTGATGGAGATGCGCCTGCAGCAATGCGTTATACTGAAGCAAAGCTGAGTAAAATTGCTGTTGAGCTCTTGAAAGATTTGGATAAAGAAACTGTTCCATTCATGCCCAATTTTGATAACAGCATGAAAGAACCAGTTGTGCTACCAGCAAAATTGCCAAATTTATTGATAAATGGTTCACAAGGAATCGCTGTAGGTATGGCTACATCAATACCACCACACAATTTAACTGAAGTTGTTGATGCTATTATTGCTTACATAAAAAATTCACAAATTAGTATTAATGAACTTTTAGATTACATTAAAGGTCCTGATTTTCCGACGGGAGGCATTATTTTTACTCAAGGAATGAAAGAAATGTATGAAAAAGGAGTTGGTAAGATAATTATGCGTGGTGTGGTAAGCAGTGAAGAAAAAGCTGGTAAAAAGTATGTTATAATTAAGGAACTACCATATCAAGTTAATAAATCAATTTTAATTCAAGAGATAGCTAAGCTTATCGAAACAAAAAAACTTCCTGATGTGAGCGATTTGCGTGATGAATCGACAAAGGCAGGGATTAGGATAGTGTTACAACTAAAAAAAGAGGCCAATGAAAAATTGATAATAAATCGACTTTATAACTATACTTCGCTTGAAACTAGTTTTAATGCAATTTTCGTTGCTCTCGTTTCTGGAATACCAAAATTACTAAATTTGAAAGATGCTATAGAGTATTATGTTAAGCATAGAAAAGAGGTTGTAAAAAGAAGAACAAGATATGAGCTAGAGGTTGCAACTGAAAGGAAGCATATTCTTGATGGATTTATTATTGCTTTGGGCGTGATAGATAAGGTTATTGAAACAATTAAAAAGGCTGATTCAGTTACAGTTGCAGAAAAGTTGCTAATCAGCAATTTTGGTTTAACTAAAAAACAAGCGCAAGCAATTCTTGATTTAAAACTTTCACGTTTAACAAAACTTGAACAAGAAAGAATACAGGAAGAAAAACAACAACTTGAGAGAAAGATTTCTGAACTTAGTGAGATTTTGAAATCTGAACAAAATATTTTGAAAGTAATTGAAGAAGAACTTCGTGAAATAAAAAATAAGTATGGAGATGAAAGAAAAACAAAGATCATGGCTGAAAAAAAAGAAATTCGTGAGATTGAATTGATAAAAAAAGAGGATATAGTTTTAACATTGAGTTATAGAGGGTATATAAATGCTATCAGCATTGAAGAGTTTCGCGAGCAAAAGAGAGGTGGTAAAGGAATAATTGGGACTATGCTTACTGAAAATGATTATATTAATAAGATTATTGCATGTTCAACACATGATAACATTCTCTTTATAACAAATCGAGGCAATGCATTTTTGCTTCGTGCTTATGAAATTCAAAAATCTTCAAGATATGGCAAAGGAAAGCATATAAGTAATTTGTTAGCAATAAAGCCTGAAGAAAGGTTAAAAGCAGTGATTGTAATGAAGGCTAAGGCTGAAAAGGGTGAAGCAAAAGGGGGAAGACAATTTTTATTAATTGTCACAAGAAAAGGGATAATAAAGAAAACAAGTTTAGAAGAGTTCAGAAATATAAAAAAGAGTGGCATTCGCGCAATAAAACTCCCTTTCGATGATGAAATTGTTGAAGCATTTGTTTTAGAAAAAGATAGTGAAATTATAATTGCTACCGCACAAGGGATGGCTGTAAGATTTAATAGTAGTGAAGTTAGAGAGATGGGAAGAGCTGCTTATGGAGTGACAGCTGTTAAGCTAAAGAATGATCAAGTTGCAGACATGACAATTGTTGAACCTGGTTCACAGCTTTTAACAGTTACGAGTAAAGGTTATGGCAAAAAAACACCTATTGAAGAATATAGATTAACAAAGAGGGCTGCAATAGGAGTGAAGAATATTTCATTAAGTGAAAAAACAGGAAAAGTTGTTTGTATTAAAACAATTCTAGGAAATGAGAGTATAATTTTAATAACAAAACAGGGGATTATAATTAGATTCAATGCTAAAGATATAAGGAGCATGTCACGGATTGCTCAAGGAGTGAGAATTATTAAGTTAAAATCGGATGACGAAGTTATAGATGTCGATGTTATAAAAACAGAGCCAACAACCCTCAATAACTCCAATAGCTCCTAGCCTAAGAGCTATATTTCTCCAAAGATTGTTAAAAATATTCTTCGTTCACGAGGGCCATCAAGCTCAAGAAAGAGACAATTTTGCCATGTTCCTCTAACGAGATGGCTATCTTTGATAGGGTAATTGCATGATTGGCCGATAAAAGCACTGACAAGATGCGCCTTTGTATTATCATCAATTTGATCATGTTTATAATTGCCTTGGAAAAGTTCTTCAATTTTTGCTTTGATATCTTTTAATAAACCTTGCTCATTCTCATTAATAATTACACATGACGTAGCGTGAAGAACATTAACAAAACATAATCCATTTTTAATTCCTGATTGTTTAACTACCTTATCAATACTTTCAGTTATATCAATAATTTCAACTCTCTGCTTTGTTTTCAATTTTAATTCTTGTTGAAAAATTTTCATTTTAAATTTTTGTTTAAAGCAGGCTTCCCCAACCAATTAGACGCCATTGGTTTTGATAATTTCTTGCAATACTTATATTAGAGCCTGCAAAGGGAACAATTGGTATTGTAAGATTCGCTTTTACGAAAAATTCTCTCCCTTTTTTTTCAACTTTGACAACTTTAGCAACAGTCACTGCAGTATTTATGCTTAAAAGAAGAATCTCGTTGGGTTTAATATCGCTGATACTCTCTTCCTTTTCTATACCAACTAGTTTTTCAAAAAGTTGAGCTTTAAATTGAATTTCTTTTGTTATCGCTGGCAAACTTCCTTCGAGACCAGCAATTGAACCAGCAAGTCTATCAGCTTTTCCTAATCCTGGATCGAGAGATGTTTGAATTGCAAGATTGCCATAAGGTAATGCTTCTTGCAATTCACCATTACTTCTTAAACTTATTATTTTTGCTTTTAAAGTTTTATATTCTATAACTTTTTCATGTTTTACTTCTTTTGTTACAGCTAAGCCTGGCTTTATCTCAATTATATCCCCGACTTTCAATCTGCCTTGCTTTAATGTACCCCCGAGAATGGCACCTTTTAAATCATCAATGCTAGAGCCAGGAAGATTAACATCAAAGCTTCTTACAACAAGGAATAAAGGAATAGCATTAATATCGCGCTCAGGTTTCGGCAATTTTAGGATTTCATTAAGAACAAGGTCGATGTTAACTTCTTGCTGAGCTGAGCAAGGAATGATAGAAACTTCTTTGTCAAAATTCTTTTTGATAAATTCTTTTATTTCATAATATTGTTTAAGTGCTTGTTCCTTACTTACAAGATCGATTTTATTTTGGACAATAATCAAATCTTTAATGCCTTTTGCTTTAAAAGCAAGAAAGTGTTCTTTTGTTTGTGGTTGAGGAAAAGGCTCATTTGCGGCAATAACAAGAATTGCTGCATCAATTATCGCTGCTCCTCCGAGCATGCTGGCCATAAGCATCTTATGCCCTGGGGCATCAATGAAACTTGCACTTCTTAAAGGTAAAGTTTGAGCCTTACATTTCGGGCAATTTTCTTTGTAAGTTAAATAACCACATTTCTCACATTTTCTAATGATTATGTTAGCATATCCAAGCTTTATTGTAATCCCTCGTTTTAACTCTTCACTATGCACATCTGCCCATTTTCCAGAAAGTTTGTAAAGCAATGTTGTCTTGCCATGATCAATATGCCCAATTAACCCAATATTTATATCGGGCTGTAAAAATTTTACTTTATCTTTTTCTATTTTTTCCTGTTTTAGTTTTTCCATCAATAACTTAATTTGTGTTTTTTAAAAAGGTTTTGCAAAAGCTTTAGAAATAAGCTTACTCTTTTTTTTCTTTTGGCGGGATAATTTCATCTATTTTTTTCTCACCTTCTTTCACTATCTTTAAATTCACTTGGGCTACATCATTAGCAATTTCTTCGCCATGAATACTTTTTTTCTTTCTCATACCTTTCGGTCTTCTTTTCTGCATTCCTACTCCATAACCAAGTAAAACTTTTCTTACATTACTTCCAGGAATTCCCTTAACTCCAGGAAATCCACGAATATCTGAAAAACCGGTTATTTCAAACTCATAGCCCTTAAAATCATTGCCTAATTCATCCCCGGCTATCTTTTCACCTATCTTTTTACCAATAAATAATACCTCTTTCTCTTTAGCAAGTTCATAATGATAAGTTTTTCCATTTTTTGCAGCAATATCAAGTTTCATAATTTTTTTTATTTTTGTTATTTAAAAAGCTTTTTTAACTCTGACGTCTTAATTTTAAATGGCTTTTGATAGTTTTTTGCAGAGAGGATTTGGTTTTGGCTTAGCATCAGCCGTGATTACTACTCTTGGTTTAATAATCGGGTTATATTTTTCAGCCAATTCAAAAACAATTGTTGTTGCAGGAGTTATCACTATTGCTATCGCTGATGCATTGAGTGATGCTTTAGGCATGCATATTGGAACTGAAGCTGAGGCAAAATACAAAACAAAATATATATGGGAAGCAACATTTACAACTTTTCTAGCAAAATTTTTTATTGCCTTAAGTTTTCTTATTTTTATCATTCTTTTTTCAAAAACAATTGCAGTAATACTAAGTATCACCTACGGAATCTTTCTTCTTAGTATGCTCAGTTACTATATTTCAAAAAAAGAAAAAATAAAATCTTATAAAGTTATTTTAGAACATTTGACGATAGCTGCAGTCGTGATTTTAGTTACATTTGTAATCGGCAAGCTCTTTGGTTAGTTATTAAACACCCCAGGTTGCTTTCTGCCTTCGCTTTATTTCAGCAATTTCATCAAGCAATTGAAGCTCATCAGATGTGAGCAATGATTTATTGGCTTTTAACTTTTTAAACTCATCCTCACTTAAATCACTATATAAGATTTCTTCTTCTTTTACCTGTCTATCGATTGTGACATCTGGTAAAGAAATTGCTACTTCCTCATTTTTTCTCGCTTCTTCGATTGGCTTATTTTCCGATTGCATACTTTTAACTTTAGTAATGTGTTTACCTTCAACATTCATCAAGGGAGTATCCTTTTTAAGCAGCCCGGCTAACACTTTTATTCCACAAATTGCTGGTTTACTTCTTCTAAAAACCATACCTTTTAACAATTGAATTTTTGCTGGGAATGTTAGCTGCGCTAACTTTTGCCTTTCAAGTTCATGTTCTTTAGTTTCACGCCAAGCAAAAAAATTTTCAATAAGTCGATAGATAATGTTATTGGTAAAAATAGCAACTTTTCCTTCAGCTTCAGCGATCGCTTCTGGGGTAACAGTGACATTAAAACCAAGAATCACTGCATTTAGTGGATCTTCGGTAAGATTGCTCAAAGCAAGGACAACATCGTTTTTGGTTATATCTCCAATAATTGCTTTCTTAATCAAAATTCCATTCTTTTTTAACAAGCCAATTAATGCTTCGAGTGAGCCAAGAGATTCAGCTTTAACAATAATCCCTTTTTTATCAGCTTTTAATATATTTTTTACTATGGTTACTAATTCATTTTTCTTCTCCTCGCTTATTTTTTCTATTTTTGAAGCAATAAAAGGCATGCCAGCATAGATCTCTTTTTCTGTAGCAAGTAATACACGAAAACCTGTTGCTGCAGTTATGCTCTCAATTGGTTTAAAGCCTTTACCAAGAGGCAGAACTTCAAAAAGCGCTTTTATTCTCGCTACTATTGGCTCCTCAAAGCTAGCGATTATTAAATAGTCATCCTTACTAAGTGTTCCATCACAAAGGATACAATCATATTGAATAATTCCTTTTTCTTTAATAACTTCGATTATATTTCCTCTTGCTTCTTTACCAAGATGCAATTTTTTAACAAGATATTTCTGTGCAAGACCTGCAAGCACAACAAGAACATCGCCGACTCCATCTTTAGTTTTGGCCGAACAAGGCACTAAAGCTACTTTTTTAGTAAAATCACTTATCTGCCAATAAAGTTCAGCATCAAAACCAATTATCGATAGTGCTGTTATAATATTAACCACCTTACTATTAAATTCTTGTAAGGTAAAACTTTGCTGCATTTGCAAGGTTTCGAAAATAGGCTTTTCACTTGGCTTCCATCCAGGAAGTTTATCAATTTTATTTAATACAATTAAAAAAGGCGTCCTATTTGCTTTTAAAATTTCTATCGTTTCGCGAGTTTGTTCCATGATACCTTCATTGATATCGATAACCAAGATTGCTAGATCAGCAATGCTACCACCTCTTTGTCTTAAATTAGTAAAGGCGGCATGCCCTGGAGTATCGATAAAAAGGAAGCCTGGAACTTGTATTTTAATTTTCAACATCTTTAGTAGTTCACTATATTTTGTCTCAATAAACTCCTTCGTAACAGTGCTAAAAGAGATTTTCTGTGTTATTGCTCCAGCCTCCTTTTCGGCAACTTTTGTTTGCCTAATTGTATCTAGCAGCGACGTCTTGCCATGGTCAACATGACCTGCTACAGTGACGATTGGTTGGCGGATTTGCATTTTTAATTTAATCTTTGTTAAATTTAAATTTTTGTTTTTTTACATTTTAATTCTCTTTTTCTTTGGAGAAAATTCAAGATTATTTTAATTAATGTAATCTACAAAAATAGTTAAATTTGTGTTTGAATAAGGAGTACTTATTAAGACCCCATTTTCTTTTGATAGTGTTATTTCATCTTCTAATTTATTTACATCTTTGTATTCCTTAATAGCGTTTATTTTGCGTCGATAGATGCAATCTCTTACTGCAGAATCGTTTTTTACTATATAAAAGTCAATTTTTTCAGTGGAGTTTAATTTGATTTTAGCTTTTACATCAAAGTCGAAGGGTAAAGATTGTTCATATAAAGGGACAAACCAACAATATCCTCTTTTCATTTCTTCATTAATAACTATCATTAGAGATATAAGATCTAGTGTTATATAACAAATATTCTTACTACAAGCAATACCAACACCAGCATCGCTATAAAGATTATCTAAATCTAGTAATGTAGACCTATGACTAGGGCTTTTTAACCAGCCTTCGATAGCCTCTTTAGCTATATTTGTTGAAGAGTTGACAGAAATTAAGGCAAGATTCTCGCCAGAGACTAGATAAAAAATTTTTTCTTTTTTTAATCTTTCTTTAAAATCTGTAGTTTCTAAAGTTTCTACATTTTCTAATGTTTTATGAGCAAAATATTCTTTCTTTAACATATCTTGACTATGGCGTCTTGAGATTTCTGCTATTTTATCGTTCCATCTTAATTCTCTCATTCCTGCAGCAGGATATTTTTTTCTCTCTAGATTAACTAAATTAAATATTTCTCTTTCAATTTTTCTTAAATCAAGTTTTGATGCATCAAATGAAAGTTCTTTTAACTCGTTTAAACTTACCACAAAACCATATGTTCCATACTCTATAAAATCTTTATAAAACTCATAATAAAATTCAAAAGGAATGCCTTTATATGTCCCATTGAATTTTAATTCTCCTGAATGCAAGATACTTATATTATCAAGATGTAATACTCCATTATTTGTTGTTCCTAAGAATATTTCATCTAAATAAACATTGCCGTCAAGTGGCTCACCTGTTTCTTCGATATAAAAAGTAAAATCAAACTCAGGATATTTATCCGAAGCGATTTTATATATAGTTATTCCGACGAAAATAACCCCGATTATTGCAAAGATTATTAGAATAATTTTTATTAATGTGGTTAAAAATTTGTTGACCATATAACTGGTTATATTTTATATTTTTAAAAATTTTGATAAAAATTCCACATGAAAATCAATTATAACCTTTGTTTCTTTTTAACATTTAATATATATTTTTAACGATTAAAATATTTTTAAAATAATTTTTTTTAAAATTAAATAAAAAACAAAAAAGAGGATGATAAAACAGATTATCAAAAGAGACGGTAGAATCGTCGAGTTTGATAAAACAAAAATTGCTGAAGCAATATGGAAAGCTGTGAAAGCTGTTGGTGGAAGAGATAAACAATTAGCTTATAAACTCGCTGATAAAGTTGTAGAAGAGTTAGAAAGAGTATTCACTGAAAAAATTCCTAGTGTTGAAGATGTTCAGGATGTTGTTGAAAAAGTTTTGATTGAGGAGGGTCATGCAAAGACTGCTAAGGCGTATATACTTTATAGACAAGAAAGACGTTTTATAAGAGAGGAAAAGAAAAAAATACTCTGTAAAGATGGAATAGATGAAGTTGATAAAAATTTTGATCTAAATGCTCTACGTGTTCTAGCAAGTAGGTATTTAAATAAAGATGAAGAAGGCAAGATAATTGAAAGCCCGAAGCAACTTTTTGAAAGAGTTGCTATTTCTATTGGACTTGCTGATATTTTGCATGATCAACGTGTTTTTAATAAGGATGGAATAGGTTGTTTAAAAGATAGAGAGATAGAAGAAGAGTTAAAAGAAGTTGAAGAGTTAAAAGCTAGAAATGAGAGAGAAGGGATTAAGATTAATGTTGGTAATTATAGTTTAAACAAATGGCATGTTGAGGCTTTGCTTCTTGGCTATTCAAGACTTTTGCGTGATGGAAAAATTAAAATTAATGTAAGAAAGCTAATTGAAAAGTTAGAGGGAGAGGAATTTAAAGAGTATGAAAAAAATATTAAGGAATACTATGATTTGATGGTTAGTAAGGACTTCATGCCAAATAGCCCTACACTTATGAATGCTGGAAATAAGTTAGGACAGCTAAGTGCTTGTTTTGTTCTACCAATTGAAGATAGTTTGGTTAGTATAATGAAATCTGCTAGCGAGGCAGCTTTCATCGGTAAAGCAGGAGGGGGAGTTGGAATGAATTATTCTTTACTGCGTCCAAGAAATGATGTTGTTTTAACAACTAGTGGAATCGCGAGTGGGCCTGTCAGTTTTATGGAAATAATAAATACTATCACAGAGGTTGTTAAACAAGGCGGTAAAAGAAGAGGGGCCAATATGGCAATTCTTGAAGTCTGGCATCCTGATATTGAAGAATTTATTAACATAAAACAAAAGCCAGGAAAACTTGAAAATTTTAATCTTTCAGTTGGGATATGGGACGATTTTATTAAAGCAATCTATGAAGATAGTGAATATAGCTTAATAAATCCAAGAACAAAAAAAGTTGTAAAAAGTGTACCAAGTAAAAAACTTTTTGACTTGATATGCTTTAGTGCCTGGAAATCGGCTGAGCCAGGAGTGCTCTTTTTCAATAATATAAATAAATATAATATTCTTGAAGAAGCCAAGGGGTTAATACGCTCAACCAATCCTTGTGGGGAACAACCATTATATGAGTATGAATCATGCAATCTTGGAAGTATAAATTTGAAAAATTTTGTTGTTGAAACTGTGGAAGCAAATGAGTTTGATTGGAAAAGGTTTGAGAAAGTTATAAGGCTATGCACGAGATTTTTAGATAATGTAGTTGATATAAACAAATATCCTATATCAGAAATAGAAGCAACAACAAGAGCAAGTAGAAAGATAGGATTAGGAGTTATGGGCCTCTCTGATTGCTTATTTGAACTTGGAATTCCTTACAATAGTGAAGCTGGTTATAAGTTTATGAATAAGGTCGCTGAAGCATTGACATATTTTAGTATGGATGAAAGTTGTGAGATTGCTAAACAAAGAGGAAGCTTCCCTTTATATAGTAAAAGCAGCTATCCTAAAGGAAAATTGCCAGTAGCAGGATATTATGAATTGCCAAAAAGCGAACATAATTATGATTGGGAAAAATTAATTGCCAAAACAAAACAACAAATAAGAAATTCTTATACTACAACGATAGCACCTACAGGGAGTATAAGCATGATAGCAGGTTGTGGTAATGGTATAGAGCCGGCTTTCAGCTTGGTTTTTGAGAAACATGTTGCTGTTGGTAAGTTTTATTATGTTGATAGTGTTTTTGAAAGAAGATTGAAAGCTATGGGTATTTATACTGACTCTTTACTTGACAAGATATGTAAAAATTATGGTTGCCTTTTTGGATTGAGTGAATTTGACGAAAATATGCAGAGAGTTTTTGTTACTGCTTTGAGCATGCATTGGCTCGACCACATTATTGCTCAGGCAATTTGGCAGAGATGGATAAGTGCAAGTATAAGCAAAACAATAAATGTTCCTAATGACGCGAGTATAGAAGACATTAAACTTGCTTATTTAATTGCTAATGAACTTGGTTTAAAGGGGCTAACTGTTTATCGTGATGGTTCGAGAAATCAACAAGTATTGTATGTAAGAAGCGAAGAAAAGCAGAGATTGTTTAATATTATCCCATCTGTTTATGCTATTTCCTTCATAAAAAATATAAAAAATGCTTATTTAAAAAAAGAGCTTTTAAGTTATATAAATAGGCTAGGGATTAATTTTGCTAAAACAATAAGTGAAAGCAAGATTGAAGATCTTGAAGGATCAAAAGAAAAAAAAGTAAATGATGACACAGGTTTACATTACAGTTTGGACGATGGAAAATGTCCATTATGTTCTAATAAGTTAATTTTTGAAGCTGGTTGTAATAAATGCTTGCATTGTGGGTGGAGCAGTTGTGTGATAAGTTAGTTGTGTTTTCTGAAAAATCAAAAACTATTTTGAGAAAAAATTAAAAATTAAGGGTATAATGATTATAATGGAATATAAAGAAAGAGAAAAAAAGATAAAAAAAGAAAAATGGAAGATAGCTTTAGCATGGATAATGAAAGGGCTTTTAATCTTACTTATTCCTTATAGTATTGTTGTAAAAAATTTTGCTTTGCTTTTTATTCTTCTAAGCTGTATCTTCGTGACATTTTTACCAACAATAATAGAAAGAAGGTTTAATATCGATTTACCGTTGTATTTCACCTTCATTATACTTATCGTAGTTTACTTTGAAGTTATTGGAGATGTTTTTGGTTTGTTTACTTACGCTAAAGCACATTTGATGTATGATAAAGTGCTACATGTGCTTTCCACATTCCTCATTACAATGTTAACAATTATGGCAATATTAAGCTTACAATATTATAATAAGATAAAATTAACGCCGGCATTTATTTTTGTGCTAGCAATCGTTATAGCACTAGCAATAGGGGCTCTTTATGAGATATTTGAGTTTATTACTGATGCTTTTTTTCCTACACTTAAAGCGCAACTTAGCCTCGAAGATACTATGTTTGATATGATAGCAAATTTTTTCGGAGGTTTGATTGCAGGAATTTTTTCTTATGTCTACATTAGTAAGTATATGATCAAAGGTCTTAATAAAATAGAAGGATATTTAGTAAAATTAGAAACTGAGATAAAAGAACATAGAAAACAAAAATGATGTATAAAACACACATAGTTTTTGCTCTTTTTGTTTACTTGTTGCTTACTTTGTTCCTACCCCTAAACAAAGAGTTTTATCTCTTACTTTTAATCGCTATCAGTACTTTACTTCCCGATATCGATTCTGGCAAGAGCTATATAAATAATAAGTTAAAAGTGACAAAAGTGGCTGCGATGACATCAACACATCGAGGATTTTGGCACAGTATTTTTGGTTTAATTGTTATATGGTTAATTTCCATAATCTTTTTTTTATTCATTAATGTTAGTGCTAAATTAAGTTTTTATACTGCCTTCGGCTATTTAATGCACTTGCTAGCAGATTCAATGACTGTCTCGGGAATAAAGCCATTATGGAAATTCTCTGAACTTGAATTTAGATGGAAGATAAAAACATCAGGAGCTCTAGAGTATGTGTTATTTTTTGTTTTACTCCTTGTTACAGTTTATCTTTATTCACCAAATTTTGTTTTTAACATCACTGGTTATATTTCAAAGATTTTTAAAAATTGATTTCTTTTTAATTTATGCAAAGGTTTTTTGAAATAGATCTGTTAAGAGGTATAGCAGTTATTATGATGATTGTCTTCCATTTTGTATTTGATCTTGATTTTTTTAAAGTTGCATCATTAAATCTTGATAATTATTTTTGGCTTGTTTTTGCAAGAGCGACAGCAATCATTTTTATTTTTCTTGTTGGCTTATCGTTGACAATAAGTTATTCAAGAAAAAAAGCGCAACAAGATGGTTTTAAAAAATATCTTAAGAGGGGGTTAAAGATACTTAGCTTAGGATTTATTATTACTTTAGTTACATTTATTGCATTTCCTCAATGGACAATTTGGTTTGGTATTCTTCATTTCATTGGCCTTTCTATCATTATTGCCTATCCTCT
Source organism: Candidatus Pacearchaeota archaeon (assembly GCA_038890875.1). GTDB lineage: Archaea > Nanobdellota > Nanobdellia > Pacearchaeales > JAPDKA01 > JAWAFA01. Next base: position 416,636 of record JAWAFA010000001.1, on the reverse strand, counting down.
TCTAGTTCTTTCTAAAAAAAAGTATTTTAATTTTGTTATTTTATTCCTGGTTTTAATAACAATAATAGGTGGATTTTTAATTAACAGGTACAGTTATGATTTTCCTTACTTGCTTTGGCTTGGCCTTGAACCAAGCACTTTCTACACTTTTGATTATTTTCCCTTACTTCCTTGGTTTGGTGTAGTTATGTTGGGGATTTTTGTGGGAAAGTTAGTTTATAAACAAGGTAAATCACCACTAAAGCAAAAACAAGTTTTTCCCTTAAAACTTTTTACTTTTCTTGGAAGACATTCATTGATTATATATTTACTTCATCAACCAGTGCTTAGTTTATTGATAGTCATTGGAGTTAATATTTGAAGTTTAAATAAGAAGTTTATAAATTTTTATATATTTAAAAATAAGAAAAAGAAAGACAAAATAACTTTCTTTTCTACTTCACGCTTTACTCAAAAACTCTGATCCCTAGATCTGGTGAAATTTTACTTGTTAACTCTGGAGTCTCATAGCGCGGCTTTCCTAAGACAAATGGGCTCTTAACTCCAGTTATGATTGTTATTACTCTTACTTTTCCCTTAAAATCCTTGTTTATTCTTGCTCCAATGATTACATTAGCATCAGGGCTCAAATGTTGTGTTACAAGCTCACCAACATTATTAAGTTCCTCGAGTTTAAAGTCATCTCCACAAGTTACATGGATAAGTGCTCCGCTCGCTCCTTTGTAATCAACATCAAGCAAAGGATGTGCGAGTGCCATTCTGACAGCTTCTTCTACTCTATTAGCAGTATCACTTTGGCCAACTCCAATGATAGCTACATCCCCGTTCTTCATTATTGCTGAAACATCAGCAAAATCAAGATTGATCAATGAAGGGATAGTTATTGTTTCAACAATACCTTTAATCATTGTGCTTATCAATTCATTAGCTACTGCGAATGCTTGTTCGATTGGCAAGTTGCCAGCTACTTCAACAAGTCGGTTATTGTCTATAACAATTACTGTATCACAGTATTGCCTTAACTGTTGTAAGCCAAATTCAGCTTTGTCTATTCTTGCCCTTTCTGTTTCAAAAGGCATTGTTACAACACCAATTGTAATAGCTCCCATATCTTTAGCTGCTTGTGCCACGATTGGCGCACCTCCTGTTCCTGTTCCTCCGCCTTCACCAGCAACTATAAATACCATATCACTACCTTGAACCGCTTTCTTTATATCAGCCATCGCTTCTTTAGCAGCTAGGCTGCCTTTATCAGGAAAACCACCACAGCCAAGCCCTCTCGTTAACTCTTTTCCAATCAATATTTTTTCATCAGCCTTAGTAACACTCAAATGCAAAGCATCTGTATTCAAAGCATACACTTTAGCTCCTTCAATACCTTTATTAAAAAGCCAAGTTATTGCATTGCAGCCTGCTCCACCGACTCCAAAAACCTTTATATTAGCCTTTCCTGCTTTAAGTTCATCGAAGTTTATACCTAATCTCTTTGCGTTATCTATTGCTTCTTTTGCAAGTTCTAACATTTTATCCTCCGAAAATTATTTTATTTATTTTTTATTTTTTGTTTATTTTCATTTTTGAGAAGCAACGATACATTTATATACATTGCTTCTCTTTTATTTCCAAGAAGAGAATAACAAATAAGATTGATGGATGCCATATTATTACTCTTTTTTAATTAAAAATTGATTTTTTGATTTCTTTATAAATATTTTGATTGTTAAGAATATATTTTTCATTCTATTAATTTTTCGACGTTTTTATTTATTTTCAATTTCTTCAAACTTTTTTGGCTTAAAAGAGCCGAGTTTTATTAGTTTTTCGATTACAAAAAGTGTAAATTTCTCTTCAGCCTCGAGGATATTACAGTTGTTGCTTTCAATTATAACTGTATCATTATTATTATAAACTCTGCTTGAGCTTTCATTTGTTTCATTGTATTTTAAAACAATCACTGTCACATTATGTTGATTTGCCCAGGCATAATCAGGAATAACAAGATAGCTGTTATATGTTGGTTCTGCCCAGTTTGGGTACCAAACAGCTATTTCTCCTTTAACTTGTAAAGCTGTAAGAAACTCGCCTAGTTTATAGCTCGCAACAAGCACTTCCGAGCAATTTTTACCATCAAAATTTTTATCGATAGAAATATAAGTTGGACTCTTTATCACTTTTAATTCTTCTAAATCAACAGGAACTTTGTTTTCTCTTGGATCATATCTTAAATACAAGCGATAGGTGAGGTTATATTTTGGAAAAAATACTTCAGTATGATAAAACAGAACTCTCTTTCCTTCATTAGTTTTTCCAAAATCTTCAACGAGAAAGTTTAGATTATTGTAAGAAAATTTCTCAATCACATTTGTTCTTGGTTTTAAAATAAAAATAGCGACTATTAAGAGTAGTAAAAGTAACGCCACTAAAACAATTATTAAGCTTAAATGTTTATAGTTTTTTTTCTCTTTTTTCTTTAATTTCATTTTTTTCTAAACAATACTGTTTCTTCTTTCACTTCTTCACTTTTCACTTCTTCACTTCTTACTCTTTTTCCCTATTATTTTATAGACATTAGCTCCACAAACACCACACTTTCCTTTGATAGCGAATGTTCCAGGTTTTATCTCTACTTCCTGTGCGTCTTTAACCTCTCTTTCTTGTTTACATTTCATGCATCTAGCTGTGTATGCCATCTTTTTGCGTTAATTTCAAGGTTTATAAACTTATCTATAAATAAAAAAATAAAAAAATTTAAAAAAGTAAAAATATTATTTAACAAAAGCATTAATTTAACAAAGGAGGTGAGAAAATGACAAAAGAGGAAATCATAAAGATGCTCAACCAAGCTTTGGAGCTTGAGCATGCTGCCTATGTGCAATATTTAAGTCATGCTGAGATAATTGACGGATTAAATGCCGAGCCAATAATTGCAAGGTTGAAAGAGATTGCTCAGGATGAAGCAGAACATCAAAAAAAGTTTAGGACGTTAATTGGTGATTTTCTTGGTGGAATTCCCTCGATGGGAATAGCAAAGACTTATCCAGCAAAAACAGTAAAAGAGATTTTAGAACAGAATTTAAAAAATGAGGAAGAGGCTGTTGATATGTATACTAAAATTTTGAAAAAAATAAATGCTGAAAAAGAAAATTTGCCCTACGAGTTTTTTCAATTGGAACATGAAGTGAGACACATAATAATAGATGAACAGGAGCATATAGCACAATTGAAAATTCTTTTAGCCAAAAGAAAATAAAGCTAAATTTCAGATAGAATAAAGTTGAGACGCTAAAGTATTTGTTTTTCCTCTTTTTGATGACGCAGCTAAGTTTTTATTCTAGTTTTTATTAAGAATTTTAAAATCGAAAGATTTTTAAATATATATTTTATGTATATACATGAAGGATATATTTGAAGGGATTATTGTTTGCAGTAAATGCAATGAGAAAATGGAAAAGAGCTATGTTATTAGAGAAGGATTCAAATTGAGATATGCTTATTGTAGTAACTGTGATGAGAAGCTATGGCATTCTGGTGATATTGCAGAATATCAGCATTTTAGAGATCTAAAGCGAAGAGAGTTCAGAGTAAAGTTAAGGCTTGTAGGTAATAGTTATGCTGTGAGTATTCCACGGGAGATAATAAATTTTGTCCAGTCAATGCGTAAGCTTCAAGATGAGGTTAAGTTAATGTTTGATGAGATTGGCAAGTTAAGCTTAATTTTTGATGAAGATGAGACAAAAAAATTAAAAATGACTAAAACTAAAGTTAAGATCAATTAAGATGGGGGAGCAAATAAGTCAGCTTAAGTTGAAAGTTGCTGATGCAATGCGTGAAGAGGCTTATAAAGGGATAGCGAGAATAGATCGAAGTCTAATGAAACAAATAGGAGTAAATCCTGGGGATATTATCAGCATCAAAGGTCAGCGAGAAACTGTTGCTATCGTCGATCGTGCCTATCCAGCCGACATTGGCGAGCCCATTATAAGGATTGATGGAATTATAAGAAGGAATGCTAAGACTAGTATAGGCGAATATGTAATTGTAAAGCGTGTTGAAGCCAAAGAGGCTGAGAAGGTGACAATTGCTCCGGCGCAAAAAGGTGTAATCGCGAGGATAAGCCCAGTGTTACTTCGTTCCGGGCTTCTAGGAAGAGCAGTAGTTAAAGGAGATATAATTGTCTTAGGAAGAAGGCGAAGATTGTTTGATGAAGGTGATAGCGAAAGCGATGGTTTTGAAGAATTCTTTAGTGCCTTCGAAGAAGCATTTGGTGGCTCATTTTCACTTCCTTATGCTACTACTCGTTTTTATGTGGTAAATACGAAACCGAAAGATGCTTGTATCATCACAGATAATACTGAAGTTGAGCTTTTGCCACGTGCTGTTGAGATTATTGAAGAGAGAGTTCCTGAGGTAACTTATGAAGATATTGGCGGACTTTATGAAGAGATAAATAAGATAAGAGAGATGGTTGAATTACCATTAAAACATCCCGAGATTTTTGAGAGACTCGGCATAGAGGCACCAAAAGGAGTGCTGCTTTATGGCCCTCCTGGAACTGGCAAGACTTTACTTGCTAAGGCTGTTGCTAATGAAAGCGAAGCCAATTTCTTTAGCATCGCTGGTCCTGAGATTATGAGCAAGTTTTATGGTGAAAGTGAAAAACGAATTCGTGATATTTTCGAACAAGCAGAAAAAAATGCCCCAAGTATAATTTTTATTGATGAAATTGATGCTATAGCACCTAAGCGTGAGGAAAGCTATGGAGAAGTTGAAAGGCGTGTTGTTAGTCAACTCTTAACTATGATGGATGGCTTAAAGGCTAGAGGAAAAGTTATTGTTATAGCAGCTACAAACAGGCCTAATGCTATTGACCCAGCACTACGAAGGCCAGGAAGATTTGATAGAGAGATAGCAATCAATGTGCCAAACAAAAAAGCAAGACTTGAAATATTAAAGATACACACTAGGAATATGCCTCTTGATAAGGATGTTGATTTAGATAAAATCGCAAGCATTACTCATGGTTTTGTTGGGGCAGATATTAGTGCATTATGTAAAGAAGCCGCTATGAGTTCATTAAGAAGGCTTCTTCCTAACTTAGATCTTGAAAAAGATGAATTACCTCCAGAGATGCTTGAAAAGTTAAAGGTAACAATGCAAGATTTTAACAATGCATTAAGGATTGTTAGACCTAGTGCGATGAGAGAAGTTCTTGTAGAAACTCCAAATGTCAAATGGCAAGATATAGGTGGCCTTGAAGAAGCTAAACAGGCCATTATCGAAGCAGTAGAATGGCCTCTCAAGAATCCCGAAGCCTTTAAAAAGCTAGGCATAGAGGCACCAAAAGGAGTGCTCCTTTATGGTCCAAGTGGAACAGGAAAAACATTACTGGCAAAAGCTGTTGCCACAGAAAGTGAAGCTAACTTTATTTATGTTGCTGGCCCAAGCTTGCTAAGCAAGTGGGTTGGTGAAAGCGAGAAAGGGATAAGACAAGTTTTTGAACGAGCGCGGCAAGTAGCACCTTGTATAATTTTCTTTGATGAAATCGATGCTATTGCAAGTAAGAGAGGATATGATGTTAACAGAACAACAGAACGCATGTTAAATCAAATGCTTGCTGAACTTGATGGCTTACAAGAGATTAAAGGAATAGTTGTTATAGCGGCAACAAATAGGCCTGATATTCTTGATTCAGCTTTGCTAAGGCCTGGAAGGTTTGATAAACTGATTTATATTGGTCCACCTGATGAAAAAGCAAGATTAGAGATATTGAAGATACATACGAAAAACATGCCTCTCGATAAAAGTGTTGATTTAAAAGTATTGGCAAAAACAACAGAAAATTATAGTGGGGCTGATTTAAACGCGATATGCAAAGAAGCAGGATTAGCAGCCTTACGTGAAAATAAAAATGCAAGCGTGGTAAAATTAAAACATTTCGAAGAAGCGATGAAAAAAATCAAGCCAAGTATAACAAAAGAAGAAGTTGCAAGATATAAAAATATAGAGAAAAAGATAAGAGAAGTCGAGAGAAAAGAAACAACAAGTTATACTGGTTAGTTAAATTGATTTTTCAGCCCACCTTGAAATTATAACAATCCCTAATACTGCAATTATTGTAACTACTATTGCAGTTATTATTTTATAAATATAGGTTGTCCCAGTAATTCCAAGGTAGGTTATAAGTTTATTTAAACCTTCCTGAATAGCATTATTCCAAGAAAGAGCGATAACTAGCCCAAAAGCAGCGCCTATTGACAAGGCAATTTTATCCCTAACTTTTCTAATAAAATCTATCGCCTTTTCTTTTGCTTGTTTAGTTAATTGTTTTTTTGCCATTTCATCTGTCAGAATTTACTTAGAGCAATAGTTTTGAGTTTTAAAAACTTTCATTTTAAAAACTTTTAAAAAACTTTATAAACATAATTTATATTTTAAAAAATGCCAAAGAGACATAAACCACGTGCAGGAAGCTTGCAATTTTGGCCAAGGAAAAGAGCCAAGAAACTTGTGCCGAGAGTAAATTGGAAACCGCTTGAAGAGAAATATAAGGAGGGGGAAGCTGGACTTCTTGGAGTACTCGGCTATAAAGTTGGTATGGCTGATGTGATTGTGCGAGACGAAAAACCAACAAGTTTGATAAAAGGCCAAGAGACAGTGCTACCTGTAAGTATTATTGAATTTGCGCCTCTAAAAATTTTAGCCATAAGATTTTATGGCAGTGGTGGAGTTACTGATTCAGAAATTTTTAATCCATTTGCAAGAGATTATAAATGGCTAAAGAGGAAAGTCAAAGTAAGTACAAAAGAAAAAAGCAAAGAAGAGATTATAAAAGAAATAGAAGAAAAATTAAAGGATAAAAAAATAAGACTTCTTGTTTATACTAAACCTTATGTTATAGGCTTAAAGAAAACTCCTGATATTTTTGAAGTTGGGCTAAGCGGAAGCAAAGAGCGGCAATTAGAGTTTATAAAAACTAAACTTGATAAAGATATCAGTGTAAGAGAGCTTATTAAACCAAAGCAGCTAGTTGATGTGCGAGGGGTAACAAAAGGAAAAGGCACTGCTGGACCTGTAAAAAGGTTTGGAATTGGATACAAACAGCATAAGAGTGAGAAAGGGGTAAAAAGGCCAGGTGCTCTTGGTCCAAGAACTCCTAGTAAAATTAGTTTTAAGGCTCCTATGATGGGCCAGCTTGGTTTTTTTACTCGAACAGAGTATAATAAGTATATACTTGATGTTGGTAATGCTAAAGAAAAAAATATAAATAAGAAGGGAGGATTCAAAAATTATGGTTTATTAAATGGGGATTTTGTTATTGTGAAAGGGAGTGTTGTCGGTCCAGCAAAACGACCCTTGATCATTACACTTCCCTTGCGACCGTCAAGGCAAGCATTAAAACAAGATAATTCTTTAGTAAGATTAAATTATTAAATGAAAGTTGAATGAAAGTTGTAGAAAAATGAAAACGCAGGTTATTAATAATGAAGGAAAAGTAGTAAGAGAGATTGAATTACCAAGTTATTTTAATCTTCCTTATCGAGAAGATATAATCAACAAAACTTATGAAGTTTTAAAATTAAATGCAAAATTTGATTATACAAACTACCCTCTTGCAGGGAAAAATAGAAGCGCCAGTGGTAAAGTCAGACATGTAAGAAGGCGCTATAGAACTGCTTATGGTAGAGGCATAAGTCGTGTGCCAAGAAAGATACTGTTAAGAAGAAAGCCTCAAGGATTTTATTGGCAAGGTGCTTTTGCGCCCAGCACGAGAGGAGGTTTTCGTGCACATCCGCCAAAAATAAAACGTGAGAGAAAAATTAATAAGAAAGAAAAATTCCTAGCTTTTCTCTATGCTTTGGCTGCGATTGCTAATAAAAGTATTGTTTTAAATAGATATGAAAAATTAAGAGATAAAGATCTCAAGTTAGAATTACCTTTAGTTTTAGATATAAATTTAAAAGAGATAAAGAAAGCTAAGCAATTAAAAGAAATATTGGAAAAATTGCTAAGCTCAACACCTTTAATTGAAATTGCTTTTAAAAGGAAAACCATTCGTGCAGGAAAAGGAAAAATGCGGGGAAGACGCTATAAAAAGAGTGCTGGCATGCTTTTTGTTGTTTCAAGTGATGAATATAAGTCCTTCACAACTCTTGGCGTTGAGATAGTGAAAGCAAGACAGCTATCACTTAAAGATTTGGCTGCTGGCAATATGCCGGGTCGCTTAACAGCTTTTACTTTAGCAGGCTTGAATGAACTTGATGCAAGAATAAAAGAGCAAGCAAAAAAATTAAATATGCTTGGGATAGTAAAATAGAGATAAAAAATATAAAATCTGTAAAAATGATTCTAATAAAACCGATATTAAGCGAAAAAGCTCTCAAGATAATGGAAGTTGAAAATAAACTTTTGTTTGAAGTTAATCGAAATGCAACTCGGCCAGAAATAAAACAAGAATTTGAGAAGACTTTTAATGCTAAAGTTGCTAAAGTCAATACATTAATCAATAGTGAAGGAAAGAAAATCGCTTTTATAAAACTTAAGGAAGGAAAAGCAATAGATATTGCAGCAAAGCTTGGGTTAATATAAAGTCATAAAGTCAATCTTTTATGATTTTTCTTATACTAAAATTCAATAAAATTTTAAAGAAACAATTTCTAATTAAATTATGGAGATTGGCCGCCTAGGGAGGGCGTTATTTATTTACAGAAAACCAAATAAAAATGTGGCGATAAGCTTTCTTTATCTCTCTTTTTTGCCTAATTTTGCTAATGCTGATATACTCTATAATGTACATGAGTTTATTCCTTTTAGTAAAGAACTTTTACCAAAAATTAATAATGAAGCTGTTTTTGATGATGTAACATTGGCAGTTATTTTATCTGATGAAAAGTTTAAAGAATGGTTTGATTGTGAAATGAAAAGTCTATGGCGGGGGGAAGAAAAGTGTGATCATTGTGGTGAATTAATTAAAGATTATAGTGAATTAGCGATTTGGTATGGCTGTTACCATAGAAGATGTTATGCTGATGCCATAGATAAAGGATGGAGAAGTTATAGAAAATATGAAATTCCCCATGCTGAATTTTTACAAAAAGAGCTAAACATTATAAATCCGGAAAGTAAGAGTATTGAAAGTATAAATGTAAAAGCAAATTTAGTATTAATTCCTGGCTATATAAAAGGGGCATATGAATTATTTGATATGCTTATTCATAAGGAATATTATGTTTGTACTGAGTTTTATGAGATACTAAAAGATGAAGGAATAAAAAGAAAGATTAATGATATAATTAGGGTTGTTTTAAAAAAATTTACAAGTATTAAAAAAAGTTTCGACAACAGAAGTATAAAATTAAGTTTATATCCGGCAAAACTTGAAGAAAGGATTTATGATATATTTAATGAAATAAAAGAACAAAATAGTATAAATATCGAAGAAATTAAAAGTTATAAAGCAATAGCAAGGTTATGTGAAAATTATTTTAACAAATGGGAACTCTTAAATCTTTATTAATATTTAACTGATAAAAAATTTAAATCATTATACTTTATTTTCTTATGAAAATTCACAAGCATAAGACTGACCAACATAGTATAGATAGAATAAACGAAAATGAGCTTGTTTTGCTGCTTAGCAAGGATAGAGCTTATCTTGTAACAGTTAAAAAAAACAAAATATGTGAGTTTGACCTAGGAACTGTAAATTGCAATAAGATTATTGGAAAGAGATTCGGTGAAATCATCGAGAGCCATTTGAAAAGACCTTTACTTCTTGTTAAGCCAAGCATCATTGACTTTCTTAATAAAAAAACAAAAATAATGCCACAAGCGGTTAGGCCAAAAGATGCAGCTCTAATTCTTGCTTTTACTGGAATAAATAAGGAAAGCGTAGTTGTTGAGGGAGGAACTGGAAGTGCATGGCTAACAATTTTTCTTGCTAATTATGTTAAAAAAGTTTATAGTTATGAAATAAGGCAAGATTTTTTTAAAAATGCAAAAATTAATGTCAAGGCTAGTAGCTTAAGAAATATTGTCCTAAAGAATAAAGATATCACTCAAGGTATCGATGAAAAAAATATTGATCTTGTGATATGTGATATGATTAAGGCAGAAACTGTTGTAAAGCATGCTGCTAAAGCATTAAAACCTGGTGGTTGGTTTGTCGTTTATAGTCCCTATATTGAACAAGTTAAAGCTGTTACTGAAGAGATAAATAAATACAGTTTTGCACTTCCTTTTACTGTTGAAAATATTTTACGTTATTGGGAGGTTCGCGAACACACATTACCAAAAAGAAAGGGACTCATGCATACTGGATTTTTAACATTTGCAAGAAGATTGCAAAATTTAAAAGACATTTAAAAAAGTAGCAAATTTCTGATATTAATTTATGAATAACTTAATAAATTAAACAAACTCTAAAAATTATGGTCAGTCAAAGAGAAGTTTGGGATGCAATAGCCCAACAATGGTTTCATTTTAGACAAAGGCCTTTTCCTGATATTGTTAGATGGCTCGAAAAGTTCAGCAAGGAATGGAAAAAAGGCAAGTTGTTAGAAATTGGATGTGGAAATTGTCGCAATCTGCTTGTTTTTGCAAGAGCAGGCTTTGATTGTTACGGCATTGATTTTAGTAAAGAGATGTTGAAATATGCAAGGTATTTTGCTAAAAAGCACCATATTGCTGTCAAGCTAAAACTAGCAGAAGCAACAAACTTGCCTTTTCTTGAAAAGAGTTTTGATTATATATTATGTATAGCAGTGTTACATCATCTACAAGGTGAGAAAGCAAGGATAAAAGCATTAAAAGAAATATGGAGAGTTTTAAAGCCGGGTGGGGAAGCTTTTATCAGTGTATGGAATAAGCTTAGTTGGAGATGGTTATTTAGAGCAAAAGAAAGGTATATTGCATGGCGTGTTAAAGACAAAACTTACATGAGATATTATTACTTATTTTGGCCTTGGGAGATAGAGAGATTGCTTAAACAAATTGGCTTTAAAATAGAAGCAAGGCAACTTTTCAGCAAGAACATCTGTTTTTTGGTAAAAAAATAAACTTTTAGCAACTTTTAATCTTCGATTTCAACTTCAATAATTTTACCTTCTCTTCCAACATTAATTAATTTAGTTTTACCAATTTTTTCTTCAAGGCCACTAGCTTCATGAACATGACTAAAAAGTGCAAAATCTGGTTTGAAATATTTGATTGCTTTTTCAACAGCTTTGCTTCCAGGAACAATTTTTGAAAATTTTTCAGCAAGAGAGCCTGCTGGATGGACATGCGTGATCATTATTTTTTTCTTTACATCTTTTATTTTTTTGAAGCCTTGTTTTAGTGCTGAAAAAATTTGACTTTCTGTTAAGGTAAATTTTGGTCCGACACCAATAGCTCCTCCAGCACCAAAGATTCCTACGTCTTTCATTTTGAAAGAATAACCATGAATGTTTTTTACTTCAGGTCCATAAAGATCAACAAGAAAATCAATTGTGGCAAGACTCTCATGATTACCAGGTATTAAAAGTATTTTTCTATCTTTTCTAAGAAATGGTCCGACGAGATTTTCAGCCGTCATCTCACCAAAAGTGAGATCACCAGTAAGAATAACTATGTCAACATTATATTTATCTGCCTTTTTTGCAAGTTTATTCACCAACTCAACATCGCCATGAATATCACCGGCTGCAAGAATTCTAATTTTTTTCTTTTCTTTTGTTTCAGTCATTTTATTTCATTATTAATTATTCTTTAACTTTTTTTTGCATTTTAAACATTTCTATTATTTCTTTGAGAGTTGTCGCATCTTCTGGTTTTTTGTCTCGAATCCATCCTTCTATTCTTGGAAACCTAAGAGCAAATCCTGGCTCTAGCTTTGTCTTACCGGCAGTATGCACCGGGCTTTTTGTTATTTCATCTGCGCGAACAGTAAAAACATAAAATGGTTCTGTCCATACATCAGGTTCAATCTCGCTTTCAACACGCGGAGGTTTTTTCTCAAGTTTTATTTTATCAAGTAACAACCTTAATTCTTGCCATTTTTCTTCGCTAAGCCCAGAACCAATTTTAGCTATTGTTTTAAAAGTATCTGTTTTATCATCGTAAATACAACCAAGTAGTGCTCCTATTCCAAGTCTTGCCCGTAAGCCCCTACCCTTAAAATATCCAACAATAACAACATCTATCGTATCTTGTAACTCTCCTTTATAACTCCGCTTTAATTTTATCCAATTAAAATTTCTTGCACCAGCTTGGTAAATGGCATCAAGGCGTTTAGCAATTATCCCCTCAGTTCCTTTTTCAACATTGATTTCAAAAAATTTTTCAAGCTCTGCTGGGTCATCTGTTATTATACGTTCTGTTGTTCTTATTGTTGCCCCTTCTTTGATAATTTTTCTCAATAGGGATGTTCTTTTTTCATAGGCAACATTTGTTAGATCCTTTCCATTTAAGTAAAGTAAATCAAAAGCAAAAAGCACAAGAGGAAATTCTTTAGCCATCTCTTTAACACCATACTTACGCTTTCTTTGAATTGTGATTTGAAAAGGGAAGAATTCTCCCGTAGCTTCATTAAAAGCTACAGCTTCTCCCTCAAGAATTGCTGTTTTTGCTTTAATCTGCTTTTTAATTCCTTCAACTATATCTGGAAACATATGCGTCATTCTTTCTTGATTACGAGAAAAAATTTCAACATTTTTTCCATCATAATGGCATTGCAAGCGTAATCCGTCATATTTTGTTTCTACAGCACATTTTCCAATTTTTTTTATTATCTCTTCGGCACTTGTTAATCTTTCAGCTAATGCCATCCTTATTGGCGAGTTTAGGGTAACTTTGAATTCTTTCAATCCTTTAACTCCTTTTTTAAACAGAATACTTGCAACAAGACCAAGATCAGAACAAAGGTTATAAGCGCGTTCAATATCTTCCCTTAATTTTGTTCTATCACCAGAAATTGCTTTACTAAGCGAATCCATTATTGTTGGATCACCTATCCCAAGGCGTAGTCTACCAAGAATAAAGCGCACAATATAGCGTGCCTCCAGAGGAGAGGAATTAACAAGAAGACCTACTGTTTCCTCTATCTTTTTTTCAACACTTCCTTCTCCACTTATTTCTGCTATTTTATAAAGTCTCATATAAACATCTGTTATAGAAAGTTTTTTTCTTATGAAAAGAGTTTTAGGCTTTTTTTGAAGTAAAGTTTCAGCAACTAACCCAAGATCGCCAAGCTTTTTATATTCAGCTATTACTTTGTCCATACTTACCCCAGTCGCTTTGGCTATTGCTTTTTCTACCATTTTTTCTGCCATTCCTATTTCAAGGCCTTTGAAACTTGGCAAAAGTCGTTCTTGGCATAAATAAACAACTTTGTCCACTTCATCTTTATTAATTATTTTAAAGAAATTGCTCAAAATTTCGAACATCTCGAGCCTTTTAGTTGTTGCTTCCAACTTTTCAAAAACTTTTGCTAGTTCTATGAATTGCATAGTAAGGCGGTAGCCGGGAATCGAACCCGGTTCTCCAGGGCCACAGCCTGGCGTCTTACCAATGGACTACTACCGCCATAAAAAAAGGAATTTTTGTGATATAAAAAATTTTTGAATTAGCCTGTGGGCACTATCTTCTTAAACCTCTCGACTTTTTAGCTGCACTAGTCAAACCTCTAAAAGTTCTACCTCTATGTTTTCCACTCGTAATCCATCCAAGTTGTTTGTCAGCTTTTATTTCACTTGCATTAGGATCAATGAGAATTACTTCATACCAATAATATTTACCATCTTTAGCGAGATAATAGCTATTTAGCACTTCGAGCCCTGTTTTCTTTGAAGCTCGTTGTTCTGCAATCCATCTATAATTCATCCCTAGTGTTTTTCTTATTGTTAATTTTCCTGACTTTCTTCCACTTTTAGGCCTAGGCCTTTTGTGCCCACCGCGCTTTACACGTACGCGTGCGACATATATACCTTGTTTAGCTTTATAACCAAGTCTCCTTGCCTTATCAATTCTTGTTGGTTTTTTCAAAAGTAAAACCGCCGGCTCCCTTCGGAAATCAACTAAGTTGATTTCAAATTTTCTTTGTCTCCAATAATCATTTAAATAGCCGTAAAGTCCTTTTGCCATTCCTATTTCTTGCTTTCTTCATTTTTAAATTTAATCTCTTTACCCTCTTTTGATACCTCTTTCGCTTTTCCTACTTCTTCTTTTGCCCTTTCTCCTTTTTTTTCTTCTCTTTGTTGTTCTTGTTTATAACTAAAATAAGCTATTGCTGAAATTATTAATAAAGCTATACATACCACAATGTCAATAAACCACCATTTAGGGCATTTTTTCAACAAAAGTAAGATTATACTTAAAACAATAAAAACTAAGAGGATGATTGTGCTGGTAATAATTAACTTTTTTTTCTCCTTTTCCAATTCTTCAAGACTTTTTTCATTTTTTTCTTCCATTTTTCACTTTTTCTTTTCAGTTTCTTTTTTTATTTCGTCTTTTATCTTTTTTAATTTTGATATTAAAATTAGATAAATGAGAAATGTAAAAAGGAGTAAAGCTAGTAAAATAAAGAAATACCAGGGCATAATGCATTTTACTGGAAGTGGTTTTTGTATTTCATATTGCTGCTCTTCCTGGAATGCTTTTTCTCCACAACTTTTTTTCATAAGTGGAGGCTCAAAATATGAACCAAAATATTTTGCAAGCTCGCCTTTGTTTAAAAGCTCAATAAGATTAGATTTTGTTAAATTTTTCAAATTATCAGGGAGGATTTTATAAATACAAGTAAATAAATCATCTGCATTAGATACATTACATTTTCTGTACATAAAACCACCAATGCAAGACCCCCACGGATCGCACCACCAAATAGGCCTGCATCCTTCTAATCCTAATTTTTCATTTGAGTTGCAGATAGTTGTTTCAATCTTGCTCGGCTCGCAACCATTGAGATCAATACATAATCTCGTTGATTTATTATTAATACAAGAGCTCCATATACTACATTGCCAGTTTGAAGTACATGTTCTACCACTACCACCTCCTCCACCGCCTCCGCCGCCGCTGCCTCCGCCTCCGCCAGCTCCTGCAACATCGATGTTAATTTGCCTTGTTTCTGTTTGATTTGAATTACTACTACTGTCATTGGCAGTTGCATTGAAATAATAGATCCCATTAGGCAAATTTGTAAAATTATAAAAACAAAACTGAGAAGTTGGGCATATCCATGTACTAACAAGAGAGCTCGAATTATAAAGATAGATTATTATTGTAGCTATGTCTAAATTATCTTGGGCTGTAACATTTACTTGAAGATAGTTTTGTTGTAGTACTGAGTTGTTTGCTGGTGTCGGGGAGACAAATTGTATTGATGGAGGTAGATCATCAAAAACTTGATAGAGCCAGTTATCACTTGTATTAGTATTGCCTGCCACATCTTGGGCATACCAGCGATAAGTATAAACTCCTGGAGCTAAGTTAAAAGAAAGATTGCATTGGATGCTAGTATCATTGATGGCATTACAATTGCTTAGCACTGACAAATTAACAAACATCCCTGTAAAATTGTTTTCGAACAGCACGGCTGTTATCGTACTGTTAAGCTCATCACTCCAAATAATGCTAAAATTAAAGCTTACATTTGATAGGCCAGCAGGACTTGGAGGATTGGTTATGTTTTGGCTCCAGTAAGGTGGGTTATCTGAGATATTTTCAACTATGATTATCGGCGTATTGTTAAGCAAGTTTATGTCAGTGCTGCCATTCCATGAAAGTGTAAAGTTACCGCTAGCATAGTTTGTTCCATTAAAAGTAATATTCAATTCAACGCGACCATCAGCATCAGTATAGCCTTCACTTATTAAGGCATTATCACTATTTCTTGTTATATTAACATGCCATCCTTGTAAAGGCCTTCCAAACTGATCGCGAAGATAAATTGGATAATATCTTATAAGCCTATCAGAACCTGGCATCCAAGTAATTATTTGTGGCATCGATAGGTTTCCATAAAGTTTTGGCTCATCTCCATTTGGGATGGCAGAAGATAAGATTATTTTATTTGTTATATTCGAAGTTGTTGTAAAGTTTAATACTATTAAAGAGCTAAGGTCTAAAGTATCAAAAGTGCTATTTTTGATTTGAGCATAAGAGTACATTTTGAATATTGAGAGATTATCAAAATTTGAATTTTCAATAACAACATTTGCATATTCATTAACTGATAAAGAACATTCAAAGATCGAGTTGTTTATTATAAACAATGAACTTTGTTCTATATTAAATATATCAGATGATGTTTGACAAGGGCTATCAAATGTGATATTATTAGCAAATACGCCGGCCGTCCTGCTAATATCAAATCTTAATTGTCTTGAGCTAATTCTCGAGTTGATTAAGTATATAGCTTTATTACCATAAAAATCGATCTCTGTTTGATTTGATGTGCTACTATTTATTAGATTAAAGTAACCAGAAATGTTAATTTTATATTTTCCAACATTAAAGTTTTTGATCAAAGAGTTATAAAGGGTAAGGTTAGTTTCTCCATCTGATGAAATATTATACTCTGTTGGCGATAAATCATTTACATTTAAACTTAAAGTACTCTCATTTAACAAAAATTTTGCATTGTTTTGTAGAAAGACAGAATTAGCAACAAAAAGGGTTACATTATTCAAAATTAGATTGCCACTTCCATTAACAATTAAATTTCCCGTTATATTTATATTTCGATTCTCGCAAACTACATTAATGTCACTTATAATCCAATCGCCACTTACATAATCACAATTTTGTTCTTGTGTAAACCCAAATAAAGTTATTCTTGGCCCAATAAAAAGAATTATTAACCCTAAAAAAAATAAAAAAAGAAATACTAATCCAATAGTTATTCCCTCTTTTTTTACCATTTCTCTAACATTTCTTTTTATAAACTTAGAAAAGAGTATATAAAAAATTTTTTGTTTTGTCCTTAGAAATCGCCACGATCATCTTCGAGTTTATAAGCACAATAAAGTTGATCATAATCCGGGAGAGTGCAATCTGTTGTTGTAAACGTTCTGTAATCTGTTGGTATTATTGCAATTGGGTGCGGAGGCCCTCTTGCCCTAAACCAAATATTTAAAGTTAGAGGTATCTCGCAATTAGCCAATCCAGTTTCAGGTGGAAGGTTAGTTTCACAGTAGGAGTAATTATTATAGTTATCATTTCCAACGAAATCATGTTTTTCAGGAGTTACATAAACATGACCAACATCTTGCGCTGCTTGATAGAAATCATTTACAAAAGTTACACCTGGATAGATATTAGTCCTTCTAAAAGAATCATCGGTAACAATACAATAAATATTTTTACCATGCGCGATGGCGCTACTACAATCATAGCCATACATTTCTAAAGGTGCAAGTCCGGGTACGGCATCTTTTACAATCCCCCAAAATGCATCATCAGCATCTTTTTGAGTCATCACAATTTTCACTTTTTTTTGCAAAATGCTAGAACAATTATTAAAGATGTCACAGCCACTAACTTTAACTAAATAATCTCCTGTTTGCATAATATCTTGCGTTGCATAAGGATGGCTAAGTATAAGAGTTGAAGAACCATTAAATTCTTCAACATTTCCTTCACCCCAATCAACGAAAATTTCAAATTCTGAATTATCATTTGCCTCAACTTTAATATCAAGTTTTCCATCATAACAATTTAAGCTATCACAACTTTGCTGCCCTTGGGTATATTTATCTGCATATCTAAATTCCGATCCATCTAAGTTCTTTCTTGTTTCGGCATCAATAGTCGGAGTACTAGATTCTGGAGGATAAATGACATAAGATCTTAACAAATGATCCAAAACTTCAAAATTAACATTTGGTGGAGTTAAATCGATATAAAGGGGATATTCATTTCTTGTATAATTTCCAGCGTAGTCTATAGCTTCAACTTCAACTATATAAACACCATCTTTTTCTACATTATAAAAATTAATGTTAGTTTTATAGCCAATCTCGCCAGGTTGTGCGCAGCTTTGATTTGGGATTAGCTCTAAAATTTTTTTCTCGAGCAAGCTCCCATTAGGATCATAAAATCTTACTTCAGCATTATCAATACCATAATTATCGCTAAAGCAAATTTCAACATTTATATCGTTCGCTTTATTTCCATTATCAAGATTATTTTGACTTGCATTAAGATAAACAGATGGGGGTAATAAATCGAGAATAATACTATCATTTGCAATATTACTTTCAATAGTTCCTTTCTTAACCTTTCCAAAAACTTTTTTTTCTCCTGAATCCCCTGTTAAGGTTACAATTTCATTCTGTCTAAAATTTTCATAATTTGATGGCTCACAAGTATTATCGGTAATACATCTTGCTAATAAGTCAGGTAGATCACTGGGGGCATAAGTAACATTAACTTCCTTGCTCTTGGTAAATTCTCTACCATTTTCAATTACTATTTCTAATTTTAATTCTCCTGGGTTAGTGTTGCATATATCTAAAAGATTAAAGTTATCTTTATCTTCATAGTAATTTCCATATTTTTCTGAAAGGCTATATAAATATGCTTTCCAGTCTGCTCCTGGTTGGCTGTTAGTCAGCGGCCAAGTTTCTGGAATCTGATAACTAAGTTCCTTATTTTCAATTGGGCCGGCTACGTCTATTTCTCCATAAATTTCTTTGTCTTTTTCATTTACAAATTGGATTTTTAAATTATAGGGGGTTGGCTCATTATTTTTACAATGAAGAGTTATATACATAGTCTCATTAACACAATAATTTTGTTTGTCTAAAGCGATATAACAATTAAAATCTTTTTTTTCTTTACTTTCTATTTCTTTCTCTTCTTCATAGGTTATTTTCCCACCTTTTATTGACGTTTTATCAAAACCGTCTGGGAATCCATCATCTGAAATATCAAACCAAATTTCATATTTGCCTGGAGGGATATCACTGAATTGATAATTTCCATAAGAATCAGTGTAATCAACAGATTCGCATTTTTCTTCATTTTTTTTACGCAAGCATATTTTTACATCTTGGGGTTTTGTCGATTTAGAAGAAAGTCTATTATAATTTAAACTATTCAAATTCTCTTTTAAAGTAATTTTTCCTTCTAAAGAGCCATAATTATGACTTGCAGTCCTACAATTGTTCAAATAAAGTCCGGTTGTTAAGAAAAAGGCACTCAAAGCAGTTAGACTAATTATTCTTTTTATCTTATTTATTTTTCCCATTTTTTTAATTTTAGTAATAATTAATATAAAAATTTTTCTGATGCAATTTTATGGATATATTTTGATAAAGGTAAGCCATAAACATCCATGAACAATTTGTTCAATCTTTTTTGGTCATACTCAGTTATTTTAACTAGTTTTGATGATATCCCCCTAATTTTGTTTGTTTTTTCGTATTCTTCTCTAATCATTCTTGCTACTCGATCTGCTTTTACTTTCTTACAATAGTTTCGCAAACTTTCCCCATAAAATTTTTTAAATAGACGTGATAGATTAAGAGGATTATCATAAAGCTTAGAAGCTATTTTAGTTCTTATTTTAAAATTTGTTTTTGGATTTTGATATTCTGCATCAATAATTTTCTTTATTTCTTCTGCTTTTTTTTCTCTTAAATATTTTATTAGCGTGGTTCTAAAAACAGATTTAAAAATTTTTTTTATGTTCGTGTTTACTTCAAGCAATATTTCTCTTATATTTTTAGTTTGTTCAAACCTATTATCAATCATTTCTTTAATTTTATATGCTTCTTCCTTCTCTTTTTCCGCAATTTGTTCCATTTTATCATAGATTTCTTTTTTCGGTTTCAAATAAAGCAAAGAATCTCCCTCCTTCTTAATATCTTTATAAATAAAATCATAAATCTTTAGGATATCTTCTAAGTTAGAGCAGGTTAGGTTATTATTGCAAGTAAGAATATTGTTTATACCATTTTTTTTAAGAAT
Organism: Candidatus Pacearchaeota archaeon; assembly: GCA_038890875.1. Taxonomy (GTDB): domain Archaea; phylum Nanobdellota; class Nanobdellia; order Pacearchaeales; family JAPDKA01; genus JAWAFA01. The sequence goes on along the minus strand of JAWAFA010000001.1, from coordinate 396,683 downwards.
CGCTTCTAATGAATTTAAAAATTCATTATTAAAAGTTATCTTGACACATGGTACTTTTGGATTAACTGTTGCTTTAGCATCAAAAAAACCTCTAATAAAATGATTTAAGTACTCCTCGTTTATTTTCGGGAATTTTCGCTTTTGTTTTTCAATAGCAAACCCCTTCTCATTTAACTTGGAGTATAATGGCAAAATATGTTTTTTTGAGCGGATGGTTAAGAAGTATGAATTTTTTCCACGGGTATCTGGAATAATTTTATGTTCAATTTCTAGTTCTTTCTTCACAATTTTAACAAGATCTTCATAATTTGATCGGAAGGTTAGCTCTCTATTATTGCAAATAGCACTGCCGTAAAATGCACCCAAAATATAGTACATATTTGCTGATGGCTTATCAAAATAGTCTACATTGATTTTTTTTGTCATCTTTATATTTTATCGTTATTTTATTATATTTTAGTATTTAAAAAACTTTTGTAACTTCAAAGAGGCATCACTTTGTCTATCTTTTATATTTTTATTAAATATCTTTTTAATTTAAGATTTTATTGTATTAGATGGATATCATAAGTAAGGTTATTGCAATAAAGAAAAAGAAAGAATTTTCAAAAATCAGTGATGGTCTTATTTTGAAGATTTTGCAAAAATTAGAAAAAAAGAAACTAAGAGAAAAAGAGCTAATAAAAAATGCAAGAGCTTTGCTTAGAAAGATTATTGTCCCCTTACCATTATCATTCTACAAAAAATTTGATTTTTTTATACAAAATCTAGATAAAGATTGGGTTTTAGATAGATTGTTAAACATGAATAGGGCAACTCGAGAAAGAAAAAGTATTTATCCATGGTTGGTTAATGAAATTGAAAGGAGGAGCAAAAGAATAAAAATGAATATCTATGATCTTGGTTGTGGATTTAATTTAATTGGGTTATGGAAAAATGGCTTCAGACTTGAGAATAAATGTTATATTGGTTTTGATGTAGATAAGTATATAGTCGATATTTGTAATGAATTTGCAAAATTAAATAAAATTAATGCAAGTATTTTCCATGAAGATTTAACCAGTTTAGATTTCTCAATTTTTGGGCAAGATGATTTAGTCATAGCTTTAAAAGTATTAGATAGTTTAGAGGAAATTGAGCATGGCTTTAGTGATAAGATTATTAAGGCAAAAGGAAAGAAATTAATAAGTTTTTCATTAAGAAGTTGGGGTGGAAGAAAGATAGGAGAGAGAGCCTGGTTTGACAAACTTTTAGTTGGTAAAGATTATGAAAAAATTGAAAAAGACGGGGAAGTTTTTTATTTTATTGGGGTTTGATAAAACCGAAAAGAATATAAACATAGAAAAAATTAAATTTTAAGGCAGTTGGGGAATCTAAGGTTTACACTAAAGCACTTCGGTGCTTAGTGCTGTCTTCGGACAGACTTAGACCTTTAAACTGCCTTTCTGCTTTTCTCAATTTTTCAAATATAAAAAATTCCCTGGAAGTACAAAGTTTTTTTCCTTCTATTCCAAAACCAGGGCAAGCAACAAGAATCCAGAAATCAATATTAAAATTTTGAAACTCTTCGAGACTTAAGTTATCTCCTAAAAACAGGAAAGCTCTCTTTTTTTCTTGCTCGAGAACTTTTTTTATAGCCACCGCTTTCTCAAGATCAATTTGACCTGGTTTTATGCTTGTTACTATCCCATAAACTTTTGCATTATTAAAATTAAACCATCTTGCTTTTAAAGTATTAATCTGGGCTTCAATTTCTTTTTTGCTTAGCTCTGAAAAAGAAGGGTTAAATGGGTTAAACAAATAGATTTTTTCTAATTGATTAGTAGTAGGGAATATTTTTTCCCTTTCAAAAACAAGATTAATTTGTTCTTTAACAAAATTTAATGGATGGAAAAGACCATCGCCGATATAAACAAAAGCATCTACTTTTGTTTTCGGTAGACTACCAAAACTACATCCAGTTATTTGGCTTTCATAGACAAGCTTAAAATTTTGCTTAAGGATGTTTTTACTTCGCCTAACAAAATCAAAAAAATTTATCGTATAGAGAAGTCCTATGCTTTTTATTTGCCTTTTTTTTAATTCTTTGCTAAGCTGCTTAATTTTTTCATTTATTTCTCTCTTTTTAAATTTATAGATGCTTTTTATTAAAAAAATTTTTGTCATAGCCCTAATTAGAAGTAGGAACAAATTATTACTCAGTTTTTGGTAACTCTTCAACCTCTTTTTCTTTCTTGTAAATTTCTGCGAAATTTGGAGTTGCTATGATAATATTATCACCGAATCCAGCAATATCTCCCTCAAGTGCTTCAATAGTTTTCTTTATTTTTGCTACTGCACGTTTAACTTCTATTATATCTTTACTTCTCAATTGCGAAATATCAATCACTGCTATTGTGTATCCTTCTCGTAACGCATTTAAGATTTTCGTTACATCATCAAAAGTTTTTAGAGCAAAGGGCCTAACAATAACTTTCGATTTTTGATCTTCTTTACCTATATCCACCTCAAGATATTCTTCTTTAGGCTTTGAGAATATTTCTTTTATTTTTTTGAGCACCATTTCACCATAAGATTTTGTTTATTTAAAAATATTTTGTTTTAGTTTTTAAATATTTTTATCTTTTATTATATATTATTTTTAAGTTTTTTCATTAGCTCTTCGCGAAGAGCTTGTGAATGTTTCTTTAGCATTTCTTCTTGTTTTTCAAAACTCTTTATTCTTAACTCTTGTAACTTTTTCTTTTCCTCAAGATCTTTGATAATTTCATCTTTTGGTATTTTTATCATTATCCCGCCAACTATTTTAAAACATTCATCTTTGCTTTTGGCAACTTCTTTTAAAGCACTATTTATTTCATTCAAATCGGCTTGGAGTATTTGTTTTTGTAAAACTAAATTTTGTAAGTTTTGTTCATAAAGTTGGAGCTCCTCCAACTTTCCCTCTGATTCTTTTCCCTTTTCCATTTTAAATTGCTTTTATTTTTTTTATTTTTGATCTTACTTTAAAAAATATTCTTCCACCACAATATTTGCATATGAAAGATTTTCCTAAAGTTTTGCTACTAGTTTCTTTGTTACAAAAATAACACTTGTAAGTCGCCATCTTAGCTTAAGTTTATCTGTTTATCTTATTTTTAAATTTTTTTAGATTTTATTTTACTAAATAAGCTTTAGCTGCAAATTTTTTTCCACAAGCTTTACATAAAAATATGCCATAAGCTTGTCTTTTTGCTGCTTTTTTTAAGCAAAATGGGCACTCTTGCTTTTTTTTCTGCATTTGTTCAATTTCAACGATTCGCCTTCTAACACTAACCCCTAGGCCTGCTCTAAATCTTGCTGCACTCTTGACTTTTTTCGTTTTTCCCATTGTGTTTTTTCTTTGTTTCTATCTTTGATTATAGTTTAATTATTTAGAGTGGGGCCATCCGGATTTGAACCGGAGTCGCCAGCTCCCAAGGCTGGAATGCTAAACCAGGTTACACCATGGCCCCCCAAAATATAATTGTAATTCTATTTTTAATTTTATTTTTTAACTTTTTCTTTACTTTTTTCCTTACCTTCACCTTTCTCGCCTGCACTTGACGGAGATTGAGCGGTTGTAGTTGCTGGTATTGCTGGTGCTGCTGCACCGGCAGCAGCAGCTGCCTTAGCTGCAGCTGCCTCTTCCTTAGCTTTTTGCAATTCCTTAAGTAATTTCTCTTGACTTGCCTGTACTTTAGCAAATTCTGCCTCAAGTGCTTCTTTCTTTTCCTTATTAACAACAAGATTTTCTTTAAGCGCTTTTTCAATTAGTCCATCATAAACTCCTTTATTAACATCATCAATAATATCTTTGGCACTTTTACTTTCAACAAGGATGCCTGAACTCACACAAGTGCCTAATACTGATTTAATTGTTGATTTTAATACTTTTAAATTCAACAAATCTGTTTTTTTCTTCGCAATATTAATGATTTGTTCTATTGCAAGATTGCCAACATAGATTGATGGTGGCATAGGGCTGGCCTTTTTTATGTTAAGCTCTTTTTTTAATAATTCTGAGGTTGGCGGAGTAAGAACATTCACTTTAAATTCTTTAGTAGCAGTGTTGATATCAAGCTCAACAGGAACTTTTAGATTAGCATAACTTGCTGTAGCTTTGTTAACTTCAGCAATTACTTTTCCCATGTTAATTCCTAACGGGCCAAGTTTTTGGCTAATCGCTGGATTTGGCTTCATGTTTCCCGCTTCGACAAGTAGCTTAATTATCATCTCAAACTAAAACTTTTCTTCTTTAAAAAGATTGCTCTCAAACTTAGAAAAGCTTATTAACAATCTCGCCTATTAGTATATATGCAGATTCTATTGCATGTTTCTGGTGAGATTGGCACAAAAGGCAAGAATAGAATAGCATTTGAAAGAAAGCTAGCTGAGAATATAAAGGCAAAAATAAGTAATGTTAGAATAAAACGTGCTTTTGGTAGCTTTTTACTTGAGATTAAGGAAAAAGATGAAGAAATAATTAAAAAAATTCCCGGGATAGCTTGGATTGCGAAATGCGAAGAGAGTGAGAAAAGTCTTGAAGGATTGAAAAAAAAGGTTTTTGAAATTGCCAAGGAAAAAAAGTTTATAGAGTTTGATATTGAAGTAAGAAGAGCTTGGAAAGATTTTAAATATACTAGTCAAGAGATTAGAGATACTTTGATAAAAGAACTAAAAAAGGAATTTGTTTTTAAACCCAAATCAAATAACAAAATATTTATCGAGATAAACAAAGATTGGTTTGTTATTTTTACTGAAAAAAGAAAAGGTATCGGTGGTCTTCCAACATCGACGAGTGGAAAAGTTGTTGCATTACTTTCTGGTGGCTTTGATAGTGCTATCGCTTCTTTTCTTGCAATGAAAAAAGGGCTTGAGATAATTTTTGTGCACTTTCATAATTACCCTAGCAATAAATATAAGATTATCGATGAAAAAATATTAAGTTTGATTAAAAAACTAAACTGTTTTCAAATAAAATCAAAAATATATATAATAAGTTTCGGTGATGTGCAGAAAGAGATAATAAAAAAAGTTGATGCAAGATTTAGGATGATTTGTTATCGAGCAATTATGTTTGCTCTTGCTCAAGAAATTGCCAAGCAAGAAGGAGCAAGAGCATTGCTGACTGGCGATAGTCTTGGCCAAGTTGCCAGTCAAACGCTTGAAAACTTAAGTGTGGTTATGAAAAGTATTGACATGCCAGTCCTTATGCCTTTAATAAGTTATGACAAACGTGAGATTATTAATATTGCTAAAGAGATTTCTATCTATGACCTTTGTATAATAAAATATGCTGATTGTTGCAGTTTTATGGTTGCCAAGCATCCGGCAACAAAAATTAGCGAAGAGAAGTTTGCAGAAATAATGAAAAAAATAAGCTTAAAAAAGATTATTAAAAAAACGCTTGAAAATTCAAGAATTGAGATAATTAGTAAATGAAAGCGGAAAAAATTAGTAGTGGAAACAAAGATTTTGATTTATGGCTTAATGGAGGATATGAGCCAGAAATAATTACTTGTTTGTATGGACCTTTTGGCAGCGGTAAAACAAATTTTTGTTTGATGGCAACAGCTTCTGTTTTAAGCACGCAAAAGAAGGTTGTTTATGTTGATACTGAATCAAGTTTTAGCTTAGAAAGACTGAAACAGATATTATTGTCTAAATCTCAAGAACGTGACATTTTAAAAAACTTGATTATTATAAAGCCGACTAGTTTTGAAGAACAAATAGATGCTCTTGAAAAAATTTTGACATTAATCAGAAACCAAGAGATCAAACTTGTAATTGTTGATAGTATTGGCATGTTGTATCGGTTGGAGCTAGGGTTAATGCGTGAAGAGGTTAGGGAAGAAGTTAAAAATGGTCAAAATAAAAACGAAAAATTACGTGAGCAAGAAAAGATACGGCGTGTAAATCTTGCTCTTGCGAGACAATTGCGATTACTTAGTGAGATCGCAAGAAAAAATTGTATTCCTGTAATTGTGACAAATCAGATTTATCAGGGCTTAGACGGAAGTTTGCATATGGTTGGTGGTGACTTACTCAAATATTGGAGTAAATGCTTAATTCAGCTTGAAAATTTAGGGGAAAAGAAAAAGGCAGTGTTAATAAAGCATCGAAGTTTAGGAATTCGTGAGTTCAATTTTAGAATTACTAATAATGGGATAGAAAAAATAAAAAAATTCTTGTTTTAATCTAACTTTCGCTTTTTTCAAGAGCAGCAAGATCGATAAAATCATCAAGTTCTACTTTTTTTTCTATTCCTAGTTCTCTTAGATAGCTTTTAGCTATTATGTAAAGAGCTAGACCAATCGATGCTTCGTCTTTGTTGTTAATAGGGACAACAAGATTAATGCCTCTTGTGTAATGATTAGAATTGCAAAAGGCAACTACTGGAATGCCTACGCGATTGGCATCGCATAAAGCATTTATATCGGCAACAGGATCGATGATAAAAACAACTTTTGGCTCGAGAAAGTTTTCTAAGTTTGGATTAGTTAATATGCCTGGGGGATATTTTCTTACAAAGGCCTTGATGCCTGTAAGTTCAGCGAACTTCGTTAGAACTTTCCAACATTGTTGTTTTTTTCCTACAATCATTATCTCATCAGGTTTAAAATTGCTAAGATATTTTATTAACTCTCGAAGTTTTTCATCAACAATATCTGTATTAAAAACTGCGACACCATCTGCCTTTCTTTTAAAGACATAAGGCCGCATATCAGGAGTTATAATTTTATGGCCAACATAGATCCTAGTTTTTATGTAGAGGTTTAAGTCTACAAGATACTCTTTTCCATTTGTTTTTTTTATTTCCTTTTTCCTCGCCATTTTATATTTTTATTTAATTATTTTTAAATCTTTAGTAGGTAATCAATGCCCTGGACATAAAATATCAAATTCTACTTTCTTAAGTTTTTCTAAGGTTTTTGGCATTAACTCCGGTTTAGAGTTCGGCAAATCTGTTCTGCCAATGAGAGTAAAATCTTTGTCAAAAATAGTGTCCCCGGAAAACAAAATATTTTTATAGAGAAAACATAAGCTTCCAGCAGTATGGCCATAAGCTTTTATAACCTTGATTCCGTCTATAGTTTTTGGTATGGAATAAATTTTGATTTTGCGCTCTTTAAGCTCTTGCTTTTTAGCTTTAATTTCATTTATATCAGCAAAAATTTTTGCATTTTTAAAAAGCTCAAGATTGCCACTATGATCAAAATGCATATGTGTTAGTAAAATGTATTTTATATCATCAAGCTTTAAACCTAGCTTTTTTAAATCATTCAGAAGCTCGCCGCGATTAGCTTCGCTACTAGTATCTATCAAAATTTTTTTATTAACCAAGTAAACCTTTGAACCAAAGGTTTTCCCTTCTAGGCAATAGACTTCATTACTTATCTTTGAAATCATTTTCTTTTTAAGTCAGTAATTCAGCGCCCCCGATGGGATTTGAACCCACAACCCCTTGCTTAGGAGGCAAGTGCTCTATCCAGATTGAGCTACGGGGGCAAAGCGAAAAATGCGGGGAGGAGGATTCGAACCTCCGAAGGCACTAAGCCATACGGTCCTTAGCCGTACCCGTTTGACCACTCCGGCATCCCCGCATCTCTATTATATATCTATTATACACTCAAAATATAAAAAAGTTTATTTATTAAGTTCTAGGGAGATTATTAAAATCTAAAATCGATTAAAATAGCAATCTATTTTACTTTTTTTGCAAACTCTGCAAGATTTTTATCGAGAGCTTCAAGAGAGCCGATAAAAATTTCTTTAGGGCTTAGATAACTGAAAGTTTCAATCTCAAAAATAAAATCAGTTTCACTTAACTCAAGCTCTAGTTTTGTTTCTGGAAATTTTTCTTTGATATAGTCGAAAATTTCATACTGTTTTTCATCAAGTTCTAGATCTTTTTTAAGAGTTATATTAAATTTTGCCAGTATTTGCTTTAGCTCTTCTTTTTCAAATGCTTTAGCATTAAAGTTTTTTAAAATAGGGCAAGGATAATAAGTGAGAAGCCCTGCCTGGAATTTAGCATGTTCGAGCGCTTTTCCGAGTTTTATATTAGCAACAAGCTTTATTTTTTGGCCTTCTTCGAGCCAAACAACCGGCATTTCTTCAAATAAAGGCTTGGCTTCGCCTTTAATGCTAGAAGCATAAATCATTGTCCCTCCTTTTTTTCCTTCAACATCAAGTTTTACTTTCAACATGCATTTACTGCACCCCTTGCCTTTACAGCTACATTCTTCTCGTAAGTTTATTTTTCTATTAGGTACAAGTGGGATCAAAGCAAGACGATTAGCTAAGATTTCATCATAAAGAACAGAATCATTTTCTTGAATCTCAAGTTCATCAACAGCTGGCATAAGAAGTTCAAAACTTGAGCGTCTTATTGCATTAGCAAGAGTATAATTTATTCCTCTTATTTTTATTTTTAATCTTTCTTTATTACTTTCTAACATCTCGATTTTCATTTTATTTGTTCTTTTTTATACTCTCCTACCACGTCTTCCTCCTTTAGGTTTTGGTCCGCCTCTTGGGAATCTTGTAACATCAAGCACACTGAGTATTTTTAAACCTTCTCTTGCCAGTGATTTCAATGCACTTCTTGAACCTGGACCTGGCATTGGGTTTATCTTACCACCTCGACCTCGGATCCTGACATAAAGTGAGTTTATACCAAATTCTTTAGCTTTTTCTGCTGCACGTTTTGCCACGAACAAAGCTACTGTTGGATTGGCTTTTAATCGGTCATGTTTAGTAACCATTCCTCCTGAAATTCGTGCTAAAGTATATCCGCTTAAATCAGTTATATGTACAATTGTGTTATTATTAGTACTATAAATATATGCTATTCCCGGAATTTCTTTTTCTGTCATTTTGGTTAATTTTGTTATTTTTAGTTATTTTGATGGTTTTTGCTATTTAAATTCGTTATGTTGGAAGTGTTGATGGTTGTGTCATTGTTTGCGCGGACGTTTCATGCTTGCTCGCGCTTTCTCTTTCACTTTTTTTACTTTTTTCCAAACTTATTTTATCTTCCTCATCAATTTTAACAATATAGCCTGGAGTATTAACTCTTTTCTCACTAAGATAGACATGACCATGAGTTATAAGTTGTCTTGCATGTTTTATAGTATTAGCTAAACCAAGTTTATAAACTATTGTTTGCAATCTTCTATCGAGAATTTTTGTTTTATCTAAAGCTAGTACGTCATCAATTAAGGCATCATTTTTTATAAAACCATAGCTAGCAAGTTTAGAGATAAATTCTTTCTGAGCTTCAGGAGACGCTGTAATCAGCTTTTTTGCCATTTGCCTTATTTTTTTAACTTTATATTCCGCTCTCCATATCTCCCTCATGTTTTTTAATCCATAGCGCTTTTTTATTTCCTTTTCTTCACTAAGTCTGGCCTTACTCCAAAGTTTTTTTGGTTTTATGTATCTATTTCTAAATTTTCTCATTTTATCTTTTCTTTGATTTAGCTTTTTCTACTCCAACAGTTGTACCTTTTCTGAAATGACTCTTTGTTCTTTGTCCACGTACAGGCAAGCCCATACTGTGTCTTATCCCTTTGTATGATTTAATTTTTTTCATCAGCCTAATATCAAATTCTTTAGCAAGATCAAGCTTTGTTGTTAATAAATGTAAGTCTAAGCCACTACCTCTATCTTTGCGTCGATTTAAAAGCCATACTGGAAACTCGTGGACTACAGAAGGAAAAGAATTAATTTTTTCTTTCTCTTCTTCACTTAATTCTTTCATTTTTTTATTTTTATCGATACCAAAGTAATTGCAGATAGCATTAGCTAAGCTAAAACTAATTCCTTTTATTTTTGTTAATCCAATGATAACTGATTTTTCCATAGGAATGTCTGTATCGAGTAGTCTAACAAAGCCTTCTCCAGCTATTTCCTTTTTTCTTTCTCTTGCCATTTTTTAAACATAGAAGACAAATTTAAAAATGTTGCTAACAAATTGATTGGCATTGTTAAAGTTTTAATGTGTAAAAAACCTGTATTTTTCTTTTTGCGTGCATTCTTGGATTATTCGCTTTTCAATTGCTTTTACTGGATCAGGGATATTTTTAACGCGTTTTTTCAAATCTTCAAGGCTTTCAAAAGGCTTCTCTTCTCTCGCCTTCAAAATTTCCTCTGTGTGTTTTTTGCCAAAACCTGGTAAAAGCTCTAGCATATGAACTCGTTTATTGATAGCTTGCGCTTCATTAAAAAATTTCACAATCATAGCTTCCTTATCTTTTAAAAGCTCATGAACTACCTCCTGCAAATTAAGCTTAGCTGTCTCTGTTAGTTTCTCTGGGCTAGCTTTCCCCTTAATAAAATAAATTTTATCTCGCAGTCCTTCTCCGATATAAACTTTTTCTTTGATTTCTATTTTAACATTTCTTCGCGGCACAAGTTCAAGCAAAGAAAAATAATTTGTACCTATCGCTAGAATAATTGGAATTCTTTCGCGTGAAAGCGCATAGCCATATGGTAGATAATCTAAGACTATTGCATATTCTTCTTTCTTCATTTTTATTTTTTATATTTAGCAACAATTTCAAGTATTTTTTGGATCTCATCTTGATTCAAGCTAATTGAGCTTCCAACAAAAATTTTTCTCACATCATCTGCATCTTCTGGTAATATATCAACGATTTTAACAATGTATTCTTCATCAAGCTTAACTATTTGTAAAGTTTTTAGTTCTTCCATTAATTTTCTTGCATTCTCTGCGCTTAATTTGGCAAACTTATTAACATAATCTAACACTTGCTCAACTTTCTTGTTTTCTTCTTTCTTTTCCTTAGCCAAGATTTCTTTTACTTCTGCCAAGCTTATTGGTGTTTTTTTAATTATTTTCATTTTTTACTTTTTTATTTATTTTTTACTTTTTTATTTACTTCTAACTAATAGTATAACTTTATTTTTATATTTTTCTTTTGCTTATAGCTTCTTTAGATGCAAGGCATGGGTAATTATTGTCTTTAACTTAGAACCTTTTTTAACTTCAACAATATAGCATTTTCCTCGTTTTCCTTTTACTACTCCTGCTAGCCCTTTGTAGGATTTATCATAACTTAGTTTAGTGAATAGCGGCGCATTCAATGTAGGAACAAGCATAACTCTATCGCCAGGTTTTAATTCTTTAAAATATTCACTAAGCCTAATCTTTCCTCGTTCGCGCAGACTTAAACGTGGCCTTTTCATCTTTATTCACCTTCCTTTTCTTCTTTTAATTCTTCGATATCTACACCAAGCTGATATCTTGCACTTTTATCTTTTTCCTTTCTAATATACTCCTTATCTTTAAATTTTTTAGCGATTTCAATTATAATCGCCTCAAAACAATCACTTAGCGCATGAAACAGATTTTTATGCTCTGCTTTTGCCGCAAACCTCATATTCCCGGCAAAAACTTCTGATTCAATTTCATGGATAAAAAGATTGCTTCTTTGATGCATTTTAAGTCTAACTTTGATTTCATCATAATCATGCAAGATATCTTCAATTTTTTTGGTATAATGGCCAGCTATTTTTTTTACTACACTTAGTTCAGCTAAATCAAGCTTACTAAAACCTTTAAGTTTAATTGCTTTTTCTTTTCCTAAAAATATTTCTTCCTGATTTACTTCATCCTTGTTTTCTGGCATTCTAGATATTATTTCTTCATTTTAAAAAGTTAGCGAAAAAAGATTTTAAATTCTTATCGTTTTATTTAATATGCAAGTTATAGCTGATTTACACATTCATTCAAGATTTTCTCGAGCTACAAGCAGGGATATTAATATAGAGAATTTAGAGAAGTGGGCAAGGCTCAAGGGCATAAGCTTGCTTGGCACAGGCGATTTTAGCCATCCTGAATGGCTTAAGGAGTTAAAAAATAAGCTTATTGAAAATGAAGGAATTTTAAGGACAAAAAGCGGCTTTCCATTTGTTTTAAGTAATGAGATTTCATTAATTTATAGCGAGAGAAGTAAGGGAAGGCGAGTTCATCTCATTATTCTTGCTCCTAGCTTTGAAATTGTTGATCAAATTAATGCTTATCTAGAAAAGAAAGGTCGACTTGATTACGACGGAAGACCAATATTTAACCTTTCTTGTGTCGAGCTCACTGAAAATCTGATGTCAATTAGCAAAGCTATAGAAATAATTCCAGCCCATGTCTGGACTCCTTGGTTTTCTATTTTTGGTTCTATGTCTGGCTTTAATAGCATGGAAGAAGCTTTTGAAGATAAAATAAAGTACATTCATGCATTTGAAACAGGCATGTCTTCTGATCCAGCAATGAACTGGCGTTTAAGTAAGCTTGACAAATTTTCAATAGTTTCATTTTCTGACTCGCATAGTTATTGGCCGTGGAGGCTTGGCAGAGAAGCAACTGTTTTTGAACTTAAAGAAAACTTTAGCTATAAAGACTTAATTGATGCAATAAGAAATAAAGAAATTAAATTTACAGTTGAGACTTCTCCGAGTTATGGCAAATATCATTATGACGGACATAGGCTTTGCAATTTTTCATGCTCGCCCCAAGAAGCGAGAAAGTTAAACAATATCTGCCCAATCTGTGGAAAACAACTAACAATTGGGGTAATGCATAGAGTTGAGGAACTTGCCGATAGGCCGCCAGGCTTTAGGCCAAGCGATGCAAGGCCTTTTACAACTCTTTTGCCATTGCATGAGCTTATTGGTGCTGTATTCAAAGTTTCAATGACTTCCAACAAAGTTTGGCAGGAATATAACTCGCTAGTCAAAGTTTTCAACAACGAGTTTAACATATTGCTCGATGTTCCTTATGAAGAGCTAAGAAAAATCACAACACCAAAAATAGTTCATGCTATAAAAGTCAATCGAGAAGGCAAGATAAAGGTTAGGCCAGGTTATGATGGTCAATATGGCGAACTTATTCTAGAAGGCGAGAAGCAAGAAATTCTATTCTGATAGCACAATTCAAGGCAACTAATAGTTATACAAGCTCGCGAATCAAGAGCTCGAATAGTAAGTTCAAAAGAAATTCGCGTGCTTGAAGAATATGAAGAAAAATACGAGTTTTTTTGGTTTTAACATGGTTTTAACATTCTTGCGAAAGCTTCGCTGAACTACAAAATATTTTTTTTCCTTTTTCCTTGCGGTATGGCAAGATTTCAATTTTAGTTAAAGCAGCGCAGTAGCCAAAACTTGATTGGTATATTTCACCTGGAGCCAAAGTTAAAGAAAAATCTTTCAAAGTTTGATTACATAAGCCAGAAGCATTATAACTAAAGATACTAACTCCGCTTATATTAAAAAGTCCATTATTTTTTAATATTAAATTAAGATCTTGACAAGAAAGATTGTAAACATAAATTGAAACTCCTTCAGGACATTTTATTTCTTCGGGAAATTTGGCGCGATATTGGAGAAAAGTATAAACCATTGCGGCAAGGCTTACTGAAAGCATAATCAAGAGAACATAACTAACTATTTCACTAATTCCTTGCTTATTGGACAGAAATAAATGTCTCATTTTCACGTTTTGTTCTTAGGATAAGAAAAAATTGTTCTTGCTCAGTCAAACTAAAAGAATAATTCTGATTCGCTAGTTTAATTGTAACTTGTTGGCCTGGGGAAGAGATGCTATCGCTGATGTAATCTAAAGCCATTGGATATCCTTGAGCCTCGCTTATAACATTAGTTTTTATCTCTCCAAGAGAAAGAGTTGAACTTATCTTTTTTCTTCCTCCTTCAAGCTCTTTCGTTAAAGAAGAATAAACAGTTGCATTCTCATCAGCAAAATTATAAACAATGACCATGCTAGAATTGCCATAGACATAAATTAACTCAAGATTCGGATCTTCGGTTAAGCCATACTTTAGATATTCTCTCGTTAAATTGTCAAGATAATTTCGAATGTTTATACTTTGCCCCTGCATCTCTTTCAACTTACCTTTAGCAATAATTTCTGCTGTCTCAAATTTGAAATTTTTACTAAGATCATAGAATTTTGGTTCAGGGAGCTTTTTTATTATTGAGGGTACAAATGAAAATATAATCAAAACCCCAATTAAGCTTGCAAAAATAAAAAATTGTGATTTCTTATTAATTCTTCTCTTTTTCATTTTTTATCAAACTTTATTAATTCAATAAATTTTAATACTTTTTAACTCTTTTTATTAATGCAAAAAGTGGTAGAAAGCAAGAGAAAGGAATGGCAAGCGCATGCACTAACTGCCCAAGAAGTTATGAAAAAACTTGGCTCGAGCAAGAATGGCTTGAGCATGACTGAAGCGAAAAGAAGGCTTGCTATTTATGGAAAAAATGAAATCAAAGAAGTGCATAAGATAAAACCGTTCCTAATTTTTCTCTCTCAATTTAATTCTTTTTTTATTTATTTACTGTTAATTGCAGCAGTAATATCCATTATAATGCGACATTTGATTGATTTTTATGCGATAATTGGAATTGTTTTTTTAAATGCTGCTCTTGGATTTGTGCAAAATTATAAGGCTGAAAAGGCTATACAAAAATTAAAAGCAAGTCTTGTGCAAAAAGCAAAAGTACTAAGAGATGGTAAGGTTGTCGAGTTAAATGCATTTGATATCGTGCCAGGAGATATTTTAATTCTTGAAGAAGGTTGCAAAGTAGTTGCTGATGCAAGGCTCATAGAAGCCTATGAGTTAAAAGCTGATGAAGCAATACTTACTGGAGAAAGCATTCCTGTTGAAAAAACAATAAAAAAGCTAAAGCCTGATGTAAGAATTCATGAGAGAGCTAATATAATGTTTAGTGGAACAAGTGTTGTTAATGGTTATGGGAAGGCTGTTGTATTTGCTACTGGCATGGAATGCGAGTTTGGAAAAATAGCAAGTCTTGTGCAAAAAACAAAGAAGAAAAAAACCCCTTTACAAGTTAAACTTGATAGCTTTGCCAAAAAGCTCGGCGTAATTGTGATTTTTATATGTATAGCAATTTTTCTCCTTGGGATTTTGCTTGGCTTAAAGAAAGTTGAAATGTTATTAACTTCAATCAGTCTTGCTGTTGCAGCTGTTCCAGAAGGTCTACCTGCAGTTGTTACAATATGCTTAGCTATAGCTGTAAGGAGGATGGAGAAAGTTAATAGTTTGATAAGAAAACTTCCGGCAGCTGAAACGCTTGGGAGAGTTAGTGTTATTGCGAGTGATAAAACTGGCACTATAACAGAAGAAAAGATGGAAGTTGTAAAGTTTTTTTATGATAATAAGATTGTCGATGCCAGCAATCCAAAGCTAAGTGAGTCCCTCACATTGTTAATAAAAACAGGTGTGCTTTGCAATAAAGCAAGAGCAGAGAAAATTAATGATGAGTATTTGTTTATTGGAGATCCAACAGAGCAAGGCTTGCTAAGAACTGCTTTAAAGCTTGGATTTGATAAAGAAAAGCTAACTTCTGCTGAGCCAAAGATTACTGAGTTTCCATTTTCATCTGCAAGAAAAATGATGTCTGTTGTGAGAGAGAGCAAGAAAGAAGTTATTAGTTATGTAAAAGGTGCTCCTGAGGCCATAGTGGCAAGATCAAGCTATGAGATTGTTAACGGAAAGATAAAAAAGCTTGACGAGAAAAGAAAGAAAGAGTTATTTAGTTTTTATGAAAGCCTTGCTAACGAAGGGCTACGCGTTCTTGGATTTGCGTTTAAAAAATTGACTAAGGTGAGTATAACACAACATAAAGCGGAAAATAAACTTATTTTTATCGGCTTCCAAGCTTTACTAGATCCACCAAGGCCAGAGGTTAGAGAAGCGGTAAGACAATGCAAGCAGGCTGGCATTGAAGTGAAGATGATAACAGGAGACTCGCTGTTGACTGCGATTGCTGTAGGTAAAAAGATAGGCCTAGTCGGAGAGGCTATTGATGGAGCAAGGTTTGATGAGCTAAGTGAGGAAAAAAAGCGGATAGCTGCGGAAAAATACAAGATTTTTGCTAGGATTGAGCCAAAACAAAAGCTTGAGATCATTGAGTTATTAAAAGAACAGTACATTGTTGCTGTTACTGGAGATGGGATTAATGATGCTCCTGCATTAAAGAGAGCTGATATAGGCATTGCTATGGGAAAGCGTGGAAGTGATGTTACGCGTGATGTTGCTGATATTGTGCTTATTGATGACAACTTTGCAAGTATAGTTAAAGCTGTACGGGAAGGAAGGAGAGTTTTTGATAACATAAAAAAATTTTCTTACTATCTTCTTTCATGCAATCTTGCAGAAATCTTGATAATACTTGTTGGCTTATTGCTTGGAACAAAGCTTGGTTGGCCAACACTTGTTGCACTCTTGCCTTTACAAATCTTATGGATAAATCTTGTTACAGATGGCATTATTGCTTTATCATTGAGCACTGAACATGAAGAAGCTGATATAATGAAAAGAGGGCCAAGCTCTGAACTTTTTAATTTAAAAGTTGTACTATTATGGTTTTTACTTGCATTGATTATAATAGCTGGCTTGATTGTTTTAGATGATCTTGCAAATAGTGCAACAAAACTTCAAACAATAACTTTCACTGCTCTTGTTTTTTTCGAATGTTTTAATGCCCTAAACTTCAGAAGCTTTACACAACCTATTTACAAACTAAAACAAAATTACTGGCTATTAGCTATGATTACAGTTACACTAGGATTGCAAATAGGAATTTTGAGCACTCCTCTTAAGATAGTTTTTAGCACGACAAGTTTAAAAGCGAGTGAACTTGCTTTAATCTTTGTAGTCTCTTCCTCTATCTTTATTTTAGGGGAAGTTTTTAAATTTGCCAGACTTAAAATTAAAAGTAAAAAATAAAAAAATGATCATTCATTTGTTACTTTTCATTGTTTCCTGCATAATATTATTTGGCTCAGGAACTTTGCTAGTTAAAAGTCTTGAGAAAATTGCTCGTTTTTTACACATCACAGAGTATACGGCAGCGTTTATTATAATGGCTATAGCAACAAGCTTACCAGAACTTTTTGTCGCTATTACAAGCGGAATTGAAAAAGATCCTGCTATAAGTCTTGGAAACATTATGGGGGCAAATATTCTTGACCTAACTATTGTAACAGGATTGATTATTATAGCTTCGCGAGGAATAAAAGTAAAAAGTAAGACGACACGAAAAGATTCATTACTTATGTTTATTCCTTTATTATTACTACTTGTGCTTTTTTTTATTGGCAATTCGCTTTCAAGAATCGATGGAGCAATATTAATTATAGTCTTTTTTATTTTTTCCTATCATTTAATAAAAGAAAGAAAAAAGGAGTTCAAGGAAAAACTTGAAAACAATGTAGGAAGATACAAGATAGTTTTTCAATCAATGCTTTTTGTTGTTTTGCTAGCTGTGATGTTCTTTTCATCTAAGTTTGTTGTTCATTATGCAATCCTTATTAGTAATGATTTAAAATTGCCGACACTAATGATAGGCTTATTTTTAATTTCTATAGGTACAGTGTTACCAGAGTTAACTTTTGGAATAGCGGCTGCTCTAAACAACAAAGGAGAAATTGCACTTGGAGATCAAATAGGAACAATTGTTGTCAATTCTACTTTGATAATAGGGGTGGCTGCTTTGGTTTACCCTATCATAACTGACATATTATTATTCATGATAAGCGCTGTTTTTCTTATCGTTTTCGCATTTATATTTATTACTTTTTTTCATACAGGAAGAGAGCTTTACGTTATTGAGGGGATAGCACTAATTCTGCTCTATTTACTTTTCACTTTTGTTGAATTTTATATAAAAATGATGGCATAAATGAAAGTTTTAAAAACATTAATTAATTAAAAATAAAAGACTCAGTAAGGGTATGTGAAATTTGTAAATGAGATATGAAGATTATATTGAGTTGAAATATAAGCCGAGACCTACTGACTTAATTTGTAGTTTCTATGTTGAGGCAAGAAATAAAAAAGAGTTAAAGAGGGCTATCGGCGGAGTTGCTGCTGAAAGTAGCATTGGAACATGGACGGAGACGACAACAACAAAGCCTTACATGTTAAAATTTGCGGCAAAAGTTTTTGAAATAAAAAAAGTTAGCGAAAACTCTGCTAATGTGAAAATTGCTTATCCCCATGAGCTTTTTGAGCCTGGGAATTTGCCAAACATAATGTCAAGCATAGCAGGGAATATTTTTGGAATGAAAGATATCGCCAATTTGAGGCTTAATGACATAATTTTTCCATCAAGCATTGTTAAAATTTTTAGAGGTCCTAAATACGGAATTCCAGGAATTAGAAAGATTTTAAAAATAAAAGATAGGCCTCTCGTAGGAACAATTGTTAAGCCCAAATTAGGTTTAAAGACAAAAGATCACGCTCAAGTTGCTTATGAAGCATGGCTTGGTGGTTGTGATATTGTTAAAGATGATGAAAATCTTGCAAATCAGACATTTAATAGATTTGAAGAAAGGCTTCGGGAAACAATCAAAGCGAAAGAAAAAGCTGAAAGTGAAACTGGAGAGAAAAAGATTTATATGATAAATATAACTGCAGAAACAAGAGAAATGCTCAGACGAGCAAAGCTTGTCCAAGATTATGGTAATGAATATGTGATGGTTGATATTATAACTTGTGGTTGGGCAGCTTTGCAAAGCTTACGTAATGAAAACTTTGAGCTTGTTTTGCATGGCCATAGAGCAGGGCATGCTGCTTTCACAAAAAATCAGCAGCATGGAATTAATATGAAAGTAATTGCAAGATTAGTGAGGCTTATTGGCTTGGATCAGTTGCATATTGGGACTGGTGTAGGAAAAATGTTTGAAACTAGTGAAGAGGTTAAAGAAAATAAAAAAGTTTTGACAGAAGATTTTTATAGGTTAAAACCAGTTATGCCAGTAGCATCAGGGGGTTTACAACCATTAATGATCCCAAAGCTCTATGAAATTTTTGGCAAGGACTCTGTGTTACAGTTTGGCGGAGGTATTCATGGGCATCCTCAAGGCACTTTTGCCGGAGCAAGAGCTGTTCGCCAAGCACTTAATGCAACATTACAGAATATACCTCTTGATGAGTACGCGATAGTGCATAAGGAATTAAAGGCTGCGATAGATAAATGGAGAAGGGAGAGAAAATAGAATGAAAATTAAAAGAAAAATTAAAGAAAAGAAAAATGTTAAAGTTCTGCTTATATTGCTACTTTTAATAATTGCAGCCATATTATTAGTAGTAATGTTGAAAAAACCACAAAAAATAGAAAAACCAAGTATACCTTTTTGCGGTTTTTCGACAGAAGGCAAGTGCTCAAGTAGTAATGATTGTATTGTTGGAGGATGCTCGGGGCAGGTATGCCAGTCAAAGAAAGAAGCAAGGCTCATTACAACGTGCGAATGGCGAGATTGCTATGATACAAAAGCTTATGGCTTAGAATGTAAATGTGTGAATGAAAAATGCCAATGGAGGTAATAATTAAGTGCTAAAATTAAATCTTTTATCTCTTTAATATAATATTCTATGCAATTCTTGCAGATGTTTTATCTGCATTTTTTTCAAATTTTTAAATTGTTTCTTACTTAGTTTTTTTATTATTTCAATAGCATGTTCAGCTCCAGTGATTAGAGGCAAGATTACATAATCAGCACCACTTTCATAAAGCTCGAGAGCATCATCTATTCTTTGTGCTACAACTGCAATAAAAACATTTGGATAGGCTTTCTTGAAATAGTGCACAAGCAACAGGTTGTGCTCTTTTGTTGGGATCGTTGAAATAACAACTTTTAAGTTTTGTAAAGGAAGCAAGTTTAATAACTCAATATCCGCGATATCACCATAAACAACCGATATACCTTTTCTTTCAAGAGCGCGAACTATTTCAGGATTAAAGTCAATAACAAGAAGTTTATGTTTTATTTTTTCAAGCTGTTGGATAAATATCGACCCCATCCTATGACATCCGATAAGAAGCACTGTTTTTTTGCCATGGCTGATATGTCCTATTTCTCTAAGTAAAGGAAGCTTAATTTTATCAAAGATTTTGAATGAGCTATAGAAAAGCTTTGAAAGTTTCATTGTATATGGTGTTAAAGCAATAGAAATCACTGCAACAAGCACAATCAAATCAAAAGCTCGCTGTGTGATAACTCCTACGCTCACTGCAGTCAGCGCTACTATTAACGTAAACTCACTAAGCTGGGCAAAAGCAAATCCTACATCAAGAGCTTGCTTTGCCTTGTATCCCCTAATTCTCAAGACAAGGGCAGTCACAAGAGGCTCAACAAAAATAAGGATAAAAAGCAAAGGAAGCATTGGTAGTAAAATGCCTTTTGAAATGCTTGTTAGCCACATTCCTATCATAACAAAAAATAAAATCGAAAAGAAATCTTTGAGTGGCCTAACTTTAGCTTCTATATCTAGCTTGTAGGGAGTGTTAGCTAAAATAAGTCCTGCTGCGAAAGCGCCAATAGCTAAAGAGAATTGTAAAAAATAAGCAATTGAGGAGAATAAAAAAAGAAAGGCGAGAGAAATGAGAAATAAAAGTTCTCCTGAATTAGAAGATTTCTTTATTATAATTTGAACAGGTTTGCTAATTAAAAAGCTAAAAACAAAAAATGCTAGTAATTTTGATAAATTAAAGCTTATTGAAGTAAGGCCATATTCTTTCGATAAAATAGCTAGGACAACTATGGCTATTATATCTTGTGCCAGCATAATTCCAATTATTAATTTTCCGTGTAAGGTATCAAGCTCATTTTTATCGGCAAGTAACTTAAGCACAACTACTGTTGAACTGAAAGCAATTGCAATACCAAGCCAAAGTGCTTCTATTTTGTAAAAACCAAAGGAGATAAGAAGAAAAAAACTAGCAGCAGCTACAGCAGCTACTTGGATAATTCCACTAATGATGGAAATCCCGACTATTTCTTTTAGCTTTTTTATGCTCATTTCTAAGCCAGCAATAAAAAGTAAAAAACTAATGCCTATCTCAGCGAAACCGCTAATTAAGGCTTTATCTTTGATTAAACCAAATACGAGAGGGCCAAGAACTATACCAGTAATAATATATGCAAGGATTAGCTCTTGTTTTAATAGTTTTGAGATTAGCCCAAGTATAGCGGCAATAATAATAATTAGGGAAATGCTTATTAATACAGTTTGACTTTGAGTTAGTGTTTGCAAAAATGAAAACAAGGCCATTTCCTCTTTTTTCTTTTAAAAAATATAAAGTATAAAAATATTTGCTAATTGGGTAAGAGTAGATTAGTAAGTTTTTTATTGCTTTAAAGTGACAACAATCGAAAGGTTTATAAAGCTTGAATTATTTGAAATATAATAGATTTAAAGGAGTTCAATTAAAATGCTAAATAAAAACTTAGATAAGAGATTAGACATTATTAAAAAGGATGTGCTATTAGAAAATGCTGAGAAAGAATTCTTTAATGGGTACTATGAAACAGCTGCTACTTTTTTTAGAAATGCAGGAGAGCATGAAAAAGCGAAAAAATGCCTTATTCTTGCTGCTGAGCAATATATAAAAAAAGGGAGTTATTCTTTGGCTGCTATGCTTTTTGAAGAGATAGGCATGTATGAAAAAGCTGCAGAATGCTATAAAAAAATTGGAAAAATAGAAAAAGAGCAAGAAATGTATAAGAAAGTAGGAAGGAAAGCTGTTTAGGAAGGAAAGTTGTTAATAATTAAAAAAATGTTAATAATTAAAAAGGCTGGCTCTGGGCTCGGTGAAAAGGTGCCTTAAGCAAACTGGTATCAGACTTAACCTTTCCAGTTGCTTCAAGGTTATCCTTTTCGCCCCATAATTGAGCTTGACAAGTGCAGGTTTCGTCTGGTGAGTTAAAAGCCCAGTCACCAGATTAATGGCTGAACACTTGCCAGAGGCTAATTATGGTGGCATCCTTTTCCAGGATAACCGATATTCCCTGCCAGCTTAAAAAATTAAAATTTAAAAGATATAAAAATTTATTCAATCACTTTAAAATAATTACCTTTCAGTCACTTTTTTCAATTTCTTTCAATTTCTCTAAAAATTTTTCTACTCTTACTAACATCTGCCTTTTAAGCCCAACAAAGAAGCCTCCTTCTTTGCCTTGACAATAACTCGTCTCTCCAGGCTTTATTATTTCATTTAGCAATGGATGCTCAATATCAATATGAGTTATTCTTGCTTGACTCTTACCTTTTTCATGTAAATAAACCTTTGCCCCTTTTAACAAATATTTTCCTTCTCCTGGTCCAGTCATTTTTATTTTTCTTCAAAAATTCTCTCAATTAAACCAAGAATACAAAGTGCATATGAAAGTATGTAAGCTTCAATTATAAAAAAGTATTTTGGTAAAAAAAGTTGTTTTAATACTTGCAAAAAGTTTTTTTGAATTAGAGATATAAAAATAAAAATTCCAATTAAAAATAGAAATATAATTACTAAAAGCACTAGATTAGTATTCTTTTTTGTTTCTTGATTTACAATTAAGGCAATATTAAAAATAAATGCAGGAAGAGCGAAAATAAGCCAACCGAACCAAGTAGCACTTACTTGCACTCGCAATATAAAAATAAAAATATAATAAAAGATTAAGATGAGTGAAAAAAGAAAAAATTTAACTTTTGCAAATTTAAAGGAAACAGCTTTTTTTTCTTTTTCTATTTTCTCAGCTTCTGGTATTACAGCTTTTGGCATTTCTTCTTTTTTTAATGGCTCTTCAACAGCTTTAGGAGCTGAAGGTAAAGCTGCTGGTGATGGAAGCTTGAGAACCATACCTTTTTTTTCAGCAAGAATTTGATTTGCTACTTCAAAGACATCAGCTTTTTCGTAACCTGCTTGAATCAGGCTTGCTACAGCAGCATTTAAATCTTCTCCTCTTTCCAAAGAGTGCAGTAGTGCTTGTTTAATCTCTTCTTTCATTCAATAATAAAAAGATTTAATATTTAAATTTTAATAATTTTAAGCTCAAAAACGTCGACAAAAAAACGTCAAGCTTTTAAATTATTTAACA
This sequence comes from Candidatus Pacearchaeota archaeon, assembly GCA_038890875.1. Classification (GTDB taxonomy): domain Archaea; phylum Nanobdellota; class Nanobdellia; order Pacearchaeales; family JAPDKA01; genus JAWAFA01. The sequence goes on along the minus strand of JAWAFA010000001.1, from coordinate 373,729 downwards.
ATAAGTTCTTTATGCCTTACAATTTTAAAGAGGTAGAGAACGAATTTAGTCAGAGATTTGCAACTATGTTTAAGGCAAGTGAAAAAGGAATGAAATTTTATTGCTTAGAGATGTTTCCTTATCCAAGTGGAAGGCTGCATATGGGTCATGTGCGCAATTATACTATTGGAGATGCTATTGCTCGATTCAAGAGAGCGCTTGGTTATAAAGTTCTTTATCCAATGGGTTATGATAGTTTTGGCTTGCCTGCCGAAAATGCAGCCATAAAGCATAATATTCATCCAAGAGAGTGGACAGAGAGATGTATAGCAGATATGAAACAACAGCAAATAGCTATGGGGAATAGTTATGATTGGAATTGTGAATTAGCAACGCATAGGCCAGAATATTACAAATGGAACCAATATTTCTTTATCAAGTTTTTTGATAATGGACTTGTTTATCGAAAGAAAGCCCCAGCCAATTATTGTCCTTCATGCAAAACAGTTCTTGCCAATGAGCAAGTTATTGATGGGAAGTGCTGGCGCTGCAAGAGTGATGTTGAAATAAAGTTACTTGAACAGTGGTTTTTCAAAATAACAAAATATGCTGACGAGCTTCTTGCATCTCTTGACAAACTTGATTGGCCAGAACGCATTAAGGAAATGCAAAGAAATTGGATTGGCAAATCTGAGGGTACTCTTGTCACATTTAAACTTGAAAATAATGAAGCTCTAGAAATTTTTACGACGAGAGTCGATACTATCTTTGGGGTCAGCTTTATTGCGATAGCTCCAGAGCATGAAAAGTTACTAGAACTCTGTGCAGAAGAAAAAAAAGATGAAGTAAAAAAGTTTATTGATAAAGTTATAATCAAAGAGCGTTTTGAGAGAAGTGAAAAGACAAAAGAAGGTATTTTTATTGGTCGTTATGCAATAAATCCATTAACAAATGAAAAAGTTCCAATTTATACTGCAAGCTTTGTCTTGCCTGATTATGGAACAGGAATTGTTATGGGTGTTCCTGCTCACGATAAAAGAGATTATGAATTTGCAAAGATGCATGGATTAAAGATAAAGCATGTAATAAAACCTTCCATAATAAAAGCCACACTTTCTAATGAGATTTTAAAAAAACTAGATGTCAAAGTCCATGTTTACAAAGAGGGTAACACAGCATTTCTACGATTTGGAATAGAAGAAAGAGAGAAAGTGTTAAAGCTGTTGGAAGAAAATAAGATAAGATATACTGAAATAAGTGATCGTGATGTTGAGAAATATATGGTTAAATTCGATTCAGCATTTGAGGGCTATGGAATACTCTATAACTCTAATGAGTTTGATAGTATGAATAGTTATCAAGCTATCGAAGCTATAACAAAAAAATTAGAAAAAATTGGGCTGGGAAAAAAAGCGGTTGAATACAAAATGAGAGACTGGCTCATCTCGCGACAGCGTTATTGGGGAACACCAATTCCTGTTATTTATTGTGAAAAATGCGGTATTGTGCCAGTTTCTCTCAAAGATCTTCCAGTTAGACTTCCAGAAAAAGTTAAATTTGGCACGGGAAATCCATTGGAGACGGCGAGCGAGTGGATAAATACTACTTGTCCTAAATGCGCGAGACCAGCAAGAAGAGAAACAGATACTATGGATACTTTTGTTGATTCAAGCTGGTATTTCTTGAGATATGTGGATAATAAAAATAATGCTGAGCCCTTCAATGCAGGCAAAATCAAAGAATGGCTCCCCGTTGATTTTTATATTGGTGGTGCCGAGCATGCAACAATGCATTTGATCTATGCAAGAGCTTTTACAAAAGCCTTACGCGACCTCGGCTTTCTTGACTTTGATGAGCCTTTTTTAAAGCTAGTAAATCAGGGTGTTGTGACACTTGGAGGGGAAGCGATGAGTAAAAGCAAAGGCAATATCGTTGACCCTTTTGATGTTATCCCAAAATATGGTGCCGATGCACTAAGGTTTTTTATCTTATTCAAAGCAATGCCAGACAAAGACTTGGAATGGAAAACTGAAGAAGTTGAATCTGTAAAAAGGTTCATTGATAAAATTGCTGAACTTTATGATAATTTCAAAGAAAAAAAAGAGAAAAAACAAGAAGAAAAGAAGAAAGATGGTAAAAGAGATGAGTATATAACTGCTAGATTAAACTGGTTGATTAAAGAGTACACAAAAGAAATAAGTAATTTAAGATTCCCTTACGCATTGATTATGTTAATGGATTTTGTTAAAGCATTAAAGAAAAATTATGAAAATATTTCATTAGATTGTCTCGAACTTTGTTTAAGCAACTTAGCAATTTTATTAAATCCAATAACACCTTACTTAAGCGAATATTGTTGGCAAATGCTCGGTAATAAAGGTTATGCAAGTTTACAAGAATGGCCAAAAGCGAATGAAGCATTAATAAAATCAGAGTTTCTTGTTGAAGATGATTATATTAGTGGTATAATTGCTGATATAAACGAAATAAAGAGGATAACAAATAAAGAACCTGAAAAAATTGTAGTTATATTTGCTGATGAATGGAAATTTGATGTTTTGGGGATGATCAAAGAATGCAAAAAAGTTAATGAAGCTATAGCAAAGATAAAAGAAAGTAAGTATGTTAATAAGATTGATGAAATAATAAAAATATTGCCAAAATTTGTCGGAAAAATCGAGACTGTACTTGATGCTGATAAAGAGTACAAGATTGTAAGTCAAAACAAAGAAGAGATCGAGAAAGAGTTCAAAGCCAAGATCGAACTTCTACATGAAAAAGAAGCAATAGAGTATATAAAGTATAAAGAAAAAGCGAGAAAAGCAATGCCTTTTAAGCCAGTGATAATTCTTGAATAACTAAACTAAGTATTAAAGAACTTAGATAGGAAACTAGCTGAGAAAGAGGTTCTCAGTTCTCACAAATACCTTACAAACCTATTTTTCTTATCAACAAGCACGACTTTCGGTTTTATTGGTTTATTGCTTAACTCAAAACCCATTATGATTATTTCTTCTCTTTTTTTTATTACTTTTGCTGCTGCCCCGTATAAAGCTATTGCCCCTGAGCCATATTTTTCTGGAATAACATATGTTTCTAATCTTACACCTGAAGTATTACTCACAACTAAAACTTTTTCTCCAGGTAAAAAGCCTGCTTTTTCAATCAAAGCCTTATCTATGCCTATGCTGCCTATATAACCAACATCAGTTTTTGTAACTATCGCTTTATGTATTTTGCTTCGCAAAAACCATCTCATGAATAAGAAAAAGATTTATATTTTATAAAATTTTTTTATTTGAGGCCCCGTAACTCAATTGGATAGAGTGCCAGCCTTCTAAGCTGGAAGTTGCGGGTTCGAATCCCGTCGGGGCCATACGAAAGTTTTATAAATTTAGACAAGATTTATTTTTTATGTATTTCAATTATTTGTTCATTGTAAAAATATTAGTTGCTGCAATTCTTGGTGCTTTGATAGGATTGGAAAGAAAAACAAAACATTTTGGGCTCGGAGCAAGAACTGCAGCGCTCATAACATTAACTTCATGTGCCTTTACTCTTACCGGCATGACAATCTTTGACCCAACAAATGTGGCCAGAGTTGTTCAAGGCTTAGCTGCTGGTGTTGGCTTTATTGGTGCAGCGATAATCTGGAAGCAAACTCACGACCACGCTGTAATAGGCATAACAACTGCTGTAACTGTATGGGCCCTGACAGCTATAGGGATTATTGTAGCACTTGGCTTTTATCTTGAAGTAGTTTTGCTTACTCTAATAATTTTAATAATTTTGTTTTTAAAAAGGATTGGCGTTGAATAGAAAAATGAGAGAAATAAAGAAAACTTTCATTTACTCCATTAAGGCAGTTTTTCCGAGCAAGAAAGCTTTGCTTGATTTTATTAAAGATAAAAGTCTTATTAATGGCAAATATCTTCTGGAAGTAATGCTATCTTTCTTTTTATGACCCAAAACAAAATCAAATTGTTTTAAAATTAGAAGGAAAAAGTCTTGAAGAAACAATAAACACTGAAGCAAAATTTTTTGAAATGGCTAGTTATTGATTTGGAAAATAATTTTCATTTAACAAAAGTCAGCCATTTAAAGTATTCTTTTCTTTTTCCTCTCACAGCTTCTTCAAACACAGTTTTGATTTTTTTTGTTATCTCACCAATTTTTCCATCTCCAATAATAACATCATCTATTTTTTTGATCGCACATACTTCAACTGCTGTACCAGTGAAAAAAGCTTCATCTGTGCTTTTCAATTCTTTTACAGAGATTTTTTTCTCTGTCACGTCAATGCCTAGATCTTTAGCTATTTTAATTACACTATCACGTGTTATGCCGGGGAGTATAGAGCCTTTTGCAGGCGTGAAAAGTTTCCCATTTTTAACCAGAAAAATATTTTCTCCTGGGCCTTCAGCGACATTCCCTTCACAATCCAAAAGCAAGGCTTCATCAAAGCCAGCACTTTTGGCTTCTAGGCTAGCGAGGATGGAATTCGTATAATGACCGCAGATTTTGGCATCGGCAATTGTTGACTTTGGGGAAATGCGAATATATTTTGAGATTTTTACAGTAACAGCTTCTTTACCAAGATAAGCTCCCCAAGGCCAAACAGCAATCGCTACATTAACAGGTGCACCGACTGGATGCAAACCCATCTTACCATAGCCAAAAAAAGCTATTGGCCTAATATAACCTTCTTTTAGCTCATTTACTTTTATTGTTTCCAAAATTGCTCTCTCAATTTCCTGTTGTGAAAAAGGAATTTTTATTTTCAAGCAAGAAGCAGAATAAAAAAGTCTTTTAACATGCTCGCTTAACCTAAAAACTGCAGTTCCTTTTTCGGTATAATAAGCACGAATTCCTTCAAAAACTCCGCTGCTATAATGAAGAGTGTGAGTTAAAACATGAATCTTAGCATTTGACCAATCAACAAACTTTCCATCAAACCAAATTTTTTTTGTTTCTTCCATATAATAAGCCAGGATCTTTTTTTATAAATATTTTGAAGTAAAAGCAGAAAGATTATTAAAATTGCTTTCTTTTAAGAATTATGCGGGGGTGGCAGAGTGGCTATGCAGTCGGCTGCAGACCGACGGACGTGGGTTCAATTCCCACCCCCCGCTTAATAAACTAAAATGAAACATACAAAAGGTACTGAGTTTTATTTGCAACAGCTTAGACGAATTGCAAAAAAAGAGAAGAAAGAGATAAAAATAAGTAAGAAAGCGCTTATTGCCTTAGCAAATTATCTTGAGAAGCATTGTCTTTTGATATTTAAAAAAGCTCTTACTTTAACTCACAAAGAAAAAAGAAAAATAATCAAGGCAAGGGATATTGAAAGTGCAATAAAAGAAAGAAGTTTATTAGAATATTATTAATTCCATTTTTAAAGCTGCTTTAATCTTTCTCTAATCTCTTCCAATTCTTTTCGCAAAGCTAATTTTTTCTTCGCTCTGGGGATTTTTGGAACTTTAGCTTCTTCAACTTTTATTTCCTCGAGTTTTTTTTCTTTCTCTTTAGGTTTCTTTTCTTTCTTTTCTTTTCTTTCTTTTCTTGGTTTTTTTTCTAATTCACTAGGTTTTGGTATGCATTCTTCCAAAACTTCATAACTTTCTTTCAGCTCTTTAAAAAGGTTTTTTATTTTTGCTAAAATCTGTTTTTTTTCTTTGCTACTTTCTTTAAGCTCTTCACAGCTTGCTAGGGATGTTAACAATGATGCTTGTGATTCAAGTAATCCTTTTTGAACAGATTGTTTGTCTTCCAATGTTAAACTTACAAACAAGCTATCAACAACTTTTTTCATTTTTTATTCCTCCTTCTTCCTTTTTTGTTTTTTATTTCTTTTTTTGCTATTCTAACTTGGAGAATAAACTTGCTTCGATTTCCGATATCTTTCTTTTCATTTCAGCAATTTCATCTGAAATCTTTTTTATCTCATTATCTTCTCTTGATTTTATATCTTGTAGCCTTGTTAAATCACTTTCTAAGGATGAAATTTGCTTGGCGATCTTCTCAATCGCATCAAGAACTGTTTTGTACTTGGTAATCTTAACAAATATTGGACCCTTTATTTCAGGTGCTGGCAGTTTTTCTTCAATCTTTAACTCTGGCGCTGGCTTTACTTCAGTTGGTAATGGCTTTAGCTCTATTTCTTTCACTTCTTTGGTTGCTGGAGACTCTTTTATTTCTTGCAAGCCAAGTTTAGAGCTTATATCTTCAATCTTTATTTCAGGAAGTTTTAACTCTGGTAAACCAAGTTCTATTTTTTCCGAAGGAGTTTCCAATTTTTTCTCTTCAACTTGCGCTTCTTTTTCTACCTCTTTTTTTCTTCTAAACAACCCCATTTGCTCTTTGAATAATTTACTTATAAGTTACGTTTATAAGCTAAATAAAAAGTTTTTAAATAGTTTTTGTATAAACTTTAAAGTTGCAATAAACTTTTTTATAAAAGTAGTAATAAAAAAATCATGGCTGAAATTAAGAGTAAGATTAAATCAAAAGGGAAAATTAAGAAAATTAAAAAAGAAAAAAAAGGAAAAAAATCGATTGATGAAGTTAAGAAAGGGGTTTACGAAGTCGGGGAATATTTAATGGGTGAAGTTGGAAGTAAGATTACTGATATTTTATATGGAAAGAAAAATGTTAATGAATTTCTCATCGAAAAAAAGACGAAAATACCTATAAATCAAATTAGAAATTTGCTTTATAGGTTACTTAATAAGAATATTATTTCAAGCATAAGAAAAAAAGATAAAAAAAAGGGGTGGTATGTTTATTATTGGACATTACATAATGAAAAAGCTTTAGAAGCATTAAAAGAGATTAAAGTTACAAAGTTACATGAAATTGAAGGGGAGATTAAAAGTAAGCAGAATATAACTTTTTATTCTTGCTCAAAAGGATGTTCAGTGATGAAAGAAGAAACTGCTTTGCTTCATGATTTTTTTTGTCCTGAATGTGGTGAGTTAATGCAGCCTTTGTCAATGGAAAATGAAATAAAGAAATTAAGTTTGGCAAAAGAAAATGTTGCCAAAGAGATAGAAAAAATTGATTTTCTCATTCAAACTTTAAAAGAAAAGGCTGGGAGAGAAAGAGAAAGAAAAGCCAAAAGAGAGAGAATGAAGATGAGAAAAGAAAGCGAGCGAGTTAAAAAAGAGCATAAAAAGCAAAGAAAGCTAAAAAAAATTAAGATAAAGGTAAGGAGTAAAAAAAAGGGAAAAAAGATAAAGAAAAGGATTAAAAAAGTTAAAAAATAAAAGAAGATGAATAAAAAAAGGATTTCTATTACTCTAATTTTAGTTTTGACAAATTTTTTATTATTTTTAGTAAGCATGATTTTACTTTACATAAATAAAAGTTTTGCTGATTATTTAGCCTTAAAACCTGCAAATATTTTGCAAGGAAAGTATCTTTGGACCATTATTTTAAGTATGTTTATTCATGCAGGCTTTTTCCATCTTTTCGCTAATATGGTAAGCTTAATTTTTCTTGGCAGCTTTCTTGAGAGGATTATAGGAAAAAAACGTTTTGTTTTCATTTATTTCATTTCAGGAATTTTTGCCAGCATTGCTTTTATCCTTTTTTCCTTACTCATAAAATCTGAATTCAATGTTTATGCTGTTGGTGCTAGTGGGGCAATTTTCGGCATTGCTGCTGTAATCATGATTTTAACGCCAAAATTGAGGGTATTTATTTTTCCAATTCCAATAGCCATGCCTATTTACATTGCTATTCTTATTGCTTTGTTTGGCTTATGGGCAATCAGTTTGGCTGCAGGACTGCCAATAGGTAATACTGCTCATCTGGGTGGTTTTATTGCTGGTTTAGTTTATGGTCTTTTTCTTCGATTAAAGTATAAGAGAAAAGTAATGCTTATAAATAAATATTTAGGGATAAGATAAGAGCATTATTATTTATCTTTATCCACCTCTTTCATAATTTCAACAGCATGACTTGTACCAAGTTTTGTTGCTCCAGCTCTTATCAAAGCTAAAGCTTGTCTTGCATGCCTTAGACCACCGGCGGCTTTTATTCCGAAATCCTCACCAACAGCACGTCGCATCAATGCTATAATTGTAGGAGTCACAGGTTTGCTCCAGCCAGTTCCGCTTTTAACAAAATCAGCACCTGCTTGCTTAACTATTTTACATGCTTCAATGATTTCCTTTTTATTTAGAAAACCTGTCTCGATTATTATCTTAACTATTTTTTCTTTTCCCTTGCTCTTTACAGCTTTGACTATTTTATTTATTTCTTGCTGAACAAAACTATACCTTCCTGATTTAAATGCTGCTATGTTCATAACAACATCAACTTCATCAGCTCCATCAGCAATGCATTGCTCGGCTTCATGTACTTTTACTTCGGTTTTATTACATCCTAAAGGATAGCCAACAACACCAATAACTTTTGCTTTGTCTTTCAAATTTTTTTTACAAAAGCCCACATAGTAAGGATTGACACAGACTCCATCAAAACCATAGCGCAGCGTATCCTTACAAAGTTGTAAAATTTCGCTTTCTTTTGCGTCTGCTCGTAAAAGCGAGTATTGTATTGCTTTAGCAATTCTCTCTGCTTTGTTTTTCATTTTATTACTTTTTACTTGTTTTCAAAACATAGTGTTGGCTTCCAAGTTTGAGTTGCAATGCTCTTGCTATTTGAGGCATTTTTAAAATTGGCATATTAAGTCTATTGAGACTTCTATATTTTTTATAATTCTTCAGAATTTTTAATCCCTCAATGTCAATAGCAACACGGTCACCGCTGGCAAGAATAACTCCAGGGTTTACAATTTCGCCAATATCTGGTCCTTTTGTTATAAAAGCTTTTCTTCCATCAATGATAACTAAATCTGGATGAACTATTTGATTAAGATCAGCTATTCTTTCTTCGAGTTTACCAAAAGTGTGTAAAATATAACGATCACTGATGCTAAGAAAAGTGACAGCAAGTTTCAAACTGAGCGAGAAGCGCGCCCAACGATGTACTTTTAAACATGGTAAATAAATGAGCTTTTCTGCATCATAAGCATTTTTAAAAATTTTAACACTTTTCCAATATCCAGGAAGTTTAACTTTTATTGATTTCCCCTCTTCAAGAATTTTTAATTTTATTCCATTTTTCTTACAAAATCTATCAACTCCAAGATTTTTTATAACATTTTTTGTTGGTAACCAAGCAATACCAGAACTTACAAGAATTTCACACTTTGCATTATAATCATTGAGCAAATCAACAACTGCTTGCAAAAAGTTTAAATCAGTGCTTGCCGGGAAAGGATCATCTGAATTAAAATTAGGTACAAGGGAGACAGTTTCTCCAGCTTTAATAATTTTTTTGAAACCACCAATCAAACTTACGGCTTTTTCGATACTTTGTTTAAGACCATTCTGAACATAAACCTTGCTAACCAAAACCTTCTCGTTTTCAACAAATTTATTTTCTTTTAATGGTTTTGGTTTGTAAATCATAAATATTGTAAAAGATTTTTTTGAGCTTTAAATTCTTTTATTAATCTTGAATTTTTTATAAATTTCTCTATTGGTAGCTTTAACCTTTGCTGGGCTGCTTTAATAGCATCTTCAAAACACGAGAATTCCTCTGGTTTTTTTGTAAAAGCAGCTCGTGTGGCCTCTCTTAAAATTCCGACACCGCAAGGAAAATTGTATTCTGGCCTTACTTCGCGTAGGATAAGAGCCGCGGCTTGCCTTTTTATTTTTTCAAGATATTCAACAATGGCAAGACGATTAGCATAATATGCTCCAGTAACATTTTTTGCATAATCCTTTCCCCCAAAGTAATTTTCATAATCTTGAGCAAAGAAAATTTGCTCTCGTTTATTCCAAACACACTCCGGCATTTTTGCTTCGATAACTTCAAAACTCCAACAGCTAGGCATCAAAATTATTTCATAATGATTTCCAAGATATTCTGAATGAAAAAGTAAAAAGCTACTAAGCTGGGCATAGCCTTTTATCTTCTCAATAAGCTGATTGCTTATTATAGCATCACAAGCAGTTACCGCCCACCTTGTTGGTACGAGCTTACGTTGCAACTTTAATCCTAACATTCCTGCGCTTAGCACTTTAATTATGTTACTAATTTTAATTCCTGCTTGATAAAGCTCAATGATCGCTTCATCTGCTTTAACATCAGTATCAGCAGTGAGATATTCGACTTTTCTCTCAACTTTGGGATTACTCTCAAGAGTAACGCTCTTCAGCCTCGCAGGATTGCCTATGAAAGGCCAAAAGGAATGAATTAGCATGTACTCTGATGGCTTGCTAGCTAATTCAAAGCTCAAATCAACATGTTTTGAGGCAAGCGCAATTTCTTGCATAACATTTATCTTTTTCTCAAAACTTAATGATTTAACATTAACATTGAATCGAGAATAAATCATTCGAGCCCTATAGTTAATAATTTGTTCAATACTTGCATTTTCTCTAAACCAATATTCTGGTATGCTATATCTCTCGGTCTCACCATATTCGTTAGGCGCGATAATCCCGGCAAAGACTTTAGGGTAATTATACCTGCCAACAAAAATTTCTGGCGGGCTTGAGCCAGAAAAACTATAACTTATTCTCGGACTAAACTCGCGAATTTTTTTTGCTAGAGGGCAACTTTCAACTGTGTGCCCAAGCTGATTACAAAGCTTGCAACGAAGTGTTCGCATAAAAAAAGATTTTTTATGATTAAATAAATTTTTCGAAATTATAGCAACCTTTTTAAACTCTAATTTTTTATTCTCTCAGATGACCGAATTAAATATGAGGGAAGAAAAATGGTTTCTGCATATGAAGTAATTGAAGAAATCAAAAAAGCTGGAGGAAAAATAAAACGCGGCTTAAATGAAACTATAAAAGCAGTTGAAAGAGGTGACGCAAAGTTAGTATTTTATGCCAGCAACGTTAATCCAAAAGAACTAGTAAAACCTTTGCCAGAACTTTGTAAAGAAAAAGGTATAAACTACATCGAAGTTGATAGCAAAGAAAAACTAGGAATAGCTGCTGGTCTGAATGTGAGTGCAGCGGCAATTGCTGTTGTTGATCTTGGAAAAGCTGAAAAAATAGTGAATGATTTTTTAAAAAAATAAGAAAATAAGATTTAGGAGAAATGGCCGAAACTAAGCAAGAAGTAAAAGAAAAAGTTAAAAAAACAAAAACTGAAGCTGTCCCAGCTGTTGTCGAAGAAATTATCGGTAGAACTGGCTTCAGAGGAGAGCTTACTCAAGTACGCGTTAGAATTCTCGGTGGGCCAAACAAAGGTTCTCTCATAAGAAGGAATGTTAAGGGGCCTGTTAGATTGAAAGACGTGTTAATGTTGCGCGAGACAGAGATAGAAGCAAGAAAAATAAAAACAAAAATAACAAAAGGAGCTTATACTTAAATTTATGTTTAAATTAAAAAGTATAAAATGTCGAGATGTATTTTTTGTAATACTGAAATTAGGAAGGGTAGAGGTCTTATGTTAGTTAAGAATGATGGTAAGGTTTTATGGTTTTGTTCAGGCAAGTGTAGAAAAAATTTCAACATGGGCAGAGATCCAAGAAAATTGAAGTGGACAAGAAAGAAAGAAAAATGAAAGATTACTTAGGAAAGAAGATTATTTTATTTTCAAGATAATTTTTTACTTTTCTTTTTTTACTTTCCTCCTTATTTTTTATAAATCTTTCAATAATTTCAAGATAACTAAGAGGATGTTTTCCTTGCATTCTTCGCCAATCGTTAAAGTTGTCTATGATATTTATTGTTTTTTTATTATTTATATTATCATAATTTAAATAAAAATTTAGAACATCTAATACCTCATTCAAAAGAAACCCTTTCCATTCTTCTTTAACATTTAAATTGATATCTCTGTTTGATAAAAGTGAATCTAAAATTAAAAAAATATCATTTTTACCTTTTTCAATAACCTCTTTGTTTAGATTATACTTTGTTTCCACATAATTTAAAGTAAATAAATCAGTTAGAATATTGACTATTCTATTATAAATAAAACTCCTATAGTTTAAATTGACTGGTAATTTAAAAAAATTAAAAGTTTTTTCATCGAGAATGTAGTTTTCTTTACTAGATATATAATCTTGTGAATAAAAAATTGTACTTGTAATATAATCAATTGGCTTATTTGGAAGCTGGAAAAAAATACTTACATTTTTATTGATCTTCTTCTCTAGCTTTTTATTTATTGTTTTTCCAATTTTTGTACTTTTTATTTTACTTAATGATATTGTTAGCTTTGATTCTATTCTTTTATAAGGGGAATCTATGTCAAAAGGATTGCTATAGAAAGTTCTCTGTGTTGCATATATTTTTTCCTTATTTGAAAGATTGGAAAGACAAGAATAGGGATATTCATTTTTTTCTTGCGGTTCCCTTTCTTCACTTTTACTTTCTTTACTTTCTGTATCTAAAACAAAATTAATTTCATAATAATCTAAACTACTTCTGATAGTTAATGTATTTTCCTTTTCATAAACTAAGATCTTTAATGAAGGGAAGAAACGCGCAATAATAAAATAAGTATCTAAAGCAAGATCTAAGTATTCTGGATGAGTATAAATTACTGCTTTCTTCATTTTTTCTTCACAATTACTAAGCTCTTCGCCCAATTCTAACACACAATCAAAAATCGGTTTAGGCTGGTAAATTTGCATAATCTTTAGAGTAGTAAAAGTTTAAAAAATTTATCTTTTTCTTCCCTTTTACCCTTTTATATTCCCTATCGGTACGAGTTTCACTATTCTTTTGCTTATTCCAGCTAGTTCTGTTGCTTCGGCAATCTCATCTATGTTTTTATAGGCAATACCTGCCTCTTCAGCAACACCAGCATAACTAACAGTTCTAATGTAAATTCCTTTCTGTTCAAGCTCCTTAATTAGTTTTTCTCCTTTCACTATCTTTTTAGCCTGATGTCTTGACATTGTTCTTCCAGAGCCATGCGCCGTGCTATAAAAAGTTTCTTTTGCTTTAGGTAAGGCACAAAGCAAGTAACTTCCTGTTTCCATAGAGCCGCCTATTATTACAGGCTGGCCATCTTCACTATATTTTTTTGGTATCTCAAGCATACCTGCTGCAAAAGCGCGTGTTGCACCTTTTCTATGCACAAGTAAGCTTCGTTTTTTCCCGTCAACTTCATGAACTTCTTGCTTCGCCGAGTTGTGAGCTACATCATAGACTTGTGTTAAACCAATACTTTCTGCATCTTGCTTAAAAACTCTCTCGAACACTTCTCTAACTCGATGTAAGATTACTTGTCTGTTAGCCCAGCTCATATTCATTGCACATTTCATTGCCGCAAAATAATCCTGACCTTCCTTGCTATTGAAAGGAGCTGCCGCAAGCTCTCTATCGAGAATTTTTATTCCATATTTACTTTCCATCACGCGCAAGAAGACTTGTAAGTAGTCAGATGCAATTTGATGCCCAAATCCTCGAGAGCCGCAATGGAACATAATAACAACTTGATCTTCAAAAAGCCCCCATTTTTTTGTTATAGCTTTATCAAAAATATTCTCTGGTTTTAACCATTGAATCTCCAAATAATGATTGCCACTTCCGAGAGTACCGACTTGATCTATGCCTCTTGCGATAGCTCTCTCACTTACCTTACTTGCATCAGCATTTTCCATACAGCCATTGGCTTCTGTTGTTTCAAGATCTTCATGAATACCAAAGCCCTTCTCAACAATCCATTTTGCTCCTTGCTCACAAACTTGTTTGAATTCAGCCTTGCTTAACTTCAAAAATCCCTTGCTTCCAACACCACATGGCACTCTCTCGAATAAACCATCAATAAGATCTTTGATTTTTGGTTTTACATCTTTGATTGTAAGGTTTGTTCTAACGAGTCGCATACCACAATTGATATCAAAACCAATTCCTCCAGGGCTTATTACTCCAGTTTCAGCATCAAAAGCTGCAACACCTCCAATAGGGAAACCATAACCCCAATGCCCGTCAGGCATGCACATGCTATACTTTATAATTCCTGGTAATGAGGCAACATTTGCAATTTGATCAAAAACAGCATCATCCATTTCTCGCAAAAGCTTCTGCGTTGCAATAATTCTGCCCGGAACTCGCATAAAGTTTTTATAACTTTGTGGTATTTCCCAGCAAGTATCGGTTATTTTTTTCACAATTTTCAACTTTTCTTCACTAACCATAATCATAATTAGTTTTGCTTTTTAAAAACTTATTTTAACTTAATTAACTAAAGAAAAAATTTATAAAGAAAAAACTAAAGAATGATTATGAATAAAAAAATTATATTTTTGATTGCTTTGGTTGTTATAATGATTATAGGTTTAGGATATTTTGTTTTTTTAAAAGGAAGAGGTAAGATTCAGCCTTCTCAGATGGAAACCAAAATTTTTTGCCAAACAGATGATGATTGCGCTTGTGGCGTAGATAAAGAAACTGGTAAATGCGCTTATGGAAATAAAAATTTTATTGATACTTCAAAACAATGCCCTGACTTTTGCACTGGAATTGCAGGGAATATCAGAATAAGGTGTATTAATAATCTTTGCACTGCTGTGTTGATTAGATAAAATGGAAAAAAAGATAAATAAAAAAGAAAAAATAAATCCCTTAGCTATTTTAAGTTATCTAAGTGTTCTTTGTTTGATTCCTCTCTTAGTTGAAAAGCGTGATGAATTTGTTAAGTTTCATGCACGCCAAGGTTTTGTACTTTTTATTTGTGAGGTTGGAACAATATTAATAAGCTGGATCCCTTTTATAGCAGTTATCGGATTTGTTGGATGGATTTTATGGGTGATATTGTCTATTCTAGGAATAATAAATGTGATTAATAATAAAAAATCTTCCTTGCCATTAATCGGGCGATTTGCCGATAGCTTTGCGATTTAGCTTTGAGATTTAAGAGAATATAAGTTTTAATTATAAAGTTTTTAAACAAAAAAAAGTAATATTTTAATGGAAATAAGGATAAAAGAAGTGATAACTGAGCTTTGCTTGCCTTTGCAAAAAATTCCTTGCGTTGTAGGAATTTTTATCTATGGAAGTTCTATAAAAAAGCTTGAAAAAGGGCATGATATCGATATTCTTGTGCTTTTTAATGAAGAAAAGGCTGAGAGAAATGATATACAAAAGTTAGATCTATTTATTGATCTCATAACAGAAAAAGCTAAAAAGCAAGATTTGATTTTACATTTTCAACCACCAAAATCATTAAGTCTTTGGTGGAAATTGATAAGCAAGGCTGAACCTTGGGCTATTTCAGCGATAAGAAAAAGCATTATTATCTATGATCCTGTTGACTATTTAAAATTAATAAAAGACTTGGTTGCCAAAGGAGAACTTTATAGTATTGATGAAAAAGCAGAAAGATTGATGGCAAGAGCTATAGAAAGACTTTTTGAAGTTAGAGAGAAACTATTAAAAGCGGCCTATGAGTTGTTACAAGCGATGACTATTGCCAGTCAAATTATGCTTAGCTACCTTAATGTTTATACAACATCGGCTACCGAAACAAAAAAAGCGTTGGAAAAATATAAAGATAAGCTTGGCTTAAAAGATAAGTTCATCCAAGATTTTGATGATCTTTTAAAAATGAACATTAAGATTTACAAGGGGACGTTATCAGAATTCGGTGCTGCTGAAATAGATGCATGGAGAAAGCGAATTCATGAATATATTAAGGAATCAGAAAATATATTATTAAAGCTTGAAGAAGAAAATAGGCAAAAAGAACTGAAAGAGGCTTATGAATATCTGCTTGCACTTTGTACTAGAGCGCTTGCCACAAAAATAAAAAAGCTTCCTACTAGTGATAAAGAAAAAATTGAACTTTTTAAAAAATTGTTTGTTGATACAAAAAAAATAGAACCAATACATTATGAAACATTAAAAGAGGTTTATATGTATATCAAAGAAAAAAAGCCTGTAGCTAAGCATGTTGATAAAGTTTATATTAAAACTTTAGAAGCATCTATTAATGAATTAATAGCCAGTAAAAAAAGGTGAAGATAAAATGGAAAAAGAGAAAAAAATTGGGAAAGAAAAAATTGAAGCTTTAGCAAAAATTTTTTTTGATACAATAGCAAAAAAGTTTGGAGAGTATATAAAAGCTAGTTGGGTTATCGAATATGAAGGAGAGATTTTAGTGATAGTTCTTGTTAATGATCTGAAAGCTAGCGAAGAGATAATAAGAAAAATAAAGAATGAATGTTTGAAAATTGATAAAGAAATAGAGAAAAAAATAAATATAGTTGTGCATATATCTACAGTTAAATTAAGTGAATACTTTAGAGAGATAATTCAGAACAAAATTGATGTTTTCATTGAGATAACTAGGGCCTTTCCAATATATGATCCTTCAGGTTTTTTTATGCCAATCAAGAGGCTTGTTGAAAAAGGGGAGATAAGAGGAACCAAAGAATCAATGATGAAGTTAATTAGTGAAGTTAGACAAAAAATTGATGAGGCTAATAAAATAAAACTTTCTTGTCTGAGCAGTATTTACTCTGCTGTTGTTGATGCTGCTGAAGCGGCATTGCTTGTGCGAGGAATTTCGTTTTATATTCCAAAACAACTGCCTTCGTTATTGCAAAAAACTTTTTTAAAAGAGAAAAAAATAAGCAAGAAAACTCTCGATGTCTTTAATAAAATTTATAATGCTTATAAGGATTATGAACATGAAAATAAAATAATTAGTGGTGAAGAATTAGATAAATTAATTGCTGACGCCTATACTTTTATTGATGAAATGCAAGAAGTCGCGAGAGCTGAAATGAAAGTATAATTAAATATCAACTAATACGCGTGCACGCCATGAGTTATTCTCTTTCCAAACACGAAATTCTTCAAAAGTTATAGCTTTCACATCGGCAAGTAGTGTTTGCTTTTTCATATCTATTTTAGCCCCATAACAAAGAGCGCAAAGTTCATAGCCTTTATCTTGTATTATTTTAATTTTAAAATCTTTAAACAAAAGTTGCTCTGTATCTTTAATAAAAACAAGTTCCTGTAAAAAATTATATAGAAGCATTTCAATGCTTTCATTTTTTAAATGAATCTCTTTTGTTACTGTTGGCTCCAAAGTTTTTAACTCAACTTGCACAGCATTTAATGCTTTCGCTGCATCAACAAAAAGCTGTTCAAGACTTCTCGCTTTTACTTCAAAAAGTGCATCAGCCGTATGTGGTAAAAATTTGTACATTTTTTGTTTTGGTTTTTAATATATCTTTCTCACAAAAAATGTCAAGATTGCTAAAATTAAAAAGTTTATCAAAAAAACAAAGTTTAACCCTAGTTTATCAGCTATAAAGCCAGAAAACAAGAAAGATACAACAAGAGCGAGATGTCTTATAACATCAAGCACACTAGTTAGCTGTCCTCGTTTTTTTAAAGGCATAAAATTGGTAATTCTACCAGATAATGTTGGGCCTATTGCAGCGAAAAAGATACCAATAAGCAAAGAAAGCAAGAAGATTGTAACAATATTGTTTATAAAAAATAGTATAAGAAAGAGTAGTGATGTAGCTGCTAAAGAAGATATTAGCAGGGCTTTTTTGTTTCTAATCCAGGCGAAGTAGCCTTCAAGCAAGAAAGGAAAGTAAAATAAAGCAAAGATTAACCCTATCTCTGTTAGGCTTGCTCCAATATGTTTTAAATATAGTGGAAAAATAATTGACATTGTGGCACTAACAATAATGTAAAAAAATAGAAAGAGAGTTATTTTTCTCAATTTCTTATAGCGGAAAAAGTTAACAAATTCTTTTTTTATTTCTCGCACAAGCATAACTTTTTTTATTTCACTTTTTTCTTTATCAGGCATGTATGCAGATAGCAATAAAGCCAAAAAAGCAAATATGCTTATCGAATAAAAAATGTTAAAGCTTAGCCAAGAGATCAAAAAGGCGCTAGCTATAGCACCTAATATCATTCCTATTACCGATGCTAAATCAAAGAGGGCAACACTTTCAACGGTTCTTCTTCTTGGAGAATGTCGCCTTATGTAAACCTCTCCAGAAACCCACAAGCTAGTAGCGATAACTCCGTGATAAATTCTAAAAGTAATAAAATTAGTTAGGTTTTTTATTTGTAAGAGTAGATAACTAAATGGGAGATAAAAAAGTAGAATAAATCTAATTAAATTCCTCTTATTTATTTTGTCAAGAATAGTGCCAAGGCTTAAACTAGTAATAAGTCCTATGAAGTTGAATATAGCATAAACAAGGCCAACATTAGTATAACTTCCAAGAACTTTATTTGAGTATATAGCAAAGTATGGCTCGGCAAATCCCCAACCGAACGAATAAATTAAAAAAATAACAAATCCATATTTTATCGATTTCGGCAGCTTCAAAAATTCTATTGGATATTTTAAATGACGAAAGGGGAAATAATGTCTGTGGTGCATAAAATATTTTGTTTTTGCTTTTTTAATATCTTTTTATTTTATATTATTTTATGTCTTAAATAGATTTTTTTCTATAAAAAGATTTTTATTCCCCCAAACTTAAGTTTTCAATGATAGACTTTGATAAGCTGATTGATAATCATTTAGCAAAGGAATTCAGACCAAAAATAATTGGTAGGTATTACCCAAGCGAGATTGCTAACTGCCTTAGGAAAACATGGTTTTCTTACAAAATACCAAAACCACTTGATACCAAAGTAATAAAAATTTTTCAAATTGGTAATATGCTGCATGAATTTGTAACTAATGTTTTAAAAAATGAGAAAAACAAAGAGATTGAGTTTGTAAAAAGTGAAATACCAATAGAAGTTAAAATCGATGATTTTATTATTGCTGGGAGAGTTGATAACTTAGTTCTCGTTAAATTAAATGAGATTAATCAAGTGAGATATGTTTTAGTTGAAGTTAAATCAACTAAAGTTTTACCTGAGAAGCATAAAAAAGAACATGAAGCTCAACTTCAATTTTATATGCAAGTACTTGGAATAACTAAGGGGATTATACTTTATATCCAAAAAGATAATTTAGAAACAAGGGCATTTAATATTGATTATAATAAAGAGCTTGCTGAAATAATATTAGAAAGATTTAGGGAGCTTCATAGATGCTTATTGTTTAACAAACTTCCAAGAGCTGAAGCGAAGCAGGATAAAGAGAAACAATGGATGTGTAGCTTTTGTGCCTGGAAAGAAGAGTGTGAAAAGATTAGGTGATAATTAAAACTTTGCCGGGTGGTTTTCAGGAACATCAAAAAATGGTCTGCTTATTGAGTTTATAGGGCTACCAAAACATAAATTTTTTATTGCAACACAATCACATCCAGAGTTCAAATCAACATTACATAAACCATCTCCTTTGTTTTACCATTTTGTTAAAGCATGTTTATGCAGTAAGGATAGTAAACTTTAAAAGAGTCAGTTCTATAAATATAAAAAATACAATTAATATGGGAAGAATAAAAACAGCATTTGTAAAGAGAACAGGAAAAATGCTGCTAAACTTACATGGCGAAGAACTTAGTGACAATTTTGAAAAAAATAAACAGATAGTAAGCAAATACATTGAAATAAATAAAAAGTTAAGAAATTCAATTGCAGGATATATTGTTAGACTTAAAAAACAAGAGTTAAAAAGTAAATAAACAAGAGGTTGTTAATGCTAACTAAATCAAAAAAAAGTTAAAATGACAGAAAAAAAAGAAAAAACAAATGAAAATGTTGTATATATAGGGAATAGGCCTTTCATGAACTATGTCACTGGGGTAGTGATGCAGTTTACAAGTCAGAATCAAAAAGAGGTAGTGATAAAGGCAAGAGGTAAATTTATAAGTCGAGCTGTTGACGTGGCTGAAGTTATCACAAAGCGATTTTTGAAAGATCAAGGAGTTGTAGTGAAAAATATAAAGATAGACAGCGAAGAGTTTGAAAACAAGGAAGGCAAGAAAGTAAATGTAAGTACAATAGATATAACACTAGGAAAAAAATAAATATTAGTTTTGCTTCTTTTTTCTTTTTATTTTTTATTCTTATAATATGCCTCGGGTGGGAGTCGAACCCACGACTTTCGCCTTATGAGAGCGACGTTCTACCGCTGAACTACCGAGGCGCTACTGTATTTAAGAATTTTAATTTAAAAAATTTTTACTTGATTTCAACAATCTTTGTTCTGCTTTTTCTACCACTAATTAATCTAACTTCTGCTTTAAGATAGTTCTTAAGGATTTCAATTATTCTCTTATTTGCTTTATTTTTTTCTGGGGGTGCATTAACTTTTACTAAAATTCCTTCTTCTAAATTTTTTCCTAGCAGCCGCACTTCTTCTTTTTTCACATTCGGGATTACTTTAACAAAGATTTTCATTTCTTAAAATTAAAAGAAAGTTGAAGTAGGAAATCTTCTTGCCAAATATAGAATTGAGGAAAACTTTTCAAGATTCTCACAATTTCTTTCGAATAAAGTTTTATATGCTCCTCTTTATTCTTTGGATAAACTGGCATAAAATTCATTATTTTTAATCTGTAGTTATCACCTCGTAATGCTTTTTCTCTTTCATAATTACAGGCAAAAACATAAATTGTTGGTTCTCGCGATAGGGCATTTCTGAATTGATTTTCAAACTCTGGGAACAAGTAGTAAAATATTTTTATTCTATTTTGAAAACTATCAATTTTGTTTTTACTATTACTATAAGGATTACAAGAATCTATTTTAGATTCATTCAGTAGGCCTTCTAAATTTATTTTTCCTTGCTCAATAAAATAGTTTATGTTAGAAGATATATTTCTAGAGTTTGTCCTTTCTCTTATTCCCAGTGCAAGAGCAAATAGTTCATTTAGATTTAAGAAAGGATAAAGCTGAAAAAAATAAATATAAAATTCATCCAAACTATGATGAATATCTTCATAAAATTTTTGTTTTTCTGAAATGCTATTTATCAATGTAAGAAGATTTTTTGGCAGTTTTCTTTCTATAATACGAAAACCTTTTTGCTCAAGTTTTTCTCTCAATTCTTTTTCTATCATAATTGAAATTATTTAGAGAAGTGAAGACAGCTTATGGAGTTCCCGCCTTTCGGCAGTACAATCCATAACGGCTGGTGCTTAGCTTCTGTGTTCGGAATGGGAACAGGCGTTTCCACCAGCCTATGGCCGTCTTCAATATAAGAAAGCGCCTTGATTTTTTAAATCTTACGAAATAAGTTTTTATAAAGCAAAAAATACAAAATTTATGAAGGAAAAATACAAAGCAAGACAAAGAACAAGACAAATTGAGAATGCATTGGCAAGTGTTATTACCTTATGGAAAGAAGCAAAAAAAATCGCTTTGAAAAATAAGGAAAGAGCAAGAGGATATATAAAGCAGATTAGAGCGATAAAAAAGCATATAAAAATTAAATTGCCCCTCGAAATAAGAAGGGGCTATTGTAAACGATGTTATATACCTTTAGTTTCTGGAAAAACGGCTGAAAAAACAAGAAAAGGTAAGCTTGTTGAGCTTGAATGTTTAGAATGTGGTACTATAAGAAGATTTATTGAAACTTAGTTTTTGGTGTGAATAATATCTTGATTCTTGATGTCGTTTCTTTATGCTTGTGAGTAGTGATGAGCTTAATAATTGCTAAAATAATTATAAGAAGTAAGATTATCACTGTTAGCTCCCACTTGCCCGATTTTACTTTGCTAGGCTTTTCAATTATACAATCTCGAGTTTCTTTATAAGCTTCACATTTCTTAAATTTATTGCATCTATAACATGTTTTTGTTTGTTTTTCATCTACACATTCACTCCATTCACTGCATTCTGGACATTTACATTCGATTATCTTCACAGTTAGGCTAGCGCTTTTATTTTCATAATCTAAAGAGTCCAAAGTAATTTCTATGTCATAAATATCATCATTGTCAAGATCAACTTGCTTGGTTTCATTAGCTTTTATTGTGAAAGCGACTGGAAGACTATATATTGTTATTTCAATGCTATTATAATTTATCTTATCAATTATAATTGTATGGTTAACTTTTTGATAAGTAAAGTGAAGAACTTGTTTTTCTTTCAAACCAAAGCATGTAACTAGGCGTTTTTCTTCAAGCATTATTAAATCACATTTCTTCTCTTCGAGAAGGGAAGGAGTTCGTACTCTAACTCTGCCACCAGCCCCGCCGCCAGCTCCACCACCAGCGCCTCCACCACCAACTTGTATGATGCTAAAGTTTCTTGTGCCTGAAGTATTTATATTGTTGCTGTCATCCCAGCAAGTTACATTCCATTGATGTGAGCCGATTGCAAAGCCAGAAACTGTTTGATTTGTTAGAGTTGAATTTAAACTTTCAATGTTTGAAACATTAACAATGCCATCTATAGTTAAATTACAACTTAAGTTAGCATCAAAATTATCTATTACTATCCAACTAAAGTTTATTGAAGTTGCTGTTGTAGAAAAGCCTTGAGGAGGAAAGTCGAGGACTATTGTAGGCGCATCACAATCACTTATATTTACAGAATCGCTCAATGTAATTGTCTGGAATCCTGTTTTTGAGCATGTAATATTGTAGATTTTTACTCCTGCAGAGCTGAAAGTTCTATTATATTCATAATAAGTTGATGTTGTATTGTAAGCCATTACATTGCCAAGAGAATCTGTAAAATTAATTATGCAAGTTGCGCCTGTTATTGGGTTTCCATTAGCTGTTCTGCTATAATTTGCAAAGAATTTTATTAAAGAGTTAACACAAGCAGGCAAGTTGCTACCAGGCATTCCACTATCATTTTGATCCCATATAGTGAGCTGTGAATTGCCTATGGTTGTAAAATTTGTAAAGTGTAAAACATTAAAAGTTAAAATGCCTGTTGTTGCATTATAACTTATGTTTTGGCAAACCTCGCTACAAATAACTCCATTCATCAGGATTTCTGGTGTCGCATCATATGGAAGATTTCTAAATGTTAAGGTTGCACTTGAATTGAAACTTGGGTTTAGACCAAAGTTTACTTCGATAAAGTTATCTGAGATATTTACATTTGCATCAAAGTTTTGATAGCTTGCATTAACGCAATCCTGCCATTGTATTTGGCCATAATTAGTATCAAGTATTGCTGTTCCATTGCAAACATTGCTTATGTCTGGAACGTTTGTCCAGTCAGTAGTGTTTCCTGAAAAGTTTGATGAGCTAGGCATAGCATTTGTGTCAACTATAAGAATTCTATTCAGATAGTTGCTATTGCCACTTACATCATAAGCTTTACAGCTCCAGCTATAATTGCCATTAGCCAGGCCATAGAGATAAAATATTGTATTATTAAAAATCCCGCTCACATTGATGCTTTGATTGAGAGTTCCGTTAAAATATAACTCTATCTTCAATAAGCCTAGATTATCACTTGCCGAACAATTGAAAATTATATTTCCATCTACATCAATAGCATTATCTGGAGGGGAATTTAATGTTATAGTCGGGCTTTGTGTGTCAATTGTAAATGTTACATTTGTTGAATTGATGTTGCCAGCACTATCATTTGCCCAGGCATAAAGTGTATTGCTTCCTTCATTGAATGTTATATAAACTGGATCAGTGTAGGTTACATTTGTTCCATTCCAATTATACCATACCTTATCTAAATTTTGATCATAAGCTGAGATATTAACAAGAATTGTTGCATTATTATAAGTTGTGTTCTGTGGGTTTATAATTGCTATTGAAGGACTGGATGTATCTCTTGTTACATTCCTTGTTTCTGTTGAATTGTGATTGTCGACAGCATCATAAGCCGTAGCATTGAAATAATACACACCATCAGACAAGCCTGTGAAATTCACAAAATAAGGCGAAGACAGGCTCATCGTCTGATTTAATAAATGAGTTGAATTGTACAAGTATACTTCGATGTACTCAAGATGCTCATCATAAGCTGTGACATTAACCTGTATGTAATTTCTGTTTATTATTAAGCCAGATGGTTCTGTTGGCGGCACGAATTCTATTGCTGGCGGGGTGTTGTCTATTGTAACGTTTCTTGTTTCTGTTGAATTTGCATTTCCAGCATTGTCATATGCAGTTGCATTGAAGTAATACAGACCATTAGCTAAACCTGTAAAGTTAGCAAATAAGGGTGAAGTTGTTGAATTGGTTGAATTGATTAAGCCTAATGAATTATATAAGTAAATTGTTATGTTCTTTAATCCAGAGCCACTATCGCTTGCTGTTACATTGATTTGTACATAGTTTCTATTTATCATTGATCCACTTGTCTCTGTTGGACCCACAAACTGAATTACTGGCACAATTGTATCATTTATGCTAAAGTATCTTGTCTCGGAGATGTTACTTAAGCTTCCGTCTGTGCAACTTATAGACCAGTTATGGCTGCCATAACTTATGCCCTGGATTAAGAAGTTTGTCAATGTATTATTTAGTGTTGATGAATTGGTTTGATTTAAATTGCCATCAAGATAAATCGAACAATTTAATGTTGTGTTCAGATCGTCTGTTGCTGTGAAATTGAAATTCATATCCTGCGTATCATTTAATTGAGTGTTGTTTGATGGTTCATTGAGAGATATTTGAGGTGCTTTGTTAAAATAGATTGTTATGATCCTTGTCTCAGTTTGATTGCTATTTCCTGATGTGTCGTTGCACCATGCATAGAATGTATAAATGCCCTCATTCAGTCCAGTTTTGTTTTCCCAATAAATATCACCTTCGTTGTTGTCAAAGCTTTCATTTGAGCCATTCCAATTCAAAATAACAGTATCCTTTTTTAGATCAGAACATGTGACATTGATGAAAATCCAATTTTTGTTATATGTCCCGTTTTCGGTGGTGTTTGGATTGTAGTAAATAGATGGAGCAAGGGTGTCATTGACATAAAACCATAATACTTCTGACTCATTCTGACCTGTAGTGGAATTTGCCCAAACCGTGAGATTATAAATAGTATTTATCTCTGTGAATAGCTCCGCTGGCCAATGCACAACAAAAGCAGTATCGTTATATGAAATTGTTGAGCCGTTTGCATATGTGAGATTTGAATAGAAATAATCTATGCCTCTTGGGTGGAAAGCGCTCCATATGAGTGTTATATTGCCATATTCAACTGTTGTGCCATTTTGTGGATTTTGATGCACTGTTACCGAATCTATCAGGTAATCTATATTTACTATAGTACCAATTGGTAGATTTACTATGTACTCTGTCTTTGTAGCTGGCTTGTGGTCTTGCTTGCTTGCATTGGCTGTGATGTTTGTTATGCTGTCTTCTTCTGTCACATATATCCTTGATTTGTCTATGTAGAGGCCTGTGCTTGAATTGTAGGTGAAATTGAAGTCTGAGAAATTGTCAAAATATTTATGCACATAAATAACCCAATTGTTTTGCTCACTATCAGGCATCAATTGCCATCCACTATCCCCACTTTCTGTTTGAAGGCTTCTGTTTGACACAAACCATCCATTTGTATTGTTTGTTCTTGGCACAACATAGTATTCGCTGTTGCTACAGTTCGGACAGCCTATCATGATGTAAAACGAATCAGCATCTTTGAAAGCGCTGATGTTCTTTAAATAAACCAAACTCTCTGATGGGCATTGCGAGGTTTGATTTGAGAATATATTTCCAATCAGGCTCGAGCCTGTCCAACTAAGCTGATTATTTATCCTCACCTCTCCTGTTACATCGCTCTGCCCAACCTTACACACCGCAAATGTTATGCTTAATGAATTTGATTCTGTTAAATTATATACATCTGTGAAGTTGACAGCAATATAGTTGTCTTCTTTGAGGGCAAAATCGTATATTTTTGTGTGATTATGGATGTGTGGAGGGTCGAAACCAAAATAACCATAATAAATGCCTGCATCTTTACCAAAGATTGCGCTTATATCTGCACCTAAAACAGGGCTACCATTTGCATAGCTGTAATTTACAGCAGGCCAAAAATGATGCATTTCACCCATCTCCAGCGCTTCTCCTATAAAGTTGTAGCTGTCATTTGTTGGGAATGTTGAATAATCAAGCCTCAGAAGAGAGATATCGATAGATGTATTGTAAGGGGTCCAATTTAAAATCACGGTCCTGTTTGCTGGGGCAAAAGCTGACTGACTTGCATTGTCATAGCATTGGATATTCCAAATGAATGTTTTGTTTGTTAAATTGTTAAGGCTGAAGTTTGTTACATTGTTTTTGCCTGTAACTGTTTGTGTCTGATTTAGATGCCATGTTCCAGTATAGTTGTGCCACAATGAGCAATTCACAAGGGCATAATCATCAGTTACACTTGCATTGAATGTTAAATTGACATACTGGCTTGTGTCATTATAATAATTGTCAGGTGGATAGCTTAGAGTGACAGTTGGAGGGCTGTCTGGAGCAGTGTAATTCACAGTTACAGTCCAATTAGCAGGAGCAAAAGAGCATGCAGATTCATTATCACATGCTTGGCAATTCCATAATATCGCACCATTACTTAAGTTTGTTCTCTGGAATGTTGTTTGGTTGCTTGTGCCTGAAACCGAAACAGCGCCGTTTGCTTGCCATGTTCCTGTATAATTCCAGTAGAATGTTATGTTTTTGAGCTGTAGGTCATCTGTTGCATTACAGGTGAAGTTTACAGCATTGCTTGTTGTAACACTTCCATTGCTCGGTGAAACTAATGTAACATTTGGCTTTAATACATAGGTTATGTTTGCATACATATAATCAATCCACAGGTCAACATTGTTGTCAGCCTCCTCTGTGCCATCAAAAATAATTATCAACTTTCTTGCAGAAGCAACAGGATTTGGTTTGCTATTTAACCAACTTGTTATATCACCACAAACAAGGTTAGGGATACCAAAGGTTGTTGTCCAGTTCAAACAAGTTGCCTGTGTTTTTGGCACAGCTACTGTGTATGTTGGAGTTCCAGTCGCGTTCTCGCCGGCATAAATGCCACAAGCATCTCCAGCATCATCTCCAAGAATAGAATCGCGAAAAGCTAAAATACAAACTTTTGCATTTGTTATAACTGCATTTGCTGGTATAGAAGTACTATTTACAGAAACATTTAACCTATTAATAACTGCCCCAGGGCCAACTCTAAACCGCTCATATTGCGTGTCGTCAGTTGCAAGGTAAGAGAAAGTGCAGGTTCCAGGAGCACCATTTTCAGTGCATTCTATGATGTATTGAGGAGGCAGTTCGGCGTAAGCAGGATCCTCAGGCGTTAATGTAAAGCTATAATCCTGTCCTGGCGTAATTGCCATTAAATAAACCCACTCGCCCTTACATTTTCGCTCTGTGAAATCCCATTCTTTGCATTTCCAAAGCCCAGAGCCTTTGGCTGTTACAGTAACATTCGCTTCGGTAAAATTCAGCGCTGTAGGATCAATTGCGTAAACCTCAACAGAGTCAGCAGGGCCTTCTGTTTCTGGCACATCATCAATTGCAATGGCCCCTTCAAAATCATTGTCTATGTCAACATCAAATCTTATTTCTTTTATTGGAGAACTGGCCGGGATTATCTTTACATTATACTTGCCTTTCTTTAGCTTTATTGTTTCATTATTTGGCTGTTCATAAACTGCATTTGCTTTTTCATACATAATTGCTGCATCTTCCAATCCTTTATGCTTTTTTGCCTCTATCCTCACATTATACATAGGCACTGCTCCGAAGCCCACTTTTTCACTCGCTTCTCCAATTTTAATTTCAAAATAATCTCTTTCAGGATTAAAGTTGTAGACTATAAGCTTAACATTTTGTCCTGCTATTGAGAAATTTTGGCTTAGTTCATAACTTAAAGAATCTTGAGTTTCTATTCTTATTGGCAAGCTCTTTGTTGATGTGTGATGGAAGGTTATGCTTAGAATGCCAGTTTCATTATCATAACTTATTGTATCAATGACAACATTAAAGTTAGGGTCATCTTCGATAAGCTCATAATTTACTTCACTAATATTTACTTCACTAGCATTGGCAATACCCCTTTCTTCTTCCCCCTCTTCCCCTTTCCTTTCTCTCTGAGCAATCCAATATTCCACCTTGTCTATCTCAAGCTCGCCAGAAGCTATTTCAACGAGAAGCTTATATTTATTTCCTGTTAAGTTTAGTGAACATGTCTCAAAGCATAGATTGTTAAAGCTGATTGTTTTTGTTTCTGTCCTGGCTTGTTCTCTTTCTTGTTCTTGCTCCTGAGCAAGAGCCTCTTGCTCTACTTCTTGCTCTTGCCCGGATTCATTTTGCTTTGCTACTAGCTCTGTTGATGCTGTTAAGTTTTCACCTGCATTAGTTTCTCCACTTTCAGCAATATTTTCATTAATACTTTCATTAATAATTTCTTGGCTTGTTTCATTTTCTGCTTTATTAACGGCTTCATTTTGCTCTGTTTCTTGCTTAGAATCAATATCCTCTTGCCCAAGCAAAGCATCAATAACTTTGCCAGTAATGCTAAATTGCTTAGCACGCTTATTTTCCAGCTCTTTTAACAAAGTCCCATCGAGAATTAAATAGAGTTCCTTGCCAGTATCGAGATAAACCTTAACATCATCGTTGGTGCTATCGTTATAATTATACTTATATCTTCCCGAGAGAGTTAATGCTTTAAGCAGGCTTCCTTCGGGCACCTCAAGCTCAATTTCTAGCTCTGTATTTTTATCAGTAACAAAATTTATTTCCTTTACATTTTTTATTGCATCTTTTACATCTTTTACAGTAAAGCTCGTCAAGCTTGCCAAAGTCGTTAAAGTATTGAGAATATTTGAGATATAGAGGAAAAGTAGTAAGACGGCAAGTAGAAAAAATAGTGAGAGCCAAATTATTAAGGCTTTAGATTTTCTTGCCTTTTCCTTCCCTTTAACCTCTTTTTTTTTCATTATTTAATTAAAATGTTTTTTATTTATAAAAATATTGAATATTTATTATCCCTTGTCAATAATAATTCTATCTTTTACCTCTTTTGCTACTAGCCATGAATAAACAAAAAATAAAAAGTATTAACATTTTCTATTAGATGGACTGGGATAAAATTTTTAGTATAACTAAGCCACCGACAATAAGCGAGTTTAATAAAAGAATTGACCTTTCAGAAATGCCTATTGAAAACTATGGAAAGCCAAATTATGAGCAGATTATAGAAATCCTCAATACAATTGATAAACTTGATAATGATGAAGCACTAATTTTACCTCTTGGATTTATGTATGAGATTAATGCAAGAATTGTGAAAAAAAACGTGAGGCAAATAAAGTTGAGACGTATAAAATCGATAGAAGAAGCAATAGAAAATGAAATAACTCTGGAAAAAGTTCTTTCTGAAAAAATAGAAGAATTGCGTGATAAATTTAGAAATAATAATGAGGTACTGACAGAGGATTATGCCTGGATAAATTTTCGCGGGATAAGAGATGGAAAAAATAAAAATTACTTGATTAGTGATGCTATTGAAGGCTATCTATACTGTAATCTTGCTAATGAGATGATCAAAGTTAAACGCTATGATACTCTTGAATCTTTATTAAAATTGCGCTTGCCGAGTGTACCAAGAGAAGAAAGGGCAGCAGTAAGGCGAGTGATAATGAAAATAAGAAAAAGAAAAATGCTTACTGAAAAAGAAAGAGAGAAAGAAGGTTTTATCAAAAAGCTTCTTTTAAAACAGGCAGAAAGAATAGTTGAAATTCCTTCTAGAAGCGAGAGAAAGTTTTATCATATAAAATTCAGAAAATTACCTATAACTTTTCCTGGAGATGGAGATGATGAAATAAATAAAAGGTTTTATGGAACTTGGCAAGATTTGCTTATAGAGCCATGTTGCACTTGTGATGATAAACGATGGTTTATTACTTATATAACACCTAATGAAACATGGTACTGCGTTCATGAGATTGCTGCTTATAGAAAATTAATTAGGGACGATTGGCATAATAATAAACCAGCAACAGGTATAGATGCTTACATTGCTGCTACTCCATTTTTCAAGCCGAGCAATCAAGCAATCAGATTTTATAACAAGCTTAAAAAGCAAGTTTTTGTTAAAAAAGAAAGATATGAGCACTTAGATAAGGTATACATTAGTGTGTGGCTAATGAAACAGATAGTCAGGGGCTGTTTAGATCTTTTCTAATTTAAGCTTTTTTGAATTTGGCAACAAGTTGAATGTAATCTTCATGTCCTAAAAACATTTGTCTGCAACAATATCTCTTCAAGCCAAGCTCATCAAGAATCTTACTAGCTTCTTCCCCTTTGCTCACTCTTTCTTTGAATTTTTCCCATAAATGTGCTATTGGTTTGCCACATGAAAAGCAGCGTATTGGAATTATCATATTTTTTTAAAGCGTGAAGTTTTAAAAAATTTATGTTTTAGGGAAAAAAGACAAAATTACTTAAGCATGAGCTATTGCTAGCTCTGCAGAGTATTAAATAATTGAAATTTCAAAGATAGGGCCAAAATCAAGTGCTATATCTTCATCACATAAGCGAAGAACCGGATATATTCTCTTATAATTTTTATAATCTCCTTTTCCAATGATTGCCCTTTTTATTTCAACATCTATATTTGAAACCTCCCCACAAAAATATTTTTTAATGCTTGCATATGTATTCTCATAATTTTTAAAATTTATATAATAAGTTCCATCACGGTCAGAATATTCAATTTCGCTTTTGCTTTCATCAAATTTATAATTTTTATAATCGTACTCTCTTATAAAATCTACAACAATTTTTTCTATTATAGAGTATGATTTAAGTTTTACTTCTTGTTCTTCTAAAAAAATTTTTTCTTTTAATGGCTTCAAATAAAATTTCTCACTTTTCTTAGTTATTACATCATAAAGCTCTTCGTTACCAACTTCTCTTCTTCTAATTATCTCTTTGTATAAAGACGCTCCACCTGGCAATTTTACTAGCTCGCCAGGGTTTTTTCCTATTAGCCCTAATTTTTTGGCTTTTTCTATTATTTCTTCATCATCCATAGCATCCCAATAATACCTAATTTTATTTTTTCCAAGTATTATTCCCCTCTCTCTTAATATTTGATATAGAAGAGGTTGGGGCCTCTCTCCTTTTTCTTGCGCATCTCTTATCCTCTTTGTTATATCTTCATCTGATAATTTTTCTAGAAAAATTCTGAGAGCACTCTTTTTTCTACCTCTTTTTCTTAATCCTTTACCAAGAGGAAAAAGGATAAAAGTGCCCATCTTTTATCTATAACTTTTTTGCCTCTTAGCCCTTGCCTTGCTATCTCTTGGCTTTCTCATTTCTTTTCGCCTAACATCAGCATCAACTAAGTTTCGTGAATAAGATAAGAATGCTTTCTCAAGCTCTTTACTTTTTGTAAACTCTACTAACGCCCTCGCAATCGCCAATCTTGATGCTTCTGTCTGACCTTGAATGCCCCCGCCTTTAACATTTACATTAATATCTATGTTCCTAAGTTCAGGACCAATAATTGCTTCAGCAATTTTTAATGGCTCTTCAATCTGAAGTCGTCTATACAAATCAAAATTTGTGAAGGGTATATTATTAATTTTAACTATTCCTTCTCCTCTCTTAGCCGTAGCTTTTGCTATTGCTGCCTTCCTCTTCCCAGCAACTACAATAACACTTTCACGCTTAATTTCTTTAATTTTCTCTTTTCTTTCATTGTTTCTATTCTTATTATTTTTCATTTTAAGCTTTTCCTCCCTTGATTAATTTTTCAAGTTCACTAAGGGTAATAAAGTTTAAAAAAGGTTTTTTTAAAGTTTTTTCTTTCAATTCGATAGTTTTTCCTTCAATTTTTCCTTCAATTATAGCCGGTCCTTTGTAGCAATATACCCTTCTAAAAGCCTCTCTTCCTCGTGTTGTTTTCCATGGCAACATCCCTCTAATTATACGTCTTAGCAACTTATCACTTGAAGAAGGCCAGTAAGGACCTTTTTGCCAACCTCTACCTTTCTTTCTTAGTGCAAGATATTTATTTAGAATATTTTCTTTTCGCCCAGAAATAATCGCTTTTTCCGCATTTATTACAGCTATTCTCTTACCGAGTAAGGCTTGTTTGGCCACATAACTTGCTAGTCTTCCAACAACACAATCACTTGCATCAATAACTTCATCAAATTTTTCTACTTTCATCTTACATTACTAACTTAACTCCTTTTCCTTCTTTATTTTTATTATAAAGTTCTTCTATACTTAAAATTTTTGAATTGTTCTTTACTAATGTTTGTCTTGCATTGTTGCTAATCTTATAACATGCAACAGTTATTGGCTTCTCGATTATACCGCTACCCAAAACTTTTCCAGGAACAAGAGCGACATCGTTAGGGTTTAGCTCTTCATTTAGTTTTTTAAGATTAACTTCAATAGCCTTTCTTCTTGGTCGAGAGAGCAGTTTTGCTACTTCTAACCAAAATTCACTTTTTGAACTTTTCAGTTTATAAATTAATCTCTTTAATTCTAGGTCTGTTTTCTTGCTTGCCCTCTTTACTATTTTTGTTTTACTTATTTTTCTTTCTTTTTCCATTTTTTCATTAATTTTAATCAATTTAAAAAGTTTTATGCGGGGAAGAGGATTCGAACCTCTGAAGGCACTAAGCCATCGGGTCCTAAGCCCGACCCGTTTGACCACTCCGGCATCCCCGCATCAGAAACAAGTAGTTTCTGATATTTCTCTATCGCCATACTTTATTAAATTTTTTATTTTGCTATTTCACTAATAACTTGCATCCAAGCATTGGCTACATTATTGTTATTATAGCCTCCGCCACCTAATACAAGGATATTTGCATTCCATTTCTTTGCATAATTAAGTAAGAATCTTGCTGCAA
This sequence comes from Candidatus Pacearchaeota archaeon, assembly GCA_038890875.1. Classification (GTDB taxonomy): domain Archaea; phylum Nanobdellota; class Nanobdellia; order Pacearchaeales; family JAPDKA01; genus JAWAFA01. The sequence continues at coordinate 341,005 of JAWAFA010000001.1, read as the reverse complement.
GAGTATGAGCTTTTTTAAACATTAAAGAGGCCAAATAATCGTGAGCCATACTATCAGCCCCTGCCTGCATTATTATAAATTCTGTTTTCTTATTGGTTAAAAATTTTTTAACTTGCTCAAGTTTTATTTGAAATATTTTATCAGTTGAGCCAGGAGAGAGAGGTAAGTTAAGCTTTGTTCCTCTTGCTTTTCCCTCGCCAGTTTCATAGCTATAGCCTGTTCCAGGATAAAGTGGCATCTGATGAAAATCAACAATATATAAGTTAGAATCGGCAATAAAAGGATAAAAAACGCCATCACCATGATGAGCATCAATATCAAAATAGAGTACTTTATTAATACCATAAAACTTTCTTAAGTAATTTATTGCTATGCCGATGTCATTAAAAATACAAAAACCGGCAGCTCTATCAGGATAAGCATGATGTAAGCCTGCAATTGGCACAAAACCATACTGCTTTTTTTGTATTATTTTATCAACAGTATTTAACACAGTACCAACAACATAGCAAGCTTCTTCATAACAACCGAGAAATGCAGGAGTATCACCATAATCGAGATAGCCTATTCCGGTTTGAGAACTTGATTTAACAAAATCTATGTATTTTTGCATATGAAATAGCCTGAGTTCATCTTCACTAGCAAGTCTGGCCTCGACAAATTCAGCTTTAATCTTACTTTCTTCAAATGCTTTTTTAAATGCATCAAAACGAGAAGCATTAAAAGGATGCGCTGGAAAAGAATAAAGCTTTAGCTTTTTATCGAGTGCTATTAGCATTTTAGCGAGTGCGCCGGCCGGGATTCGAACCCGGGTCGCAAGCTTGGAAGGCTCGCATACTAACCACTATACTACCGGCGCATTAACTTAAATAAGTTAAGAGTTATTAAACTTTTTCTCTCATAATTAATAACTACTTTAATTTGATGATAAAAAAATTTAAAGTTGTATTACAACAATTTTTATGCGAAGATTGTTTGCATCTTTACTAGCAGGGTGTCTCACAGCAAGTGCTGCTTTTGGAACTTTTTATTATAATTACAAGATGAAAAGTGAAAAAGCTGCCAAAGTACAGCAAGTTGAAGTTAAAGATAAAGAAGCGAATGAAAGTATTGCACAAGCAGTCATAAAACAAGAAAAGAAAGAATTTGGGACGTTGAAATTAAAGTATAACCCGCAAGAATTGATGACAGCTATAAAAAATTATAAAGATAGAGGCAAGTTAGGAACAGCTTATTATTTATTATTAAACAATGTTGAGGATTATGTTAATAACAAAGAAGTTTATGAAATATTGCAGGCAGTTAGAGAAAGTTTAGAAGAAAAGATAAAGAATAATTACGGCGAAGAAAAAATTAAAACAGTTGTGGCTGTTGATCAATTCACTAATTATACAAACTATCCTGGATTGGAAAATCTTGTTAAAGAATATTTAATAAATTATTTTCTTGAGAGAAATTTAGCTAAGGTTAGAGAAAGTTCTAATGGAGATATAGTTTTTAAAGGAAGTATTATTGGATTAAATATAAATGAAGAGCGCCATACTTCTGCAAAAACATTTTCTTACGTTGCTGGCACACATAAAGAAAGATATGCTAATCCCGAGTATAATACGGCTGTTGCTGAAATGGAGAGAGTATGTAGTATGAGTTATTCGGCTAAGCAAAGAAGACCTGATGAGATTAGGGATACTATCGATAACGTGGTTAGAGACCTTGCAGCTATTGAAAGAGGTAGCAAAACAAATGATGATTTTACATCTGGTTTAGGTTTTATTAAACTTTTAGGAGATATCGGAACAAGTATCGAGAAAGGTGAAGAAGTTAGTAAACTTGAAAGAGAGTGCAACGAAGCTAAATCTAGAGTAGCAAGATTAAGTCCTTATAAGGAAGAGACTATTGTTGATAAGGGTATCGGTTCAATAAATGTTGTTTATGTAAAAAAAACTGGTGATTTAAAGGTTACTTTAAGAGTTGTCATTCCAGAAACAGGGGATATTCTAATTTCTAAAACATTTGAAGCATTTGATGAATATAGCGATGAAGGGTGGGATGGTTATGAAGCAGCAGGAATAAATGCAAATCCTTTGTTTTTGCCATCAAATAATGAGATAGTCAATAACCTTTTCAATAAAATATTTTCAGAAATCAAAGATCCGATCACTATATTTGTTCAGGATTACCAAAGATTTAAGTTGTTAAGAAATGCTAATAAGGATTATGTGAGCGGCAGACAAGCTAGTGCAATTGAAAACTGCGGTTTATGGGCAGCCCTAAGCAAGAAGCTTGTAAGTGAATGTTTTAAAAAAAGAGAGTAAAAGCCGATAAGAGTAGATTAGCAACAAATTTAAAAACTTTCTAGAAGTTTTAGTTGATGCAGTTAGAAGAAATTGTAAAAGAGAAACAAACAATTTATGAAAAGCATTATAAGTTATTAACTTTCTTATCTTTATGTTTACTTATCGTCGCGTTAATTTATTTAACTTTTTATTTTTTTTCATCAGGTGAACTTTTTAAAAAAGATATTAGCTTAAAAGGAGGCACAACGTTAACCTTAACAGGCAATTATGATAAATCGACTTTAGAAAGAGAGTTAAAAAAATTTACAAATTCATACATAATAAAATATACAAAAAATTCTTATACTGGAGAGATTGTTGCAAGTGTGATTGACGCTGATATAAATGAAGAAGAAGCAAGAAAAATTGCCAGTATGTTAAATTTATCTGAAGCTGATTACAGCATAGAAACAATGAGTTCATCACTTGGAGAGAATTTCTTTAGACAACTTGAAATTTCTTTACTTATTGCTTTTTTATTTATGGGTATCATTGTTTTCATTCTTTTTAGAACCTTTGTTCCTAGCATTGCTGTGATTTTGGCAGCATTAACTGATATGATTGTATGTCTGGCAATAATAAACTTAATAGGAAAACCAATAAGTACTGCAGGAATAGCGGCTTTTCTCATGCTTATTGGTTATAGTGTTGATACTGATATAATGCTAACAATAAAAGTACTAAAAAGAAGAGAACAAAAACTTAGTGAAAGGCTTCTTTCAGCCTTAAAAACTGGGCTAACAATGTCTCTTATAGCTTTTTTTGCATCTTTAGTTGGGTTTTTGTTTAGTATGTCATCAGTATTAAAAGAAATTTTCTTAATACTTATGATAGGAATAGCAATTGACATATTTTCAACTTGGGTAGGTAATGCAAGCATTATTACTTGGTATGTAAAAAAAAGATATAATGAATAAATGTTGAAAATGAAAATTGGATTAAGACTCTGGATTTTGATTTTTATTTTGGTATTAAGCATAATAGCTATAAATCCTTTTCTTAGTTTGAAAAAAGGAGTTGCTGTCGATGATATTATTGTTAATTCATCTGCAGAAAAAGCAGGATTAAGAAGTGGTGAAATAATTAAAGAGATAAACGGAAAGAAAATAAAAAATATTGATGATTATTCAAAAGTTATTGGAGAAATTTTCGCTAATACAAACAATGAAACAAAGATAAGAGTTGAGATAATGACTGACAAAGATAGCTATGTTCTTCTTGCTGATAAGCCAGAATGGACGGTAAAGAGTTTACCAAAATCGAGGTTAAAACTTGGCCTTGATTTGCAAGGTGGCTCACGAGCAGTAGTAAAACCAGTAGAAGAAGTAAGTGCTCAAAATATGGAGAATATTGTAAGCATACTTAACAATAGATTTAATAGATATGGAATAACTGATGCGAAAATAACAAAAGCGGGTGATTTAGAAGGGAATAGATATGTGGTGATAGAGATTGCTGGAGTATCACCAAAAGAATTGAGGGAGCTTATTTTAAGTCAAGGAAAGTTTGAAGCAAAAATAGGAAATGAAACTGTATTTGTTGGTGGTGGAGCTGATATAACGAGTGTTTGTCAATCAGCAGAATGTTCTGGAATAGTCAGCTGTAACAAAGTTAGTGATGGAGAGATATGCAAGTTCCAATTTGGGATTTATTTAAGTCCTGAAGCTGCAAAGAGACACGCAGCCATAACAGCAAATCTTGTGTCTAATGCAAGTAACCCGCAATATCTAAATGAGACATTAGATTTATATCTTGACGACAAGTTGGTTGATTCTTTATGGATAAGCATTGATTTAAAAGGACAAGAAACAACACAAGTAGCGATAAGTGGTTCTGGCTTCGGTGTGAGCAGGCAGGAGGCTTATGAGAACGCTGAAAAAAATATGAAAAAATTGCAAACAATCTTAATAACTGGAAGCCTACCAATCAAACTTAAAATAGAAAAACTTGACAGTGTTTCAGCCTTGCTTGGAAGAGAGATATTAAGAAATGTAACAATTACTTCCTTACTAATAATTCTTGCTGTAAGCTTGTTAATTTTTATTCGCTACAGAAAAATTTCATTTGCATTGCCTGTTATATTAACAATGCTTTCTGAGATAGTAATTATACTGGGGGTAGCTGCCTTTATAAAATGGAATCTAGACCTAGCAAGTATTGCTGGAATTTTGATTACTCTTGGCACAGGTGTTGACGCACAGATAATTATTCTTGATGAAACAAAAACAGAGACAAGATATAGCTTAAAAGAAAGAATAAAACGTTCTTTCGCCATTATTTTAGGCTCATTCGCCACAACATTTGTTGCTATGTTACCACTTTGGCAAGCTGGGGCCGGTTTGTTAAAAGGCTTCGCCTTAACAACAATAATAGGTATTACAATTGGTATCTTTATAACAAGGCCTGCTTTTAGTGAAATAATAAGTAAAATTAAAGGAATAGAATGATGCCAGTATTTCACATTATTTTTGGTCTGGTTTTTTCTTTAGTTGTTTATTTTTTATTCAATTTTAACATTTTAGCATTTTTCATTTTATTTTTCTCAACCTGGATTTCTGATCTTGAATTCCTTGCAATTTATGCAATAAAAAATTTTGCTAAAATAAAAGAGATGGGGTTGAGAGGAACATATACTTATTTTATTAAAAAAAAGAAAAGAATTGCTAGGATGCCTTATAAACAAAAAATTAGAGTTCTGCTTGCAAGTAGGTTTTCCCTCTTTCACTCATTTGAATTTATATTTGCCCTAGCTATGATTTTATTTTTTGTTTTAAAGAGTTTTAGTTATTCAATCTATCTTTGGTATTTTCTTGTAGGCATAACATTTCATTTGTTACTCGATATTTTAGAGGGGGTTAGCATAAAAGAAAAGTTTAGTATAATTTTATTTTATATCGCAAAAAGAAAATGGAAAATGAAAGGGTAAGCACTACGCAGAAGGTGTTGAAAAGCTCGCTTTATAATTTCTTAACTGTTATCATAAGTAAGCTTGGTGGCCTTATTTTTACTATTTTGCTCGCTCGTATTCTTTATCCTGAGTTGTTTGGTATTTATAGTCTGGCTTTGACAATTATTTTAGCTATAGGAACATTTACAGATCTTGGTATTAATACAACATTGATTAGATATCTTGCTGAATCGCTCAAGATAAAAGCGGGAAAGACTGAAACAAAAGCAAAAACAAGCGCACGCTCAAGGCTTTATTTTCTTCTTATTTTTAAAATCCTTCTAACCCTGCTTTTTTCATTTGTGCTTTTCTTGGTTGCAAGGCCTATCGCGCTTTACATCTTTAAAAAACCCCTACTAATTACTCCAATTCAACTTGGAGCTCTCTATCTATTTACAATTTCTCTTCAGGGCTTTTTTAGTTCAGTTTTTTATTCTTTACAAAAAGTAAGCTATGTTGCTGCTGGCGAGACAATTTTCCAAGTGCTTAGAATAGCCCTCGTTATTTTACTTTTTTCTTTTTACAAATCAGTTAGCATGGCTTTTGTTGCCTTAATAATAGCAAGCTTTGCCGTATTTGTTTTTTTTTATCTTGTACTTGCAAAAAAATATTCTTTCCTATTAAAAGGAAAAAAACAAAAACTAGAAAGAGAAGAAAAAAGAAAGTTGCTTGGATTTTTTGGCTGGCTAACAATTTCCTCTATTTCCTTAATTTTCTTTGCTCATATCGATATTTTTATGCTTGGTATTTTCTTGCCAGCTGAATTTGCTGGCTTTTATAATGCCATTTTTACCATTGTCAGTGCTATTGCCAGCTTTGTGGCTTTTGGCTCAGTGTTGTTGCCTGTTTTTACACAACTTGAAGAAAATCGTGTTGAGAGGGGCTTTAGAAAAGTTTTTAGATATCTTGCAATGCTTGCTATTCCTGCAGCCATTGGTCTTGCTTTTGTCATCGTGCCTGCAATCCGGCTTATTTATGGTCAAGTTTATACGCCAATACAATACAAGCTAGCAATAACAATAACTTCTGCATTGCTTAGCTTGCTCGTCATTGAATCAGCTTTTTCTCCTGTTTACGCAGCTTTGTTTCAGGCAAAAGAAAAGCCGCGAGTTCCTGCTATTTTAATTGTTATAGCCTCTGTAGCTAATATAATTTTAAATTATGCTTTCATAAAAATAGGCTTCTCGATAGCTCCGCAATATGGCCTAGTTGGCGTTGCTCTTGCCACTTTACTTGTTAGATATGGTAACATGGTTGGGCTTGCTGTGTTGGCAAGAAAAAAGCTAAAGATAAAAGCAGAGATAGGCTCTTTGCTAAGGCCTTTAATTGCGTCTTCAATTATGCTTTGCTTTTTGTTTGTTCTTGATTGGTTTATCACAATATCTATTCCTACAGGGATTTTAATGATTATAGCAGCTATATTCATTTATTTTATCGTACTATTAATAATAAAAGGCATTGACAAAAGAGAGTTAAACTTGGTAAAAAAGAATGTAATGTGAAAACAACTGATGGATTAAATATTGTAGTTTAGAAAATAAACTTTAAAAAATTTAAATAAAATTTTTAAAATGAAAGAAACAAAAGAAATAGAAAAAGTAAAGAGATTAACAAAAAAAGTAGAAGGTTGGCTTAGTGATAATGAAGGAGAACTATTGTATAATCTTGCAAAAAATTGCAAAGGAAAAGGAGTTATTGTTGAAATAGGTTCTTGGAAAGGAAAATCTACAATTTGGCTTGCTAAAGGATCGCAAGCAGGTCCTAAAGTTCCTGTCTATGCCATTGATCCTCATACAGGCTCATCTGAGCATAAAAAAGCTTTTAGAAAAGTTTGGACTTTTGAAGAATTTAAAAGAAATATACGAAGAGTAAAAGTTGATGACATAGTCGTACCAATTGTTAAAACATCAAAAGAAGCTGCAAAAGATTTTGATAAACCAATCGAATTAATTTTCATTGATGGTGCTCATGAATATGAATTTGTGAAGAAAGATTTTGAATTATGGTTTCCAAAAGTAGTAGATGGTGGGGTAATGGCTTTCCATGATACTATAGCTTGGCCTGGGCCACGTGCAGTCGTAGATAAATTTGTTTATAAATCACGATATTTTAAAAGTGTAAAATTTATTGATTCAATTACTTTCGCACAAAAGGGAAAAAATTCTTTAAGTGATCGAATTAAAAATAGGCAAATACTTCTATTTAAAAAGATATATGAATTGTCATCTAAGTTGCCCTTACCGAAATCAATTAAAAAGTTTGGGAAAGCTGTTTTAAAATTTCTTAAAATTTAGGCTTTTCTATTGCGTTAAAAATTAAATTTATTTCAATAAGAACATGAGAAAAAATTCTTATCTATTTTCTTGCTCTTTGGATTGTAAAAGGCTTATCCAAAGAAGATTTTGGATTGATAAGAAGAATATAAAATTTAAGTTTCTTAAAGAGAAAGATTTGTTGTTATTATATTAACTTGAATCTAACTATTATTTCAAAAACAAAAATTTCAAAAACAAAATTTCAACATTTTTAGCTATATTAACTTTATTAACCATCTTATAATTAAACTTATGTAAAATGCTTAAGCACTTTACTTTTAATTCATTAGAGTGAGTTTCCACAATAATTTTCGGCTTAAATTTCTTCAAAGTAAATTTTGCACCATTTAAAACATTAACTTCATCACCTTCAACATCGATTTTTATTAAAGTTGGAGCTATTTTAAACTTTTTAACGTAGTTATCTATTGAATTCGTTTTGTCATCTACTCCACATAAAATAGGGGTAATATTATCCATTTTATTTAGTTTGATGTTTGCCTTCATAAGCTGAAACGCTTTTTTATCCATTTCAAAACAATAAACCTTTGCTCCTTTACTTCTGCAATAAATCCCATACTCTCCCGCAGTCGCACCAATGTCTAAAACAACATCATCCTCAGCTGGTTCAAAATAACTATATACTTTATCTAAAAAAATTTCTATCAAAGAGTCAGGATAAAAGCTACACAATTCATTTATGAAATTAAGATTATATTGTTTTTTTATTTTTTTGATGAGAAACTTATTTTTTATTTTAATTCGCCAATTTTTTAAGCTTGTAAATCTCAATGGGTAAGAAAATAACATAAATAAAAATGCGAGAATTCCTCTATTCTTAATTTCTTTTATTATGCTTATTGCCATTTTCTTTTCCAATATTAAAAATTAGTTCAGGATTTTTTATGAAGATTTCAATAATATTTCTAAAATCTAGTATTTTTCTCATTTTATTTTTTAGTTTTTATATTGTCGATCAACTTTTTATATTGTTCTCCTATTTTTTTCCAATCAAAATTTGATGCAAATTCTTTTGCATTTTTGCTTAATCTTTTTCTTAGTTTACTATTTTTATAGAGTAATTTAATTTTTTCAAAAAATTCATCTTCATTATTTACACAAAATCCATTGTAATTATTTTTAACTAATTCTTTCATGGCAAATCTTTTAATGCAAATTACAGGCTTTCCACATGCCATAGCCTCTATTATAGGAAGCCCAAAACCTTCCCATAAAGATGGATAAACAAAAACATCACATAAATGATAATAATACTTCTTCTCTTCTTCTGGAACATTTGTAATAATGGTAATTCCCTTTTCTTTAGCCAATTTCAAGCAACTTTCGAAGTAATCTCTTCTTGAATAGTCAATTGCTCCTACTAAAATTAGTTTGCATGGTTTTATCTTTTCGAAATTTTCTATTAATATCTTCATATTTTTTGATGGAGAAAATCTTGAAAAGCAACAAACAACAAAATCATTTTTCTTTAATTTTAGTTTTTCTTTCAATCCATTAAGTTTTCTTATATTTATATCATTATACCATTCAAAATCAACTCCGCAATAAATAATTTTTATGTTTTTTGAAAATCCAAATCTTTTTATCTCACTGCATGCATATTTACTAATTCCTACAGCGCAATCGACATAACCTATTTTGTAACTAAACCAATGTAACAGATCAATTAAGTAATATTTTAATTTTGATGATTTAATTAATTGATAAGGAGGATTAACATATTCTGTATGAATATGAATTATATTTTTATTTAGTCTTCGTGCTAAACTGGCCATTAAAAAACTTTTCCCAAAATGAGTGTGTACAATTGTGGGTTCTTTAATTTTTAATAATTCAAAAAATATTTTTAGCTGGGATATTTTTCTTATTTTTACTTTATGGTTTCTTACTTTTTGTATATCTCTAACAAAATAAGAGTACCAAACTTCACAATCAAAATATTTAGCTAACATCGAAACAATTTCTGAAATAGCTACAGCACGACCATTACCGAGAGAAAATTCATTGGTTAGTTCTATTACCTTCATTATTTTTTATTACAAATAAAATTAAAAAGCTTTTTGTTTAAAATTAATAGAGTTAAAATGAGAATTTTAAAAATTGCTCGCCAACTTAAAAAAAGAAACTTTTCAAAAGATTAAAATGAAGATAGCTTTTATCTTGCCCTTTTCCTCAAAATCAGCAAGTTCATTTAGACTACTACATTTATCCAAAGAATTTGAAAATAAATTGATTATTGCTCCAAAAATTGACCAATTTGGTAATAAAACGACAGAATCTGAAATAATAAAATTGGATAGAAAATATTTTGGATTTTCAATGATAATTCCTATTTTTAAAATTTTTAGAAAATATAAACCAGATATAATTGTGTATACTAAACCTACTATCTTTTCAATTTTTTCTTGCTTACTTTATAAATTGAAAAATAAAAAAGTTAAAATAATTGCTGACTATGATGAATTTGAGCCGGCCACAAGTTTTTCTAATAATAGAGGTTTTTATAAATTCGTAAAACCATGTATTCATTTTTTTATGCATATATTGAGTAATTTAATTGCCGATGGGATAATTATTGCAAATAAAAAAATTAAAAGATTTATACCTAAAAGTAAACCCTTATTATATTTACCGAATGCAGCAGATCCAACAATTATTAATATAGCAAAAAAAGTAAAACATAAGCATTTTACAATTGGTTATTTTGGAAATATTCGTAAAACAAAGCAAATTCTCTCTTTACTAGAGCTAAGTAAAGAATTAGAGAATTATCAATTTATTTTTGCAGGAAAAGTTTTTGATAAGAATCTTCAAAAAGAATTTCCTCATGTAAAATTTTTTGGTAGTTATTCATTAAAAGAAATGTCTAAAATAGTTTCTAAAGTAGATATTTTAATTGCTTTCTTTGAAAAAACACCAGGTAATAAATATGCATCAAACATGAAAGTATTTGATTATATGTGCTTACAAAAACCAATAATTGTCTCTGACACTGGAGAACTTAAGGAGTATATTCATTATCCAAAAGGTGGTTATCTTGCTAGGAATAAAGAAGAATTAAAAAATTTAATAATGTATATAAAAGCACATTATAAAGAGGCTATGAAAAAAGCAGAATATGCAAGAAAATTAGCAGAAACAGTTGAATCATGGGAAGCTAGAAGAAAAAAATTTAGAAAATTTATCTTAAAGTTTTTAAATTAGCTTTTTAAAAATTCTATCGATAGCTTCTTTAACTTTCTCCACTTTTATAGCTTTAAGACATTTTCCACAAGGTTTAAATTCTTTTATCCAAGGTTTAATACAGGGATGATTTGGCAAATTTGCATAAATTGCTAAACTTTTATGGTTGAATGGAGCATATCTTAAAGGCGTATCTGTTCCAAAGAGACCAATTACTGGAATTCCTTGTGCTGCTGCAACATGCATGGGCCCTCCATCATTTGCAATAAACAATTTTAGTTTTGGCATTAGAGCAAATAACTCGCTTAGTTCAAGTTTTCCGGCCAAATTAATTATTTTTCCTCTGTATTTTTCTTCTAGCCCTTCTATCAATTGAGATACTTTAAGCGATTCTTCTTTAGATCCGACTATCACGACATTAGCATTATATTTATCAATTAAGTATTCAATAATTTTTATCCAATTCTCTTTAGGCCATTCTCTATAATCAAAAATAGAACAAGGATGCAATCCAACAAGATTTTTTGATTTTCTTATTACTGAAGTAATTTTTTTATTATCTTTTCTGGAGGAGTATAATTTAATTAAATGAATTTTTTCATTGCTATAGTTTATACCGATAGGTTTACCAAGATTTAAAAAATTAAAAACCATATGCTTTGAAGGATCTTGTCTAATCGTGGCATCATATATTTTGTTTCTTGCCAAAGTTTTAGGATTCGAGAAGCCAATGCAAAATTTGCTGATGAGAAATGAGAGTATTGCAGAAAAATTGGCTGTTTGACTTGTGTCTATAGCTACATTTATATTTTTTTTTCTTATTTTTAAGATAAATTTCAAAATGCTAATAAAATTTAAATTTTTTATATCAAATAAAATTACTTCATCTACAAATGGTTGATTTTTATACACAACAAAATTTTCTCTTGCAGCTATTACTAAAACTTCTTTTTTTTCTTCTTTTAACTTTTTGAGCAAAGGCAATGTAAGAATAGCATCACCAATTCCAGAAAGCTTTATGACACATATTTTTTTTATTATTTTAGGTAGTTTTCTTCTACGTTTAATTAAAGAAAAAAAATAAGATGCAATGGTTCCTATGTAATCATCAAGAGTTCGATGTATAGCAAACTTTTTAAGCCCTCTTGCCATTATAATATAAAATTAGTCTTTAATTTTAAAAGTTTTATATGCTAAAATGAATTTCACTAGAGAATTAATAAATTCATTAGAGAATTTCAAAAATAAAAGAGTGATGGTTTTAGGAGACATAATGCTTGATCAATATTGTATGGAGAAGCCAATAGAATATCTCAAGAGGCCCCGGTTCCTATAGTTCATTTCTTGGAAGAAAAATATACACTTGGAGGAGCAGGAAACCTTGCAGCAAATTTAGTAGGCCTAGGATCAATCTGGAATTGGAAGAGGGTACTTTAGTGGATGCTAGCCAAATTTAAAAAAATAATGTTAGAATAGACAAAGTTTATTATTGCCCACACAAGCCAGAAGATGAATGTTTTTGCAGAAAACTAAAACCGGATTGGTCTTAAAAGCAGTTAAAGATATTATTTTGGGTAAGAAGCTTAAATATTAAAACAATAAAAATTGATAAAATGATGCCGAAACAACTAAAATTGAACCAAATTATTACGCCCCTTAAGCCATGGATGAAATAGAGCTATTTTCATGTTATAGTTAGATTATCATATGGCGCAAAAGGGCCTGTAAGTTCATTCCATCCAAATTGCTCATTAGTTAATAGATATTCTTTATAAAATTTAATATTTTCAGGATAATTTATTTTATAAATCCTTATAGGACCAAGCAGTGAGCCTCTAAACAAAATTATATCATTATTTAGGCTAATTTGCTGCTTAAGCTGCTCAACTATTGAATCGTCTTGCTGATGGGCAAGAACAATGCTATTATTAAAAGTTTCATTAAGCAAGTAAAGCCTTGCAAATAAGCTTTTTGCAACTTTTGGACTAAGCCACATTGCTGCTCCAATGTTATTGATTTTAGCTCCGTCGAAATATGGAATAATATAGAGCATTCCTTCTATGCCCTCTTTGAAGTCATAGAGCTTGTTATTATAGAATAAATATCTTAAAGGAAGTAAATAGCCTTTTTCTCTATAAAAAATTATAATTGAAGGCTGTTGCAATAAGCCTTGTTCTATCTTAAGTTTAAAGCCAGCAATTCCGGCAATATTTGAAAATCCTGGAAAGATGGTTTCATTTACAATCCAATCTTCATCAAGCAATGAGCTGCCAACAAAAGTGTAAATTGTTGAATTTCGTTTTTCTTCAGTAAGCCTCTCATCGATGATAAAAGTTGGTATGTAACTATATCTATCTTTGCCACTTGCATCAGAGCCTATGCTGCTATAAGCAGCATATTTGCCTATGTCAGTAGGATCAAGCAAAAGATAACTTACATTATGCGCTTTCATAAATTGTAAAGCAGTGATTGGCTCTGAAGTTGTTAAAACTTCTCGGCCCATTAAATGATTCCAAAAGCTTACAGGATGGCCCCCATCAACGACAGTTGCCCTCTCGCCAATTGTCTGCACCCAGTAGCCATAGTCCCACCAATGAGTAAATATTGCATCTTTGCTTGTATTCTCACGAACCCAAGCCATAGCTTTTTGCCATTGCTGATAATAGCCAGAAGGAATAGTCCATCTTGCCTCTTGGTTTGTTGCTTTTGTGTATCTTACAAAAGTTAGAATTAAGATAACAACAACAAGCACAAGCACGCAATACCAGATTATCTTCCTCAACTCATCTTTTGTCTTTGCGTAATCTATTATTTTAACTGCTAAAAATGAAGATGCAATTATTAAGGCTGGGCTTATAATAAAGAAAAGCCTGATTGCTCCTCGCATGCTTACAATCATCCAAAAAGTAAATGCGAGAAGCAAGAGATAAGTAAAATCTATGCTCCTAAAATCATCAAGTGTTTTATCATCATCTCTTCTATATGCAATAATGTAAGTTGCAACAAGATAAATTCCAAAAATTATTAAGCCACCGAAATACAATAATCTAGAAATAAAGTTTTCGCCATTAAGCATGCTTGAAGGCGATATTCTTGAAAAAATGAAAGTTAGAATAAAAATAAAAAATAAAAAGTTAAGCCAGAATTTTTGTTTTTTGTCAAAGTGGCTTGTGGCATTATAAAATAAAATCAAAGTTCCTAAAAAGAAAGTCCAGAAAAACCAGCCAAAGTTTGCGAAAACATCAGCAAAATAAGGAGCTTTGTTTTCTGCAACAGTCAAGCCTATTCTGCCTCTGCCAAAAGGATAAAGCAGACCTTCAATCACTCGAGAAGGGATTTTTATTAAAGCAGATGGGCTCGCAATTAACAATAGTAAAATTCCAAGTAAAACTGCAATAATAATACTAATTATGCTCTCGGGAAGCTTTGCTTTATTCTGGATTTTTTCATGTGCTCTTGCTTTGTAAAGTGCAACATCGATAATCAATAAGCAAAGCATTGCTGTCGCTAAACCTGTATCTGTCAAAGAAGTTAAAGTTCCTTTTATTCCAACTTTTGCAATTGAAAAAATCAAAGAAGGAATAAGCCATGATGCAAAAATGAGCAAGTTTTTCTTTCTGTCTTTATCAAAAAGGAATATTAAAAGTGATGCGAGGGAAAAAGTCATGAAAATATAGCGAAAGCCGCCCCATGTGTAAATCATTAAGCCAGTAAAAATTCCTGCGAGAATGCTATAAGCTAATTGCTTTTTTAATTTAAAGTTTTGCCATGCAAGTGTAAAAAATAAAAATGCAAACCAAAACCATAGCATGCCAAGACTCTCTATTTCTGGAATTCCTGCAGTTGTTCTATGAAGCATTTCAGGAATGATTGCATAGAATGCAGTTGCAATTAAAGCTATTGCATTTGCTTTGTTTTTTGTTGTTATAGGCTTAAAGACTTGTCTGACAAACAAAAAGAAAACAATCAAAGTTAGTGAGAAAAATATTACTGGAGCTATTATTGCTGCAAACTCCACGGTTGCTATTGGTGGTGCAAAAAAGATATCTAAGAGCTTGTAAATTCCAACAATCGCCCATGGCATCAGGCTTGCTTTAGCATAATTACTTGCTCCAAGAGGAGCCGCTCTCATCATGTCAGGATCTTGTAGCTTGTCAGCAACAATCTCACGAGCATGCCGTAAATAAAGAAAAGGGTCAAGATCAGGGCCAAGAGTATAGTTACCTGTCGTGACATCTTTTAAATAAGGAATGTTTTGCGTGCGCAAATAAATTGTAAGTGCAATAATCAAAATTAAAAAGCAAATAAAAAACCACTTTGAGTTTTTATTTATAAAGTTAAGCATAGAGATTATTTTTTCGCGTCTCTCGATTTGTTTTTCTTTTTTTTCTCTTCTTTCCAATTCTTTCCTTTTCTCTTCCTCTTTTATTTTTTTTATCTCGACATAATCTTCTTCTCTTTCTTTTTCTTTTTCCTCAATTTCTTTCTTTCTTTCTTCTTTGTCTCCTTTTTCTTCACTTTCCTCTTTTTCTTCCATTTTTGATTATCTAAATTTAAATTAAATGCTTAAAAATGCTAATGCTACAAACACAAGTTGAAAAATATAAAGAGTTATTACAACATCTATTTCTTTTGTTTTTCTCTTAATTTTATTAAGGAGAGCTAGTGTAAGATGCGTTAAGCTGTAAAATTTTTGGTAAGGTTTTGTTAAGCCGAATGGGCTTTGCTTTGCAAAATTTTCTGCTTTGAACTTGCTTCTTGCTTTTAAAATACCTTCAATAATGAAAGGGATAAACAAAATGACGGCAGCTTTTTCCATATTACCAAGTATTGCAAAACTTGCAACAAGTGCGCCAAGAGATAATGTTAAGCTATCGCCAGGAAAAACTTTTGCAGGATACCAGTTATAAATTAAAAATGCAAGTAAAGCAAAAATGACTATTCCTGCAAACAATGCCAACCAAAGCTGTTGCGTTGCTAGTGATATTATCCCAAGAGCCGAAAAGATGATGACTCCTAAGCCTGCTTCAAGACCATTATAACCTGCAAGTAAATTATAACCATTTGTTGCTCCGATAATACCTAAAGGTACAAGTAATAGAGGGTAAAGCAAACCAAAGTCAACTTGGCCAAAAAAAGGGATAGCCATACTTGAATGCCCTGCGTTTATAACTGCTAGGGGGATAGCAATTGGGATGCTAAGTGCAACTTTTTTCCATCCAGCTATTCCTTTCTTCCATCCAAGGATATCATCAATAAAACCGATAAAACATGCAAGAAGCAAGGTTATTATTAACGCTGATGCTTCTAACAAATGTGTTTCTGTTTTTAATATAAAAGTTTTAAAAAATATGTAAAGCATCAAAGAAAGGATCACTGTCATAACAACAGCGATTCCACCTGCTTCTGGTACTAGTTGTTTACTCGGTTTATTCATGTCTTTTCCAAGTAGATTTTGTCTCCTAGCAACATTTATCCATCTCTTTGTAAACCATACACCAACTAGGAAAGAGAAAGCAAGAATTAAGATTGCAATTAAAATCTCATTATTCATTTCAATTATTTTTATTTTGCTTTTTTATATTTTTTGTTTTAATTTTAGATCATACAATTGTTGCAAAGATTATTGCTACAATACTCATAAGTTTTATCAGTATGTTCAAGCTTGGTCCACTTGTATCTTTTAATGGATCTCCAACAGTGTCACCAACAACCGCCGCCTTATGAGCCTTACTTCCTTTGCCTCCATAATTTCCTGCTTCGATGTATTTCTTAGCATTGTCCCAAGCACCTCCAGCATTTGCCATAAAAATGGCTAGTATAAAGCCACTCGCTATGCTGCCTACAAGTAAACCGCCAAGCGATTCAAAACCTAGAAGAATACCGACGAGGATAGGGACTACTATAGCTAATAAGCTAGGTAATATCATATGCTTTAATGCTGCTCCTGTTGTTATTTTTATTACTCTGTTATAATCTGGCTTCTTTATACCCTTTACAATAGCTTTATCTTTCCATTGCCCTCTTACCTCTTCAACAACTTTGAATGCCGCTTTTCCGACAGCTTGCATTGTAAAACTACTAAATAAGAAAGGCATTAATGCACCTATAAATAAACCAACAATTGTTGTTGCCTTACTAACATCTATCCCATTTAATCCTGTCAATGCATTGAAACTTGCAAATAAGGCAAGAGCTGTTAAAGCTGCGCTTGCAATTGCAAATCCTTTACCAATAGCTGCGGTAGTATTTCCGACAGCATCAAGTTGTTCAGCTCGTTCTCTTACGTCTTTTCCTAATTTTGCCATTTCAGCGATTCCTGCAGCATTATCGGCAATCGGGCCATAACAATCTGTAGCAAGAACTATAGCTAATATTGCGAGCATTCCTACCCCTGCAAGAGCAATACCATAAAGGCCAGCAATGAAAAAAGCTATCAAGATAGTAATTGCAATGATTATTATAGGCCAAATTGTTGATTGCATTGACACAGCTATTCCCGTTATTATGTTTGTTCCTGTTCCAGTTGTACTTGCTTTTGCTATTTTTTGTGTTGGGCTATATTTATAGCTTGTATAAAACTCAGTGATTAAACCAATAAGCAAACCAGAGATTAAACCAGCAAGAATAGCAAAATAGGGCTTTATGCCTGTTGTAAAGTAAGTGATGATAAAACTTAGTATAATAAATATTACTCCTGCTAT
Organism: Candidatus Pacearchaeota archaeon; assembly: GCA_038890875.1. Taxonomy (GTDB): domain Archaea; phylum Nanobdellota; class Nanobdellia; order Pacearchaeales; family JAPDKA01; genus JAWAFA01. Next base: position 323,499 of record JAWAFA010000001.1, on the reverse strand, counting down.
ACCAATACCAAAATTCATTGCTAAACCAGGATCTTTTATTTTTACATTTCCTACAACAAGAGTGCCGATAATACTTGCAATAATCCCTATTGCCGCAATAAATAATGGTAAAAACAAGGCATCCTTACTTATCAATACACCGAGCACCATTGAAGCAATAATACTGTTAACATAACTCTCGAACAAATCAGCTCCCATTCCAGCTATGTCACCAACATTATCTCCAACATTATCAGCAATGACTGCAGGATTGCGTGGGTCATCTTCAGGGATGCCAGCTTCAACCTTGCCAACTAAATCAGCTCCCACATCTGCCGCTTTTGTATATATTCCTCCCCCAACCCTAGCGAATAATGCGATGCTACTTGCACCAAAACCAAAACCATAGATTATATTTGGGTCTTTAAAGATAAGATAAAACAAAGCAATACCAAGTAAACCAAGGCTAACAACACAAAAGCCCATTACAGAACCGGCAGAAAAAGCAACTTTTAGTCCCTTGTTTATATTTTGCTGACAAGCATTTGCTGTTTTTGCATTCGCTTTTGTAGCTATTCTCATTCCCAAATTCCCAGAAAGAGCACTAAAAAAAGCACCAACAATGAAAGCAATTGCAATTTTATAAGCAAATAAACTTAAGATTATAGCAACAATAATCACAAAAGCAATTAAGAAAATATATTCTTTTTTTAAAAAAGCAAGAGCACCTTTCTGAATTATGCTAGACAACTCTCGCATTTCCTTGTTACCAGAACTAAAACGTCTAACTCTAAATGTCTGATAAAGTGCAAATCCGAGTCCCAATAAAGTAATTATTAACACAATTATAGCAAATTCCATGATTTTTTACAATTGAAGGTTTTAAAAATTTTTTTTAAAAAGAAATTTTTAAAGCAAGAATGGACTAATGAAAACTTCTATGAATGCTGCAAGAATTAAAATAAGAACAGAAATTATGATTAAATCTACACTATCTTGTAAAATTATCCAAAAATCATTACTTTCATAATCATGTCTTATTACTGCCATGCTTATTATTCCTCCTGCAAGACCGGCGACAAAATAAGCCATTATTTCTGGTATGCCATGAAGCATATAGTGAGTAAATGCTAAACCGAAATTTCTTGCTTTTGCCAGGCTACTTATGGCTATGGCAATAACGCTTGCATTCCATGTCAAAATAAAAATTGCACCTGCACCAAAAATAAAGCTAAAGATGATAGTAAAAAGCAAAACATAAATGTTATTTATAAATATGCCGAAGAATCTGTTCATAGCGGCACTAAATGTTATTGTTGGACTTGGCTTACTAATTTTTCCTTCAGGCAAATAATCAAAGCATGTTTTCATATCATAAGGCATATTTATATTACAATAAGTATGTATCTGACTTTCAAAATTTATTTTAGTATACTCTGTTGGCAAGAGAAGTGCTGAAAGTGAAAAACCAACAAGCATGCCTAAAAACAGAAAAGTTAATGCAAGAAGGGCTCTACCATGCTCTTTCAGAATTTTTCTCTCTTTTTTCAAAACAAGATCCTTACGCTCTTCGTAAGCGAAAAGGTAAAAAACAAAAGGTATACAAAGCATAACAGCAAACAAAATGATCATCATACTGGCATAGTTCTTGAAAACATTATTTTTTATAAAAACTAAATCGACTAAAAGAAGAGCGATTAAGCTATAAAGCAAGCCGATAAAAAACATTTCCCATGGCTTCTTTTCAGCTTTCTTTGGATTTATCAAAAATTCAAACATAAAAATAAAGCGAAAAGAAGTTTAAAAATTTTAAAATGCTATATGCTATTTTTTGGCTAACCAATAAGCGATTTCTCTATGGCAATAATTCTTTTTAACTTTGCCTCTCTTTCCCTTCCAGTTATTCCTGCTTTAATAAAATCTGCCTGCCAGCCAACAGCAAGATCAGCAATAAAATCGTCGATAGTATCACCACTTCGATGACTTACTATACATTTTATTCCTGCTTTCTTTGCTAAATCAAAAGTATATTTTGTTGTAAGCAAACTTCCAATTTGATTTGGTTTTATTATAACTCCATTTATTGCTCTCATCTTTATTGCCTTTTCTATGTAGGTAGGGTTGGTACATGTCAGGTCATCACCTACAACTAAACAGTTTGATACTTGTGAAGTAAGTCTTGCAAAACTCTCAAAATCATCTTCATAAAAAGGATCTTCGACATAAACAAGATTATGCTTCTTTATTAATTGTTTTATAAACTCTAGTTGTGATGAAGCTGAAAGCGAAAGAGGTTTAGTTTTGTATTGATAAGTATTGGCCTTGAAAAAACTTGTTGCTGCCACATCAATGCCGATATCAAGTTCAATACCAAATGTTTCTTTTATATTTTCTCTAACCTCTATCAAAAAATCAATAGCCTCTTCATTACTGAAAGTTCCACAGAGTGCATTTTCAATAGTTATTCCTTTTAGCTTATTTAATCTTTGCAAAAGCTCTTTTGCTTTTTTGTATGCATGCATGTTTATAAAGCAAGCTTCAAAAAATTTTTTTGTTATTGGTGTAATCAAAAACTCTTGAAATTCTGGCGAACCGACAATAGTGCTATGTTTCCCTCCACCAATACAATTGCCGAGAGGCATCGGCATTCTAAGCTTTAACCTTATTTTTTCACTTTCTCTTAACAATCTCCATGGTTCTAAACCTTGAGATTTGGCGATTGCCTTAATTAAGGCTGCCTCAAGAGCATAAAGTGCATTACCTCCAAGAATGCGATAATCTTGAGTGTTGTCATACTTTTTTACGATATCTTCAACTTTTTGCAAACTTTCAAAGCTTTCAAGGTTTACATTCTTTAGTTCTTCTCCAATTTTGTCAATTAGAATTAAGCTATATTCTATTCCTTTAATAGAAAAATCACGCACTTCTTTCCTTCCCGTTGAAGTTCCATTGGGGGCGATAGCAAAAACTTCTCCACCAGAAAAGACAATTGTAACTTTTATTGTCGGCTTGCCTCTTGAATCATAAACTTGTGAAGCTTTGATATTGGCTGGCTTCATAAAATGATAAAATAATCAATCGGCTTCATAACCTTCTTTTTCTTCTTCCTCTTCAACTTCTTCTTTCTCTTCAAGCTCAACTTGTTCAAGCTCTTCGCTAATCGTTTCTGTGACTTGTTCTATTTTTTCTTTTTCTTTTTCTTCTTCTACTCCTGGTTCTTTTTCTTCAATTATTTCGCCAAGCTCGCGGCCTATCGGTACAAATTGTAGTTTTCTTGGTTTTGGCCTTCTAACAGTAATTGGCAAAATTCCTTCATTAAATTCCATTTCCGCTATTCTGATCACATCATAATTAATTGCTTCAAGTTGTTCTTTGGGAATTTTTAATAAGATGGGAGCATTCATACTAAGTTGCAATGCTCGCGCAGCTATTATTCTTGCAGTTTCGTATTTAGTATAGCTTTCTATTTTTTCTTTCTTCTCTTTTCCTTCTTTTCCTCCTTTTTCTTCTTTTTTCATCTGCCAGCCCTTCTATTTTTTATTAACTTTAAATTAAAAATTTTTTTAGATGGAGAGCGCCTTTCTCAGCAAGATCTATGATTTTTTTAAGTTGTTCGCTTGTTATAGTATCGGAGCCAAGTTTTTGTATGGCATTGATTATTGTTTCTTTACCAAAAGTAAATCCAATGCTCATTTTTGCATCACTTGCCTTTTCTTCGACAAGAGAGGCGTCGAGGAAAAAGTTTTCACCGAGTTTGTATACTGTTGACATTAAAGGAATATTTTTACTTACTGGCAAAGGTTGTTTAGTTTTTTCTCCATATTCAACTTTCCATATATCATTTTCTTTCACGATTTTTGGTAAAAAAGCTCTTTTTAAAGCTATAATACTGGCTAAAAAACTAGCATCAACAAGATTCCCATCATAGTTTAGAGGATAGATATCAATAAAAATGCTATAAACTTGCTTCCCTGGCTCTAAACAAAGAGCCTTTAAATCAATAAAACCACTTTCTCTTAGGCCTCTGTCTATTGTTCGTGCTAGCTCGATAGCATCAATTCCTGGAGGTCCTGGTTCAAAACCAGAATAAGCTAGAGGCAAAAGTTCAGCATTAACAATTAGAATACCTTCATCAGGTGAATCAGTAAAAGGTTCACCAACATCAATTTTTACTCCAACAGCTACAATAGTTTTACCAATTCTAACTTCACAGCTACCTTCTGCATTTTTACTAATATCTGGTTTCACAACAATTTCCCGATAATCAAGAAGCCCTCTTTCATCAATCCTCTTCCCTTTCTTTAGCAACCCTAGTAAAGTATTATACATTACTTTTGATGTTTCCATTTTAAATCCATTTTTTATTTATTTCTTTTAATGCTTTTATTTGTGCTTCATAAATTTTTTTGCTTGCTTCTGTTGCTAGTTCGACTGCTTGCAATAATTCTTTTGGAGCTATATTTCCGTCAAGTTGGAGCAAGGCTATTTTTTTGCTCTTTGCTTCCATTGCCAAAGCAATATCTGTAGCTGCTTTTTTCCCATTCTCTTTATAATCTTCTTCTTCTTTAGTTAGATCAACAATTAGGCTCCCACCAACTTTACCAACAGAAACACTTGTAACAAGATCACGCATCGGGATGCCAGCATGAGCTAAAGCTATACTTGCAGCGTTTATTCCCGCAGTTCTTGTGGAAGCATTGGCTTGGAGAATTTGAATATAAACATCAATAACACAATTTTGAAATTTATCGAGCATTACAACTGGTTCAAGAGCTTGAGTGGTTACATGACTTATTTCAAGACTCCGGCGAGAAGGGCCTGGTTTTTTTCTTTCTTTGACAGAAAAAGAAAGCATGTCATAATATGCTCTTAATAGCGCTCTTTCTGGATTTTGTAAATGCTGAGGAAAAAGTTGACGAGGACCATAAACAGCAGCAATAGCAACAGTATCACCAAAAGCAAAAAGAGCGCTACCATCGGCATTATCAATAATATCAACTTCTGCTCTTATTGGCCTCGGCTCATCAAAAGCTCGACCATCAAACCTTTTTGTATATGCCATCTTATTTTTGTATTTTTTATTATCTTTCTTCTTTAGTTTTCTTTTCCAAAAATGATTTTACTTTTTCTGTTAGTCCATCAAGCAATGGGTTTTTTGCTACCATTTCAATAGCTTCTTTAGCTAGTAACTCTGACTCTGCATCTTCGCCTTTAACCCAAATTAAGCCGTTTTGCCCAACAACAATTTTTGTTTTCGTGGCTTCTTTTATAACATTTACCATACTTCCTTGCTTTCCTATAATTCTTGCAACTTTAGAAGGCCCAACTTTTATTATAAGGCCAAAATTAATTTTCATCAGTCCAGCTCCCTTCATTGTTAGGGTTACACTCCTTCTTTGTGCAGTTTTTATTTTTGCAATGATGATATCGCCAACATCATAAAAATTAGTTAGATTTTCTAAATTACTTGTAACATCAGACGCTGGCAAAAATGCTTGATAAGGAGCATAGATATCAACAAGCCAGCCATTAAATAAGACATCAATCACTTGACCGATAACAACATTTCCAATGCGCGGCATATAAACTCCACTTATCGGGATAACTTTTACTAGCTTATTTTCACAACTTAAAATTCCAAATTTTATGGCAACAATATTTTCTTCTTCGCGAATACAACCTTCTCCTGTGAGATACTCATATCCTTTGGCCACAATTTCGCCAGGAACAACAAGCTTTCTTTCTTCTTTCTCTTTCTCTAACCCCTCATTAATTTCTTTTTTCGGCATTTTAATCTAATTCCTCCTTTTTTTCCTTTCATCTTATCCTTTTCTAAGAAAGAAAGACTTTAAAAATCTTTGTAATTAAGTAAAAGCAAAATTCTTTTCTCTTTTTCTAAGCTATTTAACCTCAATTCTCTTGCCTTTCTTTACTAATTTTTTCTCTGCTTTTGGCATTATAACTTCAAGTATACCTTCTTTGTAAGTTGCTTTAGCTTGTTCAGGAATAATACGCGCAGGCAAGCTCATTAAACGATGGAATCCCTTATAAGCTCTCTCTGCCCTTATATATCCTTCTTTCTCCATCTTGGTTTCTTTTTTCTTCTCTGCTCTAACTTCTAAAGTATCTTCAGTAAGTAAAAGTTCTATATCTTTTTTATCAACTCCTGGCAACTCGATTATGGCAATAAATTCATTATCTGTTTCCCTTAGATCAGCGATTGGTATTCTCATCTCTCTCTCAAACCTCCCGAAGCCCCTCTCAAATTCACTCATAATTTTAGCCATCTTTTCAAAAATATCATCTATCATTTTTCTTTTTCCTCTTTTTTATTTTATTTATTATTTGTTTTAAAATTTATAAGGTTTATGCTCAAATGCTAAGCCTCACCAAGGTCTTTAGTAAGTGAAGTTCCGTTTGTTATTTTATTCAGCTTATCAAAAAATTCCGGTTGCAAAGCTGTTGGTAAATTAAGAATTACTTTTAAACTACCATCATCCAACCATTCTTCTTGTTGTTTATTATATTTGGCGAGAAAGCTATAGGCTTTGCCAGTGAAGGCTGCAGGAATAATAACTTCAAGTTTTCTAATTTCCAATTTTATCGGTAAAATCCTGGCAAGTTGATTTATTATTGATTGAAGTTGTTCATCGATGCTTTTAAACTCATCTATTTTAGCACCAACTTGTTTTAATGCTGCTTCAATTCTTTCAGGTGGATGCAAGCTTTTTGTGCGCGGATCAACAGCATTTTTCGAAAGAAAATCAATCATTTGTTTTAATTTTTGTTCCCTCAATTTTTTTCTTAGCTCTGAAGGCAGTACTATTTCTCCAGTTTCAATAATTTCGGCTGCAATATCAAAAAAGTCAGTTGTACCAAATGCTGTTTGAAGTTCTGATTCAGTAGGCTTTAAACCTTTTTTTTCATCATAAAAAATATGATTAACTTGACAGATTTTTTGTAAGTTTTCAATAAGTTCGGCTTTTTCTATAATCTTCTTCTCTTGCCTTATTTTCTTCAATTTTTCTTTTAATTGTAGAGCTTTTTCTGCATCAGAAACCAAGATTTCAAATTCTTTTCCAAGTTTTTTTATTCTTGCTATGCTTGATTCAAAATGTTGATGTTCCATAGAATTATTTTTCCACTTTTTTTATCTCTTCAGGACTTAATCTTACAGGCTTTCTTTCTTTTTCCTTAACATAGACAACATCAATTCGCTCAAAATTAAAATCTTTACTAAGAAGTTTCTTAAAGATTTTTAAACCAAGCTTGATGGCATCATTAATACTCATATTTTCCTGATATTCTTTATGTAAGATTTCCTTAATTTTCTCATCATGTTCACCGATTGCAATAGCATGATAGGCATTATAATTCCCAGTAACATCAGTAACATACAGCTTTTTTGAACTATCAACATTAATTCCAGCAAACATTATTTGTACGCCAAATGGCCTAGCTCCCCCGTATTGAGTAAATGCTTGCTTTATATTACAGATATCTCTAACAACAGATTCGATTTCAACATCATCATTAAAAGTTATACGATGTTGTTGTGCATAAAGCTGTGCCCTTTCGATTAACACGCGTGCATCACTTAAAATTCCTGCTGCGCTTGCAATAATGTGATCATCAATTTCATAAATTTTGTAAATACTCCCTGCCACGAGAAGTTTTTCGACAACTCTTTTATCAGCAACAATTACAACTCCATCTTTGCAAACAAATCCAATACTGCTTGCTCCGAGTCTAACAGTTTTCTCAGCATACTCTACTTGAAATATTCTACCTTCAGGGCTAAAGAGAGTGCTAGCTCTATCGTACCCCATTAACTGACTTTGAAAATCGCCATCAGGCATTTTCTCTTTTTTTAAATTTTTATTTATTATTTTGTTTATATTATTTCGTTTATGTGATTTTTAAAACTTTTGGCCAAGATTTTTGCTAAATCTTTATCGTCATGCTTTCTTCTTGTAGCACTTTTTCAAGATATTTCAAAAATTCTTTTTCTTGCTCTATTTTTAGCAAGGCTCCAGCAGCTCTTTCATGCCCGCCAACTTCAAATTCAAGCTTACTTAATTCTTTAACTTTTTGCAGTAAATTAAAAGCGTTTAATTTATTTTCGCTTTCCACAATGCGCACACTGACTTTAGCTTTATCTTGTTTATGGGCAAGCCCAACTATAACAAAACCTTGCTCATAAAGGCAAGAATTAGCTAACATTGAACAGATAACTCCAATTATACTTGTTCTAATCACATTCTTCGCATTTATTATAATAAAATTCTCCCCCTTTATCACATTTTCTTTATTTTCAATACATCTACTTACATATTTTAAACCATTAAAAATTTCATATTTGTATTTGGCATAATATTGCTCTGCTATTTCTCGAGCTTTTCTTTTTCCTAGCAAAAAGGCCAAAATAACAAAGCTTTTTCCCAATCTACCGCAAGCGTTTATTATTGTTGCTAGCTCTTTAGCATCTTCGACAGTGTCAAAAAGTTTTATTAGATAGATATTCCCAACCAAGTCGATGCTCTTACTTTTTTCATCACTAAAGGAAGTTATAACGGCTGTGGTTAGTTTTGAAAGCTCATCCTTATTAAGATCATTGAGAGTTCTATATCCTGAACCATTTTTGATATCTATTCCAAGATTGTGTAAAAATTCAATAACATTTGCACTATCTCCAGTTATTTTGGGAATGTAAACAGAACCAAATTCTATTGCCTTATGAATAGGTTTTGAGTAAGAAAAAAATCTCAGGCCTCTTTTAATTTCAATTGCTCCTTTTTCTCTTGCAATTTTTAAAAATAAACTGCTAAGTTTACTTAATTCTTTGTCCATGGAATCTCCAATAAGACCAAGAAGGGCTATTTTTTCATTCTTTCCGTTTTCATTCTCCTCAGAATTTTTATTTTTTGCTTTTGCTAAACTTGAAGAGAAAAAATATGTTAGAATACTTGAGCTTGTTGCATAATCATCATCAAACATCCTCCAATTAATTAAATGCAACTTTGACTTTCCCCATTTTTCTTTTTCTATTTCATGATGATCGATTATATAAACTTCGCAATCAAAATTTTCAAGATTTTGAATAAAACTTGAGGCTAAATCAAGGAAAAAAATGCAAGCATAATTTTTGCTTTTTTCTTTTATTTCTTTTATTATGTTTTTATCAAGTGAGTCAAAAATTCTAATAAAAAAAGGAATGTCTAGATTTTTGAATGTTCTTGCAAGGACTGCAGCTGAGCTTAAGCCATCAACATCATAATGACTAAAGATGGCTATCATCTTTTCCTGTGTTTCTTGAAACTTGAGAAAATCTTGTGCCTCTTTTTCTATATGATCTAAAATTTCCATAACTTTAACAATTTAATTAGTTTAAAAAGTTTTATGAAAAAATTTACTATTTTAGAATTCCCTTTTTCCTATAATAATCGTTTAAGATCCTAATTCTTGCTTCAAGAATCTGTAAACTTCGTTTTGATTTATAATCATGGCGATTTTTTTCAAGATGTGCTCGTAATTTTTTTATTTTTTCTTGCAAAGCTTCGAGATCAGAAGGAAAATAAGGCATTTTCTCTCTGATAATTTTAACAATTTTTTTGCCGCAAATTTCTTTTACATTAGGAACACTATAGGTATCACGCAAAATCATGCCAATAATTTCTGGTTTATTTCCTTGTTTATATAGCTCGAGAATAAGCTTTTCTACTTCTTCCTTACTTAATGTTCCTGCTTTTAAGCTTTTACCAGTTTTAACCTCCGCTTTATTCTTTTCCACTAATACTTGCTTTTTCTGAATTTTTTTTACTGGTTTTTCTTTCTCTATTTTCTCGTTTTCTTTTTCCATTAGAAATTTTCTTTTGGCATTTTAAAAATCTTATCCTTCAATATTTTCCTTATAATTCCTATAATGATTAAAGAAATTAAAATAATAATTAATAATATCAACTTCATTAGTATTTTTTCAGTTCGAATTTGACATTCTCGGGTTTGAGAAGAAGTTATACATTTTCCAGCCAGGCATTTATAGCATTGTTGTATTTGACTACCATTAACGCAAGCACTCCATTCACTGCATCCAAAACATTCGCAAGCATATGAGATATAGATCAGTGCACTAGCATTCTTAATTTCTTTTAAAGTTATAAGAATATCATTCATGCTATCATTATTGAGATCAAACTTCTTCGTTTCCTTAACATATATTTTTGTTTTTATTTGATAGCTCATCATTGTAAGCTCAACATAATTCTCACTTATAACATCTACAACCAAAGAATGGATTTCATCGTTGAAGTTAAAAACAACTTTATCATTTTGTTTTAGGTTTATTTCTAAGGAATTAGACCTCATTAGATCTTGACTTATATCATAAACTACAGTTTCTCTCTCTTTTTCTTCTTTTTTCTCAAAAGTCTTGTTAATAATATTAACTCCAATAGCTTTTCCACTACCACTTCCTCCTCCACCAGTTCCCCCTCCACCACCGGATGCAAGAGTTGTAAAATTGAAGGGGGCAGTAGTATTGCAATTTCCAGCAACATCGCAACTCATTATATCAAAATAATATAAAGTTGAAGCTAAAAGGCCAGTTATTGTTAGACTGTGATTTAAGACAAAGCTGGGACTGCTCTTATTACTCGTTAAGTTCAAATTAGTTCCATAATGAATGGTTGAATTACTTGGCTCACTTGTTAGCCATATTATTGTTGCACTTGATGCTGTTATGCTCGTTGCACTCACATTGATGATGTCTGGAGCTAGAATATCGATTGTAAATGTTACATTTGTTGAATTGATGTTGCCAGCACTATCATTTGCCCAGGCATAAAGTGTATTGCTTCCTTCATTGAATGTTATATAAACTGGATCAGTATAGGTTACATTTGTTCCATTCCAATTATACCATACCTTATCTAAATTTTGATCATAAGCTGAGATATTAACAAGAATTGTTGCATTATTATAAGTTGTGTTCTGTGGGTTTATAATTGCTATTGAAGGTGGAGTTGCATTTACACTAAACCAAACTAATTCAGTGTTATTAATATTTCCAGCAGTATCATTGCACCAAAATCTTGCTATGTAACTTCCATCACTTAAATTTGTTAGATTGTAGAAGTAAGTTGAGTTATATTTTACCATGGTAACATTCGTTATCCATTCATTAATTGAGTATTGGCAAAAGTCCAAGATTTCATTACCACTAATATTAAAACTTATTGTCGAAGTTGTGTAAGTTATGTTTTCCGGAGAAATGATTGTAATTGAAGGTAAGATTGTATCAATTGTTATGTTTCTCGTTTCTGTTGAATTGTGATTGTCGACAGCATCATAAGCCGTAGCATTGAAATAATAAGTATCATCAACAAGATCTGTAAAATTAATAAATAAGGGGCTTGCCCCACTTGTTATGTTAAGAAGAGAGGTTGAGTTGTAAAAATAAACTGTTAAATTTTTTATTCCGCTTATGTTATCTCTTGCTGTGACATTAATTTGAATATATTTTCTAGTAAGAATTGAGCTAGAAGTTTCTGTAGGCTCAATAAAATAAAGTTCTGGTGGAGTTTCATCAAGGCTTAAAATTGCTGCATAAATATTAATTCGCGAAAAATTCAGGCCACTCGCACTATCATATATTTGTTTTCCTGTTGCCTTAAGCGCATTTTGAATTTCTTGAGGCTTTAAAATCTTGCCTTTTTCAAGCTTTTTAAATTGCTGAAGCAAAGCGAAAGCTCCAGAGATATGAGGCACTGACATGCTTGTTCCTGATTTTATACAATAGCCTCCATTAATGCAAGTTGAATTAATATTTTCACCAGGCGCGATAAGATCGGTTATGCTATTTCTATTACTCAAACTTGCGATTGCATCACTCTTCGTTGTAGCTGCCACAGCAGTTACATTTTCTATGCAAGCAGGACTAGCGATGTGTGTATAATTTCCTTGATTTCCTGTTGCCGCAATTACTGAAATGTTTTTGGCAATGGCATTGTTGATGCTTCCTGTTATATTCATTGGATCATCAACATTATCACAATAGTCGTTATATAAACCCCCGCCCAAACTTAAACTTATTACAGAAATGTTAAATAGCGCCGCATTGTTTATACACCAATCAATTCCTGCTTTTATATCATCATCCCAACAAATTCCTGTAGCATTGCAAACTTTTAAAGCAATAAGCTTAGCGTCAGGAGCTACGCCTTTGATATTTCCTTTAGCAGCGGCAATGCCTGCTACATGAGTACCATGACCATTAATATCCATAGGATCAGCGTCGCTTGTTAGGCAGTTGGTATCATCAGCACAGTAATCATAACCACCAATAACTTTACATCCAGTTCCAAAGCAACCACCTAAATCAGCGTGTAAATAATTTATTCCAGTATCAACAATACAAATGGCCTCTCCAGCCCCAGTAATGTTTACATTATTAACTTGCAAATTCCATACTTGTGTTGCATTAGTTATTCCGATACTATCTTGTAAAAATATTTGTCTCGCTTTTATTTTTTCTATTTTTTTTATTTTGGTTATTCTTTGCAAAACTTCAAGATCATTTTTTGTAATCTCAAGAGTTATTGCTCCTGGAAACTTGTGTTTAATCTTGCCCTTTCCAAGAATATCTTCTACTTGATTTGAAACTTCATCTGTTATTACCTTCACTTTTTTATCATCTTCTAGCATAAGCACGATGCGTACTTTTTCCTGCTTTTCTAAAGCTTCATTAACTTCTTGGCTTGCTTTTTTTGGCTGAGCTATCGTGAAAATAGTAATCGATTTAGTTGTAAAAAAAATAAAAAGAAGAAGAAAAGCTAAAAGAATGAAAAAACATATTAGGAAAATTTTTCTTCGACTTATCATCTTGACTTTTTTACTTTAATAGCCCCGGCCGGATTCGAACCGACGTCACAGGCTCCAAAGGCCTGTATGCTTGACCGCTACACCACGGGGCTATGCTTATTATAAAAGCGCCAGGAATTTTAAAAACTTAATTAAATCGTCTCCTATTAATGATGCATGCTCTTGCAATTTTCTTCATCCAAAATCACTTTATACTTGCATAATATTAACATCTTTATTAATATCTTTCACATATAAATCAGCTAAGGACTGATTTCTCGCAAAATCTTTAAAAGTCTAAAAAACTAAGAAAAGACTAGAGAATGAATGTTTTGAGGAAGGAACTAATTTATGGGGAGCGGAGGCTTGGAGTTAAGAGAAAAGATAAAAAAGTTGTAGTCTGGCTTCAACTAGAAAATAGTTTAGCCTTAAAATTGTTAATGCTTTTCGATCTTTCAATGCCTATGCCTTCTTTAGCTGCTTTCCCTTATATCTTCGTCGAGCTTCAACTTTTTCCAGTTGTGTCTTTATTGCTTTGGCATCATCGACTTTTTTAAAATAAGCTTTTAAGATAGCTTCAGCCAAGGCATGCCATATTTTATAGTGCTTTGCTTTTAAAGCTTGAATAAGCAAATAGATATCAACTGCTTTATCCTCTATCCTACTGCTATGAAAAGCAAGACCAAAATCAATAAAGTAGACTTTTCCTTCTTTGTAGATTAGGTTGCTCGTTGTGAGATCACCATGGATAATGCCTATATTGTGCATTAATGCAATGCTTTCTCCTATTTGCTTAGCAATAAGCTCTCGCTTTGCCTGACTAAAACTTTCTAAGGCCTCACTTAACTTTTTTCCTTCGATAAATTCCATCACAATCTTACTACTCTCTTCACTCACCTTATAGACAATCGGCACAGGGATTATATGAGAAAGTCTCTGCATAATTTTTGCTTCGCGCCTTGTCCGATACTTTCTCAATTCAAAATCAAGCTCGTTATGTCTATAGTCCTTTTTCACACGTACTTTTAATAGCTTGTCTGCTTTTTTGTAAAGCACGGCTTCAGCCCCTCTTGCAACTTCTTCCATTTTAAAAAACAAACTCTTCGTGAACAGTTTTATAGCTATGAATCTCTTTATCCTTAAACCAGAGCTTTATTTCTTGCTTTGCTTCTTTGACTTTTCCTGAAGCATGGATCAAATTAGGAACCGCTTTGCCTTTAGTATCAGCATGCATAAAGCTTAGATGTGCAAAATCTCCGCGAATTGTTCCTGGTTGTGCTGTTTTTGGTTCTGTACCGCCAACCATTTTTCTAACAACATCAACGGCTTCGATGCCTTCTAAAACAAGAGCAAGAATAGGACCTTGTGTAAGAAAATCAACCATTTTTTCTTTAACATGCTCTCCTCGTCTCTTACCGAGATCATAATAATGCTTAGCAGCATGCTCTTTGCTTACCCAAACCATTTTGCAAGCAACAATTTTGAGCCCAGCATCTTCGAAGCGCTGTATAATTCTGCCAATCAAACCTCGCTTCACTGCATCAGGCTTTAACAAAACAAGTGTTCGTTGTATCATTTTTACTATTTTACTTTTGATTTTTAGATTTTTTAAGTTTAACTTTTTACTTCTTTAATTTTATTATTAAGTTATGATGAAAAATCAAGGAAATTTTTAAAAATTTTGTAAAAATTTAGTAAAGATGAAAAAGCAACTTGAAAAAATTTTGGCTTTAAGCTTGGCAGGCATGCTTTCTAGCTGGCTTGATGGCTGTGGTTATTGGAAATTTTTGGACGCTGAAAAAAAGGTAATTCCAATAGGAAAAAGTTATGAGGATGTAGGCTATTTTACTAAAAAAGAAGAATCGATAAGGTTCGAGGCTAAAATTGAAGGAAAAAAGCTAGAAATAGTTGGTGAAGTAAAAAGACGTGAAGAGAAATTCAAGAAAGAAAATGAGATTACAGAAATTAAAATAGAAGAATATGCAACTAAGGAATATGAGGCATGGTCCGATTGTAAGATAATCCTTCCGTTAGCCATAGTTAACAGCCTTCTTGGACTTGTGCTTATTCCTCTCGCTGCCTCCAAAGGAGACGCTGGTGGGGCAGTTGTTGGTAGCATTGTAACTGCTTCAAGCATAGCAGGTAGTGTTGGCTGTGGGACGGAGCTAGCTAAGAATGGAACTAGGAAAACAGAGCTCATAGAGGCTCGTTATGAAAAAGAAAGTAAAGTAAGACTAGTGCCGACAAATGAAATTTCTGAAAGGACATTACCTCTTGCAGATGTTCAGCTCAAAGTTTATTCGCCAGAACTAAAACCAATTAATCCTGCCAAAACAGATGAAAAAGGAATAGCATATTTTAACATTTTAGCCGCAGTAGGAATTAGCTATGAGGAATTCATTAAAAGAGAGGAAGTTAAAATGTTTGAAAGTGTATGTAATTTAAGAGAAGCATATAAAAATCTTGAAGAGAGTGAAATCAATCTTCTTGTAGAGTATAAAGGTAAACAATATCCTGCGACTGCCAAAGTAAAAAGCCTAAGCAGAGAAAAAATTAAAGAAGCTCTGGAAAAGGCTGGTTGCTTCTAATCATAATTTAAATAACGCCATCCGATTTTAACTTTTCTACTTGCATCTTTCTTGTCCTATAAAGCCTGCCAAATCTAACAAGAACATAATTGATTTCATTCCAATAGCGTTTTGGAAATAAAGCTTCAAGGTCTTTTTCTATTTTGCTCTGGCTTTTGTTTTTTGTCCATCCAAGTACTTGTGATAGGAAAGCTACGTGCGTATCTACACCGATAGCATTTGCTTTATGAACAACAACAAGATAAACATTTGCAACTTTTCGCCCTACACCTGGCAGCTTCATAAGCTCTTCTCGCTGAGCAGGAATTTTGCCTTTATATTTTTTAATTATTATTCGCGCTGTTCTTACTATGGCCCTTGCCTTTGTCCTATAAAAATTTATTTCACGAATAATTTTTTCTACCTTGCTTATTTTAGCATTAGCAAGAGCTTTTAATGAGTTATAAGCTTTAAAAAGTCTTTGCGCTACTTCGATTGTTTTTTCATCCCTGCTTTGAGCAGATAAGATAGTTGCAATTAATACTTTCCATGGCTCACGCCATTCAGCTGCTAGTCTTATTTTATTATTGCTAATGATCTTAGCAATTTTCTTTAACTGCCAAATTGCTTTTCTCGCTTTTTCCTTACTAGCTTCCATTTTATTTTGTGCTTGTTTGCTTATTTTATAACAAAGCAATACCTGATAAAACTAATGCTGTAATAATAATCCCGGCTATAATAACACCAACACTGATCGCAAAGATACTTTTTTTTCTATTTAAGCCGAGTATCCAAGCTATGAAACTTCCTGTCCACGCCCCTGTAAAAGGAAGGGGAACTGCAACAAAAAAAGTTAAGGCAAGATAACCCCATACTTTATGCCTTTTTTCGTATGCCCTAACTTTTCTATCAAGACTTTTAATATGTCTATCAAATAACATTTGGTATGTTTTCATTTTATAAAGTGATAAATGCAGGGTTGATAAAAAGAAAAATAAAGCCGGAGATATTAGCATGTTAGCCATGACACAAACAAAAAAAGATACAAGAGGATTTATGCCTGAAGCAATAGCATAAATAATTCCTCCCCTTAATTCACTTATAGGAGATAAACTAAGTAAAATTGCGACCGCTATTTCTGACATTTTTAGATGGACTCGCCGGGACTTGAACCCGGAACCTCTCCCTAGCCAAGGGAGCGTTCTACCATTGAACTACGAGCCCACAAAGAAGCATATCTTTAGTTTTTTAATATTTTATCTTTTAGTATCTTTTAGTTCATCTTTCACTGTTTTTTACTCTTCGAGCTTATTATATTCTTTTGCACTTTCTTTAATAATTTCTTGACTTTCTTTCGGGCTATTTTTGTCGAGAAAAACGTCGACTATTTTTTCATATATTTCCTTATAAGATTTTTTTCCTTTAGGATTCACAACAATTCTAAAAGTTCCTTTGTATAGTTTTTCTCTGCCTTCTCGATAATTTGTAAACTCCACGATCTCGCCTTTTTCATTATAAAGAAAATTCGCGGCAACACAAGGCCTATCTTCATAGTAACCTGCATTTCCCCCAACACTCTCTCTCATCAAAAGATGATACATTCCACCTCTCTCAGCATTAAACATCTTTTTTAAATTTTCTTTTTTTACTCTTTCTCTTTCTTCCATTTTATCTTTTAATCTTCAAATTTTAAAAATATATGGGAATAGAGAGCAAAGCCAAGATTTTTAATTTTGAGAGCAATGCTATTTAATGAAAAAAGGAAATACTGAGTACATAAAAAAAGAGTTTAATTTTAGCAAAAAAGCTTTGACAATTGCGAAGAAAAATTTAACTAAAGATAAGGCAAAGCTTGAAAAAGCTAGAGAATTTGTTGAGATGGCTGAAACATATTTAAACGATTCAATGTATTTTTTTAAACAAAAAGATTATTTGCGGGCAATCGCAGCTATTTATTATGGCCATGCCTGGCTTGATGCAGGAGCACGTCTTGGTTTTTGGAAACTGAAAGGAAGAGAGAAAAAATATTTTTCTGTTGACTAAAGAAGTTTGTTATCTATAAAATTTATTAATTTATAGCAACCATAAGCAAGAGTTGACAAATAACTATATTTAACAAGCAGAAATCCAATCGTCATACCACGTGCAAGATTATTTTCCTTTATCAATTCTCTTATGTTGCATAAAAAAGCTATATCTCCAAAAATTGGAATCATATATGAAACTGCATGAAGAGCTGACCCTTCACTTTCATCATCTTGTTCTTCATAGCCAATTCTTTTTTCCAAATCCATACTTTTTATACCACTTCAAAGTTTAAAACTTTTTCTACTTTTCTAACCTCTAGAAAAGTTTTTTGCAAAAATAATCAATTAGCCTATCTATAGCAACTCGTTCTTGCTTCATTGTATCACGATCGCGAATCGTGACTTTATTATCCTCGAGTGTTTGATAGTCAATTGTTATACAAAAAGGTGTACCTATTTCATCTTGTCTTCTGTAGCGTCTGCCAATGCTGTCAGCCTCATCATAGTAACATCCAAACAAACTTTTAAGCATGCTATAAACTTCTTTTGCTTTTTCTGGAAGCTTATCTTTATTAACAAGAGGAAAAACTGCTATATCAATTGGCGCAATTGAAGCAGGAAAGCTAAAAAGGTTTCGCTCTTTTTCCTGCTTAAAAAAAATGTCAAGAAAAGCAAAAATATTTCTATCAACACCAAAACTAAGCTCGATAACATGAGGAATGACTTTTTTATTGTTCCAAAACACTTCGAGCTTTTCTTTACTATGCTGTTGATGTCTGCCAAGATCATAATCACTTCGGTAATGTAAACCAGCAACTTCTTTAAAACCACCAAGGCTCTCTATGTTAAGCTCGATATCAAAGTGTGCTTTATTATAGAAAGCGCGCTCTTCCTTGCTTAGCTCCCTAAATCTAAATTTATCTCGTGGAATTTTTAACTTTTCAACATAAAATTCATAAATTTTGGAAAGAAAAAAGAGGTATAGTTTGCCATACTCTTTAGAAAGCTCTTCTAGCTTATACTCTTTCATTGTCTTTTCTTTTGCTCGCTTTATAGGAATTTTCTTATCTTTAATTCTGTTCCATTCGCCAAAGATATCAGAATCAAGCATTTCAGGAGCTATAAAAACTTGGAGCTCAGCTTGGGTAAACTCACGAAGGCGAAAAAAAAGCTGTCTTGGACTTATTTCATTTCTAAAAACCTTGCCGATAACAGCTAGGCCGAGAGGAAGCTGTTTTCGAAGAGCTTCAAACTCGCGAGAAAAAGCAAGATAACTTTGCTGGGCTGTTTCTGGGGTTAAATAAGCATTAGTCTCGTTTTTATTTATAGCACCCAGGTTGAGAGGAAACATCATATTATAAAAATTTACATCACCTAATTTTTCTGATTTGCATTTAGGACATTTTAGTTTATTTTGTTTTATCAGCTTTGTCATATCATCCAAACTTAAACCTTCGATAGAAATGTTTAGGCTATCTTCAATAAAATGGTCTGCACGAAAACGAAAATGACATTTTTGACATTCTATTAATGGGTCATTGAAATGCTCGAGATGGCCACTTGCCTCAAAAACTTGTCTTGGTAGTATGCAAGTTCCTTCTATTTCGTGAAAATTGTCGTGAATACTAAGAAAAAATTTACGCCAAAGATTCTCAAATTTTAGCTTAACTGCTTTGCCAAGATGACCATAAAAATAAAGTCCCCCAATTTCAGCTTTTCCTTTATAAATCTCTGCTGATGGCATAAAAAAGCCTCGCTTTAATGCTATTCCATTTATCAATTCAAGCTTTTCCATAAATAAAGAAAAAAACCAAATTAAAAAACTTTTGTAAATTAAGCAATTTTGTAAGTTAAGCAATGCAATAAATGGCAATAAATGGCGAGAAATGGCGCACTGTGATAAATAATGGCGTGTAAATGTGCCTTGTTTATTTTTCATTCATGCTGGCAAGCTAATGCCATCGGCGGTTTTGCTTTGATATGTGCACAACCCAACAAAGCAACTAATCCGCCTGCGGCAACTCTTTTATTTTTAATGCTTCCTTAGCTCAATCCAGCTCAATTTTCTTAGTAAGTTATCCAAATTTTTTTCATTATCAGCCGGGCTATTTAATAAAAGCTCTGCTCCATAACTTATTATTCTTGACTTTATTTCTTCTTTATTATTATCATTAATTTCAGGGGCATCGATATCATAAATTCCAATCGGTGTCACAATACTAAAGCTTATGCTCTTAATTGAAACTCCTCGCTTTTTGGCTTCTGAAGTTATAATTTGCTTGAGCCAAAGGGCTGCATAAAGATCTTTCATGCTTGGAAAATTGCTCGTGCAAAATTCCTTAGCCTCGCAGGCTGGATGAATATGGTAACTAACAAAATTCTCTATGCTAGTAAAGTAATCTATTACTAATCCTGGATTAATTATTTTTTTTATTAATAAAGCTGTTTCATCTCCGCCACATTCAAACCATCTTTCAATGAGCTTGCCATCATGAAGTCTGCCCTTAACATAAAACCATGCCTCCTCAACTCCATATTCATTATACATTAACTTTTTTAGCTCTTCTTCGCTCTCCTCTCTGCTTGCATCAACATAATAATGCTTGCTTTTTCCACCTAAATTGCTGTCTAAATAGTTAAATTGGTTAAATTGGCTTAAATCTTTTTCACCATCGCTTCTTTTCTGAGTTACATTCTGAGTTGCATATTGTAGCGAATTTGAATTAATAAAAAAGTGTGTAGCTTTTTCAAAGGCATTGCTAAAGCCATTACCAGCCAAAAGCGGCGCATAACCTAATAAAGCAGCTAGACTAGTCGCAGTAATGAGATTGCTTAGTTTTTTCATTCTCATTTTTATTTTTATTTACGCGTTGTTAATTTTATATTATTACTAAGTAGTAACAATTCATAAATCTTTCGGTTTGAGTTTTGTCATTTTCATTTTTTATATGCTTCGTTATATTTACTTAATTTTTATATTACCTCTATAGTAATAATTTTCAAATTTTTCCAAAATGCTTAAAAAGTTAAAAATCATAGAGTTATATGAAATACTCGGAACCAAAAAAAAGAAAAAAAATTGCACTAGTATACATATTAATTGTTTCAATAATAAGTCTAGTTATTTCTGGCTATATAGAGATTAATAAAATTAAGCCCAGTGATTCTTGTTTTATTGGGGGAGGTTGTGCAATTGTTGATGCAAGCGCTTTCTCTGATATAGCAGGACTACCTTTAAGCGTTTTAGGGATGCTTGCATTTTTAATTTTAGTCTTATTAAGTGCTGCCCAAATAAAAAATCCAAGCAATGTTAAAAATAAAACCATATTTTTTCTCCTAGTCGCTATGTCATTATTCTCGCTCTATCTTTTATTTTTGCAGTTTTTTGTAATAAAGGCGATATGTAGATATTGCTTCATAGTTGATTTATTAACACTAAGCATGCTTATTGTATTTATCGTTAATTTTATTGCTATAGGCACAAAAGGCTTGTTGGGCTTGTTGTGCTATGAAAACTCCTCAGAGTTTTAATATTTTTAATATCTTTTGGGATTATGACATACTTTATTCAAAATGAAAAAAAGAAAAATACTGCTCGCATTTTTAAAGTTTAATGCCTTTAAATTTAGTCAGCTATTGTTCAGGTTTCGAGCCGGCAGAGCTTCAGCCCCCATAGTTCAACGGATAGAACGCGGGCTTGCGGAGCCTGAAATCGAGGTTCGAATCCTCGTGGGGGCATGATTTTGTTATCATTATTAGATAGTAATTAAGCAAAAAATTTATAAATAAAATTAAATTTAACTTTTATAAAAAAATGAAAAATAAGGTTTTTGAAGAGATGTTAAAAAGTGCAGACAAAAAAGTAAGAATTTATGTAGAAAGATTTTTGAAGGAATTAAAGGGCATCCAAGAAGAGAGTGATAGTTTGAATATGCAGTATGCACACTACTCTAAAAAATTTACTTATGAAGATTATATAAATGCTAGAATAATGCTTAGAGAGCTTATAGGCAATCTTAGAACAATAATGAAAAGGCAGTATACCCTAATGTCAGAAATAGATTCAAATAATCATGAAGAAGAAAGGGCAAGGAAAAACCAATTTGCAGATATAATGTTAAGTTATGTTGCTCCAAAAATTACTGATGGGATATCAAAATTAAAGTTTTATTTTTTTAAGAAAAGTAGGGTAGAAGCCTATGAAGTACTAAAAGAAATGAAAAGAATTGAGAAATTAGTACATCTTCTTGGAGCAAGACAAACAAAAGAAATCGAATCATTGAAGCGTGAGGTGATGATTGACTCATTAACAGGCTTGTTTAATGAAAGATATATAATCGAACAATTAAAAAAAGAAGTAGAGCGAGCAAAAAGAAGCAAAAAGAAAAAATATGTCTCACTTCTTTTCATAGATGTTGATAATTTTAAAGCTATAAATGATAACTATAATCATCTAAGAGGCGATCTAGCATTAAAGTTAATTGCTGAAGGTTTAAGAAAATATTGTCGTTCTATAGATACTTTAGGAAGGCGTTACAGAGGGGATGAGTTTGTAATTATCATCCCAGAAGCTTCTCCAAAAGAAGTTGATAAAATTGCACGAAGAATTGTCAAAGAGGTCAGTAATTATGCAACAATTGAATTTGCGAAAGAAGTGCGAGAGTTCAGAGGCAAAATAGGAGTTAGTGTAGGTTGTGCGACCTATGGCTATGATGCCAATTCTATGCTAGAGCTCTTAAAACATGCCGATGAAGCAATGATGCTAGTAAAAAATGAGGGAAAAAAAGGCTATTGCAGATATAAAAAAACCAAAAATAGAAAGAAAAAGAGGCATAAATGATATTCATGTATGGTAGCGAAAAAAATAAACAAGCTTTATAAATAAAAAGAGTTTTTTTGAGTTATGGCTGAAAAGGCAAAAGAAAAGGAGTATGAAATAAAAGATTTGCCTGGAGTTGGAAGCACTATTGCTAAAAAGCTCGAAGATGCTGGTTTTACTGATCTGATGGCAATTGCAGTAATGCCGCCAGCAGAACTCGGAACTGCTATTGATGTTTCTGAAGGAGTGGCGCGAAAGATTATTGCTGCAGCAAGAAAGTTGTTAAAACTTGATTTCGATACTGGTGTTGCTTATGAGAGAAGAAGAAAAGAGATAATAAAAATAACAACAAATAGCAAGAACTTTGATAATTTATTAGGAGGAGGTGTTGAGACTAAAGCAATAACTGAAGCTTTTGGTGCTTTTGGTTCTGGCAAAACACAAGTCGCCCATCAACTTGCTGTCAATGTGCAAATGTCACTCGAAGAAGGAGGAGCAAATGGAAAGGCAATTTATATAGATACTGAAGGTACATTTAGACCAGAGCGGATTAAACAAATGGCTCTAGCTAAAGGCCTTGATCCTGAAAAAACTCTTAATAATATTTATGTTGCTCGGGCTTTTAATAGTGACCATCAAATATTGTTGCTTGATAAAGTTCAAGAAATGTTGAGAGAAGGTGAGCCAATTAAATTAGTCATTGTAGATTCATTGACAAGTCATTTTAGAGCTGAATATACAGGACGAGGTACTCTCGCTGATAGACAGCAAAAATTAAACAAATATTTACATATTTTAATGCGACTAGCTGAACAATATAATCTTGCTGTTTATGTTACAAACCAAGTTATGGCTGATCCAGCAATGATGTTTGGTGATCCAACAAGAGCTATAGGTGGCCATATAGTTGGGCATGCCTCAACTTACAGGCTTTATTTTAGGCGCGGCAAATCAAATAGTAGAATAGTTAAGCTTATAGATAGCCCAAATCTTCCCGATAATGAAACAGTTTTTTTTATAACTCAGTATGGAGTTAGTGACAAAGAAGAGTAGCTTTTATTTTCTCTACTGCATCTTCTGCATTTTTATATTCTGAATAGTCAACCTTAAACTTTTCAAAAAAATTTCTTATTATTATATCAATTTCTTCCTGAAATTTTTTATTAGTCGATCTTGCTTTATCTTTTTGTGGTTCTCTTTTGAATTTTTTTAATGGTATATAGAAGAGAGAATCATAAGAAGGAAGATTTTCTCTTAAAACAGATTCCATAGCTTTATTGCTGCCAAATTTTCTGAAATAATAGGCATAAATGTCAAGTAATGATCTATACATACTAGAATAGAATATCTTGTTTTAAGCTCTATCTCATAAGCTAAATGTGTATAAAAAATCCATTTTTGACTTTCTTTAGTTGTTTCTTCGTTTATCGGTAAAGGACATTTCCTTGCTACTTCTTCTAGGTAACCTGCATCAAGAGAATTCTTTTTCAGTAAAGCAACAATTTCATGGGCTGCAGTTGTTTTTCCTACTCCATGAGTTCCAACTAAAGCAATTTTCATTTTAGAGACGAACTCTGCAGCTTTTCAATTAATTCTTTAACATCAACTTGCTCGGCATCTTCAACTACTAGTTCGAGAGCATCACGAAAAGTATTTTTTCGCACGCGACCAGTAAGCCAAAATTCCTCGCCAAGTAAATCAACAAGCCTTGCTTCAACTTCGAGATCTTCGATTTTGTTTGCTAAACCTAAAATTTTCATTGCTATTGGTGTAAATGCAATGCATCTAATATTACTAGTACCATCATCAACAATAAAGGCAAAAACAATACGTTTTTCAAAGCTTTCATGCTCACAATTTCCTGCTTTTTTGTTACAAATAGGGCAAAAATCATAAATCATTGGTTTGAAAGCATGAACAATATTTGCTTTTATCTTAACCCTTGAGTTTGTTGTTAATTGATTTATAAAACGAAATGGTCTTGTTTCTTTGTTAATTGTTTGTTCTAGCTTGATACTTGATAAAGAAATATCGGAAATGCCAGTTAAATGTAACTCTTTGCTGTTAACATCCCCTCTAACATATGCTTTACTAATCTCTACAGTATCTCCTTCTTTTAATTTTCCTTCTTCGATCAAAGCAATATGTTTCGTATCCCAGAGAACAACACGAATGCAATCTGTAGCATCAGCAAAAAGAAAGGAAGCAAGTTTTTGCTCTTTACCACCTCTAACAAATTTTTGAATTTTGTAAAGCTCAATAATTTTACCAATCACATTGATATGCCTCATTCCAGGAAGCAAATCAGCAATGTTTAGTTTTATACTATCAAACTTTATTCCGAGCTCGGCAGCAACAATCTGGGCTGCTCCCTCGTAGCTTATAAGCCCACTAAGTGCTGCCTTCTTAGCTTCGATTCTTCGTTTAACTTCCTCTTTATCAGTCTTTGCAATCTTTGCTATTTTCTCAATAATCTCATCAATTTTTGCATTTATCATTTTAATAAATAAAAATTAAAGGAATTTCCTTATATAAAACTTTGTCATTTTCAACCAAGAAAAATTTTTTTGTTAAAAATGTAATCTTCTGCCTTCCTGAAATTAATTCAATTTTAATGGAATATTTTTTAGGTATAGATTGCTCTGTTTCGGCTATTTTTATTGCTTTTATTTTTTCAAGAACTTCTTTTCTCGCTTCTTCTAGGTTGTTTATATAGCTAAGATCAATCGCTCTTTCAAATTTAACAACTTTTTTTGTTGTCAGATTTAAAAAATTTAGCTCAAATGTTTTATTAAAAGTTAATTGACAATCTACCTTATTATTATCAAAATTACATTCACTTTTAGCATTGGTAAGAGTAGAAAATGAATTAATGTGCTCATTAAATCTCTGTTTAAAATTGTTGAGAAATAAATCTTGATCTAACTTACACTTCTCAAGAGAAAAAAAAGTTTCGCCACTAATTTGGATAATTTCACAATCAAAACTGGGCATATGAGAAAGATCGTTCAAAGCTTGAGCATAAGCTAGTTCATAAGATAAATTTAAAAATCTCTCATAATTTTTGATAAACCAAGAGTAATCAATAACTTCATCAAGATTTTCTATACTTTTTATCTTTTCCTTTGTTTTTTCAAGAAGAATAAAAGAAGCAATATTAAATATTACCAGGGCAACTATTATAATTAACCAAGGAAAAAGTGCAAATCCTCTTTTGCCTCCTTCCTTGTTTTTGCTTTTCATTTTAAGTTTATTTTTTTATTAGATTAATTTCGATTACGCTTGAATTTGAAAAAGGAAGAAAAACTCTTGCTCCTTCTCTCTTATCAATTTTATCGATTTTAATAATTTCAAATTGTAAAGTATAATCAGAAAGTTCCAACTCATCAAGCTTTTTATTAATTATATTTTCTATAAGCTTTTCATCATCTTTAGATGAATAGTATGCATAAAATAGCTCGGCAAAGTTAGACAAATTATATTTCATCTTACTCTGATCATAAATTTTTTGCATTGTGCTTGCATCTAGTTCAGTGAACATTGCATCAAGTAAATAGTAAGATAAAATTTTTTCATCAAGCTGTTCAGTTATTTTTAAATTTTTTTTCTCATTTATTCCTTTATAGAATACTGAAAAAAGAAGGTAAATGATTATTAAAAAGATAAGAATAAAAGTTGCTAAAATTAAACCAAAGACGCTTGTTTGTGCTCTTTTGGCTTTTTTTGCTGTTTTCATTTTTCACTTGCTATTGCTATCTTTAAATTTTTTATTTTATTAGCAACAATTATTTTATAGTTCTTACAGAATAAATCTATATTTGGTATTTCAACTCCAGATTCTTTAGCCTCGCACAAAATAATTAAATCTTTTTTACCAATTTCTTTTTTATCGTAAGAAACATAAATATCATAAATTTGATTATAAAAAATACAGTTTAATTTATTTTCTTCTTTACATTCAAGAACTGCATTGAGCAGCTGGCTTGCTATTAGAGGTTTTTTATCAAGCTCAATGCTATTATATTTAGCAACTATGATAACGGTACCTAAAGCAACAAGAGAGATTAAAAAGAATCTATAAATCCATAACAAGTATTCGCTTCCAAGAAGTTGTGCTTTTTTTTCTTTCATTTTATTCTTAGATTGCCATCAATTAAATCTATCTCTTTCTTTACATAGACAGGGCTTCTATATTTTATAATCGGAGAAATTGATAGAACAAAAGAGTTGGTTTCATAGCTAAGCTCGCTAACATTAAATTCACTTGAATTTATATTAACTTCGACGTCGTCAAACATTGAAACAAAAAAGCTAAGCTCTGATAATGCTACTTTTTTTGTATCAAGTCCTTGGGAAGAAACAACAAAAAAAGCTAATAAAGCAAAAACAATAGTTATTATTAAGATTTCTATGATTATCTGAAAAAGGAATGAAATCGCCTTTTTATTTTTCATTATTATATACTTAGAGTTTACATTTAAATTTTTATGCTCGATTGTTTTTATTGATTTTGATTAAGTTACTAATTTAGAGTAGCAAAAAGATTTATAAATAATTTATTTTTAATTTAGTTATGAAAGCCGACCTAGAGCAAATGCTTAAATCTATTAAAGAACGTGAAAAATCAGTTAAATTTGCGCTTTCAATAGGGATGACTGAGAGAGCCGAAAAGTTACGTGCGGAAATTATTAAAGATTGCGAAGAAGCCGCTACTATTGCTCTTAATTTAGGGATGAAAGAAATAGCTAAAAAACTCTATCAAGTAGTTATTAAGTATTATGAAAGTAAAGGGAAGTTTTATGATAGTGCAAAGATAGCAAGTAAAATTGAGATGAAAGAAAAAGCAAAAGAGTTGTATCTAAAGGCTATTGAAGATTATGAGAAAAAAGGAAGGATTGATGATGCTGTAAGAATTGCAATTGAGGCAAAAATGGGTGAAAAGGCTGTCGAGATTTATGAAAAAGCAGGGTTAACTTATATTGCTGCTAAAGTTGCTAGTGAGCATGGTATGAAGGATAAGGCTGAAGAGTTATATAAGAAAGTTATTGAGGGGTATAAGGACAAAAAGAGGTTTTATGAGGCTGCAAAGATAGCTCTTGAGGCAGGTATTAAAGGTATAGCTCAGCAATTTTATCTTAAAGCTATTGAAGATTATGAGAAAAAAGGAATGTTTGTTTATGCTGCAAAGATAGCTCTTGAAGCTAATATGATAGAGAGAGCAATTAAGGATTATGAAGAAGCAGGATTTAAAGATGTTGCTGCTAGATTAGCTAAAGAGAAGGGAAATGAAGAAAAAGCAAAAGAGTTGTATAAGGAGGCTATTGAAGATTATGAGAAAAAAGGAATGTTTGTTTATGCTGCAAAGATAGCTCTTGAAGCTAATATGATAGAGAGAGCAATTAAGGATTATGAAGAAGCAGGATTTAAAGATGTTGCTGCTAGATTAGCTAAAGAGAAGGGAAATGAAGAAAAAGCAAAAGAGTTGTATAAGGAGGCTATTGAAGATTATGAGAAAAAAGGAAGGATTGATGATGCTGTAAGAATTGCAATTGAGGCAAAAATGGGTGAAAAGGCTGTCGAGATTTATGAAAAAGCGGGGATGTTTGATAATGCCTTCAAATTAGCGAGTGAATATGGTATGGAAGAGAAGGTTGAAGAGTTGTATAAGAAAGTTATTGAAAACTATGAAAAAATAGCTGATATGGCCAACGATGCTGGCATGATCGAAAAAGCTAGAGAGTTATACCAGAAAGTTATTGAATATTATAAAAAAAAGGGGATGGATAGTGATGTCGAAAGGATAGTAAAGAAAATGTAATAAAAATATTTCTCACTTTATTTTTTGCTTACATTTAAAAATTTGTTTTATTACATATTGTATGGAATTAAAAGTGCTGAAAGGAACAAAGGATTATTTACCAGAAGAGCAAATTGTCAGAGAAGCTATTATAAAAATTTTGAAAAAAAATTTTGAAAAATATGGCTATAAGCCTATCGAAACATCTATCCTTGATTTTTATGAACTTGCTTCGAGCAAGGCTGGAAATGAGATTATAAATGAAATTTATCGATTAAGAGATAGGGGCAATCGTGATCTTTGTTTACGTTATGAGTTGACTTTCAAATTAGCAAAATTAATTGGTTTAAATCCAAGCTTGAGAATGCCTTTTAAGCGTTATGAAATCGGAAAGGTTTTCAGAGATGGTCCAACAACATCTGCAAGATTTCGTGAATTCACCCAATGTGATATTGACTGCGTTGGTAGTGAAAATCTTATTTTTGATACGGAAATTCTTGCCTTAACTTTTGATGTTTTTAATGAGCTTAATTTAGACATTTTTATTTTACTAAATGATAGAAAATTTCTTTCAGGCTTGTTAGAAGAATGTGGGGTTGAAAAAGAAAAGATAATTTCTGCTATTTTAAGCATAGACAAACTTGAAAAATATGGAAAACAGAATGTTATTAAAGAGCTTAAAGATAAAGGGATTAAGGATGAGAGTATAATGAAGATATTTTATTTTTTTGATAAGATAAAGATGAAAAGTAATGAGGAAAAAATAAATTTTTTCAAAAAAAATTTAAAAAATAAGTTAGCATTAGAAGGTTTAAAAAGCCTTGATGAGATTTTAAGGCTTTGCAAAATTTTAAATTTGAAAGACATTATATTTGAGCCAAGATTGGCAAGAGGCTTAGCTTATTATACTGGCCCAATATGGGAAGTTTATTTAAAAAAATCAAAAATAAAAAGAAGTGTTGCTGCTGGAGGTCGATGGGACAACCTGATAAGTAAATTCTTAAAAACTAATAAAAATTATCCTGCGACAGGGATTAGTTTTGGTCTTGATGTTATTTATGAAGCTGTAAAAGGAAGCCTCAAAGAAATAAAAAAAATCCCACAAGTGCTCGTAATTCCAATCAATACTCTGGAGGAATCACTAAAGATAGCACAAAAGCTGAGAAGTGCTGGAATTAGTGTTGATATTTCTGATAAAAGTTTAAGTAAAGCACTTGATTATGCAAACAAAGAAGGTATAGAGTTTTGTTTAATTATTGGTGAGAATGAACTGAAGCAAGGAAAGTTTAGATTAAAGAACATGATTTCTGGCAAGGAGGAAATGTTAAAAGAAAATGAACTTATTAAAAAAATTAAAAAATAAAAGCCTCGGATGGGATTTGAACCCATGACCCATCGCTTACGAAGCGATTGCTCTACCAGCTGAGCTACCGAGGCACCATGTAAAAAAGTTTTTAAATTTTAAATTCTTTTTTATTATGTAAGCAGGGCTCAGCTGTCTCGTTTTACGAGAGGAAAGTCCTCCCACATAAAACGCTTAGTGCTGAAAAGCACGTGTCGAAAGGCACGGCTCTGGCACAGAAACGAGACCACGAGCTTGCTTGTGGATGAAACGGCCAGCCTAAGCGTGCAAGGCTCGCTCTGAGCCGCTTAGTAGAATGCTGAACGCTCAATATCGAGCGACAAAAGGAGGCTTATACCTGCTTACACCTTCCTTTAAAGTCTTTATTCAAAAATCTTTTAAATTGTAAGATAATAAGATTTTATGGCAGACGAAAGAATAATGCTACCACCGAGCTTTGGCGGGCTAACGCGTTATTTTGAGGAATATAAAAGTAAAATCGAGATAAAGCCAAGTCTTGTTTTGGTAGTGATAATTTTCTTTATTGTGATTGAGTTGTTGCTCAATATTCTCTAATTTTAAGCAAGTGCGAAACCTTTATATTTATCCTTATAATAAAAAATAAATGCGAGAGGTTGCTGATTTATTTAATAAAAGTAAAGAAAACTTAAAACGGGTTGATTATTTTGCTGAAATACTTTACCCACGAATAAGAGACAAAAAAATGTTACAAAAAATTTTTCTTGACTTAGTTAGATGCATGAAGCAGATTGTTGAAGCACTTATTCTTTATGAGTTCTTATATAAACGAATTCCTGAAAAAAAAATTAATCTTGAAATTTTTAAAAAAATAGCTACAAAATATCTGAGTACGTATGAGATTAAGCTTATTGAAGAGCATATTCAAAAAAGTGAAGAAATAGAAAAAGCAAGTGTTGATTTTTTAAAACAAGATAGTTATATTGTGCTGAAAAATAACGGTAACTTTCTTAATTTCAGTATTGATGACGTCAAAAAAAGTTCATATGAATTAAAAAAAATCCAGGCAAAACTCGAAGAAAAGTTTAGAAAAGATTTATTAATGTCAAAGTACTTAAAAAACTAGTTTAAATAAAAAAAGGTGAAAAAATGCCTTTAAAAAAAATTGAGCGAGAGAAAAGGCAAGAGCAGCATTTATTTTATACTAGTTTCAAGTATACCAAAACAGGGGAGCTTATAGTAAGTGTAATGAAAAAAATGGTTGATGTAACAAAACTAAGTATTGAACTTGCTTTACAACATGCAAAAAAGAGGAAATTAATCACTGTTGTGCCAAAAACACCTCTTGAACAATTAGATGCTATAAGGAAAATTTTTAAAAAAGATAAAGAAGTCATCGAATTTTTGGAATTCTATGAAATAATTAGAAATATAGATAAGTATAAAAAGATTACAGAAAAAGAATTCAGGAAAGGTATAACGCTAAAAATTTTTATTAATGAAGAGGTTTTAACAGTAAATATGCAAAAGTTCGAAGAGATTCAAAAAAATTTTGAAAATTTTATCAAAGTTATTGAAAATTTCTTGCTCACAAAATAATATAAAATAAGAAAACAATTTTAGTTTAGTTAAGCGTTAAGCTGCCCCACAACTCCCTAAGTTTGATGAAGTTGATGAAGTGCCAAAGCCAGGGCCAGGATTTTCATCACTAAAGCGCTGTGAGCATGCACTTGGTTCTGAAGTGAATGATTCACAAAGTATTCTTGCTATATTGGCTGGGCTTCTTGGCCAAACTTCAATCTGTTTTCCATTGAGCACCACCGTCGGACTTCCTTTCACGCCATACTTTTCATTAAGCTGGGCATCATATTCAAGATAACTCTGTGCTTTTTTTGCCATACACTCATCAAGTTTGGTTTTATCTATATTAAGTTTATTTATACAACTTTCAGAATCGCCACTTTGCACAAAACACTCAAGATATGCGCGATAGCTTTCGCATTGTTCCTCCCTTATACAAACCATTCTTGCATTTTCATTAGCTTCTTTTTGACCATGCATCGTATAACTTACAAATCTAACATTGATATTGGCATCATTTTCAAGCGCTTTCCAAACAGGAAGCAAGCCTTTAACAAATTGTATACCGAATGGGCAATAGCTCATAATAAAAACATCAAATGTTGGACCGGAATTTGCCTTACATGAAGCTTTAATAATTTCACTCGAAACATCAAGTACTCTGATAGTTATTACTATATCCTTGCCAGCAAGAGGATGGTTGTTATCGAAAATAATATGAGTTTCATTGTAACTTGCAACTTTACCATACTCATTATGCCATTCAATGCTATCTCCTATTTTCGGTGTAAGTTTATAATAGATATTTTCTTCATCAAACCAAATATCAATAAGACCTTTTTCAGTTGCAATTTTTTTTGGCTCACCTTCAAGTTTAAGTTGCATTAAATTATTTTTTTCATCTACCTTAACTACTTTTAACCAAAATCCATTTTGATCTTTTGCTGTTTGATCATTGATCTTAACATCAAAGACAAAGTTAACATTGTTATTATCAACTCTAGTAACTTTTATCTTGAAAGGTAAGAGAGTAGATGAATATGTTTGGTTTACGATTGGTAGTTGATTAAAAACTTGATAAAATTGATCCTGAGTGATTTCTCCTCCTAAGTTCAATTCAATAATTCTTTTATCACTCATTGTTCGATTAACAATCTTTCGCAAGCTCTCATTATAATTACCATAAGCTTCCTCAGCTTTAAGGCTTATGTTAAACTCATCACTAACTTTGACATTATCAAAGTAACTATCAGCTTTATTACCAACCAGGCCAAGCTGTTTGGAAAAACTATCCTCAAAACTTAATTCTGAACTTTCATAAACTGAATTATTGACGTAAATAATATATCCAACTTTGATTCTTTTTCCGCTTGATTCACTTATTACATTAGGCGAGGAAAATTTAATAATTGAAGCAATTACTATTGCAATAATTGCTAAAGCAATAAGAAAAATAATTAATTTTTTTTGCATGTTTTACTTAATTTTTTTTCTTTTTAAATATTACTATTTGGTTGCTTTTATTATTCACTTTTTATTATTCTTATTTTCATTCCTGGAGTTAAGTTGGAAAATTTTTTTATCTGTGGATTTAGATATTTTAACAGCTCTGGTGAAATTCCATATTTTCTAGCTATCTTTGCCATAGTATCATTTGTTTTAACAGTATAAAAGGTTGCTTTAGCAAATATGTCAAAATAATCTTCACTGCACACTATTTTTTGCCCAGAGAATATCTTTTTACCGGAAATTCCATTAATTTTTTTTATTTTTTCTACATTACTTTTACATTCTTTAGCTATTTTCCATAATGTATCTCCTTTTTGAGCTATTTTTACATGATTTTTTCTCTCTTCTTCATATTCAAGGCATTGGACAGCCGCATTCATAAATCTTGGAACATACTTTTGTGTTTCATATGGTATATAATCCCTCTTATCTTCCCACTCTTCAAGATGATTAATGTTGTTAGCTTTACTCTCACCAGCATTATAAGCTATTAGTGCATTCTCCAATCCATAATTTTTTTTCACCTTTGCGAAATATTTAGCCGCTGGAAAAATCGAATCTACACTATATCTCCAATCTTCAGTACTAGTTATTTTTATTCCAAATTCTTTAGCTTTTCCATACATTAATTGTGCTGGTCCACTTGCTCCAGCTTTTGAATGTGCTTTTAACAAACCGCAAGATTCAATCGCTATTAAAGCTTCTAACTCGCAAACAGGCAATCTTGACTCTTTTGCTGCTTTTTCTATTATATTCCTATATTTTTCCATTCTCTGAAAACAAGAATAAAAATTTTCACTTGAATAATTATAATTATTCAATTCATATCGATCAAGCCATTCCTGATACATAGAGATGTCCTTAATTTCTTTTGGGATAGGTTTGATCGACTCAACTGATTTAGGTACGGCTGCGGCAGTATAAGTAAAAAAAATACTTGAGGCAAGCAAAAAATTGATTATTTTTTTAAGATGGTTTTTCATTTTTAAACTTTACTACTATTAAGTTAATATTTTTAGATTTAAAAATATTATGTTTTTAAAAAATTGCACTTTTTTGCTTTCAGAACAAATAAGATTAGTTATTCTCGTTTTTCAACTTTTACTGCAGTTGGTGCTTCTCCACCATGCCAAGTGAAGCGTGGTCTAACACGGATGCTATATATTCTCTCACTATTATCATCAAGAACAAGAGCGGAGCCTCTATAACGAGGAAGATTATTCATGTAAGCAATTATATCTTCGGCAAGGTAACTTTGCATTATTTCACTTAATGCATCTAAATCAGGCTTTGCTGTAAGTCTATGGCTAATTATAATGTCGGCTTGAGTTATAGCATCTGTATGAAGTTTTCCTGGTTGTTGAGTAGCAAACACAAGACTTATGCCTGGCTGCCTCCCTTCTCGCAGCAATTGGATTAATGCATCGCTTGCTGCTGTTTTTCCTTCTCGTGGCAAAAATTCATGCATCTCATCGATAAAAATCCAAACAAGTGGCAATTCTCGTTTTTCTTTGAAATAAAGATACTCAAGCCCTCTTCTTACTGCTTCTACTTCTTCAAGTTTTCTTGCAAGCATGCGCTCATTGAAAATTTTTTTACATAGAAGACCAATAACAAGAGCTCTAACATTATAAGCCCCTACACTACTGTACATACTCAAATCAAGCACAGTTGTTACACCTGCCTCTAGTAATTCTCTCGACGTTGTTGCTTTTTGTTCTTTAGTTGCAAAAATTCCCCAAGCTTTAGCAGCTTCAAATATATTTATAGCAGCTAGCTTATGCTGCTTCTCACTTTCTTCATCAGCTTTGATTAGAGTGATTATATCATCAATGTCATAGTCAGTCTTCTTCTCGCGTAACTTTATTATCGCTTTTTGGATAACTATTCCTACTGGATCAGTGAAACCCAAATCAAAAGTTATAAGCCAGTCCTCATGGCTAACATCAGAAACCTTTAAAGCGAATGGTAAGATTTTGCCTATGCCACGCTTTACAAATTCGTCGTAATAAGCATATGGTACAAATATTCTGACAGGTAATACTTTTGGCTTAAGCTGCCACTCTCGCAAAAGTTCTATTTCTTTATCATTTCTATAGGCCATACTCCAGTAAATACCCATTGTATCAAAGATAAGAGGAGCTATGTTACTTTTTACTTCTTCAGGCATATCTGTTATACCTTCAGCAATAACTCCAAGCGTATATGACTTTCCACTACCTCTTTTTCCACAAACCATTATTATATGACTTCTTGCAAGATCAAGTAAGACGAGATTACTTAAATTGACAAGATGTTCCATCCTAACCCAAAGTTTTCCAATATAAATCAAGCCCTTATCGCCAAATTTTTTTCTATCCTCTTCACTTCTTCCAATCCATATGTCTGGCATTTGACCTCTTTTTGCTTCTAATATATGCTTGTTAATATTTTTATTTCTTTGCTTTTAACTCAATGTTGATGATGAACGTGAGCAAAAGCTTAAAAAACCTGCATGTACTTGAGGCATGTTTTACGTTTACTAATTTATGTTTCTAATAGAACCAATTCTTTAATTTATTTTTGAAGCTAAAAGGATTTTTTCTTAATATTTCTTTCCAGTTTATTTTTTCTTCCCTTTTAATATGTCCTCTACTGTGTGTATCCACTCCATAAAGGATATTCTATTTCCGAAGAATAGAGCTTTATGAAAAGAATAATTTTTTTCCATACTTTCTGCTAAACCTTCAGCAATTAAATGTTCGAAAATAAGGTTGTATACAGTGCCAAATTCGTAAAGTAAATTACTTTTAAAATTACTCTTCCAATTTCTTTTTGGATATAAATAAACATGCATTATATTTTTTCCTACAAGAAAACCACACAGCCATTCATCTTTTTGATTATAAATTTTGAACATGTCGGAAGATGTCATTTAGTAGCTCAACTATCGAAGCTTTTATTTCATTAATTTTTATATTTTTGTATATTCTTATTGAAACTTTAATATTTTTTTCTGTCAAAAATGTGGCTATCTAACTGATCTTTTAAATAAAATTTATCTAAAAATCCAACTACCTGGCTTTTTTGCTTATCTTTTTTTTAAATCTTTAAATAAACTTTTAAAAAATACTTTCTTATTATTCAAAAATTTTGATTTATCTAATAAACTTTTATTTTTATAAAAATTGGCCGACGGCTATCAAAATATTTGATTCTTTCTATCTCCATAAGTTACTATTTTTTATAAAATTCCTCTATATTTTTTTCTACAAGTTTATCAACTTTTATTTTATTGTAAATATCTTCTCTTTTTAAGAGTGCGGCTATTGCTTTAACAGAAGCAAGCCATACTTCTGGTATCTTTTCTATGTAATCTCTAAACCATTGTGAATCTACTCTTAACATATAAGATACAAATGTAGGACTGCCATATTCCTCAAAACTGTATGGATTCTCACAAGCAGACCATGCTATTTTTATTTCTTTAGGTATTTTTTCACTATCTATAGCATATCTCAATGGATAAAATGGATTGTTATGTGATCCATGGCCACTAGCAATTGGACTTACAAATATTGATGGTTTTCCTTGTTCAGCAAGTTTATCAGCAATGATTAGGCCCATAGGATACATATCATTAGCTTTTACTTCTTTAGGAAACCCACTACCTCTATCGTATTTTCTAGCAAATTCTTTGATCATCTCTTCCCCATTTTCTGCTGGAAAATAAAGATCTAAAATTCCTGCATTCACTTTATCAATTAAAGGCTCTGCTTCTTTGTAATTAGTGGCGTAATAAGGTATAATGAGCCCCTCTTTCATCAGTGGTTCATATGCTTTTTTACAATTTTCTAAATTTTCAACACCATCTTCCACAACCAATATTTCCAGTGGTTTTGTCATTTTCTTCAACCACCCATTCGTTCACTTTTTTCGTTTTTCGATTTCTTTTAATAACCATTCTTTATTAAAGGCAGAGTTTGTCATGTCTGCCATTTTTTTAGCTGCATCTAATTCTCCAGCACCAAGATAAATGAATCCTCTCATATAATCTGTATCAGTGATTTTTCCTATGATATAATTTAAACAAAAATGTTGCTTTGATAAATCTAACTCTTTTAGAAACTCTCCTACTTTAATAAAATCACTTGTATACTTTATAGGAATCTTTTCATTTACTTGTTTCAAAATTTCTTCTTCTCTTTTCTTTGTGTCATTTATCACTTTCATTAAGTTATCATATTTTTTCGAATCCAAACTTTTTATAGTTTCTTCTAATTCGTATGCAAATGGATTGTCTGGATAATGATGAAAATCTACGGCATATTCTATTCCAAGTTTTTTTAGTTCTTCTTTTTTTAATCCTTTTCTAAACTCACTGCAAAGACCATGATACAAAAGAACTTTAGATGATTTTTCATCTTTTTCTGGAACTAACTTCTTTAGTGCTTCTACTAAGCCAAACTCATCTTTTCCAAACTCGCATAAATAGTCTTGTACAATACCTCTCAAAGTCCTTTCATTATCTATTAGCAATAGAAAACTAGCAATATCTTCAGTATACTGATCAAGTGAAATCATTCTTTCTAGTTTAGACTTATAATATTCAAGAGGAATACGGATATCAGAATAACACGAGTCAGACACATATATTATCATTTTCTTCCCTTCTTTCGCTTCTTCCACATACTTTTCGAAATTTTTCATTTTCTTCACCTCTCCATTTACTTCATCGCGTCGTGCTCGATTGGCTTTTGTTTTTGTTATTATACTTCTTTCAATTTTCTAACTCCTTATTTTTCTTCTAACTTAAATTTGTGTTCTATTACTTTGTTTTGCCCCTTATTTCCTATTTTTGCTATAACTATCTGTTTATCTTTATCATAAGATGCTGGTTCTAAAAATCTAACCTCAATTATATAAAATTTTCCCCAAGGGTGGCAAAGTCCTGTATAGTAAGTTTTTGATTTTGCCATACCAACCCTTTTTTTCCAAAAGTACACATAATAACAATCTACGATAGGATCATAGTCTCTATCGTAATGTTTCGCTAGTGCTATAATCAAATTTCCGTCATCAAGAATTTGGTAATCGTCCCTCCATTCATTTCCCTTTTCTTTTTCATTTTTCAAATCACGCATTCTCGAAGAATCAATATACCAATGATGCCCTTGCTCATTTTCAATGTACTTCACCCATTCATCTGGATCTTCAAGAATCTTTTTAATTAATTCATTTCTTTTCTTCTTTTTCCTATAACCATCGATGTCAAAGGTGTAAAGTTCTTTTAGTTCATTTCCCTTTAATCTGTATATTTTTATGTTTCCTGCACCAGTTCTTAATCCAAATACTACTTCATTACTTTTTTCTTCTAAAATTGAAGGATCAAACAACTGGGTGTCGTGATTATCAATTTCCCAGTTATAAGCTCCTCTATATTTCATCATTCCACTACTATAGACTACTTTATTTTCTTTATTCACTACTAGCTCATTGAAATAAGCCATGCCGTCTGTTTTTGAATCCCTACTCTTATGTTTAATTTCTATGCTAAAAACCTTTCCAGCAGGCTTATAACTTTTTAAATCACAATATTGTTTAACTAACTCTGGCATTTCAGGTAAATTTTCTCTTTTTGGTTTTTGCAAAATTATTTTTTCAAATTCCATTTTCTCCACCCCCTCCATTTACTTCATCGCGTCGTGTTCGATTTATTTTGTTGAACATGATTTCTAATTCATTCTTTCCTTCTGACAATGAAGGATATTTTGCTAAATCTTCATAACTTTCTACATATCTTTTTTCTTTTTCATATTTTTCCTTTGTCATTTTCTTTAATCTCTTATACTCTCTCCTTAGTAGTTGTATTATTTATATTTTTGTTGTCAAAAATGGACTATAAAAAAGATTTATAAAAAAGAAAAAATTATAATAAAATGGAAGAAAAATATGCTTTAAAAAAAATAGGACTAAATGATAAAGAAGCAGAGATCTATATAGAATTATTAAAATTAGGTAATTCTAAAGTTAATGAAATATCAAAAAGATTAAATCTTCCTAGGACAACAATTTATAGTATTTTGAATTCTTTATTAAAAAAAGGACTTGTTTTTTATACTATCAAATCAGGAACTAGATATTTTGAGGCAGTTGATCCAAAAAGAGTTTTAAAAATAGAAGAAGAAAAATTAAATACTATTAAATCTATAATTCCAAAATTAGAGCAAATAAAAAAGACAGTAGAAGAAAAACCAGAAATAGAAATTTATGAAGGAGTTGAAGGAATAAAAACAATATTAGAAAATATATTAAAAATAAAGCCCGAAGAAATTCTAGTAATAGAATGTGATGAAATATTTAAAACCTTGGAATTTTATTTTCCTCACTGGAGTGAAAAGAGAATAAAAGAAAAAATATTTTGTAGAATAATACAAGAAAAAACGGACAAAATTAATAAAGAACTTAAATTAAGAAATAAAACCTATACTAAAACCAAATTTCTTCCAAAAGAAATAAAAATAAACACAATGACTTATATTTATAATGAAAACGTAGCGTTTCTAACAATGAACAAAGAAAAATTAATTGGAGTTATAATAAAAAATAAAGATATTGCGCAAACTCAAAAAAAAATATTTGAATTAATCTGGAAATTACTATAAGCAAAAGTTATTGCTTCTTTAGCGCATTTTCTAACTACTTACTATTCTACTAATCAAAATTATGTTCTCACTCATTTGCTTCACTCATTGGCTTGACTTTGCTCTAGCTTCCCCTTCCTTCTTCGATTTTAATATTTTATTCATCAAAAACCCGACGAGATAGCCAAGAAAAGCGCCAAAGGCAATATCACTAAAATAATGATAGCCCCAATAAACTCTTGAAAAAGCAACTAGCAAGCTTAGCAAAAGCCAAACAATCAAAGCAAGTCCTTGGAAAAATGTAAGTAGTGAAAAAATAGCTATAGTATGATTGCTCGGAAAAGAACTGCTAAGATAAAAGCCTTCAGTAGGTCTTGCTCTTCCAACAATGGCTTTTAACAAGAAGCCAAGCAAAATTGCTATAATCAAAGCACTTGCCTCTTTCTTTAGGTTTGATTTATAAATCCTGTTAAAGAAAACCCCAGCGAGGAAAATTAAAAAGACCAGGCTGATATAGCTGTAAGCCCCAAAAAATGGAGCGAGCAAGCTATCAAGAGTAGAACTTCTCGGAATTTTTATTTTATCAAGCCAAAAGAAAGATACAAAAATAAAAATAACTAAAATAGCAAAAGTAAATGGTATCTGAACTTCGCTTTTTATCACTTCACTTTTTTTCTCTTTTTCCTTCACTTTTTTCATCTTTTCCAATTTTCCAATAATTTTAAATATCTTTTATTTAAAATTTTTACATGTGCAAGCAATGTGATGCAAAGCCAGTTTATACTGATATAAGCGGGAAAAAACTATGTGCTAGACACTTTATTAGGTTTTATGAGAAAAAAATCTTACGAACGATAAGAGCTTATGAAATGATAAAAACAAAACCTAAGAAAGATAAGGTCCTTATTGTTGTCAGAGAAGGTAATAAAAATGACTTTGCTTTGCTTCACTTTTTTCATAGATACTGCCAACAAAGAAAGATAAATATTATAGCATTATTTATTCAATATTCTCAAAGAAAAGATTACAAATATATTCGAGATTATTGTGTAAAGAAGAAGATTGATTTTGCTGTAAGCCAAAGTCCTAAATCAATTTTTGAAGAGAAAATAATTAAAAAATTTGCATTAAAATTAAAAACTATAATTGCTAGGGGGGAATGCCTTAATGATGCTGCTGTAAGTATATTAAATTATTTCTTTAATGGAGAAAAAGAGATAATCCACCCTATAGAGAAGAAAAAAATTAAGATAATAAGGCCTCTTTATTTTTGCAAGGAAGAAGAAAATAAAATTTATTGTCTACTAAATAAAATAAAGATTCCTGAAATTTCTGAGATTCCTAAAAAAGAAGGCGGCAATAAAGAGATCACTAAAAAATTTCTTCGTGACTTTGAAAAAACAAATAAGGGAATATTGTATGCAATTGTTAATAAGTACGAAAAATTAAGCTTATAGGTCGTTTATCTTAAGGGTTTTGTTAACTTATTGTTGATGTATTAAACATTAAAATCTTTTTTGTCTCATTTATACAGAATTAACTTGGAGGAGTTTTTGTTGGAGAGCCTTTCCTGGAGCTTGCCATGTTACTATTTATAAATTACTAATTAATAGAAAGCTTTATAAACTTGCAAGTTAATCAATATGTATGACAATGTGCGGTTGTGGTTTAAGATTGGAGCTACGGATAGTTCAACCTCATTCACCAATTAGAAACCCAGAAATAACTGAAGAAGCAGCTAGGATTGAAGGAGATTTAGCTAGTTTAGCTAAAGTTCTATTAAAAGAAGAACTTAGTCCGCATGATCGAATTTTACACACAGAAGCATTTCTATTATCGCAATGGAAAGCAAGAGAACAATGGAAAAGATATTTAGACTCTCCATTAATTTCTCATGTAGATGCGGCTTTACAATTAAGACAAAATTATGATGCCGTTGTTGGCATAAAAAATGCAGGAATCCCGTATGCACAAATTTTTGAAATGGTAGGTTTTCCAATATTTGAGATTGATTATTCGCACCGTAAAAGAGATATGAAAGAACCACAAATAGACGATGAAAAAGTAAAACAATTACGTGACAAGAAATCAGTATTGCTTACAGATATTGACTTCGTTACAGGTAAAGCATTAAGAGAAGTTACAAGATACTTAAGAGAAAAGGATGTTAAAGTTAATGGGGCGTATATTGGTTTATTCAGATGGCCTGGAATGAAATCTGAGAAATCTGAAGAATTTTTCATTGGCAATGATACTGTAAATTTTGATACTTTTTGGAAAGGCAGAACTTCTGGATTAAGCACAATTAGAAGCACACTTCCATATAAAAAAGGATTAATACCTAGTGATGTGGCTTTATATACCTCAAATCCTTTTTTAGAAGAAGATGAGTTAAAGGGAAGTGCTGCTGCTAGACGAATAGCTAAATATTTTTTAGAGAGCAAGCTAAGTTGTATGAAAGCGCGTGACAAACTGGAAGGTAGGGTTAAAGATGCTCTTAGACCTGTTTTTATCCCATTTCAAGATGAAGCTCTTTTAGATGAAATCTCAGAAAGACTTGTTCAGAGAACCAGATTTATTGAATTATTGGATAATTCTTATGCTCCAATGGATGAATTGGTACAACATTTTTATCACACAATCGAACAAGAGTTAATAAATTTTAGGCAAACCTTGCTAATAAATCCAGAAGGAACGAGAAATATATTAAGAAGTAGAGACCAAGAAGCTCAAAAATATGAAATTCTCGGTAGAGTTGTAGATGAGCTATTAAAAAAAGAAGCACTAGATTATTTTGCCAGGCGTAATTTACAGATACAACATTTTCCACATGATTTACTTGTTTCTTTTTCTTCAGTTAGAAAAGTCATGGATGAAGGTATGGTAGATATTGGAGTAGCGATTGGACCAGAAGGTTTTGTATATGCAAGTATGTTTGAACTATTGGGTTTACCAATAAGAAATATCTATATAGACGAATATTGCAGAACCGAAAACAGACCATATAAAGAATTAGATGATATAAGTGTGATTAGGGGTAAGCACACACTACTTATTGAAGATGATGTTAGAACAGGAAAAACTTTAGAAAAAGCATACAGTAAAATTAGAAGATATTCTCCTGCTGATGTATCAGTATATTTAGGAATTCCAGAAAAAAGTCAAAATTTGCAAAATGTTCCTAGAGAATTCAGAAAAGTTTATACTACTCCTAATAGTTTGACTGATGAGCAGATTAGAGCAGAAATTGATAAAGCAAAAGAAATTTTAGAAAGGAAATATTCTATCTTCAAAAAATAATAATTTCTTCTTGACGAAGTCAAGGATACCCATCAGCACTCGGATGGGGGGCCATTTTGCGATAGAAACTTGTTGCGATGAGCATTTTCTTTTACATTTTTACAAGCTCGGGGATCAATATCAATTGCTGTAACCGAAGATGCACCATGTTTTGCCATAAAATTGAATAAATACCTGTTCCACATCCAATATCTGCAACATAGCCTTAGATTATTTACAAGATATTCGCATATTTCTATTGTCGGTCGAGATGATCTGATCTAAAAACGCCTTCATAAATCTCAAAGTTTCTTAATCCATAATTTTTAAAGAAACATGTTTGTAAGTTTTATGATTTGTATGGATTTTAACTCTTTCTTTTAAAGAATTTAGTATTTCTTCTTTCATTTTAAATCATAAAATTTGGCAAACGATCATATTTTCTTTTCATGGCAATTCTTCCCATAATATAAAGACCTTCTAAACTACACATATTTTTCTTTAATTTACAACTATACAAATGAAGAATACCGCTCATCAATAAAGAACTTCTTAAGTCGCATAAATATTTGTCCACTCCTTCATTAGATTTTATATTTTCAAATGGACAGGCACCAGAACACAGGTAATAAAAAGCACATTTCTTACATGTTGGATAAGAATTTACATTAAAATTTGATTTTTTAAATTTGATTTTTTTAAAATTATATTCCCCAATTATAAAATTTTCTGAAAGAGGGTCTTTTCTTCTTTGGACTTTGTAACATGAAGAGATACTTCCGTCTGCATTCAATATAATTTTTTTGCCTGCTGCAGAATCACAAAAAAAGAGCTTAGGTGAAAAAAGATTTGCAAAGGCATAATTTATTAAAAAACATTTTTTCTTCTCCACAATTTTTAAGGTATTAAAGAAAATTGTTTTAAATTCTTGAGGGGTTAAACTTTGATCAGATAATTTGCTTCCCCTTCCTTCCGGTAACATCGGTTCAAGTTGTATAAACTTAACACCATTTTTTAAAAGCCATCTAATAGACTTTATGATATTGCTTGAATTCCACTTTCCAACAGTCATACGAATTTTGAATAAGGCCCCTTTTTTTACAAGTTTTAATATATTTTTCTTTATAATTTTAGATGAAGCTCTAAATTTATCATTTTCTATTCCATCCCATGAAATCGAGAAAACGATTCCCTTACTAATTAGATAATTCAAATCTTCTTTATTAATTACTCCATTTGTTTGAATAGAGAATAGTGTCTTTTTACTTTTATTATTTATTAAATCTATGACTTTTTTTATAATAGGCATATTTAAAGTAGGTTCCCCGCCCATAAAATTAATCGCTTCTATTTTATACTTTTTAAGCAATTTATCTAAAGTTAAAATAACGGCGTCTTCATCCATAAAAAGTTTTTTTGAATAAATCTTTTTATTTCCTATAAATTCAGCGCAAGTAGCGCAGTAGGCACATTTTTGATTACAAGCAGTAGTAGTTATTAAACCAACCTTAAGCGTATTTTTTTCTTGAGGAAAAGGGTTTGAATTAAAAAAACCCCTCTTTTTTAGTTTTCTCAAAAGTATTTTTTCATTTAGTAAATGTCTTTTTATTAAAGCAAATTCTCTAGCAAAAGGAGAATAAATTAAGTAAGAGTCTTTTAATGGTATGGTTGGTAATTTGTGATAATTAAATACAGACTGTGCATCCTGCGGATAAGCCTTTATGTTTTTTTGATAAATTTGTGATTCTGACTGGTTCTGTGATTTTTGTAATTTTGATTCCATTCTCATTTCTTTCTTTTCTCTGTTTTTTCATGCTATAATTATTTTTTTTCATGTTATAACTATTATTCAAAGATTTAAATATTTTATTTGTCCATTTAAAGGACGAAAAAAGAAAGATTTATAAGGAAAATGTGTTTAATAATAATATGCTACAAAAAGCGGATTTAATTGAATTGGGATTGACAAATAATGAGGCTGAAGTTTATCTTATCCTCTTGAAATTAAAGGAAGCAAAAGCTTATGATATTGCAAGATATACAACAATATCAAGA
Source organism: Candidatus Pacearchaeota archaeon (assembly GCA_038890875.1). GTDB lineage: Archaea > Nanobdellota > Nanobdellia > Pacearchaeales > JAPDKA01 > JAWAFA01. The sequence continues at coordinate 279,084 of JAWAFA010000001.1, read as the reverse complement.
GCCCATGTTTATGATTCTTTAAATTCTTTGTTAGGAAAAGGCTTGATAAATTATATAATAAAGGGAAAGATAAAGCTGTTTAGAATAACTGACCCCAATAATTTGATTAATATTTTAGAGGCAAAGGAAGAATACCTGGAAAAACAAAAACAAAGATTGAAGGAAAAAATAGCAGATTTAAAAGAAAAAGAAATAATAACAACATCAAAAGTTGAAGTTTATGAGGGAATAGAAGGAATAAGGTATATTTTGAATGATATAATTAAAGATGGAATTGAACGAAAATATAAAGAAATTCTTGTAATGAATTCATTTTCAAAAGAAGAATTTATTAAACAAGTTCCTGAATATATATGGAAAAGATTTTGGAATTTAAGAGAAAAATACAAAATTTTTTCAAGACAATTATTTGCAGAAGGAAAATCAATTACAAAACACCCATATGTAAAAGTTAAAATTTTACCTAAAGAATATTTCAACAATAAAGTTGTTCATTCTATTTATGGAAACAAAATTATTTATTTTATTTTTACATTAAAACCATTGGTTATAAGAATTGAAAGTGAAGAGGTAGCTGACCTTTATATAAAACAATTTGAGGTTCTATGGAAAATAGCGAAAGCGCCGCCGAGCAATTAGACATAATTGGTGTTATATTCTCGGCGTTAGCCGATTGCGATAGCAAAGTAAAATCGGCGAGGTGAATCATTTCTTACACCAACTTCTTTTCTATCGTCTCTTTTCTTTTATATTCAACTAATTCTGCGTCTAATTTATTTTTCCAAATCAGTAACCATCTTTCTGCTTCTTGTTGATGAAATAAATAACGACAGAATGGTTCATTACAATGTTTTCATTTATAAATGCTACATCTTACCACATTTTCACAGAGCCGATTTTATTGAACATAATCGCTGTTAATCTCTCCCGAATACGTGCAACATTCAAAAGGCAAAAATCAAAGTCGCGAGGGATAGTGTCTTTTAGAGGTTGATGTCGTATCTTAAGAGTAGTCAAAGAACCGAAAGATTTATAAACCTTAATCTTTATTTAATTAATATGGTAACACAACTTATACCAATGAAAGGAGACGAACTTGTAAAAAAAATCTTAGCTGGAGAAAGGGATTTTTCTAGAATAGAATTAGAAGAAGGTTTTAATCTTGCTGATCATGAATCTTTTGAAGAACTGCAAAAGTATTTAACAAACGCTAACCTTGATTTAGATCCTATAATCATGGATAATTCTAAGCTTCGAGGTGTTGTGGCAAGAAATCTTTATTTACCATTTTTTAGAGGAAAAGAAGCAAACCTTTGGGGAGCAGACCTTTTGGGAGCAGACCTTTCGGGAGCAGACCTTTGGAGAGCATGCCTTTCGGGAGCAGACCTTTCGGGAGCATACCTTTGGAGAGCATGCCTTTCGGGAGCAGACCTTTCGGGAGCATACCTTTGGAGAGCAGACCTTTGGGGAGCAGACCTTTGGGGAGCAGACCTTTCGAGTGCATACCTCAAAAATGTTAAAAATTTAGGAAAGGCAGTTAACCTTGGACATGCAATTTTTTATCATACAATAGTAACCGAGAGGGAAAAAGAGATTATAGAAAGGGCTTTAAAGAAAAAACAACTGTTTATAGTTGAAAAATAATTTTTAAGCTATAAATTTCTTGATGAAGTCACTTTATGAACACTATCCTATTGTGAATTAATTAAGATCAGATACGCAAAGGCACTGCTTTATGGTTTGTTTGTTAGAATCATCGCCTACAATAAATTAACAGTACCATCTTAAGAAAGATTTTTAAAGCTTAATGATATCATTTCAAAATGATAAAAATTATAAAAAATAACAAAAAGTTGTTATCTACTCTTATACTCTCTTCACTGCTTAATATAAACGTTTCTAGTTTTAAAGGGGATGGATTAGAGGGAGGGGGGCTCATTGGTGGGAACAAAATTGTGAAAATAGTAGCGAATGAAGTTGAAAGTTATTGTAATGATAATAGTTGTTATTCAAGCTATATTGATGCGGTAAGTAATATAGAGGAATATAAAAAAATAATTGATTTTGCAGCTGATGTCTTTGGGATTGACTTTTGCACTATTGCCGCAGTGATTCTTGTTGAATCAAAAGGAAATCCTTATGCACTTTCCCCAAAATGGGCTGCTGGAGTAATGCAACTTATGAAGTCAACTGCAAGGAGGCATGGCTTAAATATTAACTATTATGAAGATTGGAGATTCTCGCCATTCAGCATCATTGCCGGAGTTGAAGAAATAAGAGATTTGATAGAAAAATATAGGAGGCTAGAAGATGCTTTAGTAGCTTATGTTGCTGGAGAGGATAAAGTTGGAAAGTTAAACAAAGTAGAGACTATTAGAAATTATATAAATAATATTTTAAAAACAATTCACTCATGTAAGAAAATTGAAGAAAGAATAACTGACAAAGACATCTTCTCAGAAGCTAAAATCTATTATGCTAGCTCGAATAATGATTTATATAATCTTAGAAAAGTTTGTAATAATCATCTCATTAATAGATTAAACCCACAAATAACAAGAGGGTACCTTAAAAAGGGTCAAATAGTTCTGCTACCAAAAAATTGTCAACTTGGAGAAAAAGCTACCCTTGAAGAAAAAGTAGAAGCTATTTACAAGAGAAAATTTGAGAGACTTAAAAAACAAGGATTTGAAATTTCAAAAATTGCCTCCTCACTTGATGAAATAAAAACAACACTTGAAAAGATTAACAAGAAAAAAGAACAAACATTAGAAAAAAGAGAAAGGAAAAAAGAGGTTAAGCAAGAAAAAGTGGAAATAAAAGAAATAGAAACAAAAATTGAAAACAAAACCGATGAAACTTTTAAAATAAAATACGGAAACATAACTATAGAAATTAAAGGGGTAAAACCAGAGGATATAAAAATTAACTATCACTAAAAAAATTAGACTAAAATTAGTCGTGAATTAGTTACTAATTTCAAAAACAACAACAACGCGCCATTTTCTAACCCCAATTTCTCCAGCCTTCTTTATTTCCAGAATTTTTATTTTTTTTCCTAGCACTTTTGCCTTGCTTTCAAGCTCTTGCCTTCTTTTCTCTATTTCTTGTTCAAGTAAAAAATCAAAATAAAAAACAATGCTGTCTTTTTTTGCATTGATAAAACATTCATTAAAAAAATCATAAGCAAGTTGCGGTCTTGGCATAATTATAAAATCAAATTTATTTAGTTTAGGAAAAACTTCTCTTACATCTCCTTGTATTATTTTTATATTGAGCTTGTTCAGCAAAATGTTTTCTTTCATATACTCTACTGCTTTTCTATTAATCTCTACCATTGCCATCTCAAAATCTATTCCTGCTAACTTAAGTTCTCTAGCTATAACAATTCCATATGCTCCAACTCCTGCAAAGCCTACTAATATTTTTATTTTTTTTCTTTTCTTTTTTTTTGTTAAATCTAAAATTTTTTTTGCTAACCATAACCTATTTGATGCTAATCGGGAAGAAAAATAAACATCTTTGATATTTAATTTAAAAATACATCCATTCTCTTTGTGGAATGTTTCAAAGCATTTTTCTCCTGCCAGAAACTTATAATTTGCTTTGCGAAATCTTCCTTTAATTTTTTTTTGTTTTAAAATTACTGTCTTAATATGTTTACTAAGGATTTTTTTTGCAAGATTCTTAAGTCTTTTTAAATTTAATTTCTCTGCTTTTTTGATATCAATTATTGCTATGTTTCCGATTTGTTCATACATTTTAGAATAAATGATTTATGCTATGTAACTTTAATTGTTTTTCTTTAATAAAATTTTTTGCACGAATTCCAATTAGTCTAATTGGTCTTATTAATAATGGAGCAAGCATCATTTTTGCTTTTTCTTTAAATATGCCTAGATTATCAATTGGTACAATGAAACTCTGCTCATGAGTGTGCGTTTCAAAGTTACTATACCTAACTTTTAACTCTATTGTCTTGAAATAAATTTTTTCTTTTTTTAGTTCTTGCCAAACCTTTTTGCAGAGTTGTGAAAGGTTGAAAAAAATAAATTCCCTATCAAGAGTATCATGCTCAAATGTTATTTCTTTTCCTACTGATTTTATTTCATACTTTTCACCAACTTTGCTCTTGTCTATACCAAAAGCTGCATTGTGATAATAAATTCCCATTTTACCAAAATTTTCAAGAAACCAAAAGCTGTCTTTCTTTTGCATATCTCCAATTGTTTTTATTCCAAGTTTTCTCAAGTATACTTTTGTTTTTTTCCCTATTCCAGGAATTTTATCAGGTTTAAGCTTAGCTAAAAATTTTCCATTGTTCTCTATTATAGTCAGACCATCTGGCTTTTTCATACTGCTTGCAATTTTAGCAAGCAACTTGTTATTTGCTATCCCAACACTACAAGTTAATCCAGTAGCCTCGAAAATCTTATTTTTTATAAGATATGCCATCGCCTTTGCTTCTTCAAAATTTTTGCATCTCTTACTTACATCAATAAAAGCCTCATCAATACTAACTTGTTCAAAAGCATCACTATAATTTTTAATTATTTTCATTATTTTTTCGCTTTCTTTTTCATAAAGTTCAAATCTTGGTTGCAAAAAAACAGCATGTTTACAAAGTTTCCATGCCTTAGCTATCGACATTCCAGACTTTATGCCATATTTTCTCGCTTCATAATTAGCTGTACTAACAACACCTCTACCTTTGCCATTTTTTGGAGGAGCACCTACAATTACTGGAACTCCATGCAATTTATGCTCTCTTTCTTCGATAGATGCAAAGAAGGCATCCATGTCAATATGCATTATAATTGCCATTCTACAGAAATTTTCCGAGGCTTTCCTGGCTAGACTTTTCTTTTTCTTTCTCTAGTTTTTCAAAAGCAGAAATAACGCGCTCTTCTGAAAAATCATGCTTGTTACATAACAACTCTATTAATTTTTGTTTATTTGGCTTTCCAAAGGAATAAGTAAAATCTTTTTTTACATTCGGTTTTTTAAAAATTTGAAAGATTTCTTGCCAATCAAAATCTATGGTAAAATTTTTTTCTACCCATTTAAAAAGCTCATAAGGATTTTTAAACTGTCTTATTAGCTTTAAACCTTTTATTGGACCTATCCCTTTCACACCAGCATTAAAATCTGTGCCTATAAGTATAGCAAGAGAAACAAGCATATCATAATCAATGTGAAGATTATTAAGCACTTCATCGAGCATAACAAGTTGAGGATTTACCTGTACAACAGCACCACTTGCCAGCTTGCGTTTCTTTGCTAGTGTTAAATTTAGTATAAGCCTCGTTGCACCAAAAATAAGTGAATCATAATCTTGACTAGCGACAGCATAAATTGATTTATCTTTTCTGGTCATGAATGCTGCTTGTGCTTCTCCCTCACTTGGCGCTTGGACATAACATAGCCCCATGGCCTCGATTAATTTTTTTGCTTCTTCAACCATGTCACTCGTTAGCTTTGCTGTCATTTTTGCATATTTCGCCGCTTCCTCAATTTCTCCTTTTTCTTTTGCCTCTACATACTTTCTACTTGCTTCTTGCTTTATTCTCTCTCGTTTTTCTTTCTCGCTATATTTTTGTTCAGGGCTCTTACCATCAAAGATGTAGATTGGCTTTATATTTTTGTAAAGTAAGTTCATTGTTCGATAATAAAGTCCACTAAGATGACTAGTGATATTGCCTTGCCTATCTGTCAGTAAGCTACCGTCTGGTTGTCTTATTGTAGTTAAAAATTGATACAATGAATTGTAGGCATCAATGGCTATTATCTTACCTTTCAAATCATCAAGACTTATCTCGTGCTTTGGCACAATTTTGCCTATGTCAACGCCCATTATTCTTAACAAGCCCGTGATTTTTATATTTTTTTGGTTTTTAATTTTGCAAGTTTTAGAAGTTTTAATCGAGCAAATGAGAAGTCGATTTAAGCGAATTTGATAAGCTAAAGGTAAGTTTTTGCGCTACTTTGAGTTTAATTGGATCAAAAATATTTAAAAAATCAAACCCTATAATTTCATGAAGTTTGAGTTTTTTTTAACTGACATAGATTATTTTGATATTGGCGAGAAAGATTATATAAGGCTTTGGGGAAGAAGTGGAAACAAAGTTGTTTGCTTGCTTGATAACTGTGAGAAATATTATTATCAGTTCTTTAAACCTAGTTTAAGCAAGGCACAAATTGAAAAATATATTGAAAAAATAAAAAATATTTCTTTTGAGTATGCAGGTAGGAAAGTAAAAGTTAAAGATGTTTTACTTGTAAAAAAAAATTTTATTGGTAAGGTCGTTGAAGCTTTGCAGATTTTTGTCTATAATCATAAAGATATAATACCAATAAAAGATAAAATAAAATTATTTCCTGAAAGTGTTGAGCATGAGCATAAAGAAGACGATATAAATTTTGTTACTCGTTATATTACAGAAAAAGATGTTAAGCCGCTTTTTTGGTATGATGTTGAAATAGAAATCGAAAGCTCTTCTGAGCTTTCGTCGATTAAGGCTGATATCATTGGATTTGTAAAAAATATTAAACTTAATACAAAGCGCTATGAGTATGAACCAAAAATTATTGCTTTTGATATCGAAGCGAGTGAGTTTGAAATAGGTAAGGGGCAAATAATGATGATTAGTATTGTCGGGAATAAGCTAAAAAAAGTTCTAACATGGAAAAAGTTTATTACAAAGGAAAAAAGCATTGAGTTTGTAAGAGATGAAGCTGAACTTATAAAACGATTTATTGAAATTGTAAATGCTGAAAAACCAGATTATCTTGTTGGTTATTTTAGTGATGGTTTTGATATGCCTTATTTAAAAGAAAGGGCGAAAGCAAACAAGATAAGGTTCAATATTGGTCTTGACGGAAGTGAAGTTGTTTTACAAAGGGGTAAGATTACATCAGCAAAAATTGCAGGAATTTGTCACATAGATCTTTTTAGATTTATTGAAAACTTTGTTGCTCCATCTTTGCGTACGGAAACATTAACACTTAACGAAGTTGCATCACAGCTCCTCGGAGAAGAAAAGTTAAAAGTCAGCTTTGAAACTCTTAAAAGTGATAAGCATAGCGAGCTTGAAAAATTTGCCCTCTATAACTTGCAAGATAGCATTCTTGTTTACAAGCTTTTCCATAAACTATGGCCTCAACTCTTTGAGTTAGCAAAGATTGCTCAAGAACCTCTTTTCAATGTAACTCGTAGTTCATTCAGCCAGCTTGTAGAAAGTTATATTATACATGGACTAAAGCGCTTTAATGAAATAGCTGAGCATAGGCCATTCCAAGATGTTATTGCAAAAAGAAAAATGCTACCGAAATATGCTGGTGCTTTTGTTCTTGAGCCAAAACCTGGCTTTTATGAAAATCTCGCTGTTTTCGATTTTCGTAGCCTTTATCCTAGCATTATAGTTAGTTATAATATAAGTCCTGCCACAATTACAACAAAAAAAACAGCTCTTGCTACTCCTGAATTTGAGCTCGATAGAAAAAAAGTGCATTTTTATTTTGAAGAAAAGCCAAGTTTTATTCCTTTACTACTCAAAGATCTTATTGAAGCAAGGAAAAAAGTGAAGCAGGAGAAAAAACTTAAGCCTAGTCCATTGCTCGAAGCAAGAGATCTTGCTCTAAAAACACTTGCAAATGCGCATTATGGTTACTTTGGTTTTTTTGGGGCGAGATATTATAGCAGAGAATGCGCCGCTAGCATAACAGCATTGGGAAGATGGCACATAAAAGAAATGATTGAAAAAGCAAAAAAGGCTGGCTTTGATGTTATTTACGCTGACACGGATAGCCTTGCTGTTCTATTAAACGACAAAACAAAAGCCCAGACAATGGAATGGTTAAAAAGAGTAAATGCTGAGTTGCCAAAAGGAATGGAGCTTGAGCTAGAGGATTTTTATTTAAGAGGGCTTTTTGTGACAACAAGAAAAGGAGAAATTGGAGCTAAGAAAAAATATGCATTAATAAATGAAAGACATGAATTAAAAGTTAGAGGCTTTGAAACTGTAAGACGAGATTGGTGTAGCTTAGCAAAAGAGGTTCAGGACAAAGTGCTACGTATTATTCTTGAGGAAGAAAAACCAGAGAAAGCGCTCGAATATGTTAGAGAGGTGATTGAAAAATTAAAGAAAAAGCAAGTAGAAATTGAAAAGCTTATTATAAGAACACAGATAAAAAAAGAGGTAGAAGCTTATGAAGCTTTTACTCCCCATGTTGAAATAGCGCAAAGGATGCGGGCACGAGGGATTCCAGTAAGGCCAGGAAGCCTTGCTGAATGGATTGTTTGTGAAACAAAAGAGAAAAAAGCAAGAATAAGAGAAAAAGTTAAGATGCCTGACGAGTTGAAAGACAAAGAATATGATGCTGACTACTATATAAATAATCAAATCATTCCTGCTGTTGAAAGCATTTTTGCAGTTTTTAATTTTGGAAGCGAGGAGATTATAAAAAAACAAAAAAAGCTTTCCGAATTTTGATAATTTTGATACTTTTCCCTAAGAAACATTTAAATTTATTGAAAGAAAATAAAGAAAATGATAAATGATAAAACTAATGAACTTTATGAAAAAATTCTTGAAAAATATCAAAATAAAGATTATAAACCAAAGCTTGAGTTTTTTTTACGCATTTCTAAAATTTTAAAAAATAAAAATGACATTGAAAAATTTTTTGATAAATGTTATGAACCAATGTTATTTAGCATTAGAGCTAATACTTTAAAAATTTCTATTGAAAAACTGAAAGCGCGACTTGAAGAAAAATGGGATATTGAGCAAATGCAAAAATATGGTTTAGAGGAGGCTTTTGTAATAAAAACGCAGCTTACTTCTGGAGAGCTTGGAAATGCTCCTGAGCATTTGCTTGGCTATTATTATGCACAATCGCTTAGTTCAATGCTTCCTGCAAAAGTGTTAATGCCATCCGAGTACTCACTTGTTCTTGATTGCTGTGCAGCTCCTGGATCAAAGACAACACATCTAGCTGCTTTAATGAAAAATACTGGCTTGATGATAGCTAATGATGCAAATTGGGAGAGAGGAATAGCTTTAGCGAGTAATTTACAAAGATGCGGAGTAATCAATACATTAGTTACAATAATGCCCATTAAAAAGCTTGCAAAAGAAATTAGACAAAAAACTTTTGACTATATCTTAGCCGATGTCCCATGTAGCAATGAAGGAGCAATAAGAAAAAATATTGCGCTTTTTAAAACCTGGAATTTAAAAACTATAAGACGGCTTAGTTGGATTCAGAAAAAAATTCTTATGAATATAATACCTCTTTTAAGAAACGATAACATTCTTGTCTATTCAACATGCACTTTAAGTCATGAAGAAAATGAGGGAGTTATTGATTACGTGCTAAAAAGATTTCCTTTGAAAATTGAAAAAATAAAATTAAAAATTCCAACAAGGCAAGGTATTTGCGAATGGGAAGGAAAAAGTTATAATAAAGAATTAAAAAAAGCAGTAAGAATTATGCCCCAAGATTTTAATAGCGAAGGTTTTTTCATTGCAAAACTAAAACTTGAAAAATAAAAAACATGAGAATAAAATTTAAAATTATTGGAAAAAAAGAAGAAAAACAGATTGTTAATTTTCTTGCGGAATATGGAATTAAAATTTCTCCTAATTTTGTATTTTTAAGAGCTGAGAAAAAAATTTTTATCGCACCAAGAGAAAGTGTAAACTTTTTACCTTTAGCTATACGAGCTGGATTTTATCTTGGCAAGCTTGAGCATGGCGGGTTTAGATTAAGTTTTGATGCTACACAACTCTTCGCAACTCAGATAAAAAAGTTTATTAGCATCAATGATGATGAATTTGCGAAATGGATGCAAGGTTTAAGTTTAAAAAAAGAAAAGAAAGAAGCAAAAGAGGAAGGTTTTATTGTTTTAAAACATAATAATGATTTTTTAGGATGTGGACTTATTAAAAAAAATAAATATATAAAAATTTTAAATTATACACCAAAAGAAAGGAGAATAAAAGAAAATAAAGAAGAAAGATGAAATCAAAATTTTTATTTGCTTTTGCTTTATGCTTATTTCTTGATTTATCCTTAATTAGTGCATTAGATACTTCCAGTATTATTACGACAAAGGCAGTAGCTTATGGCTGGCTTTCTTTTTTTATTGTTCCAAAATGCAGTTCTGATCTTGTTCCAGGATGGAATTTTGTTTCAGTTTGTACGAACAAAACTGGATCGATAAATGAGATTTTTAACTATGAACAAACTAATTTTCGTTATATACTTAAATGGAATGGTACAGAATTTCAAGTTTATAGCCCGCGCGCTTTAGATAATCCTTTTAATTTAACAAATTTAAATGAATCCTATTTTATATTAGTTGATAATGTGACAAGTATCGGTTTTGGAGGAGCAAATAACAGTGATCTTGAAATAAGTATGAATGCCGGTTGGAATGCTCCCTCTTGGCCTTACGAGTTTAATGCAAGCATAATAAAATATTTCAATGCCTCATTGCATAAATATTTGATGAAATGGAACAAACAAAGCCAAGAATTTGAAATTTATTCACCTTTAGCTCAGTCAAATCCATTTGATGAAATTTTTGTCGGAGAGGGACAATTTATACTGGCTACTCAACCACACCTTTTAATTTATAATAGAAGTAAACTTATATTGAATAAAAAATGAGAAAGGAAGTTTTGGCTGCTATTTTAGCTTTTTTTATTCTCTTAATTAATGCAAAAGCACAAATCTATCTCGGAGTTGCTGATGGATTTGTTTTTTATTCTAATGGAACTAATGCTAGTAATGCAATTGTTAATATTTTAATAATAAACTGTACCGCACCTTCACAATATTGCAATCGACAGACGTTGACTCAAGATAATGGTTATTATATTGTAGCTAATCTTGCACTCGAACCTTACAGCTATGGGGAGGTTGAAGCCAAAAAAGGAAACTTTTATGCAAGAGGTATCGGGCAAGCGGACGAATATGGTGTTTTAAGTTTGAATTTAACATTATGCGAGGCTCCTTCAGTACCTATTTTACAACCTGTCAACAATTTTCATCCTATGAATAAAACATATAATGTTACTTTTGCTTGGACATCTGGAATAGATCCTAATGGCTTGCCAACTTATGATATGTTTTATCTAGATGGAATTTGGCAAAATATAACAAGTCCTGCAACAAGAATCAATCTTGCTATAGGTTTTCATGAATGGAAAGTAAAGACTTGCAATACACAATGCTGTTCTGATGACGCTTATGATAACTTTACAATTTTAAATTCTATACCAACTACCCCTGTTTTGATTGACCAACAAAATACTAACAATAATACAGTTCTGTTACAATGGCAAAATTCAAGTGACTCTGATAATGATCCTATAAGCTATGACTTTATGATTGATTCTGAGCTTAGAGAAAATGTAACCAGTCCTCAACTTGTTGAAGGACTCAGCTTTGGCTTACATGAATGGAAAGTTCGTGCTTGTGATTTTTGGCAATGTAGTGATTGGGCAACTGATACTTTCAGTGTACAAAATTTGCCTTGCCCAAAACCAAATTTAACAGTAATACAAAATGTATGCAACGAAGAGGTAAGATTTGAATGGCAATCGGCAAATTTTGATAGTGAAGGCCAGGCCTGTTATGATGAATTTAAATTAGAGGGGGTAATAGAAAGTAATGTAACTAGTCCGAAAATTCTTGTTTTCAATGAAACACGGTTAGTAAAATGGGCTGTTCGAAGTTGTGATATTAGCGGGGCATGCAGTGGGTGGCAGGAAAGTTCTTTTATTTATTGCGAATGCCCCTCCTATTTTCTAGGTCGGAAAGTTATAAAAGCTTGTGAAATTAAAGAGGCTGTGGCGATTGAAGGTTACGAACTTACCATACTTGCTCCAAAAAAAATTTACCAAGGAGAGCAATTTGAAATTGAAATTGATTTTGTTCCTCTTCAAGATCTTCAGAATTTATTAATTTTAATAGAAAAACCAAGAGATAATGAAAGTTTATTTAATCTAAGCCAGGAAGTAGTAAGTAAGAAGTTTTTAGAAAAAAAGAATTTGTTAAAAACAATAATAAATGTTAGTAGTGAAAAAGAGATAAAAAAAGGAACATACGACTTTTGGATAAGAATAATTGCTAATGATACAAGGATTGTTTATAAAAAAATCCCTATTGAAATTAAAGAGATTCCATTCATTTTAAAAGTATTGCCAACAGAAAAACCGGCTGTTTATCCTTATGCCTATCAAAAAATTTTCTATTCAACGTTAATTTTAACAGCTATTTTTATTGCAATTATAATTTACAAAATTGTAAGAATGGTATATAAAATAAAGCGCAAAAGATAAAATTTATGGGAAAAGTTGAGGGAAAAGTTGAGGGAAAAGGTGAAATCAAAGATTATAAAACTGCTGGTAAGCTACTTGAGCAAACTTTAAGCTTAGCGAAGAAAATTTGTAAAAAAGAAGTCTTACTTCTTAAGATAGCTGAACAGCTTGAGAACTTTATTGAAAAGAGCCGTGCCATTCGTGCTGCGCTTGCATTCCCACCAAATTTAAGTATTAATGAAATAGCTGCTCATTATAGCCCATTTACAAATGATACAACCGTAGCTTCAGGTTTATTAAAAGTTGATATAGGAGTTAGAGTTAACGATTGTATTGCTGATGCGGCTATAAGCCTTGATCTTGAAGGTTCTGAGAAAAATAAAGAGCTAATAAAAACTGCTAAGGAAGCTTTAAAGGCCGCGTTACAAGTTGCAAAGCCTGAAGTTGAAGTTTGTGAAATTGGTAAAGCTATAGAAGAAAAAATTAATGAGTTTGGGTTTAGACCAATATACAATCTTACAGGACATGAAATAAGTAAAACAAGCCTACATGGAGGAAAAACAATCCCTAACTATAACAATAATGATAAAACAAAGTTAGAAGAAAATGATGTAATTGCGATTGAGCCATTTGTAACATTGCCAAATGCAAGTGGCTCGGTTGTTAATGGAAAACCTAGCGCAATTTGGATTTTAAAAAAACTCCAAAAGCCACGGACACATCGAGAGATTTATGAATGGATAAACAAAAATTTTAACAGTTTTCCCTTCTCGCAGCGATGGCTTAAGTTTGAAAACGCAAGTATTGCGCTAAAGCTTTTCGAGAGCCAAGGCCTGGTTTATAATTATCCAGAGCTCGTCGAAAAAACAGGAGCAAAAGTGAGCCAGGCCGAAACAACAATTATAATTAAAGAAAAACCAATAATTTTAACAAACATATTCGACATTTGATATTAAGCTTTTTCACTCTTTTTGCCACTATAATAAAGATAAAGCCTAGCTTCAATATTGCTTGCTTGACCTTCTGTAAAAACAGGGATTATATAAGAACCGACAACAACATTTCCTTCCAGCTTACCAGATGTAATTGAAATTAGCGGTTGGGTAAAAATAGTTAGATTATAACCATTCAAATAACCATATTCCAAACCAGGAAAACTTGCATTTAAAATATTTTTAAGAATATTTTCAAGATAAGTTTTTGCATTCTCGCCATCACATTTTTCATTACTATTTACTACCACTATTCCTATTATTTCACTGATCTTCTTATTTTTGCATCCGGTTGTATAATGCATTACAGCATTTAACAAATCATTTACTTTTACATCGATAACAAATGTTGGCTTTCTTAAGCTTCGTTGCAAAGAAAATGTTAAAATAATTATACCAATTACAATAACTAGTAAAATGATTATTACGAAACCAAAAATCTCTTGTTGCGCTTTTTTTGTTTTAGCTTTCATTTTGCTATTTCAAACCCAACGATAATTTTACCTATATCGCATCTATATCCTTGGTACCATTGTGTTGATGAATAGTAGCATAGTGGCATAAAAGTTGAATGTGCTTCATAGTTCTTACCTATTGTTTTATTAAAAATTTCATAAAACTTGCACTCGCCAACATTTTGTTCATTACATTTCCCACTTTTTTCAGGCCAAATCCTTTCAACTTTTATTAAGATTAAATTTGATTTTTCCCAGGCCTCAAAATATTTTTCTTGTTGCTGCAATGGTAGATTTAGAAAACCTATCAATTTCTCTTCATCAATGCAAAAAGCTTCCCTGCAAGAAAATTCTGGCATATTAGCAATACTTTCGAGTTTTGCAATAGTTTCCTCTCTTCTTGTTTCTGTTGCTAATTGCTTTATTTTTGCTGATTGAAAAATGCTGAAAAAAGTTAGAAGCAAAGCAAAAAAAAGAATTAGTCCAACTAATACAAAAGCCATTTCTTGAAACTGGATTTGTGCTTGTTTAACTTTGCTTTCTGTCTTTTTAATCATATTATTTTACAATCAGACGGAAGGCCTGCATTTAAATTTTCTATTTGCTTAATTGAATTATAAAGAGATGCAAGATTGTTGATATTTTTATTTTTTTGAAAATTATCAACCTGTGTTTTAAAATTATCTAAAGCTGATGACATCCCTGCTGTAGGGCATCCTTTATTTCCTAAGTTTTCTACTTTCTTTTTATAAATGGATATAAGAACTTTTTCCCTTTCCAACATTCTATCAAGATTACAATTATATGTTAATTCATCTGAAAAAATTGCAGGAAATATTAAATCACCAAACCAATATTTTTTTCCTATATACCCATAATTACAAGCTGAATCACACCAATCAATATTAACCTGTATATAACCTGAAGGACAACTTGTAAAGTTAAAAGCAGAATCTGTCTCATTTATCTTTTCTGAAATTTTTTCTAAAGTGTTTTTGTATTGTAATGGCAATGAGCTAAAGCAATATTTGCCATTAACGATCACAATCGGAGTTGCAATGTAAAAAGGTTCTTTGATTGGCATAGAAAAAGCAAAAAGCTTTGCCTTGTTCCTTGTTGTTATCGGTTGACTGAAGAGATACTTATCATAGACTTTTTTTGTTAATGAAAAAGTTTTTTCTTTAATATTTCTTGCCTTTATTTCACTGTAATCATTATCAATATTACAACCAAATTCTATATAGCTTCCTGCCGGAAATTCAAGAATGCTTCCTTGAGCTTCAACAAGAGAGCCAACTGCGGCAAATGGTTCAAGTAAAATCGCTATCCCGCTTTCTATGCCTGCAGCCCTCGTTGGCTCGGCAACTTGCTTGCCGTATTGAGTAACAAAGAAAAATGCGAAAAACAAGATAACGGCGCCGATAATAATACTAAATATCCAGGCAAAAGCCGGCAGCTGCGCCTTTATACCTTTTTCTTTTTTACCTCTTTTTTTATTTTTCATATTAATTAAATTTATAAAGGATTATTAAGTTTAAAACTTTTATATTAATGAAAACAAAATTAAAATGAAAATAAAAAATTAAAATGAAAATAAAAAATATCTTAGCTGCTTTAGCTCTTTTAACTTTTTCCTCTTGCAATTATAAAGAGGTCTCTATCGAAGATCTCGTAAAAAATCCTAAAAGATATGAAGGAAAAAAAATTGAAGTTACTACTAATATTTGCTTTGTTTCAGGTAGCAAAGAGCTAAGATTTGAATGCTGGAAAGGCGAGCCCTATAGCTTATATTCTTTAGTTGTTTATGGGACCGCTAAGCCTTCTCAACTAACTTCAGAGATAATTGATCAAGTTACTGATGCATATGTAATGTATGATTATGATAAAAATAAGGATATCAAAACTATTATAAAAGGAGAATTTAAAAACAAACAAATAGAAGTAGAGCACTTTATTATAAATAACAAGGTATTATTTTAGATTATTTGCTTATCCTAACCTTACCTTCAGGCATTCCTACAAATGTTAGAGTTACCTTTCCCTTAACAACATTAAAACAAGTTGGATTTGTAAAATTTAAACAATTTACCTCTCCACATTTTATAGCATAGGCACCTTCTAAGTTGTATTTATTGCGTAGCTTAAATGGCAAAACAAAAAGATTTTTGTCAGTGTTTTTGTATAATGATTTATAGGGATCTAAGTCTGTTGATGTTAAGTCTGTTGATGTTGTTGTTATTAGTTCGGATAAATTGGCAAAACAAATTTGTGTGACTGTTGTCGGAAATATAAAGGTTTCTATTCTTTGAGCTTCTTCTGCTTGCCAGACTTCAATAACAACCGTATTTATATCATTTATTGATGTTCTTATCATTGTTGAATCTTTTAACTCTAGAAAATTTTTTATTGCCCATATTGCTACAAAAATAAAAACAGCAATTAAAATTAAAGAAAAGAGAAAAGTAAAACTAAGCTCAAATGCTTTTTTTGCTTTTTTTTGTTTTTTTGCATTAATAATCATTTTTGGATTTGTCTTGGTTGAATTGGTTGGGTTGGCGGCATAGGTTTAGAGGCTAGCCTAGTTGTTTTTGTCAACGTTGGCATTGTTTTTAATGTTGGTACTGAAGGGGCAGTAGGCTTCTTTTTAAATTTAGATTTTAATTTAGAAATATAACCTTTCTTTATTAAAAAGAATAAAATTATGAAAATGATCACAATAATCAAAATGATTATAATAAAGAATGGAAGGCCTTTCTTTTCAACACAATCACCAATGCAACATGATGTTGTGTCTGAAGAATTTAGGACTTCCCCCTTACATTTATAATTTTCGGGGCAAACATTACCACCTAAAGAAGAGCATGGCTTTTCACAATTACCTTCACAACACTTTAAAGCATCGCTTGTCTCATAAGAATTTCCATTGCAAGTTTCATCTGATTCACATTTATTGTGCTCACAAGTCTTCTTTAGGCAAGTCCCTCCTTGAACACAACAAGTTGCCTTACCAGCAGTATTGCTCGCTGTAACAAGATAACCTCCTTTACAATCTTGATCTGCCTCGCATATTACTCCTCCCATTTGTTGGCAAGTCAATAAAACATCTGCGCAAAAACCTTGCTGGCAACAATAGCTCGTATCACTTGCAAATAACCATTTATTTTGACATGATTTTTGCTGTGGGTCGCATATTTCACCTCCTTGTTCAGCACATGCTTTTGTTGAACTTATACAATTTCCAATACAGCAGTAAGCACTATCACTTGAGCTAATAAAAGGAACAATAGTACCATTCACCAAACATTTTTGATTAGGTTGACAGATTGTTCCATTAATTTCTGCTGCACATAGGGACTTAGTTATTTGTTTGCAGCATTTTCCTTGGGAACAAGCATAAGGAACCTGAGTTGTGTTTGAAGGGCATGTAGTGGTATCAGTACAGTTCCCTGCCTTAAGCTCACAAGCTCCTTCAATACTATTTATATTGCAACATTCTCCCGTATAGCAAGATAATGCAACTAATGCTCCATTAATTGCGCTACAATTTTGAACACAGCTGTAGCCTTGCTGTTCGCAAGTTGAAACTCCTGTAAAAGTAGGCCATATTCCTGCTAGAATCAGGGCAGTATCTCTGATAGCATCAACATTATTGCTTGCGCTCCAAAATCCTTCTCTCGTTTGATTGTTGAGCAAGGTTGATTTTGTTACAGTTAAATTTAATTTATTCAAACTTCCCATTACTCCTGCGAGTCCAGTATCGTAATATTCGTTATAAGCTGTGTTAGGGGCAACAAAAAGTCCATCAAACCTTTGCAGTTTGATAACTTGATTAGTATAATCACTTGCATTAGTTAAAGCATACAAAAATGCTTCTGGTAAGTACTGCTCATTAACTGAGGCTTCTGAAATAAGATAAAGGAGAAAGCTTTTGGCAACACTTAGATTAGAATTTTTAAAAGCAATGGCTGCCCATAAACTAGCTTCATAATCACATACTTGTCCTTTGGCTATGCATAGTGCTTTCAAGGGCTGTATTTCTTTTTCTTGCATTGCACTAACAAAATCTAGTTTATTGGTCACATACCATTCTTGTCCTTCACTTTTCTTATAAATAAAATTAACTTTTACATCTTTGTCACATGTTATTCTAAAAATATCATTTAAGCAACTTTGATTAAGTTGAAGTGAATAAATTGTACTAGCAAAACATGAAGTCAATTCGCTATCAATTGAATTAACCAATCCTTCAGCGCTAAAACTAACTATCCCTGTTGATGTATTTGTTTTTATTTGACAGTTTATCGTTTCAGCTGTGATAGGAATGACCTGTAAAAAAGATTTAATATTGATTGTTTGGACTGAAAAAGAGTTCTTTAGAAGCCAAGCACTTGCCTTACTTGTATCTTTACTAAGAGAATCAAGAGCAAGTTTTACGATAGCAGTTGTTAAAGCATTACAATCATTTTCATTTGGTCCTGGCCAGCAAGTCCCATTGTCATAACTTTTTTCAAGCAATATTTTGTGCATAAGTCTTGCTTTATCAACAGTCAATTTTTCCTTTAAAGCAAAGATAGTAAAAGAGGCCTGCTTTTCTGTAAGAGTGTTAAATTTTTCTATTCCTTCTGTTCTGAGCCAAGAATAGGCTTTTTTTATTTTAGTTATCTCTTCTGTTTGACTTAAGATTAGTGGAGTAATTAAAATAAAGGTGAAAAAAATAAACAAGATTAAATTTTGTTTTTTCATTTTAAATTTCAAGTGGATTTATTACGATACATTCACCTTTATTATTACAATTATCAATACACCTTATATTTAAAGGAATGAGTTGCCATGGTAGACTAAATATATTCTGTGCTTTTTCTGTCAGCTTGGTAATAAAAGAAGTAATTGGCTGTTCACAGTAACTTAGCTTATAACAGCTACCAACCTTATCTGTATGCAGCACAAGCTCATCGCCTTCTTTATAAATTCTTGTAACAAGTGGGCCTCTTTTGTTTGTATTAACATTGAAGTTCACAGTACTTGAAGCTGTAAGACCTTGGCCATATGCATCATTGCATTTAACATAATAAGTATAATCTCCTGTACCAAGTAAAAGTTGTATTTCATGTTCATTACTTGAAGAAGGAGGAATAATATCCCAATTTGTATTATCACTTGAATAATAGCAGTTACTATTTCCTTTTCCATCTCCAGCATCACCACTGGTTACAACTTTTAGGTTAACAGATACCATGTCTCCACAACCAACGATTGCACTATTGTTAATAGGGGATTTTATTTCTAAATTGAAACTGCCTAAAGCTGGGATTAAGTTCAGGCTTAAAGAGCCTTGATTATTACTAAGATCAGTACATGCAATTGAAAATGTTAATGGTGTAGTTAACATTTCAAAGTTTACCTCAGTTGTCCATCTTCCTAAAGCATCAAGAGAAAAGCTTGATTGCTGCAATGTTTCTGATTTTGAACCATAGCTATATGTACATTCTTTTATTGGTTCATTTACATATATTTTCATCTTTTGATTTCCTGGAAGAAGCCTGGCTCCATTTTCAATAGAGGAGGTTATTATTGGCGCTACCACATCTTGATTCGCTATACAAAACTCAGCTTTATAGGTTTGAGTTAAATTGAACTTATCCTTGCAAACAAGATAAGCTGTTGCTTCAAAGGTTGTACTTGGATTAATTAATGGAAAAATAAAAGAAGGGATATCCCATTTATGCCGCTTACTAAATACATTTCCAGTATTATCTGCATTTGTCATGTTAAGCCAGTCAACAGTTAAACTTTGACCTTTTGGATAAATAGCTATTTTACATATTGTTTCTTTATTTGTACTGTAGGCTAATGTTAAGGGTATTTGTGGAGGAATACATTTACTTGATGTTACACATTCTATTTTTCCTGTTGTGGTAATATTTGGCTTTATAGCTGAGCATTCTACTTGATTTGTTCTTACAGTAAACTCATTTAATTCTATAGGAGTAAAGTCATAATTTGCTTTGCATTGATCCTGATCAGATATACAGTTACTTCCAAGGCTTTCACACTCATATTGAGAGCATATTCGATTATAACCAAAATATGCTGAGTTGTTGCACTTTTCACAATTACTACCAGAAATATCATAGCTACTAACGACTTTCTCACATCTAAACATAAGTAATGCGTGTGTTTCATTTAAAGGAGATGCTATAAAACTATAACCTGGTTCAATTTTGATTTCATTTAAAAAATGAGCACTGTTGCCACAATCACCAATTGCTGAGCATCTTTGAATTTGTTTGTTAATCCACTCTAAATTTTGATTCTTAATACATTCAGTAAAATTTTGCTGATAATTATTGATGTTACAATTATTAATAGAAACTATTGTTGTATTATCAGCTAAAGAACAATCAGCGCCGCCATAAGGATATTTAGGAATGCAACCTATACCGCTCCAGTTACATATACTAAGGCCGCTTGGTCGAAAGTTATTGCATTCGTCTTCAGTGTTTAATTTAAGACATTCGTTGTAGAAATTTATTGATAGTTTAATAAATTCACCAGTTTGAGTACATATTTTGCCTCTCGTAACTAATTCTCCGACACTAACTTCTTCAATATTGCCATCTCTACAATAAAAAGCGTGATGACTTGAGCCGACTCTTCCATTTTCTGCATTTCCTGGCGGCACATAATCACACCAATAAGATCTTTGAGGCATATCAATAATTTCATAATCACTACTTCCTACATTTTTCAACTTTTTAAATTCACAAAATTTTTTTACAACTGTTAGAGTTCCTGGATTACCATCAGAGCCTTTGTTGCCCTCACGACCACCTCCAGGAGATCCTGATTTACATTCACTTTTTCCCTTCATATAGTTAAGGATACAATCATATTTCTTAGTGATATCATTAGTACAGCTATCACTAGGTGAACAAGAAAAGCTAGGTGTTTTTTCTTCTGAAAAACAAGAGGATATGAGATTCTCATCTGAACAAGTACTTATTTTGGAATTAATAGCAATTGCGCAACCATTTGTATATGCATAACATCCTCCTAACCCACCATCCACATTTAAATTTCCTGCCTTCATTGATTTTGTAACTTCTATATAGATTGTCCCTCCATTGCCTCCACCACCAGCGCCGCCGCCGCCTCCATCATCACATCCCGCACCATCGCTCTTTCCGCTTCCTCCTCTTCCACCAGAACCTCCAGCTACTGATAAAGTACCGCCGTTATTAAAATAACCTGCAACAATTTTTATCAAGCCTCCGCCTCCTCCACCTCCTCCTCCGCCACCGCCAGATGCTTCTTTCCCGCAATCATGACCTTCTCCCCCAAATATTCCTGTAGTTCCAGTAGCATCAATTATACCTTGTATAATAAAAAAAGATGCATTAATAGAAATTCTACCTCCAGCAGTGCCTTTTTCTCCTCCCAAACCTCCTATTTCGTGACATGCTCTTCCACCATCTTTACCCCTTTCACCATTCTTTGCTGGTGAGTCTAGTGTAGCTCCACTCCCTCCAGCGCCCCCTTTACCGCCAGTTCCACCAATTTCTCCATTACCATCATTACATTCATCCCCTTCACCCCCATCTCCTCCTTCTCCTCCGCCACCAGTTTCATCTGTTATGTGTAACACACGAAGGATAGTAGGGAAAGTAAGCATAGAAGACTGAAATTGCCCTAACTTAAAAGCAGGTGAAGGTACAGCAACAGGGGCAATTTCAAACTTATTGAATTGCCAAGCGAGCAAAGAAAGTGCATTATTCGCTGTGCCTTTAGAATAGATTGTTTGATGGCTTGTTATAGTACAATTTTTGTCAGGATATGAACCGGGAAAAAACCATCCTTCAGAACAATTAAGAACAAGCCAATTACTAATATCATTACAAAAATTACATTCCCTATCCCAATTATCCTTACATTTTGCCATGCACCCCCAATCCTCAATATTACAGCCTGCCAAACAATTTTCATAATTTGTTTTGCAAGAGCTACAAGTATCTCCCTTAACATTTGGTAATAGATAAATTAATATAAGGAAAAAAATAAACATCGAAATACTTATTTCCTTTTTCATAAAATCTTTTTCTCCTTTTCTTTTTTTATCATTTTTTATTTTATTAATCTATCGTTACATCTAACAAATTGATTGAACTTCAACTTCGCGAATAGCAAAAGTAAAGCTTTCTGTGCCTTTTTTGAGTGCATATATTGTTATCCAACAGCCAGTAGCTCCTGAGCTTATTGTCAGGCCTTCAATACCTGCTGCATTTGCTGAATTAACTATTTCTGTTATGTCGGGATCACCTTCGCTCTCAAGTTTAGCAATAGCTTCGACGGCAGTTTTAAAAGTTTCATAATCTTGCCAGACAACATTACCTTGATTAGGGATTTCAACAAAAAATTTTTCTTGAATAAATGTGTCTTCACCTCGTTTTAAAGTAATTGGCGCTTTGATATTAAGTCTTATATATGCTGCTGTTGAAGTGAAATTAACATCAACATTTCCACGCGAGGTTTCATAACCCTTTTTTTTAGCTTCTTGTAATGATCTATCTACGCATAAAGTGACATTTTCTTTTATTTGGTTAAGATGTTCCTGTATTATTTGGCTCGGATCTCTTAAAATACAATTTTCTCCTAGAACATCATTATAGCAAAAGTAAGGTATGCCTCGATAGCAATCATCTGGCCTTGCGCAACCAATTTGCACATGTGCTGTAAATTGATTTAACCACTGCTTAGTGCAATCTTCGATAAAGTTTTTTACCATCACAATTCCACTTTCTCTTTCTTTTGCAGCTCGAGGTATAATGCTATAAATAAACAAACCAACCGCAATAATTATTATTGCTATAATAACATACAACGTTATCGCTGCCTTTTTATTTTTGCATCTCCTTTCTCTCCTTGCAGCTTTTTTACTTTTGATTATACCCATGTCCCCCTCTTTTAATACTCTTTATTATATTTTACTTATAAACTTTTTTATTGGCTCTTCGATTAATCTCTAATATCTTATGTTTTTATCTTGATTTTATTCGCTTGGAAGTTTAACTGGCTTTATTGTTATACATTCTGATGGCCAGTCATTATCATGCCACTTATCTATACACTTAACATAATATTCATTTGCTTCATTTGAATAAGTTTCAAAAGTAAGATCGCTCAAGGCTGAAAAAGGGCTTGCTTGGCTTTGATCGCTTGCATTGAAGTCACAGCCGAGCTCTTTGTTAATGTTATAAACACACTCACTTTCTATGTCTGTTTCAATGAAAAGTTTTCCGTCACTAACAAACATTCTAACTATTTGCGGCATGGGATAGGGTGTTATCTCAAAGCTCGTGTTAGCACTTTGCTCAATGCCAAAGATATCGCGGCATTTAACATAGAGTGTATAATTTCCTTTTTCAAGCTCAAGGGTTGTTGTATGCAAAACATCAAAGCCATTTGCTATTTTTTGCATTTTTTCATATGGCAGCTCTGCATTGATAGAATAGCCACAGACTGCAAGTCTTGATGTGCTTACATTTAACTCAAGCTCTCGTTTATAGCTAGTAAAGCCATTGGCAGGACTTATTATTTTTAATTCATAGCCTGGCATGACAAGAATGTTATATTCTTGTGGCTCGCTTAAATAACCAAGATCATTAGCACATCTAAATATAAGCCTAAAAATCTTATTGCTCTCACCAAAAGTCTCAGCAGCACTAAAGCCAGCCATTTGGCTTAGCATATCTTTAAGCTGTATTTCCTTTTTTAACTCGCCATCGCCGAGCGTAATAGCACAAACGCTCCCACCAACCTCACCAGCGGCTTGACTTGGGCACTCAAAGCCTTGCTGTTGCGCTTGCTCATTCACTGCTTTTATTTGCTCATCATAAGCTTTCCAGTCTATATTAGTTACTTGCTTGCTTTTGAGTGAGACATTTATGCTACATTTAGCACAATTTCCATTAATTAGCGAAGGTCCTCCTTGCATTAAATAATAAAGACAGCTCTCATCTTTCTCACAGGAGCTATCAATAACAAAATCATCATCACTTAGCTTTGAACCAAAGTGGCACATAACATCATTGCTACAATCTTTGTCAAGGAAATAATTTGTAGTTAAGTTCAGCGTAGGATGCTGCGTACTATAGCCACAGCTCGCATTTTTGTCAAGATAAAGTCTTATTTCAAGTTGCTCTGTAGTATTACTTACAACCATGACTGAGCTGTTTAATAATCTACTTACTGCAGGATCGATAAAGAGTTTTGGAGCTACCCAATCAGGATAAGGGCCTATCCTAAACTTTATATAGTTCCAATCAAAGCCTTCAGGATGTGTTGATTCGTCGCAAGGCCCCTTGCACTTTATAAATACATAATGCTCAGAGTTTTTTTCAAGTTCGGAAATGTCAATGCTAAATGTTTTGCTTGTTGGCATCTCAATTTCGCCAGGAACAATTTCCATATCTGCAAAGCTTGCTTGTTTTTTATCAATAGCATAGCGGCATTCTGCTCTCGGCTCTGTGTTAAAGGTTAGATAAAGCGTAGTAGTATTCCATGGTGCTTCAGTAATCTCAAGAGAGCAAGCGCCATGCCCATCAGGACAACCAGTAGCAGACTTTTTAATTGCTAGTTCATTATCAATATAAAACTCTGCTGTCATGTCTTTTAACTTTGGATAGCCTTTTTCGCATTCTGCAGGCATGCATAAGCCACCACGCTCGTCCTCTGTAGGCTGATAATAGCAGTTACCTAAGATCGCGCATCTATCTATAGTACATGGTGTAAACTCATCCCAACTACATAAGCCACAATACCTTGTTCCTGCCAGCGCAGGCTCATTGTAAGTTTCACCCCAGTCCTCAACCAACAATCCTGCACGAGTAGCCGATATTGCTACTGTAATTAAAATTGCTGCTAATTCTACTATTCCTAAAGGTTGAGAAAGAGAATAATAGGCATCCCAAAATTTTTTTCCTTGATATGTTTTATGAAATACCCATCCGGCTTTTAATGCTTTTGCAAATTTATATATTCCAACTAACATTTTATAATAGTTGTATGCCTGCTGAGCGAGATTTAAAAAATAAAGTATTTTTCCGACTGTTTCTACTGTCTCCCTAAACTTCTCCATTTTTTCAACATATTTAGGTTTAGATGTGGCTGCAGAAATTAAGTGAGCATTCCAAATCACTGAAAAAATAAATAAAAAAGAAAGCAAAATTGCAATTACTTTCTTATTTTTCTCTTTTTCTTTTATTTTTTTCTTTATTTTCATTTTAAATACTTTCTTGATATATTTTAGCAATACCGCTAAAGAGAACTTCAATTAGCGTTTCTATCAATGTAAATCTCCCAAGTTCCCCATATACTCTCTCTACCCACCATACAGTCATGCAAGGCCAAAAACCACCGCATGTTAATAGTGCTTCTATAAAAGTATACCAAAGCAGCAAATTTAATTTTGTTGGAACAAAAAATTCAACTGTATGAAGAGCTCCAAATAAAGTTTTTTCACCAGCGCTTTTTGACTCGAATATACAATTGCCAAGTGCCCATGCCTCATCCGCTTCACATTTATCATAAGTATCACCACTACCACCACAACTTCCACAACCATATTCTCCTTGCGGGTATCTTGGCACGCATGCAGCATCTATTGGGCTCCATAGCACTCTTGCTGCTTCACTTCCACCAGAAGTTTCACTATGCCATACACAATAGCTTTCACCATTCTCAAATTTTTCACTTTCACAAAAGTCTTTTGTGCATTTGCTTCCTCCTAAAGCATAAAATAGTTCTGCTTTTGCTGTTGCCAAACCAGGAATTCCAATTTCACCAATAGAATAATAATCTCCCAACATATCTGGCTTACTAGCAACAAATAGCCCAATATAATCATACCATTCTAAATCCATTTCTTCCATTTTTTCCTCGAGCTGTTTATTGACTTGATCTGGCGTTATTTCCCCTTTTTCAAGTTTTTCTTGAAGTTCTTCCTGTAGCTTTTGCATCTCTTCATCATACTTATCTATCTTTGTCTTTGGTTTTCCACATTTCATGCAATTCATTACTTTATTTTTTTCAGTATAGGTTGTATGTGTTTCAGTCTTTTCAAAACAAAGTTTGTTTCTATCAGGGCCAAGTCTGTCTATTTCTATATTTCCCAAATTACATCTCAAAATTTGATTTTCTAAGCCAGTTGAACGTCTTGGAAAGCCATTATCAAAAGTTTCTGCTCCTCCTGCACGTGCTTGCCCAGTATAAAAATTGTAGCAAATGCTTTCGCCATTTAACAAAACTTTTGGTGGTTTTTTCCACTTAATTTTCATGCTTCCACCCTCCCACTTCAGCTCCTGGCTTCCTTTAGCATTGCTTAAATCACACTTTGTACTTTTGCAATAATGCATAGAGCGTGACACTTCTCTAGCATTTTTTTCATCTTTGCAGCTTTCTTTATTACATATATCACAGATATAAGCTGGATAGCCACAATCAATAACGCAGTCCTCTTGATTGCCAGCACTATCAAACCAACAAAGCTTGTTTTTGTCTCCATCAAGAATGCCACATTTTTGTTGAAAATGGGTTTTTAAGTTACATTCTTTTATACTTGAACAAAATTGGCCGGTATAGAAAGGAGCGGCACATTGCTGCTTTGTTGTATAAACACAATCGCCAAAGCCAAGAAAACAGCATCCTCGTTCTGAGCCACTATACTTTAAATCACAAGCCCTCTCATCCTCTATGCTTTCATCAAAATCAAAGTTAGAGCCAGCTCCTACCTTTTCAGCTTCTTGTTTGCATTCTTGCATTGTCTTTAGCCCAAGTCCTTTTCCAGCCACTCCACAACATCCTATCTTGCATTCATAAATTTGCCCTTCACTACCGCCTTGCTCTATGCAAGCCTGATAAGGAATACTCTCTTGACAATTTCCATCATCAAGCTTACAGAGTATTTCAATGCATTCTGGAGGCTTTTGATAAAACCAGCCTTCTTTGCACTGCTCTTTCAACACATTTGGCTGGCATATCTTGTCTTCTTTTGTTTTTATACACCACCCAAGCTCTCCTCCAATAAGCTCTTGTGCATTAGCAAAACGCAAGGAAAATGCAGAGTAAAAAGTTAAAGATAAAAGCAAGAAAGAAATAAAGGCTACTACTTTTACTCGCTTTGCTCTGTTCTTGCTCACTTTTTCCCTTCTCTCACTTTCCCTGCCAGCTTTTCTCGCACCTCTTTTCAGCATAAAAAATAATTTAAAAGTAATTAAAAAATATTTGCTTCACTTTTGCTTTGCTGCTCAGGCTAATGTTTACGTTTTTGCTTAAGACTGCTGTGCTTTTTTGATTTTTATCTGAAAAGCGCAACAACGTCTTTGTTAAAGCCAAGGAAGTAAATTATTGCTATGTAAATTGCTAGGAAGATTATGCCAAAGCCATAGATTATTGAAGGTAGACTACTTAGCACTCCAAGCACTGAAAGCACTATTACTGTTATTCTCGCCCAATTTTTATGCTTAATCAAAGCTATTGACACTACAAAACCAACCACTGAAACTATGAGCGAGATAATGCTAATTAAGAAGACTACTCCTGCTAAAATTGTCCCACCTATATTAGGCATAAATATTTTTGAAAGTATTGCGCTTCCTGTCAAACCAAATATTGATAAGATAAACATTACTATTGAGCCTATTATTCCCAAGATACCTATTATCAAAACAATTGTCTCAGCAGTTTTTCTTTGCATTTTCCTCTTTTTTATTTTCTTTTTTATTTTTTAGATTTAGTTATTAAAGATAAAAAAAAATAAATTTTTAAATATATCGCTTTTGTTCATAAAAACCGAAAATAATAAAAAAATAAAAAAATTTATAAACTTTGTAATTTTGTAGTAATTACTTAAAAACAATAAAATGATAAAAAAAACTTTAGCTTGGCTGGCATTAGCTACTGCGATTATTAATAATGCACATAGCAGCTTAGAATGGAGAATTGCACCTTATAGTGAAATTGCAAATGAAGTTAGGGCTTATTGCCAAGAAAAAGAGCAACAATGGTTTTATGTGCCTATAACTAATGAGAAAGGCTGGCTTGCAAGAATAGAGGGTGGGGAAACATATGTATATTATGTAAGAGAGAAAAGCGATTTTGAAAAACTTGGAAATTTTGAGAAGATTATTATTGCACATTGCCATGTTAAAAATGATAATATTGACGAAGTAGTTGACAGAATTACAGTTTCAGGGAGTGATATCAGGATGTCATTTGAAGATACTTCATTTTTTTACCCAACTGATGTAATTAATGAAATTTATACTCCTTCAGGCAAATATACAATAAAAATTAAAAATGGTGATGAAAAAAAGATAGATGAACTCTATTATGCGATTGGTAAATGGAAAATGAATCAATGGATAGAGCTAAAATATAATCCTGAAACAAAATTAAAACCAGAACAAATACCGCGCCTTTTTGTCGATTTTTTAATAAAAAAAGCTAATGAAGTAAAGGTTGAATTAGAAATAGAGTTTAAACAGTTTGAACAATAAATTTTTTAAAAACCTGGCTTTAATTTCTTTTTTCTTTCATATTCTGAGATTATTTTTAATATGTCCTCAGTCGAAATTAGGTCTGGTTTTAATCCTGCACTTTCTTGTTTTATTTTTTCTTCTGCAGCCCTTCTTATTATTTCGGCAATATCTGCCCCAGAGTAACCCTCAGTAGCTTCAGAAATTTTTTCAAGGTCTATTTGTTTAAAAATTTCTCTTTCAGCAAGTTTTTTTGCTTTTTCTTGGTGAATTTTAAAAATTTCTTTTCTTTCGTTTTTTGTTGGGTTTTTAACTTCTATTAATCTATCAAATCTGCCTGGCCTAAGCAAGGCATAATCAATAGCATTAAGGTGATTTGTGCTTGCTATAAATATGACATTTTTTGTTTCTTCTATTCCATCCATGTTAGATGCAAGAACGCTTACAATTCTTGCTGTTGCCTCATGTGCATCTTCTCTTTCTCTGCCCAAAGCATCAAATTCATCAAAATAAATTATAGCTCTTTTTTGTTTTTTTGCATGATCAATTATATCTTGTAAAATTTTTTCTGATTCACCATACCACATAGAGGTTACATCTACTACACTAACATTGTAAAATTTTGCATCAGCTTCTGTTGCAAGTGCTTTTGCAAGCAGAGTTTTACCATTACCAGGCGGCCCATAAAGTAAAATTCCTTTAGGTTTGCGAATGCCCCAGTTTTTATAAAGTAAAGGATTAGAAAGAGCCAAAACAATCCCTTGAATTTCTTTTTTTGCAATTTCTTGGCCTCCTATTTCCTCAAATTTAACATTTGGTTTTTTAACAATGATGCCATAAAAATTGTTTCGCTTTCTGTAAACTTTAGAAGGCATTACTTTTGGTGGAAATAAAGTCAATTCGATGTCAGTTTTAAGTGTGCCTGTTTCTTTATAAAAGTTATTCAGTACAAGTTCATTAATTTGTATAAAATTTTCTAGTTCTGAAAAAAATTTTGTCTTATTTGTAATTTTATTACTTTCTGTGCCTGGCCAGAAATTGCTAATCTCTACTGCTTTCTTTGTAATATATTCATTTTTATATTTTACTTCATATTCAATTTTACCTTCATTTATTAGGTAGATCGTATCTCCTATCTTTTTAGAATTAAAATTTTCATTAAAAATTTTAACTAAACTTTGCCATATTTTATCTTCTTTAAATTCTAACTTACTGTTATATTCAATTAAGCTTCCAATAGAATATGTTTTTCCGTCGCTATCAAAAGAGATAGTTAAGCTTGATAGCGGTTTTTCTAAAGCTGATGAAAGTAGCATAGTTTCTATATTATTAAAGCCCCTTGAATAATTTTTAACTCCTTTTTTTACTACCTTGTATATTTCATTCGGTCTTTCTATTTTTATCTTAACTAAATAATGCTTTTTTGTTTCAATTAGCTGTTCTTCTTTTTCTCTCTCAATTTTTTGCTGAAAATCTATTAAGTTTGCCGATATATTCTCTTTAGCCTGGTCATTCATTTGATCTTTCTTTACCTTCTTAAAAAGGTCTGTCAAACCCATATAAATTTAAGAGAAATTAATTATAAAAATTTTTCTACTTTAAAGTTATTTCAGAATTAAAGTTATTAGAATTAAAGTTAGATTAAATGCTGGGCAGCTCGAATGGCTTGACAATTATGCTACAGTCGACTGGCCAAGAGTTATCTCCCCAAATATCTCGGCACTTAACATAGTAGGTCCATTCTTTTACAAGAGTGGCTATGTGATGATAGCTATCGCCACTTGAAAAATTGCTTGCCTTGTCAGGACTAAAGCGACAACCAGAGTTCTCATCAATACTATAAACGCATCTTGCCTTAACATCTGTTTCTAGCCTTAGATCATTTCCCTCAGTGAACATTCTTGTAACATTAGGTATAGGCGCCTGCTGTATTATAAAGCTTGTATTTGCCTCTGTCTCCATATTTCCTAGGTCTCTGCATTTAACACTTAAGTTATATGTTCCTCTTCCCAAATTCTCGATGAAAGTGCTATGCCTAGTGCTTAGCGTATCGTCTATTGGCGTCATATTCTCATATCTTTGCTCTAGCTTTCTTGGTCCAGAGGCTAAAACATAATCATATCTGCACTTTGCCGGCCTGCTGCTCTCTACAATTAGCTCTATTGTTTTTTCGAATGTCCTATAGCCACGTATTGGCGAGATAATGCTTATGTTGTAAGCTGGGAAAGTTAGGAGTCTATACTCATAGATATCCTCAACCGGCATCTTGTTTCCTTTGCTGTCTTTACATCTAAAGTTCAGGCTGAAAAGCTTGTTGACACCCATTGTTTTTATTTGGCTTACATCAATGCCCTTCTCAGTAACATACTTTGTAAATTCTGCACAGCCAACAGTGCTAGGATCACTTTTACATGTCTCGCTAAACTTACTTAAGTCTTCACCCATTTGCGTCCAGTTGAACATATCAGCAAAGACATCGCTCAAGTTTATAGTCAAGTTGCAAACAGTGCAGTTATAATAATTCAAGTAATGCACTTGCCCGAGAGCATCTTTATAAACGCATCGCTGATTTTGCATGCATCCACCACCTAAGACGAATTGGCCTATAGTTTTGCCTTGTTCATCTTTCCACTCGGGTGCTTCTGGACCTTTCTCTCCTATGTGGCACATTACACTGTTATTATTTTCACAATGCTGTTCGGTATAATTGCTTGTAAAGTTCTCGCGCTTTGTGCTATAGCCACATTCGCCATTTTCATCAAGATAGATTCTTATTGTAACCTTGCCGAGCTTGTCGCTTATGTATTGCATCTTATCATCAGGCTCGACCATGACTATGACAGGCGGCACTTCATCAGGCTTCTCGCCAAGCTTGAATTTAACATAGTTATAGTCAAAGCCTGGTGGGTGCTCATTACATGTTGAGGCACATTTTATATAAACTACATGCTCTCTTCCAGGCTCAAGTGGGCCTGTGTCAATTTCAAATTGTCTTGTCTTTGGCATATAAATATCGCCTTCAATGCTATTCATCTCACTAAAATTAGCTTCTTTCTTATCAACAATATAGCGGCACTCAGCATATTGTTCTGTCTCAACAACAATCCTAACAGAGCTGACATTATAACTCACTTCTCCAGCATTAATTGAGCATGCTCCCTTAGTATCTGGACATTTCTCACTTGTCGCTGTCTTGGCAACGTGTGTGGCATCTATCATAAAGCTTGCATTAATTGCTTTTATCTTTGGATAGCCTTCTGCACAGACAGCAGGCAAGCATACGCCTTGTCTTTGATCAGGAACACTTTTATAGACACATTGTCCAAGTATCCTGCAACGCTCTTCAGTGCATGCAGTATAGTTATCCCAATTGCAAAGCTCACACCACTTCGTGCCCTTCAATGGGCGCTCGGCGCGGGCGTCTCCAATTTCCCAATTCAATTTCCAAGATAAAATTGTAGAATGTAGATCTATAATAGTTTGAAAAATAAATCTCAGCAAGGTAAGTGCATTTCCTTCTTCTGGATCCCATTTAATAGCTTTTAAAAAACTTTCGTTCCTAGGCCCAACATTGTATTTCCCCCATTTGATAAGTGCACTTCCAGTTTTTCCCATAATAGGAACCATTTGCACTGCTTTTTCGAAAAAACTTAGCGTCTTAATCCAAGCAAGCTGCCCCTTTGTGAACATGCCGATAGAAGAAAAATCCTTTGGGAGTCCTTGAATTTTATCATCCTGGGTGTATGGTTTTAAGTTTTCCCTGATTGCTTCTTCTAATGTTTCTGTGTCTACGTCTTTGTACTGGTTAGCTATACTTTTAGCTAATTCATTCACATTTACTCCCTCCAAGTCCTGTGGATTAAGAAATTGTATGGTTGCCCCTTCCGGATTTTCATATATTGCTTTAGCATCACCAGAGAAGAAAAGTAATACACCTTCGCCCCGTCCTTTTATATTAGTAGCAACATAACTAATTGATTGACCTGGTATTTCTTTAGCAATTTCTCCCAATTTACTTCCAAGCTCAGCAACCTGCCCCTCCCCAATTACATACTGGCTATTTTTATACTCTACACTCAATATCCTTCCTGATTCATCTTTCAAATTATAAGTAATACCTCCCTCTCCCCTTTGGTATGCTTTCTCGACAGTGTATGTAACACTCTTTCCTCCAGACTTTACTGTTATCTTTTCTCCAGGAATTAAATGTCTACTTTCACTTAATGAAACGAAGGAGAAAATTAGAAAGAATAAAATAAATCCCATGAAAACTTTTTTCTTTGCTTTTACTTTTTGATTTTTGCTTTTCATTTTAGTCCTGGAACATATGGTGCTATAAGATTTAATACATTTAGTCCTCCAAATTGAAGTGCCATCACAAGCCAGTTGTCTTTGAACATATAAGTTACATCAGTGCCTAAAGCTGCCCAATCAGCAGCACATTGCTTTGAGCCCCACTTCGGCTCCTCAACACTGCAATCAATAATTGCAGCAGGAATAACATAATTTGGAATTGCACTAAAAAAGCCAGTGTTTACGAGATAGGCATAAAGAAGTCCTGCATTTAATGCTTTTCTAAGGAAGGGGTATTCATCAAAGGCACAATTCCCCATTGCCCATGCTTCCCCTTTTTCGCATTGATTATACACAGTGTCTCCGCCCCCACCACATTGACTACAATATTCAGTTGTTCCTGGCGGATATCTCGGCACGCATGCGGCATCGATAGGATTAAGTACTCCCCCCTTCTCTCCATAAATAGGTTGCCATATCCACATTCCCCAGCCTCCTGTAGTCTCACTACGAAAAACACACCAACTTTCACCATTTGGAAATTGATTTATTCCTTCACAACTCGCTTGAGTGCATTCATTACCCAAAACTGCGACAAGATCTCCATAACCAGGAATAAGAACACCAAACATTCTGCTTCCGCCCCTAAACATATCCCCAATATAATCAAGCATCGCAGTGCCTTCTCCGCATTTAAAGCATAGGCTGTAGTCTGGCACGATTGTGTCGGGCAGCACATAAGCGCTCATGTTATCGCTTGCCTCAAAGCAGAGTTTTTTTCTGTCCGTGCCAGTAGCCATGACTTGAAGCCTGCCATAATTGCACACTATCTTTTGGTTTTGCAGGCCTGTTGAGCGTGCTGGAAACTTATTTTTAAAACCAGTTTCAATAGTATCGCCCTTTCCTGCCCTTCCAGTATAAAAGTTATGGCAAAAGCTATGGCCTGTTGGAATTGATAAGTCAAGCTTGGAAAAAAAGCCTGGCGCTGGATTTTCATAGCTTTTGCCGGGCTTTCGCCAAGACACGCTGCCACCCCAGTCGCCTTGCTTATAATACTGACTCTCGCCAAGCTCGCTTAAGCTACAATCTGTGTTTTTGCAATATGGCTCGAGCATGTTAACTACTTGCCCAGATTGATCATCAGTGCACTTTTCTTTATCACAAATCACGCAGGCATATTGAGGCACTGTACAACTTCTATTGAGATCTTCTTGATTGCCAGCACTATCAAACCAAAATATTTTGTCCTCATCACCAGGCATTTTGCCACAGCCAAGCTTGAAATGGGATTTTACATTGCACTCAGGGATTTTTGAGCAATAAACATCTGAGCCAGGGAAAAAAGTGCCACTGCATTCCTTGCGGTAGCCATAAACACAATTGCCAGCTCCGAGGAAGCAGCAACCTCGCTCCAAGCCAGCAAACTTTAATGCACACTCTCTCTCATTTTCTAAGCCACCATACCATTGCAAATAGCCAGCATCTGGATCAGTAGGAAAGCCTCTCTCTGTTGCTATTTCCTTACATTTTGCAAGAGTAGTTATGCCTACCATTCTATCAGCAACTCCGCAACACCCCTTAACACATTGATCTGCCTCTGGCGTTGCAGGAGTGCCATTTATTTCTTCAATGCAAGTTCTATAAGGCATGTTAGCCATGCATGCTCCACTAGGATCAATACAATAAACCTCGTAGCAATCAGAAGGCCGGCTTAGGCTAAAGCCACTTTCACATTCATATTCAGCAACATTTGGCTGGCATGTTTTATCAGCTATTGTCTTTGAACACCAGCCATATTGAACTTGAGCATTGGCTAGAGGGAATAAAGTAAAGATAGATGTAACTAATAAAATTGATAATAAAATTGATAAACAAGCTTCTTTGATTTTTTTTTGTTTTTGTCTTTTCATTTGGATTATTTATTTATTCTTTTTTCCTTCTTTATCTTCTAATCCTAACTTCTTTGTCAATACCAAAGTAAAATGGAAATGGCTCTTCGTCAGGCCTGAAAGGGATTGTTTTAAGCAAAAAGAGAGGCTGCTTGTATGTAGGATAATATTGAACTTGCATATCAATTCGTTTCATTGTAAAAGGATGGGCTATAATGTAGGCATCAGCATTATTAACCCATTCCTTGCCTTGGATTTCCATATTAATTATATCATTCGCAAGCTCCCAGATTTCACGTAAGCATATAGGCAACGTAGCATTTTTTTGATTAATTTCTTTTTTTGTGGTTCCTGCAAGAGTAAATTTTGAAAGAGTCATTGGCCAATCAATGGCTATATAAACATTACAATCTCTTGCATCAAAATAGAGGTTTGGTGTAGGTGCTTTGTCAATACTAAAGAATCTTCTGTAGCTATTAAAATTGACACAATTATTTATTTGATCATAGCCCTTATCGTCCATACAATCAACCAAACTTTTATCAAGTATAGAAGTTATACTTGGCAGCTTATTAACAAACTTTCCTTCTTCATCAGTATAAACAATCATATATTTTGGCCCTGCAAAATCACTATACCACAAATCACCAACATAATAATAGCCTCCCTTCATGCCGATCTCATTTAAGCATGACCTAACAGCATCTTCGACGCATCTAACAATATTATCACGCAAGTTTTCACTCTGACTTGCAAGGATTTGCTGACCTTTTTGTTTGCTAAAACCAATTCTTAATAAGTCTGGAGCAAGAAGCCAGAGAAGTAAGCCAGCAACAACAATTATTATTGCAATAATAGCATATAAAGTTATAGCTCCTCTTTTCCTTGCTTGCATAAAAATTTAACTTTTAATCACTTTTAAATTTTTCCTTATTTTTAGATCTATTATTTTACTCTTCTTCAACTCTTGGAGCAAGAATAAAGCTTAGTTTAGCTTCACTATCACCAAAATAATCAAGTTGTAAGGGATGGTCTGTTTTAAAACTTAACCGAACTTTTGGCCATAACTTGGCTGCTTTCATAAATTTTTCAAGATATTCAAGACTATATTTAGCTTTATCTTCAACAGCACTAATCTTAACTTCATCTTGGCTAAATTCAATTTCGCTTCTATTAAGAGTACCAATTGTTAAAATTTTAAAACTATCACGTGTAGTTATAAAACTTGTGCTATCAGCAATTATTAATGAATCTTCGACAGCATCAGCAAGGAGATCGCTTGAGAGTTCAACTGAGCTTGTAAAAGCTAGTTTTGGCTTGGCTCGCTCTTCTTCCTCAATGTTTATCAATGCAAGAGTAAAATGTTTTTTTATTCCATCTTTGCATGAGACGATTAACATATTGTCTTTTTTTTCTAACACAATAACTTCTGCTTTTTCCATTCTCTTTAAAACTGCTTTTAAATCTTCAAGATTTACTGCGAGTATTTCATCACTCTCGACGGTATAATTAACAAAAACACTCTTAGGCATTTCGAAAATTACCATGGCTACACTTGCTGGATCAAGAGCAGTTATGCTAAGACCTTCTTTACTAAGCTTAATATTAACTTCAGTCACAAGCTGGCTTATTATATTTATTACTTCACTAAAAAACTTTGGCCTTAGTTCAAGTTTCATGATTTTTAAAAGGCATGCACTTTTTAAATTTTTATTTTCTCAATAGAGGTTTCAATAGAAATAAAAATTTAAAGAGAAACAGTGTTATTTTTAATGGAAAAAGCTGAAATAGTAGGAATTGCAAGAAAGTATTATGCGAGAGATGATATAGCGCGATACATGGCTTTGTATGCAAGAAACAGAGAAGTAGTAGCTAAGTATTATGATAAATTTGGTAAGAGACCTGACACGATTGAATATGCTAATGATATAAAATCACTTGCAGAAAAAAATGCTACTAGCTTTCATTGTTCTGTTGAACTATGGAAAGATCCATTGAGTTTAGCTAAAGAACTTCGAGAAGAGCAAATAAATGAACTGCGCCTTGGTTGGGATTTGCTTCTTGATATTGATTGTAATTTTGTTGATTATAGTAAGGAGGCTGCCATGCTTATTGTAAAAGCATTGGAATTGCATGGTATAAAGAATTATGGAATAAAATTCAGTGGTAATAAAGGGTTTCATATAGTACTTAGTCATGAAGCTTTTCCTAAGATTTTACCATATAAGAACAAAGAGATTACTATTAAAGAATTTTTTCCTTCAGGGCCAAGACTCATAGCGAGCTATCTTTCTGACTTCATCGAAGAAAAATTAAGAGAAATAATACTAAGTATGAATAGCCTTGAGGAGATTGCTAAGGCATGTCAAAAACAAGTAAAAGATTTGATAGTTAATGACAAATTCAATCCTTATTCAATTATTAGCATCGATACTATCTTAATTTCAAATAGGCACCTTTACAGAATGCCTTATTCATTGCATGAAAAAACAGGGCTCGTAAGTGCTGTGCTAAATAAACAACAACTTAATGCATTCAATTTAATCATTGCCAAACCAAGCGCAATAATAATAAGGCCATTTTTAAAAAAACCTGAAGAGGACGAGGCAAAAGAATTGCTAATTAATGCTTTTGATTGGCAAAATAAAGAAAAAATTTTGTTGAAACAAGAAGATATTAAAAAATTTGAAAGGAAAGATAATGGTTTAAATTTGGAATTAGAAAAGGAAATGATCACTGAAGATCTGTATTGTGATTGCATAAAAAAAGCGCTTGAAGGAATAAAGCTTGATGGAAGAAAAAGAGCTCTCTTCTTGCTATTAACTTACTTTAGAAGTCTTGGTTTTAGTTTTGAAAAAATTGAAGCGATAATAAGAGAATGGAATGAAAAAAATTATCGACAACTTAAAGAAAGTTATATTAAGGCACAGTTGGAATGGTTTAAAAAACAGACAAAAAAAATCCTTCCTCCAAATCATAGTGCTGCTGTTTATTATAAAGAAACTGGGCTTCTTGGAGAAGGTTGTAAGCTTGAAAAAAGCCCCTTAACGTTTACAATTAAACGTTTAAAAGAGATAAAAGAAAAAGTAAAAGAGTCGAAGAGAAAGAAGGGAAATAAAAATTAAAATAAAAAAATTAAATAAAATGCCAGAATTGCCTGAAGTAGAGACAATAAAAAATTATTTAGAAAAATTTTTGCTTGGCAAGAAAATCGTTGGTTTTAGAAATTTAAATAAAAAGCAAATTAAAATAAAAGCTAAGGAAATTATTGGTGAAAAAATTTCAAATATCGAGAGAAAAGGAAAAATTTTGATCTTAACTTTAACAAATAACAAGAAAGTTTATATTCATCTAAAGATGACAGGACAACTAATTTTTCAACATGAGCTAAAACCAATAAAATTTACTAGAGCTATTTTTCAATTTAGCCGAGCTTACTTATTATTTAATGATGCACGAAAATTTGGTTGGATAAAATTTCAATCAGAAGAGATTAAAAAACTAGGAATCGAGCCTTTTAATCAAGCATTTAATTTGCAAAATCTTCAAAAAATTTTTCGTGCATCAAAAAGACCTATAAAGCGAGTGTTAATGGATCAAAAAAAGATTGCAGGAATTGGGAACATTTATGCTAATGAAGCTTTATTTTTGGCAAAGATTAATCCGCTGAAACCAGCTTCTGCATTAACAAATGAAGAAATTAGAGAGCTTAGAAATTCTATTTTAGAAGTGCTAAAAAAAGCTTTAAAATATGAAGGTACAAGTTTAAGATTTTATTTAAAACCAGATCAAACTAATGGCAGGTATCAGGAAAAATTTTTAGTTTATCAAAAAGAAGGAGAAAATTGTTATTATTGCCATGATAAAATTAAAAAGATTTTTTTAGATGGGAGAAGTACTTTTTATTGTCCTAGTTGCCAGAAAGAAGAACCTAATTTATTACGACGAACCACAAAATAGAAAATATTTTAAATGTATTTAATTTAAGAATTATGATGAAAAGAGGAAATTTTTATTTTAATACTATTTTTTTTATTTTAGCTTTAATTTCATTAGTTTTGCCCTTAACTTTATTAACTTTGCCTTTTTCGAGTGCTATCATCAATGAAACAAAACAAGTAGATCTTGCTTACAAATGGCTTGAAAATGCTACAAGAGGAAAATGGCAAACCTACCCTATTTTAGATCATGAGTTTGCACTTCTTGCCTTAAGCTATAAAACAGAGCTTAAAAATCAAGGCTTAACAGAATTAAAAAAAAGAGGTTATCCTGTAAATAATCCTTATTGCTTTGGTGAGCAGACAGTTACTCAAGAAAGCCAATGTAAAGTTAAAGAAACTGCACTTGCAAGTTTTATTTATAACCAATTTGGTCTAGATACATCGAAAATCAATGAGTTTCTACTAAATAGATCTTCTTTATTTACACAAATTCAATGGTATTTACAGCTTGATGTTGAAAGATGGCTTAATGCAACTTGTAATATAAGTTACATTAAAGGGAATATTGAAAAACAACAAACAATAATCGTTCATGAGAATAAAAGTGTAAGCGGGAGTGGTGAATGTTTAAAAGCTGAGCAATATTGGGTTAAAATAGATCAGTCTAATGATTGCTATAATGCAAATTTCAAGATTTTGTGTGAAGTAAGCGATCCAGCAAAACCCTATAGTGTTAGCCTCCTTTATAAGGATAGTACACAAAAAACAAAGTGGTATGTTGCTGATTTAAGATATAGTGTTGAAAGTGGAAGTAGTGTGGAAGTTAGTGTAAAAGACGTTTCAAAATGTCTTACCGATGCTATCGGTTGTGACTATGAAGCTAATGCTATAGCTGCTTATGTTTTAAAACTGCAAGAAAATGGAGAATATAGAAATTTATTACCATATTTAAGAATCCTTGCAGAAAACAATAAGAATGTAAATAGTCATGCTTGGCTTTATTTAATTACTGGTGATTCAAGTTATGCTGCATCTATTTTAAAAGCAAGAACATTGCAAGGCTACTGGTTGATTAGTAAATTCGGCCAATCTTATGACACAGCAATTAACGCTTATTCGTTAATTAAAAATTTTAATAATGAATATAATGAAAGTAAAACTAAAGATTATTTGTTAAATGTACAGAATAATGCTGGCTATTGGAAATGTGCTGAGCCTGGTTGTAAAGAGGTCAGAGACACTGCAATGTTACTTTATGTTTTTTGGCCAAAGGTTATTCCCGTTAGCGGCGGTATAGCAGCAAATGAATGTGAAGCTGCGGGTGGGACTTGCTTTACTGAAGGGGAGTGTGCTTTAGGAACAATTGAAAACAAAGAATTAAGCGTTGCTTGTGGTACTGGTAAGTGCTGTATTGCAACATCAAGCTTAAGTTGTTATGACCCGCTTATATCAGGGAATATTTGTTCTGGTAATGACAAATGTAGTGGAATTACTGTTCAAAGCCTCGAAGGTGATTGCTGTGTAGGCCAATGTGTCACGCCAGAACAAACATGCGAAGAGCAATATGGTTATCTATGTAATAACACAAGAAATGAATATTGCCCTAGTGGTTATGATATTGTAGCAAAAGACACTAGTGATACTGTCCAATGTTGCTCTCTTGCATGCCAGAGTTGCAGTGAAATGGAAGGAAACATATGCGGTAGTGGGGAAACATGCAAAGGTTATCAAATTGGTGATTGCTGTGTTGGAACTTGTATAACTAGTAAAGAATGCTCTGAATTAAATGGGGAAGTTTGCAATCTTGCTGGTTGGAGCTGTAGGGGAAAATTAATAGAAGCTGCTGATACAAGTAAATGTTGTATTGGAACTTGTATAAAAGATTGCGCTAGTCAGGAAGGAATTATATGTAGTGAAAATGAAAAATGTGAAGGTACTGAAATAAATGCATCCGATATAACCTGGGGACAATCTTGTTGTATCGGAGAATGTAAAGAAAAAGGAAAAGCATGGATTTTTGTTTTAATTATCTTCCTTATTTTGATTATTGGCGGGGTTTTATTTTATCTTACTAAAAAAGGAAAGCTAAAGATTGGAAAGAAAGGAAAACCGCCTTCAGCAGCTCCTACACAACCAGCAATACCTCCAGCTATGCCACCAAGAATTCCACCAATTCCATTATTACCAAGACCTATTCCTAAGATGATTCCAAAAGAAGAAAGGATTGTCGTTGGAGAAGAGAAGGTAAAAGAAAAGGAAAGGCCTAAATCAAAAACAGAAGAACAATTTGCCAAAACTATTGAAAAAATAAAAAAGCTTACTGAAAAAAAATAGAATGAGAAAAAAATTTTTGCCTTTCTTTCTGATTTTTTTCTTATTTTTTGTTATCCCTTCACTTGTTTTTGTTCTAATTAAAGATATTACTGGGAAGGTTATCGAAGAAAAGGAAGGGATTGAAATAAGTCTCAATAAAGAAGAATTTTTTCCTTATGAAACCTTACTTTTAGCACTTAAAACAAATCAAAATTTCGATTTAAAAGATATCAAGATAAGAAGAGAAGGAATGATCATGCCAGTACAAATTTACAAAGAGAAAATTAATAATCAAATTTTTGCTTATGCCGTTCTCTCACTTTCTCCTGCAAGCTACAATATAACAATAACTTTGCAGCTTCCTTCAGGAATCAAGCTTATTGAAAAAGAAATAAAGATTAAGGAAACAAGTAATGCTTATTACATTCAAGTTTTCAATGCAGTCAAAGATAGATGGCATTTGTTGAGAGATAAAGAATTAATTTATGCTATGCAAGCTATTAGTGGTATGGACTCTTTGCAGGACGAAAGGGCTTTAAATGAGATTTTAGCAAGAATAAATAGTTTTAATGATTATGAAAAAGCTCTGGCACTTTTTACTATCATTTCTGAAAATGATGCCTGGCTTTTACAAAAAACAAAACTTATAAACTATTTTCTCGCTATTCAAGACAACAATAGAGGAAAATTTGAAATAAAGATAAAGAATAATGCTAACTTATTGCTCAAATGCAAATCTGATAAAATTAATGTGGAAATAAGTCCGAACAGTGAAAAAATTTTTGAAATAGGTTTGTTGAATGAAACAAAATTAAATTTGAGTTTTGTCTGTAATAAATTTGTTAATGGAAATGTAACTAATGCCAGTATCAACGATGCTAATGCAAATCTAACAAAAGAATTTTTTGGAATAAAAAAAGTTTATGTATTCAATAAAAGTGAAGAAGAAAATGAGAATGTAAAGGCAATTAAATTCAGTTTAGAAAAGGAATTTGGAGGGATTAATGATGATCAAAATTTAACAGCTCTTGTTCTTCTTGGTTTTTTAAAGCATAATGTTATCGAAAGTTCATTGTCCTCTTGGTTAAAGAAAAATGCTCAAACAATAATAAGTTATGTTGCTCTTGCACATTTAAATGATGCTGAAGCAATAGATTATCTCTTAAGTGTGCAGCAAACTAATGGCTCTTTACCATCAATGCCTTCAACTAATTTTAGCTTTTCTCAAGCAGAAATTAGCTGTCTGGCTTATCAAGCAATGCCAACAAAATCATTAATTATAGACTGGGTTAGTAAAAATTTTGCTAGCTTCAATTTAATAGATAAATCTTCCTGTCTTGATTTCGCTTTCACAAAACAAAAAATAATAAGCATAATGCCGGGAGTGATAAAAGTCGATGCTGGAAAGAGTTTTGAATTATTGATAAGTAATAAAGGGATCTCAGATACTGATGTTAAAATTGAAAACTTGTTATTAAATCTTAATTATACGACTAATATAAAAAAAGAACAAACGAAAAAGCTCACAATTGCTGTACCAGCAATAAGCTCGCAAAGCAATATTGAAGATAAAATAGTAATTTTATATGATGCAAATAGATATGACGTGCCACTCTTTGTTTTCGTTTCTGCTTTACCTAATGCAACAATTACAAATGTAACAAATGCAACAAATATAAGTATAACAAATGTCACAATTGGAGAGAGTATTGAAGAAAAAGCTGAAAAGCCTGAGATTCTTGAAATCTCAGTACAGCCAGAAAAAATAGATATTAATTTAACAGGCCCAACTGAATTTAAATTTAAAATAAAGAATGTTGGTAAAGAAAAAGTTGAAAACATAATTTTATGGAGTTCGGCCAGCTTATTTGGGATTGTTAAAAGAATAGAACCGGCAATAATAAACCAACTCTTGCCAAATGAAGAAAAAGAGATTACTTTAGCTCTTGAAATAGGAGCTATGCCTAGTTATGAAGGAACAGTAACGATAGAGGGAATTGTTGAAGGAAAGAATTATAGGAAAGAGATAGAAGTAAAATTGACAATGAAAGCTATCCCTAACGGTGCTTTAATGTTAAGCTGCGCTGAACTAAACGGAAAAATATGCAAAGCAGGAGAAACCTGCGAAGGAGTAATAAAGAGCAGTAAAGATGGGGCTTGTTGTGTTGGTAAATGTACTAGTAAAAGTAAAAGACTATTAGGAATTATATTTTTAATAATTGGAATTATAATAATTGCTGCTGCTATTTTCGTTTTGCGAAGAAAACCGAAAGCAAAAAGAATTGAAGAAGTAATAAAAAAGATTGAAGAAAAGGAAAAAGAAAAAGCGCAACCAACACCAACAAAACCATTTATTCCTAAAGCTGAAGAAAAAATTAGATAATACTTTATTTTTTTTCTTTTCCTTCACTGATTTTTTTCTCTAGCTCAGCAATTTTTTTTAGCAAAATATCTCGTTCAAGCTTAAATTTTTTATAAACATCATCATATTGATGTATTTTTGTTAAATAATCATTGATAAAAGCATTTATTTTTGGTAAATCAAGAGTAAGCGATGTTGGCTCAATTATTTCTATACTAGCTGGCATTGTATCAATCATGAAACCAAGTAACACTTCAAGATCCTTAAAATAAAATTCGCATTCAGCAACAAGCGAAAAAAGATTTTTAGCTTGTTTCATCGGTTGAGCTGGAAGTATTTGTTTCCTTATAAGTTCAACATCTTTATGCTC
Organism: Candidatus Pacearchaeota archaeon; assembly: GCA_038890875.1. Classification (GTDB taxonomy): domain Archaea; phylum Nanobdellota; class Nanobdellia; order Pacearchaeales; family JAPDKA01; genus JAWAFA01. Next base: position 235,606 of record JAWAFA010000001.1, on the reverse strand, counting down.
CTTTATCTTATCAAGGAACACACTCATAACATTTTCAACAAAATCTTTAGGCCTCCCAATAACTTCAAAGATAAGAATTGCTCTTATAGCCTTTCCCTTATCTTTAACTGCCATAATAAAAAAACTAAAGCTCCTTTTTAAATATAATCAAAATAATAAGAAAAAAAATAGCTATAATTAAAAGATATATGCTGTAATCTTTTAACTTTGATTTATCATATAATACTTTTTGTTCTTGCTCTTGTATTTTCTCTTTTTGTTGTATGTTAAGATTAAGAAGAGATTTTATCTCCTCCACCTGCTGTTTAGAAAGAATATTAACTTTTAAGATAGCCAAACTTTCGGCAATATCTGATAGGAAAATTTCATCAACAAGAGTAAATCTTTGTTCACTATCTTGAAATTTAATTGCCTCAACATTTTCTTCTTTACTTGTTTTACAGGAAAGACAGTTTCCTTTAATATCCTCCACATAACTCCAAACATAGAGCTCATCTATTTTAGTTTTATTTTTTATTTTACCATCGACAATTACAATATTGTCTCTTAATGAAACATTAAAACTTAAATCAAAATCTGAAAAAGAATAAAAATTGCTTTCCTTAGTTTTAAACTTATCAATACTTTCCTTACTTGTCTCACTTCTAACTCTATTTTTTTCCTCGCAAATAACAATGGCATAAACTTCATCAAAGTTAAAAGTTGTTGATGTGCCTGTTTTTCTTAACTTTGGCATAAGCATAATTTCACCGGAAAAATTTTCTATCTTGAAAATAAGGCTTGCTCTTCCTTCACCATTTTTAACCTCTAAGACTTTTTTAACATAACTAAAAGTAGAAAGCCATTTACTGCCATTCCAAACTTTGCCTACCCTTTGACCATCTCCAAGAATATCAATTTTCACATCATAAAGTCCGTCAGCAAAATTTTTTGTTTTAACTTCGACAGTAAAATTTATACTGCAATTTATTTCTTCAGATAAGCTAAGCTCAAGTTCCTCCTCTTCCTCTTCATTTTTGTAAACTCCCTTAATAATTGTAATGCTAGATGGTTCTGATTCATATATTTTTGAGGTATTAGTATGATTAAGTTTAATTTTCAGAGAAGAGTTTCCTTCATAATTATCCATTATCCTTGCTCTTAATGAGTAGGAAAAATTGCTTGTATTTAAAGTAAATGCTGGTTTAATCCAATAAAAGCTTGATTTCCAATCAGTAGCATTCCAAATTTCTGCAATCTCCTTACCTTCAAGGTCAGTTAAAGAAACTTTCAGGTTATAAACTCCACTATCGAAATTTAAAAATGTTAGATTAATCAAAAATTCTGTTCCATTATTATAAACGGCTTCGGGATAATTAACGATTATCTTTGATAGGTTTGTTATATTTGTTGTCATGTTTGCTTGATTTTGACAGTTAATCGAAGCAGGAGTTGGTTCACATTGTTGCCAAGTACCATTAACAAAAGAAAAAGAATTACCACTTGACTTTATATTAACATTCCAAGAGAAATCCGCAATAAGTGTTTTAGTTAAATCATAAAGAAAGATACTTTCATTATCGTCATTTAAGCCATTACCAATAGTAAGTAAGGCAAAACAACTATTATCTGAAATATTGAAAGCCGCACATCCCGTATTATTGATTGTATTAATATCAACTATAAGAGCAAAACTTTTATTATGAATAATCAAATTCGTTATTGTATCATTACTACTCAAATCACCGATTATCCATCCTGTTAAATTTATTATTTCTTCGCTTGGATTATAAAGTTCTATCCATTCATCTTGCCAAGAATTATTTGTATGTGGCATGACTTCACTAATAATTACTGCGAAGGTTTCGTGCATAGAAATAAAAAAGAAGATGGCAATTGCTACAACTATTGCTAAAATTTTTAACTGAAAACTCCAGCAATTTTTGTTTTGCAAAATGCACATTTTCCTTTTTTTACATTATTTTCAATAACATCAAAACCAAAACGTTTTATTAATGATTTTTTGCATTTGGTACAATATGTTGTATTAGCTTCAACATTCATTATGTTCCCAGCATAAACATGATTTAACTTTTTTAGTGCCTTTTCTCTTGCTTTTAATAAAATAAATTCTGGTGTTGATGGTTTATCAAGAAGTTTATAATGCGGAAAAAAAGCTGTGAAATGTAGTGGTATATTTTTTCCCAAGCCTGCAACAAAATCAATAAGTACTTCTATTTCTTCATCTTTATCATTTAGGCTAGGGATAATAAGATTTGTTATCTCTAGCCAGCATTTATTTTTTGAAATTATCTTTAAACATTTAAGCACTGGCTCAAGTTTTGCTTTACAAACTTTTAAATAGAATTCATTATTAATAGATTTTAAATCGATATTTGCTCCGTCTAAAAACTTTAATAATTTCTTTAACGGTTCTTCTTGAATATAACCATTACTAACAATAATATTTTTTATTCTTGCTTTTTTTGCTAGTTTAGCCACATCATACATATATTCATAAAAAATTGTTGGTTCTGTATAAGTATAAGAAATTACTTTTATTCCAAGCTCTTTAGCTTTCTCTACTACTTTTTCTGGCTCAACAAGCTTAAGTTTTGTAATTTCGCTCTCAACAAATTCATGGCTTATTTCATAATTTTGACAATGCAGGCAGAAAAGATTACAACCAAAAGTTGCTATACTCAAAGTCTTTTGTCCTGGCAAAAAATGATAAAGAGGTTTTTTCTCAATAGGATCTGTAGCTATACTACATGGCCTAGCATAAACCATACTGTAAAGTTTACCATTGATGTTTTTTCTAACTCGGCATTTACCGTAACTATCTTTAACAATAAGGCAATTATGTGGGCAAAGTTTACATTTAATAGTTTTTTCTTTATCTTTCAATGGCTCCCAAAAGAGCGCTTCTTTCATTTTAATAAAACTCCTTTTTTTAAATCAGCAATAAATGATTTACTAGTTTTTTCTAGTTGCTCAGGAGTAAAAATATACCATCCACTTCTAAAAAATTTTATAAAAATAACTGGTTTTAAACCAAATATTTTTGCAAAATTAAATAATTCTTCTGCTTGTTCCTTGCTTATATACTTTCTCTCATTTCTCGTTGCTTTAACCTCTATAGCCAGCTTTTCCTTACCATTTCCTGCAATTAAATCGCAAGCTGGCTTGCTACTGCTTCCGCTTCCTGCAACTCTTGCAACTGCATAGCCTTTTTGCCAAAGTAAATGAAAAAGTTCCCACTCAGCTTTATATCCTTTCCTCATTTTTATAAGTCATGAACCATCACTGTTGTTCGATGATTCGCTTTTGCTCGTTCTGCTGCTTGCTTAATTATTTCTTCAACTTTTTTTTCTAAGGCTATTGCAAAATCACTTGCAAGACGCATACCTTCTGGAAGTACTTTTTTTAGGTTGTTTTTTACTATCAATGCCATACAAAAAAAAGAAAAAAAAGTTTAAATACTTTAACTCATAAAAATTGTATGAAAAGAGGAAGGAAAACACAAATTACTGTTTTTGTTATAGTTGCTATTTCAATAATTATTGTCTCTTTACTTGCATATTTTGTTTATTCTTCAATAAAAAAAACAAAAATGAGTGAAGCTGAGTTAAATGAGGCAAAAAATTATATCACCCAATGTGTGAAAGAAAGGCTTGAAAAAGAGGGCTTACCATTAATTGCAAAACAATCTGGATATTATGTTTTACCAAATGAAAGTATCAACTTTCTTGACGAAAAAGCGGCTTTTTATTTAAGGGATGAAAAAATTCTTGTACCTCATAAACGAGAGATTGAAAAACAAATTGACGCCTGGATAACTGAAAATGCTCAAACATGCTTAATCATGCCAAGAATAAAAGCCTCTGGTTTTGATGTTAGTAGTTACTTAAGAGAGGGAGAGATTCAAGTAAGTATTAAGAGAATAAAGTTAGAGAGAGAAAAAGCAAGTAGCATAACTGATGCTGAATTTTCGGTTGGTATTGATTTATTAAAATTTTTAAATTTAAGTGCAGCATTGGTTGAAGAGTATAAAAATGAGACAGGACAAATGCCTGGTTATCTTTGTGTTGAATGTATGGATTATTTAATTGCAAAATATAATGCAAATGTAACAATCGTACCTGTAACAGAAAAAATTTTTATTAAGCCACACATTTGGTTTTTACTTGATACTAACCAAGAATTAAATAATAAAAAGTTAATATGGAGGTTTGTGACAGATTTAAGATAAAATGAAAAAAACATTGTTTTTATTTATGATAATATTGTATGTTCTTTCTTTTATAGTATTTGCAAATGGAATGCCTAAGCCTAAAGCTATTTTTTATGAAGGTGAAGTATGCCCTTACGTTACATTCCAAGAAATAAATGATAATTTAATAAACTTAATGAAAAATTATAGTTTATCAAAAGATGGATCTTCTTTAGCTTTTTTGGAAGTAGGCATAAATGGTGAAGATGTTTATTACAAAGGACAAGACCTTAATTATCATTCTTTATTAGAAGTGATAGAGAAGTTAAAAACTAACAGGAATAATGACAACATGTTTTTGACAACTGTTTTAGAAAAGTACTTTAACATATGCTACAGCAATCTTTTAAATAAGAAGGTAGGACTAACTGATCAATTAATTTTAGATTATGACAAATTAAGTTTTGTTAAGGGAGTAATAAATTGTCAACAAGAGTGCTATGCTGGATTAATTTTAGATAGAGAGTTAGAAACAAGAGCACTAAAACTTAAAAAAGCAAAGATAGAATTTAATAAAGATGGTACTGCTGAAATCAAAGGTAAGATAGCAAGTTATGATAATGGAAAAGAGATAAGAGAAGTTGAGACTGTAATCGGAAAAGCGACCTATCATCCAGAGTTTAATCATAAGAAGCATATCTTAAGAGGAGATTATGCAATTAGAATTATTGATTATTTTGGTGGAGAGAGTGAAGGAGGATACTATAAAAGATTTGAAGAAATCGGAGAAAGAGAGTCTGTAGGCAAACCATATCTAAAATTTGGATTTCCTATAGTTTGGTATATTATTATAAATCTTTTTGGGGAACTTGAATTAGGCTGTGTAACACCTTCTAAAGAAACAAAGTTTGCTGAAAGAAGTGCTATTAAAATTAAAGACGGTAAAACATATGCAACCTTAACAAACGCTAATGATCCAAATTATGAGTGTTCTATAGAGACGGAAAATGTAGAGGTTATATCATATCCAAAAGCTGAGGCTAAAGAATTTGAAAAACTAAAAAAGACTTTAGCTTCTTGGACTGAAAGCAATAAGGTAGATTTAGAATGGAGTAAAAAAAACACGATGATAAAAGGTAAAAATTTACAAATTTTAGATATAGCTGCTAGCAACTTAAAGGAAATTAAAAATGCTATCTCTGTTTAATTTTCTCCCTTTGTGCACATGCTTCGGCTAAGCTATCCAACTTTTTGATTATTTCTTCTTGCCTGCGCGCTTTATTTGTATCAAATATGTTATAATAAGGAGGGTATTCTTTGAATGTAGACTTCATACTTTTAACAGCTTCATTTAAAATATCACATCTACCCATCTCAATAGCTATATCCGCTTTAGCTTTGTATAAAAAAAGAACATGCCATGACCAACGAACTCTTTCATGTCGATATTCTTCATAAGCTTCTTTAATTACTTTATTAACCATCCCTAATGCTTCTTCGTATTTTTTCTCAGCTAAAAGGAAACAGGCTTCATACATGTCCTTACTTATTTGTGTTAGCAAAGGATAACTTTTATCATTACTATACCCAGCAGCACAATCACAGCTAAGGCAGGACGCCAAAATCGGTGGATTAAGCTTAGGTATTTTTTTCATTGTTTCATCGTCTATTATTTTAGTTTGTACCTTTTTATTGATTGGCTGTATTTCATTTTTTTTGTTTTTTGATTCTGTACATGAAGATAAAGTTAAGGCTAAAGAAAGAAATGCTAATGCTAATTTATTTTTTGTCATAAATTATTATTTAATAAAAGTTTAAAAATCTTTCGTTTTTCTAACTTTATAGTTATAACAAAATTTAATTATCTTCTTTGCTCCTCCTGCAACTTCATAAAAGGAAACAAAATAACATCTTGAATTGAATGTTGGTTTGTTAAAATCATAACCATTCTATCAATACCAAGCCCTAAACCTCCTGCAGGTGGCATGCCATAACTTAGTGCGTTTAGAAAGTCCTTATCGTAAGGATGGGCTAAACCTTTCTTCTTCAAAAACTCTGCCTGTTCTTCAAAATATTTTCTCTGTAACTCCGGATCATTAAGCTCAGAATAAATGTTTCCCACTTCCATGCCTGCAATAAATGGTTCGTTTCTTTCGATTAGTTCTGGATCGTCTCGTTTTAATTTGCAGAGTGGTGTTGTTTCTTTTGGATGGTCAACAAAATGAGTTGGTTGAATAAGTTTTGGTTCAACAAGCTTTTTTGCAAGTTCTGCTATAATTAAACCACGTGGTGTTTTTTCGTCGACATCAAGAACTAAAGCCTTAGCTTTTTCAAGTAATTCTTTCGTCGAAGCTTTTTTTACATCTATTTGAGCATATTTTTTTAGCCCTTCATACATAGTAACTCTTTGCCATCTTTTGAAGTTTATTTTTTGTCCTTGGTATTCTATCTCTTTGCCTTTCTCAAGTTTGTCCAAAACATAGCTCCATATCTCTTCATAGAGTTTAGTCATATCATTATAATCTGCATATGCTTGATAACATTCCAACATTGTAAATTCTGGATTATGTGTTCTGTCTATGCCTTCATTTCTGAAGTTTTTACATATCGTATAAACTTTTTCAAAATCACCAATAAGAAGGCGTTTCAAATAAAGCTCTGGAGAAATTGAAAGATATACTTTCATATGTAAATCATGAAGTTCTGTTATAAAAGGCCGAGCTTCGGCACCTCCATAAACTAGCTGAAGTGACGGAGTTTCAACTTCAACAAAGCCTTCCGAATTAAGAAATTCACGAATAGCATTTATGATTTTTGTTCTTGTCACAAAAATTTTTTTTGTTTCTCGGTTAACAATAAGGTCAACATAACGCATTCGATAGCGCTCTTCAATATTTTTCAAACCATGCCATTTTTCTGGTAAAGGTAAGATGGCCTTTGAAAGAATTTCAAATTTGTTTGCTAATACACTTAACTCACCTGTTTTCGTTTTTATAACTCTTCCTTCAATACCTAAAAAATCACCAGTATCTATATATTTTTTAAAAAAATCAAACTTATTTTTTAGTATATCTTCTCTTAAAACTATTTGTAATCTACCACTATCATCTTGTAAGTTGGCAAATGCAATTTTCCCAAGTTGCCTTAGATTGATTATTCTACCAGCAAGATTAACATTTATCTTTGTCTCTTCTCCAGCTTTAATTTTTGAAAATTTCTTTATAATCTCTTCACAATTGTTTTTCTTTGCGTAGGAGTAAGGATAAGGATTAATCCCTAACTTTCTTAATTCTTCTATTTTCTTTAACCTCTCTTTTTTTATCTCATCAAGCCTTGCCATAAAAAAACAAGTTTTATTATATTAAAAATTTATGCAAATAAAATCAGATCTCTCTTCGATCAAGCTCATTTTGTAAGATTGTTATTGCTTGACTTGCAAGATAAGTTATCTTGCCAAGTGAAAGTTTTGTCGCAATCTGGGTAATACGTTTTTTTTCTTTTAGTGGTAATCCCTGATGGTCACCAATAATAAATATGCCTTCTTTTTCTATCTCTACTTTTCTTATATCTTCTCCTCTTTTATCACATAAATAAATTTTCTTTCCTTCTTTAATCTTTTCTTCGATAAAACTTAACAAATTTTTTTTCTCAATAAAACAATCACGTAATGCTTCTACACGCTTACCTTGTTTATATTTAAATAACATTATTTTGATAATTCTGGCAATATCTTTTTTGCTTAGTGGTGCGCCACTTCTTATTTCTAAATGCTTCGGAGGGTCTGGAGGACCATAAAAAAATAAATGAAGCACTACATCTTGTCTTCTTGCATTACTAATAAAAAAACTCATTATTACAGCATGGCAAGCTATATCCATTCTACCAGCTTTCATTAAGTCTTTAAAATTTCCAGTTGTCCATGCTTTCCTACTAAAATAAACAATTTCGCGCATTAAATAATAGAATTGCCGACTTTAAAAATTAAAAGAAAAGAGCAAAGAGGCTCATAAGGCTCATAAAAACAAAAACTTAAAAACAAAATCGCGTTTTTATTTTTATGCCGGGGTCGCCTAATGGTATGGCACAGGATTGCTAATCCTGCGTCCGCAAGGACTTGTGGGTTCGAGTCCCACCCCCGGCGTCCCCATGAAAAACAAAAAAAGAAAAATTGTTGCAATTGTGACTGCCTTGATTGTTATTACACTAGTAATCACTATATTAGTTAGTATAAAACCTCATGAAAGTAAAGCGAGAATAGCACTAATAATGATTGAAGGGCTAATTGTTGATGATGGGCTTCACTTTAGACAAACTTCAGCACAAGACATTCTAAAGGCAATAGAAGATACTAAAAATAATGACTACGACGGAATATTACTTTATATTAATTCTGGCGGAGGCTCGGCAAGCTCAAGTCTTAGAATTGCTAATGCAATAAAAAAATATAAAGAAAAAACAAATAAAAGTGTCTTTGCCTATGCTGATAACGCACTTAGTGGAGCCTATCTTGTTGCAAGTGCTGCTGATAAAATCTATGCTGACAAGTTTTCCTTAATTGGAAGTATTGGTGTAACCGCAAGTTATCTTGAGTTTGCAGGCTTACTTGAGAGGTATAATATAACTTATCGCGAGTTTGCTCTAGGGGAATATAAAGAAATTGGAAATCCATTAAAGCGTTTGGACGAGGAAGAGAGGGTAATTCTCGAGAAAAAACTCGAAAAAATTTACAACATTTTTGTTAGTGAAGTTGCGGCAAATAGAAACAAAAGTTTTGATGAAATAAAAAACCTTGCTACTGGTGAATTCTTTCTTGCCGATGAAGCTGTTGAACAGGGTTTGATAGATGGAGTAAAGAGCTTTGATGAAGTTAAGGAAGAAATTGAGCAAAGTTTAAATAAAAGTGTTGAGCTAGTTGAAATAAAAAGGCCAAAAAGCCTCACTGAAAGCTTGAAAGAAATTTTGGTGCATAGCTTTTATGCTGCAGGCTTTGGCTTTGGTGATATTTTAACAAGAAACTCTGGGCAAGTTTTACTTTAATTTATTTTTTATTTATTTTATTTTTTATTTATCCTTATCGTGATAATTTTCTCTCTTACTCCAAAATTTTCTTCATGCAAGACTTTTTCATTTTTTTGATCTTGGCCAATATAAAAGCTCGTAGCATTTACTTTTTCTTTTATATAGTTTACTTGTTTATACTTTTTTAATAATTCTTCAAGCTCTTTATCGACTATTATCTCGAGTTCGATTTCATTTTCTTTAACAAGCCCGAGCCGCTTTCTTGCCTCTTGGATATGTCTTGTTATCTCCCTAGCAAAGCCTTCTGCAAGAAGTTCATTGCTTAACTCTAAGCTTAAAGCAATAAACAAGCCTTTGGCAATTTCTCTCGCATTTTTCGTAACATCTTTTACTCTTGCTAAAACGATGCTTTTAACATTTGTCTGACTCTTCAAAATACTTTCAAATCTTTTTACAGCACTAGCAATCTTTTCATCATCGGTAAAGATAAATAAATTGGTTAAAGGCCATCTTAAATTAATTTGGTTCTCTGCTCGTAATGAGAAAGTATATTCAGTTATTTTATCGACAATAGCAAAATTTTCCTCAAGTTCATTATCTATGCTTGCCTCATTATATTTTGGCCATTTTTCTAATATAATGCTCTCACTACTAGTATCCTTTTTCAATTTTTGCCAAAGCCAATCAGAAAAAAATGGGCTTACAATACTGGTTAATTTACAAACATTTTCTAATATCTCTCTCAAAAGTATTTTTTTCTTCTCTGCATTCTCCCTAATAATCTTAAGATAAACTCTGCTAAGATCATTAAGAACAAAATCATAAAGTTTTCTTAAAGCAGAATTAAGTTCAAAATTTTCTATAGCCTGAGTATAATCTCTAATCAACCTGTGAAGTCTTGAGATTATCCAAAGATCAATCTTTTCATAATTTGATCTTTCTGCAGGACCGATTTGTGAATAAAAATTATAAAGATTGTACAATGTATTGAAAAATTTTAGTGGTTCTTTACTTGCATTTTTTAGATTAATAGAATGAATTTCATAAGGAGGGGAGTCATAGAGGAGATAAAATCTTAAAAGGTCTGCTCCTAATTGTTGGATAGCATCTTTAGCATAAATAACATTTCCCTTACTCTTAGACATTTTTTCTCCTTTTTCGTCAACTACCCAACCAATCATGCTTACTGTTTTATAAGGAGATGTAGAAAAGCAAGCTATACCTGAGAAGAGTAATACATAAAACCAACCCCTAATCTGATCCTGGCCTTCATTAATTCTATCAACAGGCCATAGCTTATCAAATAGATCCTCGTCATAATAAGGATAACCAAGCGAGGCCCAAGGAGCAACACTAGAATCAAACCAGACATCAAAGATATAGGGTATTTTTATCATTTCGCCGCCACAAGCATCACATGTAAGTTTTATTTTTAGAGCATTATGCAAATCGAAGTTGTCTGGCAAAGCTTTTCTTCCTTTCTTTACCTCCTCTTTCAACTCTTTTAATGATGCAATAACTTTAATCTCTCCACACTTGCACTCCCACAGTGGTATAGGAATTCCCCAATAGCGCTGTCTGCTTATATTCCAATCTTCGGCGTTGATAACCCAGTTTAACATTCTTTCTTTTACAAATTCAGGAAGCCATTCGACTTTTTCAGTCTCTGAAATCATTTTTTGTTTGATTGGTTTTATATTAAGGAAATATTGCTCACTTAGTCTTATAATAAGGGGGGTTTTGCAACGCCAGCAAACAGGATAGGTATGGGTGATATATGTTGCATGGAGTAATTTGTTATTTTCTTCGAGATAGGATATAATCTTTGCATCGGCATCTTTAACATAAATCCCTTCCAACCATCCAGCATCAGCATTAAATCTACATTCATCATCTAAAGGGCTAACACAAGGTAAGCCATAGTACATGCTAATCTCGAAGTCAGTTTTACCATGCCCACCAGCAGTATGGACAATACCTGTTCCTTCATTTAAATTTACAAAATCTTCATAAAGCTCTTTGGTTTCAATTGCTTTTTTCACAGCCGTCTTGCTCGCAACTCTTTCTTTTAACATCCCTATACTTGCAATTAAGGTATGTATTTTTTGATTTTGGCTTTTTTCTTTCTCTAGTTGTTGTTGTACAGGTAAATCTAATAGCGATTCATAATTTAAGCCAATTAACTCTTTTCCTTTTATTTTATCAACTAGTGTATAAGCATAACCAAGTTCATTTAAAATTTCTAACCTAGATTCTGCGAGAATGATGTTTCTCCCATCAGTAAGTTGAACTAAGGCATAATCAGCATCTTCGCGGATAGCAAGAGCTACATTACTTATAAGTGTCCAGGGTGTTGTTGTCCAGACAAGAAAATAAGCTTCTTTATCTTTAATTTTTTCTTTTGATTTGAAAAGTATAAAGATACTTGGGTCGCGTAAAGTCGTGTAGCTATCTGTAACCTCATAGCCAGCAAGAGAGGTTTGACAATGACTACAAAAATGTACTGGCTTCTTGCTTTTATAAACAAAACCTTTTTCCCATAGTCTCTTGAATGTCCACCAAGCACTTTCTATATAATAATTTTCATAGGTTAAATATGGTTGTTTTAAATGAAAGAGAACTCCGGCGTATTTGTAGACTAACATAAAAAGATCTTTATTAAGTGTTGCATTTTCTTTGCATATTTTTATAAAATTGTCTATGCCAAGAGCTTCAATATCTTTTTTACTTTTTAAACCAAGTTTTTTTTCAACTGTATTCTCTATAGGCAAGCCATGAGTATCAAAACCTGGTTTGAAAAAAACAGAAAAGCCTTGCATAAACTTAGATCTAATTAACACGTCTTTTATTACAGCATTTTTTAAATGACCTATATGAGGGATATCATTTGCATAAGGTGGTCCTTCAAGAAAATAAAATTTCTTACCTTCTCGAGAAAAAAGTTTATCATAAACTTTATTTTCTTTTAGTATTTCTTCTTGCTCAAACTGAATTTTTTGCAAGTCCTCGATTTTCATTTTAAAATAAAAAATCACAGCATTTAAATTTTTCTTTTGAAAAGAGAAAAATTAAACAAGTCTTTCTGCTCTACTTTCTTCAATAAGTGCTTTCCTTTTCTGTTCTTCTGCTTTCTCTTGTCTGCTTTCAAGCTCAAACTGAATTTGCCTTCTTATCCTTCCAGCCTCAACAGGCATAGCAGCTAGCTCATAAAGATCAGCAACTTTATTTAACATCTCATACCTTTCAATTCCTTTATTAGCAAGAAATTCATAAAATTTTATCGCTTTCCTATAGCGATTTTTTTGCTCATAAAACTTTGCTTCTTTTAAATAATAATTAATATATTCTTGCCTAAGTCTTTCAATATCATTAAGGTTAGAAATTTCGATGGCTTGTTTAAAATAATCTTCTGCATTAATAAAATCAAAAAGTTTAATATAGATTTGGGTAATTTTCATTAGCAAAGGAATTTTTTCCGACCATTTATCAGCTAAAGTAGCTGCACTTAGCAAATAATGTAAAGAGCTATTATAAAGATTCTTTTTTTCATATAGCTCAGCTATTTTTAGCATAATGAATTTTTTTGTTTCGTTATCTAGTTCTTTTTTTAGCAAATTTTCAAGAAATTCTATCTTTTTTTCATCGCCTAAAAAAGTGTCAAGTTTTCTAAAAATCTCCTCTTTTATTTGCATTATAAAACATAAATGATTAATTTAAAAGCATTTCTATAGTCGAAAATATTTTTTCTGATTTTTTCTTTATTTTTAATAATTTTTTTTAATCACTTTAAAGTACCGAAAGATTTTTAAATAGTAGTTACTTTATAATAATATCACCTCTTTTTCCCCACCAGAGGTTAGGCAGGTCTTTTCGTGCTTAAACCTCTGGCAGGGTTTTAAAAATAATAATTCAATGATTATTTAATAAATTCTGTATAATGGCATTTCCCGCAGTATAACCTATCTTTGTGTTTTGCAAGAAATATTCCTGGGCCACATCTTGGACAAAACCTAGCTTTATTTTTTTCTCCATAATACTCCCACCTCTTGCTCGGGGTTTTGTTTTTTTTCTTTTTTTTGCCTTTTTTTTCAGCCATTCTTTATTTTTTATACTTTTTCTTTTTCCTATTTCTTCTTTTCTTCTGTTTGCTTTACATTCTCGCCTTCTTTCTTTTCTTTCTTCTTTTTTGCCTTTTTAAATTTATTAGCTAATTCTTTACTTTCATAAATATTAGCATAAACTACTACTTCATGTGATCCAAATCTTGTCTCAATTTTATTTACTTCAATATTTTGTTCGGGAACAGCAAAATTGCTTTTTATAATTTCCTGAACTTCTTTTTCACTGGGAGTAGTTTTTGATTTAATAAGTAAATAAATTTCATCTCGATGAAGTAAGGGGTTACGCCTTATTTCTTTTTTTATAATTTCCATTTTTAGTGATTATCTTATAAGTATTGCATATTTTCCTGGGTTTTTTATTCCTAATTTTTTAGCAATTTCGCTTTCAGGATCAGTAATGATAAGCAATCCTTTCCATGATTGTATCAATTTTTCATTACATTCTGGGCATACTTCAAGATTATCATAAACTTTTTTGCACTTCTTACATGCTTTTTTCATTTTTTGCTTACTTTTATTTAACTTTTTATTCTTTGCTTTCCTTCTTAGGTTTAGCTTTCTCTTTTTTAACTTTCTTTTTTTCTTTCTCAATCCATTCGAGTTTTCCAAGACCAGGCTGGCGCATTGTTAAGCCTATCTTTGGGGGAATTGTTTTGTAGCTTATAGCAACTATTCTTGCCAAGCACAGATCGCCCTTCTTTAAGTTTTTCTTTGTATTTTTTCCAAGCAGGCTATTAGTCTTGCTAAAGCTTACTTGATCTTCCATTGTCTGACTAATATGAACTAATGCCTGAATTACTCCAAGATTCACAAAAGCACCGAAGTTTGTAATTTGCTCGATTTTACCATAAACAATTTCGTTGAGAGCTGGCTTAAAGACGAGTAGCCTGAAGGTTGAATCATAATAGATTGCTCCATCTTCAGGTATAATGACCCCCTCCCTTACACTTATAACATCGATAACCTTAATTACTGCTCCAATTTCTTCATCAATATAATCTTGGTAAACTTCTTCCAACTCTTTTATCACGGCTTCTTTTAACTGCAAACCAAAATTCTCCGGGGCTACTCTTACATAATCATTAATCTCAGTTATGTAGAACATTCCATTTTTAAAAAAATAGTACTTTTAAATTTTTCTTTCAAGTACACTAGCCCTACATGATAACAAATATCTTGTAGGATCCAATAAATTCTTTGGCATTTTAGAATAGTTAAGCCAATTACCACTAAAATAGTTTTCTGAATTCACTAGCTCATTCAAATATAATTCAAAGTGAAGCATGCTAGCTATGTTGGCTGCTTTTAACTTTTGGATGTACAAAGGAGAATCTTCATTTATTTTTCTAAAGTTTAAAACAACACCAATATGCCCTATTAGCTGTCCTCCTTTCACATTATCACCTACCTCAACTACCACATCTTTTAACTCGCAAAATTTGTTAATAAAATTAGAGTTTGTTTTTATTGCTACATAATAAGTTTTGTTCCAATAAGGGTTTAATTTAGGAGAAGTAAAAATTCCTTGTGCAATAACTAATCCGTTTTCAATAGCAACAACTTTTGCTCCTTCTGGAGCATAAATATCAACACCACTATGTATCCTATCTTGTCTATTTTCTGCAAATGATCCAGGTCCTTGTCGAGGTATATCTTTAGAATAGCTATCAGGAACTGGCCAGTATCTCATAACACTTGTAATTGGCATTTTACTCACTTTTTGATTTTATAATCTCAATCATTTCATTTGCTTTTTTTAACTTTTTTATTAGTTCTTTATCAAAGGTCGCAACAGCTTCGACTGCTTTTTCCTTCGCAAGTTTTAAGATTTCTTTATCGACATATCTCTTGGCTTTTATTATTTTTGCTTTTTTTTCAAGTTGCTCAAGCAAGAATTTTACCTGTGGTTTATAGATTCCTGCTTTTTCTAGTTCGCGAATTGTTCTATCAAGTACAAAGCATTCATATTTATTAATTAAATTAAAAAATAACTCATAATATTTATATTTAGCACAATTAATGATCCAATTTGTATCAAAGATTAGTTTTTTGTTTTTTTTCATTTCATTATTTTGTTTATAAAATATTTAAATTCTTTCAAATTATTTTTTTATGCTTATGGATATAGATAAGATATGTGAGAAATACAAGTTAATCTTTGAAGTTCCGAAGCCGGAGTTTGGTGATATTAGTATAGCTTGTTTTGGAAAACCTAGTTCTGAAATTGATAAAATAAAGCAAGAAATAATAGGGCTTGGATTTGTTAAAAAAATTGAGTTAATTGGAGGTTATTTAAATATCTGGCTTAAAGATAATAAAAAATTCTCTTTTATTTATGAAACTTTGAAAAATTTTGAGAAAAGAAAAAAAGAAAAATTTTTAGTTGAGCATACAAGTATAAATCCTAATGCAAGTCCTCATATTGGTAGAGCAAGAAATGCTATTATCGGAGATTCTGTTGCCAGGTTACTTAGCTTCTTCTATAATGTTGAAAGACATTACTATGTTAATGATATAGGCAAGCAAGTTGCAATGCTTGCTTTAGTCTGTAAAGGTAATGAAAATTTTGATAAAATACTAAGGCTTTATCAAGCTTCTGCAGAAAGAATTGAGCATGACAAGGAGTTTGAGAAGAAAGTTCTCCAATTATTGGAAAAAATAGAAAATAATGATATTGAAAGTTTGAAAAAAGTTAAGAAAATAGTTGAGAAGGCAGTTAAAGGACAAAAGGCAATTCTTAAGAAAATAAATATAAACTTTGATTATTTTGATTATGAGTCTGATTTTCTCGAAGAAGCAAAAAGACTTGTTAATGAGATGCAAAAAAAGGGTCTCGCTCTAAAAGATGAAGAAGGTAAAATCGTTTTTGATTTACGAGGAAGCGGGCTTGAACAAGGGATGAAAACTCCTTTTGTTGCTTTAACAAGGCCAGATGGTACCACTCTTTATTTAACTCGTGATATTGCTTATACAATCTGGAGACTCAAGAGAGCTCCTAATAATATCATAGTGCTTGGTGAAGATCAAAAGCTATACTTTCAACAGCTTACTTTTATATTGAAAAAGCTTGGCTATAATGCACCGAAAGTGTTGCAT
Organism: Candidatus Pacearchaeota archaeon; assembly: GCA_038890875.1. Taxonomy (GTDB): domain Archaea; phylum Nanobdellota; class Nanobdellia; order Pacearchaeales; family JAPDKA01; genus JAWAFA01. The sequence goes on along the minus strand of JAWAFA010000001.1, from coordinate 219,178 downwards.
TATAGTATGGTGCTTTTGTTAACTCCTGCTGGGCCGGCTAAGATGTCTACTCGTGCTGGAAATCTTGTTTTGCTCGAAGATTTTCTTGAAGAAGTTTATAAAAAACTGAAAGAAGAAGCAGAAAAAAGAAAATCGAAGTTAAGTGAAGCTGAGCTTAAGCAACTCGCCTCAAATGTTGTTCGTTACACTATTGCTAAAATTGATTATGAGAAAAATGTTATTTTTGACTTGCAACAGGCGTTAAGACTTGAGGGGGACACAGCTATTTATTTAAATTATAGTCTCGCACGGGCAAAAAGTATAGTAAGAAAATTAAAAATAAAAGAAAAAATCAGTAAAAAGGAAATAAAAAGTTTACGAATAGATTCTCTTAACAATTATGAATCTTTGCTTTTGCATCAATTATTCAATTTTGGCTTTACTCTTAACAAAGCTATCAAAAATTTTGATATAAGCTTAATTGCTCGATACTTATATCAAACATGTAAAATTTTTAATGATTTTTATGAGCAATGTAGTATTATTAAAGCGGAAAAAAATGAGAGAAAGAAAAGAGTTGTCATCCTTTTGCTAGGGATAAAGGTTATTGAAAAATGCTTTGAAATTCTCGGGTTGAATAAGCTAGAAAAAATTTGATTAATTGAGAGAAAGATAGATTAAATTAAAAATTATAAATAAAAGGCTAAGAAATAATAAATATTCAGAAAGAAAGATAATTATTAACTCATAAAGAAGGAAGATATAACGAGCATTGTTTTTCGCTAATTCAGCGACAATTGCTAAAAAAATTATAAAAAGAAAGGGAAGTAAAAATATTTTTTTTATCACAAGAAGAAATAAAAGATTAGACAGTAAGAAAAGAAAAAGAATAATGATGTTAAAAAGTGGTAAACTAATTTTAACTTTTTTTAACAGTTTTTTAAAATTTTTAACTTCCTCTTTACATTCATGTTGCAAAAAAAATTTTGCATAAATGATAGATAATAAAATCAAAAAAAGGGCAATTAACTTTTCCATACAATTTTAAAAATATACAAAATAAATATTTTATGATTGATTGTCATTGTCATCTTGAACAGCGAGAATTTAATAACGAACGTGAAAAGTTAATTGAAAAATGGAAAAGCAAGTTAAAAGCAATAGTTACTTGTTGTTCACATCCAAAAGATTTTAATCTAACATTAGATCTTATTAAAAGATATCCAAAGTTTATTTTTTGTACTGTTGGAATCCATCCACATTATGCTAACATTAGTGAAGAAGAGATTAGTAATTTCATTAAAAAAATTGAAAAAAATAGAGAGAACATTGTTGCAATTGGTGAGACTGGGCTTGATTGGCATTTTATTAAAGAAAATGAAATTGAAAAAATTAAAGAAAAACAAGAAGAACTTTTCTTAAAATTGATTCATCTGGCAAAAAAAATTGATAAACCTTTAGTAATACATTCACGTGATGCAACTTCAAAAGTTATTGAAATTCTAGAACGCGAGAGTATGGTGGATAAAGTTTTAATGCATTTGTTTAATGATAAAAAAAATTTATCTAAAATAATTGATAATGGGTGGTATATTTCGGTTGGACCAGGGATAATAAAATCTAAAGATATAAAGAAAATTACTCGAGATATGCCACTTAACAAAATTTTACTTGAAACTGACTCGCCCTGGTTTGCTCAGCCTGGACAAGAGTTTGGTACGCCACTTAATGTGAATATTCCTTGTGAAAGTATTGCTAAAATTAAGAAAATAGAAATAAGTAAGGTTGAAGAAATTACTGATGCTAATGCAATTGATTTTTTTAGCTTAAAGTTATAGTTATAGAAAATGATAAAAATTGCTTTGGTTGGCAGCATTGTGGGGCTTTTTCTTCTCTTTATTTTAAGTTCTAATCTAACTCCTAAAAAAGTAAGTATAAATGAAATTAATGAAAAAAACATTGATGATTGGGTTGTTGTTGAAGGAAAGGTTGATTGGATTAGAAATTATGATAAACTAACTTTGTTTCAAATTTGCGATTCTAGTTGTATAGTGGTTGTCAGTTATAATGAAATAAAAAATTTAGAATTAAATAAGAGTGTTGAAATAGTTGGAAGAATAAAATTGTACAAGGGAAATAAAGAAATAGAAGCTGAGAAAGTTATTGAAAAATAAAACAATAAACTAATAACTTAAAGTTACTATGCTAGAATTTTTTTTGGCAACTATTATTGGAGTATTTGCTGGAATTATAACTGGCATAATTCCAGGGATTCATGTTAACTTAATATCTGCTGTTGCTTTAACATTTACCTTTCAAAATCCTTTGCTTGTTTCTTGCTTTCTTGTTGCGATGGCGATAACTCATACTTTTCTTGATTTTATTCCAAGTATTTTTCTTGGGGCTCCAGCAGAAGATAGTGCGATGGCCTTACTTCCTGGCCATAGACTATTATTAAAAGGTTTTGGTTTTTATGCTGTAAAGTTAACATTAATTGGTTCTTTTTATGGTTTTCTCGTCGCACTTCTTATTATTCCTTTACTTATCATTTTTTTGCCAAAAACTTGGCCTCTTATTAAGCTTTCTGTGCCACTTATCCTACTTATATTCTCACTTTTTCTCATTCTCAAGGAAAAGCGAAAAGCTCTAGCTTTTATTGTATTCTTGTTTTCTGGTTTACTTGGAGTTTTTACTCTTAATTTTAAAGCAATATCACAACCACTGCTACCTCTTTTTACTGGTCTTTTCGGCTTACCTTTACTTGTGTTAAGCATAAAAAATAAAACGAAGCTTGTAAAGCAACATCAAAGAGAGCTTACTTTAAAAACACGGGAGAAGATAAGGCCACTTGCCGCCGGAATTGTTTCAAGCTCTTTTGTTTCTCTTTATCCAGCAATTGGTCCTGGGCAAGCAGCGATAATTGGTAGTGATTTATTAGGAAAATTAAATACAAAAGAATTTCTAATTCTTGTTGGTAGTATTAATACAATTGTCATGCTTTTCAGCTTTGTCAATGCTTATTTGATACAAAAGCCACGAAGTGGAGCAGCTGTTGTTGTTAACCAAATTCTCGGAGGAATAAATTTCAACCAATTGCTGCTTTTAATTATTGTTGCATTTATTGCTTCATGTTTAAGTGTTTTTATTTGCCTCGGTTTAACAAAATTTATTTGTAAATACATAAATAGAATTAGCTATCAAAAGCTCTGCTTTTTAGTTATTGTTTTTATTATTAGTATTAATATTATAGTTTCTCATATTTGGAGCTTAATTGTTTTGGCAACGGGATTTTTTATAGGCCTTATTCCTAACCTAAAAGAAATGCGACGAGTGCATTTGATGGGCTGCCTCGTGTTACCAGTGCTAGGGTACTATTTTTGATTATTTAATTTTTTGTTATTTATTATTTATAACCACTTCTTTAGATCTTTTTGTTGTATTTGCTCTTTGCCAAACAATTCATTAATATTTAATTCAACTAATTTTAAGTTTTGTTTTACATAATCTTTAACATTGTATTTTTGTGCTAAAGCTAAAGCTGGCTCGAGATATTTTCTTATTGTACCTTCAGCGATTGTAAAAATAATTGGGCCACCACATTCCAAGCATTTTCCTGCAAGAGGTGGCCGCCTATATTTAGCATTGCACTTTGAGCAACGAAATTGCTGAGAGGAAAACTTTCGCAAATTACCCCTTATATCACGAATAAAATGCTTTGTTATTATTAACATTGCTAAATCACTTGCATCAACTGCTCTGATTTTTATGCCAACATCCATCTGTTTTTCAACTTTCTCTTTCATTGTTGCGAGACTTTTATAAGCCGAACATTTATTACCTGCGCTTATAATTTGAGTTGGATGTGTAAAGTTAATTATGAATGCATCGGCTACTGAAAGATTGTTTTTAACTTGAGGTATTTTTAACTCAAGGGGGCTTTTATATTCAAGAGTTGCATAATAAAATTCTTTAGGGAATAATTGTGTATTTTCCATATCAAAAACCATATCGTCAACCTCATTTTGCCTTATTATTGAGTTGATGATTACTGGTACGTCTTGAGTTGCTCCTCTATGAGAAGGGAGATAAGCAAATGAGAAATTTATTAAGGCATCGAGTAATAACATAAACCCTGCTTCATCACCATCACAGTCACGACGCATGGCTGCATGTAAAAAAGGGCTTGCTAAGAATGTTTGTGTATCACTAAAACCAATTATTCTTGCTATTGTTCCGGCAGCATTATGAGGAGCAATACAAATTACTAATTGCCCAATTAAATCTTCTTTTTTTTCAGCATTATAAAATGGTTTTGTGTTATAAAATCGGACTAGTAAAGAATCTATAAATTTAGAAACTCGCAAAAGGAAGCTATCCGCACTTTCATCCTTACTCTCGCTTGTGCTTGGTAATATTATGTCTTGAGGCATTAGAATTAAGAGTTGATCATCATTAACTAAAGGATTTCCGTAACAATCATGAGTATAGCCAAGTTCCTTTAACTTTTCTATGCTAGTTCCAATCTCTCTTGGTTTGAAATGAGTTATTGGAAGTTCTGTAGCATCATAACGAATAGTCCCGTCCTTATTAACATGTAGATTATATATTGACCGCAAGATTCCTTTAGCTAAATGTTCGGTAATATGATTCTCTGAGCTTGTTCCCTTTACTCCTTTTATAACATCTGGAATTTCTAACTTACTCAAACCTAGCTTCTCAATAGCTTTATCAAAATAATAATTAATATCTATTCTTGCTTTTTTGTAAAGTTTTAAAAGTCCATGTGCTTTACATATATTTGTTGAGTATGTTTTATTACATTCATTACAATAATAACGTTTCTCTGTTTCATTATTACATTTTTCACACACAAAATAAATTGTTTCTGACTTGCATTTATTGCAATAAAATATTGGAAATTCTGCTTTAATAAACCCTTTTTCTTTTGCACTATCAAAGCTTCGCAAACGACCACCTTCATCACCAACAGGAAAAAGAACATTTGGCTGTCCTGTTAAGACTCTTGGTTTAGCTTTCTCTGGCCTCCCCATTCTTGCTCCTATAAAAGTTCCAGCTTTATCTCGGATCTTAAAATCAGAGATAGTATTTATAAAATCTAGAACACTTTTCTTTCCTTTTTTCTCTTCTTCACTTAACCTATTTAATAAGTCTATACTTCTTTCTTTTATTGAAGAATTTATTTTATCAATATTCTCATTAATTTCTTTAGCATGCAAAATGCCGATATTAAGTAACAATGCTTTAGCCTCATCTTTTTTTATTATCACATTTTCAATACTAACACTATGTTCTACTCCAGCAATTTCTAAAGCTCTTTTTGCTATTTCTAACTCTGCTCTTCTAGTTTTTGAATATGAAAGAATCAAATTTCCTTCAGGACTAAAATAAGAATTCTTAAGCCATTTCAATAATTCTTTAAGTTGCTCTAAATTTATTTGTGACCAATAAAAAATATATTTTGGATATAGAGGGAGGTTATATTTAAGAGAAAGCTCAATTGCCTTTTCGAGGCTTAAGTTAAAGTAATTATAGTCTTTCAAATTATTTAATTCTCGCTGTGCTTCATTCACCTCTTCTATATTTTTATTACTTGTTGTTATTTCTTCGATAAAGTCTTTAAATTCTGAAAACCACCATTCTTCAACATAACCTGCCGGCATTAGTAAATGGTTTCTATTAAAGAAATCACCAAAGCTAATAAGAAGATCTCCAAGATAGATTATCTCTTTTATCTTATCTCTATATTTCAATGCTTGCTCAACATTATTTATTTTTATTACACTTCCATCATCAAGTTTTACAATTGGTCCATCAATAACTTCACAGGTTGCCAAGCTACAAGATTTTCCTGGCCTTTCTGTTCTTAATTGTGTGCCAATGGCAAGAAAATCAATGCAGTATGTTAGTGCTGGATTAACTGCCATTGCACTATAACCGCTTGTTCTTGTTCTACCATAGCGCAATCTAAATCCCCCAAAAGTTGAAGGGTAACTTAAAATTGGCCTGCCAGCAACCATATCTTTAATGTAAATAGAAGAAGGCGCAATTAAAGTTTCACTAACTTCTTTTCCTTTATTTTCTTTCTCTTTTTCTTTTTCAGTTTTTATTCTCTCAAGTTTTGTCAAAAAATCAAATCCTTCGATATTTATCCCTTTTTCCTTCAACTTTTTAATAGCTTTAATTAATTTTGGTGCCTTTGCTGCTACTCCTTCAGCTAGCACTAAGCAAAAACCACTTCTAATCCTGTTAGTTGATACCCTTGGTAAATCTTTATAATTACTAACTTCTATCTCTTCACTTGCTTCTCCTTCTATTTGAATTGGTAGGTTACTAACAATAAGTTCTATCTCTTTTTCAGAAGGTAGATACTGCAAGTTAGTTATACGTTCATGATAATCATATATCTCTGTGATGGCGCGTTTTACCTCTGTACTTTGTGGGTCATATTTTGCATAACCAAAAATTTGTCTTAAGTAGTCAATTATGATTAATGATTGAGCTGCAACAGTTCCACCAGCACTTCTAATTGGCCCAGCAAAAAAAGCTGCGAGATAATCTTCATTGTTGCTCGTTTTTCTTATTTCGAGCCTGATAAATCCTTCAATGGGGCTTGAAACAATGCCTAAAGTTAAATAAGCAATACCTAGTCTAACTCCTGCTTCAATTGCTTCTAAATTAGACGAAAAACGACAAAATTTTTGACTAGCTATTTCTTCGGCAATTTTTAATGCTGTTCCAAGCTCAAGAAAGCCATATTCGAGCTCTAGTTCCCTTATTCTTCTTTCTATTTTTTCATCTTTAACTTGAGGGTGTAAAATTGAAACAATTCCTGTCGCTCTTTCAGCAAGCCCTGCTGTTAGAGGTATCTCAACTTTTTTTATAGGATCAAAACCTTTCTTTCTTGCATTTTCAGCAATAGCATAAGCTATTCTTGTTTTTTCTAAGATATCGTTAAAATATTTTTTGAAATTTATTTTCATATTTATTATATTTTATCTTTAATTACTTTAATTGCTTGAAAAAAATTGCTGGCAATAAAATCGCATTTTTTCTCTTTATATAGTGAAAAAGCTTTTTCTTTTTCGCCAGAAGAGCTATCATTGTAAATTAATATTTTTATATTTTCATTATTAAAGTTATTATTTATAATACTAAAGTCATAAATGTCAAAAAATAAGATTAAGAAAGTGGTATTATTTACCAATTTTTTTATTATCTCATTTTTGTTAAAAGGAGTCACATACGAATTAGTATTTTTTGTATAAATACCATTTTTTATTTCGATTTCATTTGAAATGAACTTTATCTTTAATTCTTCAGCTGCTTTTTTGATCACGCTATAAAATCCAGCACTTATCAAAAAAACTTCGACTCCTTTCTCTTTAAAAAAATTAACAATTTCTTTTGCGCCTTCTATATATGGAATAGAAAAATTTTTTATTTCTTCTTTTCCATTTAATAACTTAATCTGTGCTTTGAGAAAGTATTCGTAAAAATTTGCCCTTTCTTCAAATTTTGAATGGAAAATTTTACTTCTTCTCTCCCAAATTTCTCTTTCTTTGTCACTTAATACTTGCTTGGGAATATCCCAAGAACTTCCAAATTCTCCATCAAAACGCCACAGAGTACCATCTCCATCAAAAATAGCTACTACTTTTTTTTCTAAATTTTCTAAACTTTTTAAGCAAGGTTTCATTTTAATTAAAATCTAAAATATGGACTCCTTTTGTTTTGGTGTTAAAGAGGGGTATTTTACATGGGTCAGGGATATGCCCAAATTTTTCTTGGTAAGGTGTTCGTGATTGCCAACAAGAGGTAGAGATAAGAATTATGTTTTTATAATGAGTTGCTCCTGTTTTATGAATATGAGCTGTGACAAACACATCAGGAACTTTTTTAATAATAAAAAAATCTTCATCAGTTGGAGAATAGACTGTTGAGCCGTGTGTTGGCGCTAAATGTCGTTTTTGAAGAAAAAATTTTAATAATTCTTCTGGATTTTCATAAGCTTTAGCTGCTTTTAAGCTATAAACTTTATTTGCATAATAATCAAAGCTTGCGCCGTGGTAGAGTAAAACATTATAACCATAAAGATTATAAAAGGTTGGGTTTGGTAAAAACTCAGCATTTTCTAATTTTTGTAGTGGTTTGGAAAACATATTAAAAACTTGTGGTTCTGTTATCCTAGCTGCATCGTGATTTCCTGGAATAAATACTAACTTAATATCTTTCCTAATTTCATCGAAAAGTTCATAAGCATACTTATATTGCTCAATGATATCTTTTATTAATAGCTCATTTTCTTGACCAGGGTATATGCCAACACCATCAACAATATCGCCAACAAAAAAAATGTGGCTTATTTTTTTCGCTTTGTCTCTTTGCCTTTCATTTCCATCTTCTCCATTTATCCACTTAATCGCTTTTTTAAAATTACTTTCCAAAAATTTATCACTTCCTATATGAATATCGGCGAGAAAAAGGGCGTTTTTATCAAGAAAGCATTTTTTATTATTTAAATTGACTATTTCTGGAAAGACTATCTCTGAAGCAAAGATTATCTCTTTATTACCAAAACCTTTAATACCGATAACTTCATCTTCGACTATGCTATGTGTTTTTTCATAAACAGTTCTATTTTTATTTATAAGTACTTTAACTATTCCTTTTCCATCTTCAAGTTCAAGAATAACATTTTTATTTTTTGTTTCTCGTTTTTCCATAACCATCCCTATTATTGAAACATTTTGGTTATTTGTTGGTAATTTATCAATAGATGTCAAATTAACTAACTCCTTCCTATCTTTTAGAAAATCTTTAAACCATTCATACCTACTTTTAAAAAAAGAGAGAAAATCCTTTACTTCAATCTTTTTTGGTTTAAACAAATTACCATTATAATAAAATTTTTTTTCCTCTATTCTCTTTTCTTCTTCACTTTTATTTATTTCACTTTCCACCTCATTAATTAGCTCTTTTTTCTCTTTTTCTTCTTCTAATTTTTTTTTTAAGTTGAGAATAATACTAGGGTCAAATTTTTTTAATTCTAGAAAAGAGTTAAGCATTGAAACTATTTTTGTTTTATTATCATAAAAAAATTTAAGAGAAATTATCTTTGGAGCATTAATAGCTTGCAATATCTCAATAATTAACTCTGTTTCTTCTTGAGTAATAAAATTAATCAAGTCTGGTTGTAGTAAAAAACCTTTCTTCAAAAAAATATTTGATAAATTCATCTTATTTTAATTTTTTAGCTTATTTTTAGCTTTGGTTGATTATTGTTTTAATTTTAGAAATTAATGATTGTGGTAAATTCATCCTTATTTCTCTTGTTCGCCCATACCTCCCTTTACTTATTACTTGGGCATTAATAAGACCAAGCATGTCAAGCTCAGCAACAATATCACTTACTCTTCTCTGTGTTAATGGTTCAAGTTTAAGTTCTCTTGCCAATTCAACATACTTATTGTAAATATCCCCGGTATAAAATTTCTCTTTTGTTTTTTCACTAAACTCAATTATTGAAAGCAAGATAAGTTGGTGATGTTTTGGCTGTGTTTCAACAAGATCAATAATTTTATCTTTTTCCATTTTTTCAATTGCTTTATTAACAAATTCTAAAGTTAATTTTTCTTTACCTTCTCTTTCTGCAAGTTCACCAGCTATTCGCAAAAGATCAATAGCTCGTCTTGCATCACCATGCTCTTTAGCAGCAATAGCTGCAATTTTTTCGATTACTCCTTGACTTACAACATTCTTTTTAAATGAGTTTTTTGCTCTTTCTTTCAATATATCTTGAAGTTGCAAGGCGTTATAAGGAGGAAAAACAAGTTCTTCTTCGCTTAAACTTGATTTAACTCGTGGATCAAGTGAGTCAATAAATGTTAAATCATTACTTATTCCAACAAGGCTTATTTGAGAGTTTACTAGTTCAGAATTTAATCTAGTAAGATTATATAAGAAAGCATCACCAATTTTTTTTACAGCTTCATCAATTTCATCAAGAACAATTATGACAAGCTGTTGCTTTTCGTCTGTTAATTCGACAAATTTTCTATAGATAGTATCTGTAGGAAGGCCTGTAGCTGGCACTTTACCACCTAATAAATTAATAATTTCTGCGAGGATTCTGTATTCAGTATCTGAAATTTTTTTTAATTTACAGTTAGTATAAACTAATTTTACAGGAATATTAAGTTCTTGTGTTTTTTTCAACATTTCATTAATAACATACCTTACAACAAGTGTTTTCCCAGTCCCAGTTTTACCGTAAATAAAAAGATTGCTTGGCTTTTCTAGTCGTAAAGAACAAGAAAGAATCTTTGCTACTTGTTTTATTTGATTTTCACGATGAGGAATTATTTCTGGAGTGTGGTCTGATTGCAAAACTGCTTTGTTTTTAAAAATGCTTTTTCTTATAACATTATCAAAAATTTTATCTATGTTTAATGCCATCAAAAAAAATCTTTCTTTTATTTTTAAATTTTGTTGAAATTAAATATAACAGTTAGAGAGGTCTATTTCTTATGGAGGTTATTGTTAGTTATTGTCGTTATTTTTATTATATACGAAGAAGTATTTCTTTCCAAAAGAAATAAGAAAAACCCTTAGATTTCAAGTAGATAGTTTTTTATTATTTATTTTCGTTAATATGTTATAAAAAATATATATAATAGTATAATTAAACTTTTAAATTATTTTTTGAAAAACCACAGGTTAAATTTTTTATTTATAAAACTTTCTACTTGAAATAAAGGGGTAAGATGGTTAAGTGATAAAATAAAATTAAATCAAAAAAAATTAAATTAAAATAAAAAAATAAATAAAAAAATAATCTAAATTAAAACATAGAAAACTTTATAAATAAAACTTAAATAAAAATTTCATGGTTGGGAAGGTAAAACCTGAAGAAATTTTGAACAAACTTGTTGTTACAAAAGAAGGTAAGAAACTTGGAACAATTAAAGATTTAATTTTTGAGACAAGAACAGGTGAGATTATTCAAATAGTCTTGGCATCTCCAACATCTTATGCTCTAACTTTAAATCTTGAACAGACTAAAAACAAAGAACTTCTTATTTCTTGGAGCTCTGTAATGGCTATAAGTGATTTTGTTGTTGTTAATGAAGAAGATTTGTTATAACATTAAAACTTAGTATTTAGGACTTAATATTTAGTACATTATTTAATACATGCGACAAATTTAAAAACCACGCTAATCTAAATAAGAATGCCAATTTTGAATATCTATTTTAATAAAATTAGTGCAAATAGGGAAAAAGTAATCAAAACTAAAAAAGTTTCTGTAACTCTAACTTTGAAAGACCCTGAAGAATCAGATACAAAGTTAGAAGACAAAAAAATATTGATTTTTCCATTTGATTTTGAAGTCAACTATGAAAAAGAAGCAAAAATATCAATCTCTGGCTATCTAACTTATTTAGAAGAGAAAGAACGTGCAAACGAAATTTTAAAAAATTGGAAAAAAGAAAAAGAACTTGCAAAAATTATCTATAACTTTGTGTTAACAAAAAGCAATCTTAAAGCACTTCTTATTGAAGATCAGCTCAATTTACCTTTACATATCCCGATGCCAAGAATAAAATAATATTAAAATAACTTGCTTAGCATTTCTTAACTTATAAACATCTTTTTTGCTTTGTCAAATCTCTTTTCAACAATAGGCCAATTAATTGCTTTAAAAAATGCTTCGATGTAATCAACTCTTTTTAATTGGTAATCAAGCATATAAGCATGTTCAAAAACATCCATCACTAATAAAGGAATAGCTCCTGATAAATGCCCAACGTCATGTTCATTTATCCATGCATTTATAAGCCTATCTTCAACAGGATCATAATACAAGACAACCCAGCCTATTCCTCGAATTGCACCCAAAGCTTTGAAATCATTTTCCCAATTTTCATAAGATCCAAAGCTCAAAGAGATTGCCTTATATAATTTACTAGTTTGGTTTAATTTTTTTTGAGTTTTATCCATGTTTTCAAAATAAAGCTCATGTAGCCTCATACCATTCCATTCCCATCCTAATCTTCTTTTAAGTTCAGCGTATTCAGGAGTATTTGTTTTTCCTTCTTTGATCATTGTAGAAAGTATATCTAATAATTTATTAATATTATTTACGTAACCTTGATATAATGCAAAATGATTTTTTAAAAGTTGCTCACTAAAACCAGCAAGTCCAATCAAATTTTCAAAATTTTTAGCTTCATATTTTTTAGCTTCATATACCATTTTAATTTTTATGCATACTATTTATCTATATCTTGCCAACAAGCTCTAAGCTTGGTTTTAAAGTTTTTTTACCAGGCTTCCAGCTAGCAGGACAAACCTCTCCCTTATGTTCTCTTACATATTGAGCAGCTTTTAGTTTTCTTAACAATTCTTCAGCACTCCTGCCTATGCTATTATCATGCATTTCAAAAGCTTTTAAAATACCGTCAGGGTCTATAATAAAACTACCTCGTAAAGACAAGCCTTGATCTTCTATATAAGTACCAAAAGCCCTACAAAGTTTACCTGTAGGATCTGCAACCATCGGGAATTTTATTTTTTTAATTGATGGCGAGTTATCATGCCAAGCTTTATGTACAAAAACCGTATCAGTACTAACACTAATAATCTCTGCTCCAGCTTTTTTAAACTCATCATAATAATTAGCAGCTTCTTCCAGTTCTGTTGGACAGATAAATGTAAAGTCAGCTGGATAGAATATTAAGATAAGCCACTTTCCTCTATAATCTGAAAGCTTTATTTTTTTTACTTCATTATTTTGGAAAGCTTCGAGTTCAAAATCTGGAATCTGTTCATTTATCTTTATCATTTCAAAGCTTGCTTTTTGTTTTATTTAGGCTTTATAATCCTTTATAATAAAATTTATAAAGTGTTCAGTATTTAAACTTTATGGTTCGAATTTCAAACTTAAAAATTTTGCAGTTGTTAAAAGAAAATGCTAGAATTTCTTACACTAAACTAGCTAAGCTCTTTGATGTTAGTGAGACAGCTATTAGAAAAAGAATAAGATCTTTAGAAGCTAAAGGTATTATAAAAAAATATACTGTTGAACTTGATATAAAGAAGGCCGGATTAGTTCACGCACTTATAGGGTTAGATACAAGGCCAGAATATTATTTAGCAGTAACAGAAAAACTTTCACGCTTAAAAGAAATTACTAGCCTTTATGCTTCAAGTGGGGATCATATGTTACTTGCAGAATGCTGGTTTGAAAAATCAACTGAGCTTTTAAACTTTATAAAAAGCCTTAAAAAAATAAAGGGGGTGACAAAAGTTTGCCCAGCAATAACTCTTGAAAAGATTAAATAAAAACAAAAAAACGCCGGCGCTAGGATTCGAACCTAGAAGCCCTTTCGGGCACTCGCTTTCGAGGCGAGCGCGTTACCATTCCGCCACGCCGGCTCTTTTATAAAGGTTTTTATCTTTAAATTTTTAATCTAAATAGAAAATTAATCAGCCCCTGTTAAAATTACTTGTTCTCCCCTTTTTTCGATTTTTCTATGTTTTTTATTTATTTTAATCTCAAATAAAATCATTGGATAATACTCCTCTATTTCATTTATTTTTGGAGTATAGCTACTAATAAACTGCCCCTTTTTTCCTAAGACTTCATAAGTAAAATAACATTTTACAGATTCTAAGCCTTTTACACAATTAACATCAGCATCTTTTCCATCGTTAAATATTTTTTCTGAATCATAATAAAAAAGATTTTTTATAATGTTTTCAAGAGTAAAAATTTCTTTTTTGTTTATAGGTGCAGCTTCTTTTGGCAATATAAATGTAACTTTTTTGTTTTTGATGTTTATTCCTATCTCTATCGATTTGAAATAGTTTACTGAATAGTTGTCATCTGTTTTTAAAAGTTCTTTCAATTCAGGAAATAACTTATTAATAATTCCCTGTTCTTTTTTATTATTTTCATATTCCACCTCACATTTTATACAGTTAACCGATGGAAAGCAATTTTCAGCTAGTAGTCTCTTTAAGTTCATAGAAAAATCATTATCTAGTAATTTGTTGAAGCTTTTAATTAAATTCTCTGCTTTAGCTTTTGTTGTCTGTGTTTGCGCATAAGAGATGGTTGGCAATAAAAACGTCAATGTTATCAACCCTAAATCTTTTATTAAGTTTCTTCTACTTATCATAGAGTAATTTTTTTTAGAAATTTATAAATTTTTTGTTACTGTCTTTATTTTAAAATAGTAAAAAGTAAAATTTTTAAATAACTCTAACATATTTAATTATGATATACTTATTATGTGATACAAACCATTCTTGTAAAGAGATACAAAAAGAAATTTCAATTAAAATTGAAGAAATAATAAATTCTAATCAAAACAAACATATAGTGTTTTTTACTGAATTATTTAGACCGAATGAAGATATTGATGATATTTTTTTAAATAAATTTAGAGAGTCTGCAGAAGGCAAAGAATACTTTGAAATTCTTAATGTGTTAAAGAAAAAAAAATATGATTGTAATAATGAAAAAATTAAAATTTTTGGGATATTGCCTCAACTTGATTATTTTTTATTAGGCTATCATAAACCATTTTATGATAACTTCGAAAAAGCATTCAAGAAGTATACAAAGCTATGCCCTAATCCTGTGAGCATAATCCATATTGGTGATGCCCATAGAGATTATTTTATTAACGAATTCAATAAAAATAAAATTATAGATTATTGTTGCTATGTTTTCGAAAAAGATCTGTTAGGCGTCTCTATTTCTCTCTTATAATTTATTAATATAAATTATTCATATACTATTATTTTATATAAGCTCTCCTTAGTTTTTGCTAGTAATTTGTAATAACCAGGATCTATTTTTGATATTTCGGGAGTTAGGTACTGATCTATTTCATGAAAGTACTTTTCTGCTTTTTCTTTTATATTTTCCCAACTTTTCAGAGAGTAGCTTTCCTTAACTTTTTTAAGTGTTTTTTTGTTAACCGTCCAGTCGAATTTACCCATCAGTTTTCTTATTTCATCTAAAAGTTTTTTTGATTCTTCTATTCTTTTTACAGCTTCCCTTCTTTCTTCTGTTTTTTTCATACTTTATTAATTGAGCATAACTTTAAAAATTTTTTATTAACTGTTTAAATTTACCTAAAGGATAAATTTTATCACCAATAGCGAAAACATCAAAATTATTGAAATTTATATTAAGAGAATATTCATCTGCATGCGCGCCACTAACATATGGCAAGAAGCTAGGCATTATAATTATCTTTTTGCCTTTCCATTTTCCAACAAGCCAACATTTATATTTTTCATTTTTTATTCCTTCTCTCAAATTTATAATTGGGTGAAGGTGAGCGAGAATAAGCCATTTAATATTTTCGTCTAAAATAGAAAGTTTTAATTCAAATTGATGGCCATGCATAAAACAAAATTTATTAGTAAAATAGTGCTCTACAATTTTAATATCTTTTTTTCTTGCTATCGGTTCTATAATTGTATCATGATTACCTTTTACTAGCACAAGTTTTGCTTTTGAAAGAATTAAATCAAGAATTTCATTTGTTTCTCTCCATTCTTGTTTGCTTATCCTGCCAAATTCATGTTTTAAATCACCATTAATTAAAACAGTCTTTGGTTTTAAATTCAAAAGAGATGAAACCTCTTCTTTTATAATTTTAAACTGTTGCCTTGGGAAAGCTATTCCTTGCTCATTGAGGTATTCTTCATAGCCAATATGCAAATCAGCAATACAGAGGAGCCTCTGTTTTTCTAACCACAGAGCCTTATCTATTAAATAGATATCTTCTTCTAATTTAAATTTTCTTTTTTCATTCATTTTTTTCTTTTTTATTAGGCAAAAAGCATTAAACCAAAAAAAATAAGCAAAGTAAGATACCAACCTTTAGCTATTGTTGAAGCGAATAAAAATCTGAGCAAGGGCATACGAAAAGTTCCAGCAACTATAATGAGTGGATCACCAATATATGGCAACCAAGAAAGCAAGATTACAGCAAAAAGGCCATATTTTGAAAAAAACTTTTCAGCTTTTTTTAATTTATGTTTTTTAGGCATAAGCTTTCTTATTCCTTTATAACCAATATAATAATTAAGTAGACTTCCAAGAGTTGCAGCAATAATTGCTATAAGAAAGAGAAGCCAAGGATTAACCATTTTAACAGCAGGAATTATACTTAGCTCACTTGATATAGGAAGAAATGAATAAGAAAGAAAAACTGCTATAAAAATTCCAAGTAGACCTAAGCTTAGCCAATCCATAAAATATAATATTTTTAATTTTTAAATTTTTTTCTTTATCAACTTTAAAGTGGTAGAAATAGCAAAATAAAAAAAAAAAGATAAAAACAAGAGGAGAAAAAAGAAATCAAATTTATAAATAGTCCAACCTAATATCTTATGCACGATCTAGCAATTGTTGGTGGAGGCATTGCAGGCTTAACTGCAGCCATCTTTGCTAAAAGAAAACAGTTAGATGTTATAATCATAACCCCTGAAATAGGTGGACAGACAAACATAACAGAAAGTATTGAGAATTATCCTGGTTTTGGAGCCATAAAAGGAAGTGAATTAATAAAAAAAATTTTAGATAAAGTAGCAGAGCTTGGTACAGAATTTCTTTTTGCTGAAGTTATTAACATTGAAAGAAAAAACCAATTTTTTATTTTAAAGTTAAATAATGGAAAAAAAGTAGAAGCAAAGGCAGTTATTCTCGCCTTTGGTAAAACGCCGGCAAAGCTCGGGGTAGGAGAAGAAAAGTTTTTAGGAAGAGGAGTTAGTATTTGTGTAACATGTGACGCTCCTCTTTATAAAAATAAGATTGTGGCTGTTGTTGGTGGAGGCAATAGTGCGGTTGATGCAGCTTTAGAGCTTTCACAGATAGCAAAAAAAGTTTATTTGATTCATAGAAGAGAGAGCTTTAGAGCAGATGAGCTAAGCCTGAAAAAATTAAAAGAGAAAAAAAATGTTATTATTTTAACAAACAGTATTATTATTAAATTTCAAGGAAAAGAAAAAGTTGAAAGCATTGTTATTGAAAATACACAGAGTAAAAAACAGCAAGAGCTTAATGTTGATGGAGTTTTTCTTGAACTTGGTTTTGTTATGGCAAGTGATTGGCTTAAAGGCTTCGTTGAATTAGATAGTAAGGGACAAATTGTTATCGATAGCTTATGTCAAACATCAAGAGAAGGAGTTTTTGCTGCTGGTGATTGCACCAATACAGAATTTAAGCAAGCCGTAATCTCTGCTGGCCAGGGTGCAATTGCTGCCTTACAAGCATATCAATATTTAAGTAAAGGTGAAGGAGCTAAGCTTGATTGGAAAAAACTTTAACTTTGTACTTTTGTGCCTATCTTTTCTAAAATTTTTTCATGAATTCTTCGCAGAAACTCTATTCTATCCTCTATTTTTAACAAATCAAGATAGCCAAGAGCAACAATATTAAGAGCGAATGGACTTGGAAGGCCAGTTTCAATTCTTTTTATTTTTATTTTTCCTTCTTCAAGCCAAGCAAGAATTTTCTTTGCATTTTTAACATCCATAAAATCATTTAGTACTTCTCTTCGAGTTTCGCAAATCGCAGGAAAATTTGGATTTATAGCTTTTATTGTATTATAGAGTAGTTCAGATTGAAGTTGTTGCTTGCCTATTGATTTATTCTTTCCTTTATAACTTTTCAAAATCAAAAAGCTTCTAACAGCATTATGCCTAAACTTTCTTTTGAAAGTTTCTGTTTTTTCAATAGCTTCTTCAAGAATTAGCTCGAGCTTTTCCCAATTTTTTATAAGGGCGTTAAAAGCTTGTTCAACTTGTAGTTTATCATAGCTTGCAATATAAAAACCATTATCATTTATTCCTATCTCTACGTCACGTTTACCTAATTTAGCAACAAGGAAAGCTAGAGCCCTGCTCAAAGCATCGTTAACACGTCTGCCATAAAGGCTATGAAATATCCAATATTTTTTACCATCAGCAACCTTGTAAAGCTCGATAACTAGTTTTTTTTCATGAGGTATTTCACTAAAATAATATTGCTCATAAAAATAATCATAGATGAGTTTAGCAATCTGCTCGCTACAATAACAATAATCCTGAATAAATTTTATACATTCTTGCTTGCTCATTTTTAGTTTTTCTTCCACAAGTTTTCTAAATCGCTGTATTGCTAAGGCTAAATCAAAGCTTAGAGGAAGCTGTTCAGAGAACCAACTTGGAATTGTTGGTGGTCTTTGAACTGATGCATTTACATAAGCTTTCATTCCTCTTGAATAGAGGAACATATATTTTTGCCCCCCTAAAACAAAAACATCACCTTGTTTCAATCTCTCTAGAAAAGCTTCATCAATAACCCCTATTTTTTCTCCTTTTCTTTGGTTTGGTAAGGAGATAATTACGTCTACATAACTTTCTTCAGGAATTGTGCCAATGTTTGTCATATAAATCATTCGCGCAAGTTTTGAGCGTCTTCCAAACTCACGTGTTTTTTCATCAAACCATATTTTTGCATAAATACCTTTTTTTTCCAAGCCAAAATATTCCCCACTTAAATATGCAATAACATTGTAAAGATCTTCTTTTTTTAAAGTATTATAGCAATAGCTCTGTCTTACAAGATTATAAAAATCATCAATATACCATACTTTATTGATAGCCTCACCATAAACATGCTGGCATAACACATCCAAACAGTTTTTTGGTATATCAACATTGTCAATACTTTTTTCTTTAATGCATTTTGCCATAATAGTACACTCGACGAGATCATCTCTATCAAGAACGATAAAACGACCTTTAGCTTTTTCATGCAATTTATGCCCGCTCCTTCCAATCCTTTGTAAAGCTCGAGCTACACTTTTTGGACTTCCAAGCAAGAGAACTAGGTCAATATAGCCAATATCTATACCAAGTTCAAGGCTTGTTGATGAGACAACAGCTTTTAGCTTACCTTCTCTTAGCATGTTCTCAATCGCGAATCTATGTGCACGGCTTAAACTAGAGTGGTGTGCCCCAA
The DNA here is from genome assembly GCA_038890875.1 of Candidatus Pacearchaeota archaeon. GTDB lineage: Archaea > Nanobdellota > Nanobdellia > Pacearchaeales > JAPDKA01 > JAWAFA01. Next base: position 200,148 of record JAWAFA010000001.1, on the reverse strand, counting down.
TATTATTTTCATAACTATTAAACATCTCTTTTAAATGGTTTATTACTCGTTCTGTTCCACTCCTTGTATTAGTAAAAATTAATGTACTCTTATGAGATTGAATAAGATTATCTATTAAGCTATAAAGTTCCTTGCTCTGCTTTTCATAATCTTCAAAAAAGCTTGTAGCAAGAACATCAATATTTATTTTTTTGTCAAATCTTACATCAGCTATGAGACAATCTCTTAGCTCGTATTTTCCTTCTTCATATTTATAACCAACAAGAAACTTAGCAACTTCTTCAAGAGGGGCAATAGTTGCACTTAAACCTATTCTAACTGGTTCAATTGTTGAAATATGGTAAAGTCTTTCAAGACTTAAACTGAGATCAACTCCTCTTTTGTTGTTTGCTAAAGCATGAACCTCATCAATAATACAAAACTCAACAGCAGTTAGATGTTTTACAAATTTTTTACTTGTTAGGATTATCGCCAAACTTTCAGGAGTTGTAACAAGTATGTGTGGTGGTCTTTTAAGCTGTTTTGCCTTTTCATCAATACTAGTATCACTTGTTCTTAAACCAACATTAATCTCACTAAGTTTTATCCCTTTCTTTTTAGCTATTTCCTTTATTTCGTGAAGAGGTATCTTAAGGTTAATATAGATATCATTATTTAGAGCTCTAAGAGGGCTAATATAAATGCAGTAAACCCTATCTTCCAGTTTTTGTTTTTCAGCGAGAGTTATTAAATAATTTATTATTGCTAAGAAAGCTGTTAATGTTTTTGTTCCTCCTGTTGGAGCACTTATAAGTATGTTTTGCCTGTTCCATATTGGTAAAACTCCGTAAAGTTGAGGCAAACTAAACTCTTTAAAAGTTGAAAAAAACCACTCCTTAACGAGAGGATGAAGTATGCTAAGTAGCTCTTCTTTGCTATTTGGTTTTTCAATAAGTTTTATGCCTACCATTTTTCCCAATATATTACTACGAAGCAATGCCTCTAAACTTTTTAAATTACTAAAACTTCTTATCCTTAACATATATAAATTTTTTTCAGCCATAATGGAAATAATAGGTTATAAAAATATTGAGAAAGTAGGTGAAATCAAAAATGAAGAGGTTAGGGGCTTAATAATATTCCAATACAATGTAAACAATGAACTTTGTGGGGAATTGTTGCTTTTGAAGAATAGCTATGAACGAAGCAGAAAAAATCCTGAAATAAATTTAAAATGGGAAATTGTTGGTGGAAGAAGGGCACTAGAAAGAAATCTTAATACAGAAGAGCACCATTCTGAAAATATATTTAGGAGCATATTGCGCGAAATAAGTGAAGAAACAGGACTTAGTGGAGAAAATATTAATTTAGTTGAGCCATTAGGTAAGATAATAACAAAAAGTAAATTTAATGAGATAGTATCTCACCTCTTTAAGATTGTTGTTTTAAGGCGTTATGAACCAACGTTGACAAAAGAACATATAGGGTATCAATGGGTAATTTTGCATCAAGAGATATACAAATATGATTTTAACGAGAAGAGGTATTCTCTTATACCTAACTATACTCTTACAATTAGGACAGAGAAAATTTTAGATTTTTTAAAAGAAAATGACAAAATAAAGATGTATTTGCCAAAAAAGATCGGGCCTAGCTCTTAGTCTCAATAAGAGGCACTATACTTTATTTATTAAAATTTTATAAAGCAACAAAGTTTATTTTTTTCATGAGATTTAGTAAGAAGCTGAAAAAAATCTTGAATGATCATAGTTTTTTAATGAAAATTTTAGAAGAATTTGATATAGAATTAGTGTCAATGAAGAGAAAAAAGGAATTTAAGAAATATTCAGCAAGATCGATTTATGGGTTTATTGATTATGAAAATAATAAGATATACATAGAAAAAGGCTTACCAAAAGAAGAGCAAGAAATTACCATCTTGCATGAGCTTCTTCATGAATATTATGATAGTAAAGGCCTGGCTAGAAATGAATATTCAATAGAAAAAGAAACAATGAAAATATGGTGGAATAAAAAATATAATTAACATTTTATGTGATCAAACCTATATAAATTTTTAAACTACTTTTCTTTATTCTAAACTATGCCGGCAATAAGCCAAGCCAAGATTAAGAAAATTAAAGAAAGCATTCTTGCACTGTTGTTTGAGAAAATGCCAAGCGTCTTATTTACTTCTAATATAGCCTCTGAGCTTGCTCGTGATGAAGAATTTATTAAAAAAATCCTTTTCGAGCTTGAGAAGGATGGGCTTGTAAAAAGGGTTAATACAAACTTCTTGCGAAAAATAAAGTGGACATTATCTGATAAGGCGTATCTTGCCTATAAAAGCCTACAAGAGAGAAATGAAAAGTAAATTTTATAAAATAAAATTCCCTATGCTAAGATGGAAAAAAAAGATGAAGAAGTAATAAGGAGAACTTTTGCAATTGTAAAACAAGATATTAATTTCATTTTCAATGAACTTCTTGCGTTAAGGAAAGATTTAGAAGTTATAAAAAAAGAGCTTGAAGATGTAAAAAATATACAAGAAAAATGGAAAATGGTTCCAACACATTTCCAACACATTTCCAACACACCCTTTTTTCCTGTGGAAAATAAAGAAAAAAATGAAGGAGATAAGACTTATTTCAAGAATTCCATAGGAAATAAAGGGGTTCCAACACATCTCCAACACATCTCCAACACATCTACGTCAATCCTACGTCACATTAAAACGAACTTTTTACAGTCAAAAACATCAAAAACATTCCAAGGCATGCAAATACAACCAGCTCAACAAGTCCAACCAAGAACCTTAACTCAAAATCTATTCCAACAAGAAAAAGAAAACAAAGGTGAGCTTGAAAAAATTGAACATATAGTCAATAACTATAAACAGATCTTAATAAAGCGTTTTAAAGCTTTAACAAAAAAAGAATTCGAGATATTTGCACTTATTTATTCTCTGCAACAAAACGGATTGAAGATAAGCTATAAAAGTCTTGCTGAAAAAACTGGCTTAGCGCCGAGTTCAGTACGTGACCTTGTTAATAGACTCATTATTAAAGGCATTCCAATCCAAAAAGAAACTTATCATGGCAAGGAAGTTTTTCTTTCGATCCCCAACGAGATATTAAAAATATCAAGCTTGGAAGCACTTGAAAGACTTGTTAATCCATAAACTTCCTAACCTTTTCTGTTAACCGAAAAAAAGCTTTTACTAAAATTTCTTTTGATAAACTCTCACTTCTATGTTTTTTATTTTTAAAAGTTCGTTTTAGCTTTAGTTGCTTTACTTTTGCTCTTGCTTTATCCTTTATTAATTCTTATTTTTGCTAATTTATTGTTTGCTAACTCTCACTTTTTAATTTTTTGTTATTTTTTAAGCACTTTTAACACTTTTTAATACCTTTTTAACTCTCTTTTGTCTTTTTTGCTTCATTTAATAACTAACCCTCACTTTTTAATTTTTTAACAAGAATTTACACTTAATATGAACTTTTTTCTCTCTCTTCTTTCTTTTTATTAGTCTTAGCCTTCATTTTTATTTCTTTTAGAAGGAGCTCTTTTGTTTTCTCTTCAACATAATATCTTTTCTTTCCATTTTTTTCAATTATTTCTCCTACTAAACTAGGCCATTTTGTTTTAAGATTATTTAACTGCCCCCTTACAGTATTTTCATTTTTTCCAAGCACTCTTGCAATGTCTTCACAACTTAGCTTCATATCAGTGTTTAACAATACCCACAAGATTGCTCTTTCCATCAAAGTTAAACTTTGTAGCACGATATTTTTTGAACTTTTTCTATTTAGAGCTGTTTGAACACCTGTTTGAACAGGTGTTTGAACACCTTCAACACCTGTTTGGTGTTTAAACAGCTGTTTAAACACCCCAGAATAAAGAGCTAAAAATTCTTTCAACTCAGTTAATTCTTTACTAATTTCATCAATTTTCATTTCTACTTTTTCAATTTTTACGTCGAGTTCTTTATCTTTTTCATTCAAATAACTTATCCAGTGTGAAATTTTATTTAAGTCATCTTTTACATTTAAAAAAGAATCTTTCATAATGCTCTTCAAACGTTCAATTTCATTCTCAATTTTTCTTTTTCTAAAGAAACCAAACAGCATAAAAATCAAAGATTGCTTTTGTTTATAAATCTTGCTGTTTAAACAGGTGTTTAGATATCTTTACAATTATAAACAAAAATAAAAATATTTAAATTGGCATAGAAAAACTGGACTTATATATGAGTTCGAAGCTGCAGCAAAAGCTGCAGCAGAAAAAGCTAGAGAACTTGGTTATTCTTGGCTAAGAGTATATGATAATTGATGATGTAATTCAATAGTACTTTCAAAAAAATGAAAAGAGAAAGCGGCAAGAATAGCAAAAATTGCTGGAGAGGCATAAGCATGTGTAAGAAAAATGTTACCTTCATAGAGATTATTTCTATAATAGGGCAATATTAATCTATATGCAGAAATTCGACAAAAAATAAAATAGCATCAAGCGCTAGTTATATAATTTCAAATTAGATACATATCGCTAAACTTTTAATTTTTTGATTAAAATTTTACAATGTTCTATAATACAATCTTTTTCCTTCTTCCTTTTTGCAGCTTAAACTTCCTAAATATAATAATATAATAATTTGTAAAAATTTGTAAGATTTAGTAACAAAAATTTTAAACGCTTTTTGCCAAAAGCATGCACTTCAAGACTCAAGACTTTCTAAACTAAAACTAAAAATTGGCTAAAACTTTTAGTTCTTGCTTAAAAGTTTTTGCAAGCAATGTGCGGCGAGCATGCAAAGAGGCAGCAACCAGCAAGAAGCTGTAAAAAAACCTGAAAATTTCGCACAAGATGCATTAAGCGAACCAATGAATTTCAATAAAATTTATAAATAAGTTCGTTTTAGTTCATAAATGCAAAAAGAAGAATTCCTTGAAAAGCTTGAAACAGAACTAAGGCTAACAAAGAAGTCAGAACTAACAATTAGGAACTATAAGTATTTCAATTCAAAAATTTTAGAAATGGCAAAAAAAGATCCTGAAGCATTAACACAGGATGATGTAAAACGATTTTTGGCTGTAATGTCTGACAAGGCAACAAGCTCAGCAATTCTTGCATTAGCAGCTATAAAATTTGCAAGCACAAAAATATTAGGTAAGGACCTTACAGCAGGCATTGAAAGGCCAAAAAAAGAAAAGACACTACCAAATGTTTTAACAAGAGAAGAGGTTAAAAGATTAATCGAAAATGCGGAGACTAGAAAATCAAGGCTTATTATTCAATTTCTTTATTCAACTGGCTTACGCGTATCAGAGCTTGTTAATTTGAAAAAAATAGATATAAACCTTGAAGAAAAAACAGGAATTGTTAGAAAGGGAAAAGGAAAAAAGGATAGAATGTTTGTATTATCAGAAAAGCTTTGTAGCGATTTGAGGGAGTACCTTAAAGAACATCCTGAAAACATTTACCTCTTTTCTAAGGAAAAACCATTAACTACCCGCAACATACAAAAAATAGTCCAGCAGGCAGCCAAGAAAGCACAGCTTAATAAAAAAATAACCCCTCATACACTAAGGCATAGTTATGCTACTCATTTGCTCGAAGCTGGCACCGACATAAGGCTAATCCAAACTCTCCTTGGCCACGAAAATCTTAATACAACTCAAATCTATACACATGTGAGTACAGAAGAGTTAAAGAAAATTAAGAATCCTCTAGATGAGCTATAATTTAATTTTTATTACTTAAAAAAAGTAAAATTTATAAACTTTTAGCCCTTTATATATTATGATCTTTGTTTTTAAGTCAGGTAAATCTAAAGGAATGTCACTTGAACAACTTGCAGTTAATGATTATCCAATGTTTGTATGGCTTAGAAAAAATGCTACAAAATTACCTAAGAACTGGTTAGATCGAATGGATGAAATAATCCTTGCTCTCGATAACTTTGAAAGTAAAATTAATTGCATCGTTTGTAAAGATAAGCCAATAAGGTTATTGAGCATTGCGACTTATTTAGGCTACTATGGAAAAATTACAGATATTTCTATTTCAACAGCATTTGGCTATTGCTCCAAGGAATGTGCATATAATGACGGGAATGCCACTGCATTGTTTGAAAATAAAGCATCACTTTATAAAATAAAATATAGTGAAATTTTTTCTATTTTTTCTCGAATGTCATGCACTAAACAGGTTAGTGATGAAATACACGACGTTATGTATAAGTTACTTGCAGGAGAGATGAGAAAAACAAAAGAGAATCTTTACGATTTAATTAATTCAATTTTAGAAAGTAGAAAAAAAAGATATGAGCAATTAAATTTTAACTACTGAAGAGATTAATTAGCTTCGAAAGAATACTCCCTTCATACCTATCATAGATAATTTTATTTTTTCCACTCTTCTTCGCTTTATACATTAACTTGTCAGCCCTCTTAATTAGTTCATAAAAACTTTCGTTTGAAGATTTTGTTAATCCAATCGAAGCAGTAACAATTCCATTTATTATTGCAATTCTTTTTCTCAAGGCTTCAGTTCGAGCATAAGCATTGCTTTTTAATACTATACAAAATTCCTCTCCACCATAACGGCAAGCAAATTCGCCATGCTTAAGTTCAGTCCTTATTATTTCCCCAACTTGTTTTAATAGTATATCGCCTTGCTGATGGCCAAAGCTATCATTAAATTTTTTAAAATTATCTAGGTCGAGCATAGCAAGCCAAAAATTTTCTTTTCGCGCTTTCATGTTTTTTAAAATTCCCATGAAATATGCCTTATTGAAGAGCCCTGTTAATCTATCAGTTGTCGCAAATTTTTTAGATGATTGAAAGAGCTCAGAATAAGCAATATAGCGCTCAGCAATCTCAAGCATTATTCTAATAAACTCAAGATTTGTTTTTCTCCTTAAATAAACAACTAAATAATTTTCAGCAAACTTAATTAATTCCTTTTTTCCATTTTCATCACCAAGCTTTAAATCATTAAGCCTACAACTAAGTTTTAGCTTTTCAAATAAAAAAGTCAGTGTTCTTTTGCAAATTTCATCTTTTGTCATTGTTGGGCTGATTGTTTTTAAAAATTCAGAGACAAGCCTTACTTTTTGCATAATAAAAATCAGTAAACAGATTTAAATAGATTTATAAAGGCTCTTGCAATATAGAGGAAAGAATTCTTTAGGATTTCTTTCTTAAAGAATTCTAGAAAAGAATAAATAAAAAAGTTAAAAATGGCATTTGAGAGAAGAAAAGGCTTTCGTCGAAACTTTGGGCCAAGACAAATGTATAAAATAACCTGCTCGAAATGTAACAAACCTGGAGAAGTACCATTTAAGCCAAGAGAAGGTATGCGAGTGTTATGTAAGCAATGTTTTTTTGAAGAGAGAGGAATAAAGCCAAGAGAAGAAAAGCAAACTAAAGAGGCAAAAACTGAAACAGAAGAAGTTGAAGAGGCTGAAGAAACTGAAGAAAGTCTTGAAGAAGACGAAAGCGAATAGATATGATAGATGAATAAATCGAAAACTTTTCAATTTTTGTTTTTATTCATTTTTTATTTTTTATTTGTAAGTTTCATTATTTTAGATGCTTTTTGAAAAACAAAAAATTTAAAAACCATCAAATAAGCAGAAGTTATGGCAAAAAAAGATTTTGATGAAGAAGATCTTTTTGACGAAGAGGAAGAAGAAGATGATAGTAGTGATTTTGACTTAGAAGAGGAAGAAGAGGAAGAAGAGGAAGAGAGTGATGAAGAAGAGAGCCCATATGATGAAGAAGAATTTTAATTAAATTTCTTTTTTTCTTTTTTATTTTATACTTTTGCCAATACTATTTTAGGTTTGATTTGATTATCAAAAATTTTTCCAACTCCGATAATATTTTTTTTATAAAAGATTAAGATAAATTGTTCATTTAATTTTTTTATTCTTTTCTTTTTTATGTAGATTGGAGCACCATTACTAAACCTTTTTGCTTCTTTTTTACTCAAATTTATTTTCCGATATAATTTTACAAATACTTTTTCAATAGGAATAATTTCTTTCTTTTTTTGAAGTTCGTAGAGAGTTATTGCCAAATCTTCTTTAAAAGGTCCAATAGCAATTCGTCTTAGCTCTAGCATATGTGCTCCGCCGATAGACTGACCAAAATCATGAATAAGCTTTCTTACATAAGTTCCAGCTTGGCATTTAACTCTGAAAAGAAAAAATTTTCCTTTTTTTTCAATAATTTTGAATTCGTAAACCTCTCTTTGTCTAATCTTTCTTACAACCCTTGAACGTCTTGGAGGAAGCTGTTCTATTTTGCCAACAAAGTTCTTTGCATTTTCACGAAGTTTTTTTAAACTTACATCCTTATGCAATTTTCCTATTCCAACATAACTTTTGTCTAGCCCAAGGAGCCAAGCAAGTCTTGTAGCTTTATTGACAAGAACAATTAAAAGCCCCGTAACCTTTGGATCAAGAGTTCCAGTATGGCCAGCTTTTTTAGCATTTAAAATTTTTTTTACAATCTCACTTGTGTAATGACTAGTAATGCCATAAGGTTTATCAATAAAAACAACTCCTCCAATCTCATTATTTTCCATTTCTTTTTTATTCTCCTTCTTTCTTTTCTTCTTTTGTCTTTTTTTCTTCTTTCTCTTCTTCTTTCTTTTCCTTAACTTTTCTCTCCTTTTCAGCTTTTTTAGCCTTTTTTCTTTCTAACTTAAGAAGCTTTTTCGGCTTCTCAAAAAGTTCAACCTTAACAATTCCTTTTTCATCTTTTGTAGCTTTAACACGAATTCTTCGGGGAGGATTTGAAGAGCTTTTCTTCCAGAGCTCTGCATTAAGCCAAGTATCAAGTTTAATATTATTAACACTAGCATGCATATTTCTTACTATAAAATTTCTAATGACGTTTACACTCTTTTTAGCCCTTTTCCAATATGGTACCTTCTTCCATCCTTTGAATAGGTTTATAGTGTAAATTCTCTCTTCCATTTTAATTAGTACTTCTTTTCTATTTTTCCACTTTTTATTTTTCGTGGTTTAAATCTTTTTAATTTTTTTTCTATCTTTCTTCTTCGCCATTGCCTCTTTATTCTTGTTAGTGCACTTGGATGCACTCTTTTTCCTAATCCATATCTTCTTAAAATGGAAAATATAGGAGCCCAGCGTGTTCTTTTACTAAGCTTTGTTAGCCTTATTTTTAATTGATAACTTTTTTGCCGACTCATTTTTCTTTTGTTTTTGCTAATTCTCCAGCAGTTTTTTCTAATAACTCAAGTCCTTTTTTTGTTAAAACACGCCCTTTTTTTGGTTTTTCAACTTTTTCCATTAGACCTGCATCTTCAAGTTTTTGAAATATAACCCTAATTATTTTTCCACTAGCAAGATAAGGTCTTGCTGGCCATACTTTAATTTTCTTTTTTCTTTTATAAGCCCTTCTTAGCCTCGATACGCCAACAATTCCTTTTAAATAACTTTTTCTTAATATACTAGCTACTCTTTTATACCACCAATCATTTTGCATTGGTGGTCTCTCAGCCCCGGCGCTAGTTTTTACAAACATTGCCCACCTAGGCATTTCTATTTCTTTTATTGTCATAAGCTTTTTTGCCAATTCATTAATAAATAAATCTGACTTAACATCAAGTACTTTTGTTTTTTCCATTTTTATTTATTTTTTCTTTATTATTATTGTAAAGCCAATGATACTTGCCCTATACTTTTTACCAGTTTTACTTTCAAGCTCTCTGCAGATAAACTCTGCTTCACTTTTTATTTTTTTTCTATCTCTGGAATAACCTTTTAAAATATTAATCTTAACCAATTGCCTAGTTTTAAAGCTTTTTGTTATATTCTCCAGCATTCCAGGAGTTATTCCTGCTTTGCCTATTTGTATTTTGGCTATTTTCGATTTCATTTTTCTTTTTTAATTCTCATCTTTAATTTTAGTTTTATATTACTGAATGGCATCATTAATCTGCCTAATTTAAGGTTCTTAGATTTTGCATAATTTTTTAGTTTTTCAATAATGTCCTCTCGCTTTAAATTTCCTCCAGGAAAGAGTTTTCCAATATTTTTTCCTGTTTTATAAACGAATATATCGATAATGTTACCTTTTATATTAATATAAAGCTCATTTCTTACTTTTATTTTTTTTATTACTTCTTTAACGCCAAATGTTCCAAGAGGCATTCCTTTTTCTTTATAAATTGAGCTTGCATAGAATGCGTGAACTTCAGAAATTTTCTTTCCGCGTTTCCAATCTTGGCTAAAGCAAGAACAAAAAATCGCAGCCTCCATAATATCTTTTGCTTTTGCTTCACCTTTTAACACACAAAAAGGACTCCCAGGAGTTGCTGTATGCAGCACTATTTCATTAGGCGAGGTAAATTTTTTTATTAGTTCTTCATTCTGCTCAGCATTTTTTCCAACTAGCACTAGTAGGCCAGAGCTTGTAAAAAAATATCTAAATTTAATTTTTTCTAAAGCAAGAACACCTCTATAACCACAGTTATTGCATACATACTTTCCTGTTATTGCTCCAATGTCAAAAGTTAAACTATTTTTTTTGCAAGCCGGGCAAATCATTTTGAATTTAATTTTTTTATTTTAGGTCCATAAGCTGTATCATCAACCCACCACCCCTTACTTCTTATTTTTTCTCTAATTTCGTCTGCAAGTTTAAAGTTTTTAGCTTTTCTTGCCTTTTCTCTTTCTTTTACAAGTTTTTTTATCTCTTCTGGAATTTTTATTTTTTTTATTTCCTCATGAATTTTTCTAAAGCCAACACCAAAAACTTCATCGAAATTATAAATTGTTTTAATCAATTTTTCTGAATCTTTTTTGCTTATTTCCCCCATATCAATTTTTTTGTTTATTTCAGTAAGAAAATCAAAAAAAACACTAAGCGCCTTTGGTACATTTAGATCATTATCCATTTCCTTTTCAAAATTTTTTTTATGTTTCTCAATAAATTTTTCAATATCAATCTTTGAATCTCTCTTCGCTAAATTTTTTATTCTATCAATATTTTCAACAATTTTCTTTATAGTTTCTCTCGCAGAATCAAGTTCTTTAAGTGTAAAATTTAATTGCTCTCTATAATGGCAGTTTATTAATACATATCTTATTTCATATCCTTTATAGCCCTTATCAATGAGGTCTTTTAAAGTATAATAATTACCTAAGCTTTTACTCATCTTCTTGCCTTCAACAAGCAAGTGAGCATTATGAAGCCAGTATTTGACAAAAATTTTGCCTGTTGCAGCTTCACTTTGTGCAATCTCATTTTCATGATGTGGGAAAATTAAGTCAGTTCCACCAGTATGTATGTCAAAACTTTCTCCAAGATTTTTCATTGACATTGCACTGCATTCTATATGCCATCCAGGCCTACCTTTTATTTTTACTTTTTTTCCATCTATGATAAACTCTGGCTCCCAAAATATTTCTCCATCCCCCTCATGCCAAAATTTCCATAAAACAAAATCACTCGCTTGTTCTTTACTATACTCTTGAACGGCAACACGCGCACCGGTTTTTAATCCTTCCAACTTTAGTCCTGAAAGTTTACCATAATTTTTAAATTTTGAAATACTATAATAAATTCCATCATCACTCAAATAAGCAAATTTTTTGTTCAATAATTTTTGGATAAGTTTTATCATTTCAGAAATATTCTCTGTGGCTCTACAATAAAAAGGAGAAATGCAATTTAGCTCTTTCATCCCTTTTTTAAACTCACCCTCATAAAATCTTGTTATTTCTTGCAATTTTTTTCCTGTCTCGTTTACTTTCTTTATTATTTTATCATCAACATCAGTTATGTTCATCACATGCTTGACTTTATAACCTTTCCAAAGCAAATAACGCTTTAACAAATCAACAAAAACAAAAGCTCTATAATTGCCGATATGCGGGTAATCATAGACAGTCGGACCACAACTATATATTCTAACTTCTTTATCTCTAAGTGGCTTAAATACTTCAAGCCTCTTGCTGAGCGTGTTATAGAGCTTTAGCATTATTCAAGAAAATTTAAGAAGTTAAAAATTTAATCAAAGCATTAACAAGCAGTTTCTCTCAAGAAGCCAAGGCTTTTAACTTCAAATGTTAATGTATCTGTATATTTTTCTCCTTGCGACGGGCTTTTCGTTATTTCGACTGTAACAATTAAATCACCAGCAGGAGTTCCTTTCGGAGGCCTTACTATAACCCCCCCAACATCAGAACTTCCTGCAACTACAGTTTTTGTATTTGTTTTTGTTACGAACCAAAGGTCAGTAACTTTTTGAGGACTTCCTCCTCCAAGTTTAGGCTTAAAGTCAGCATCTTTAATGTTTAATGTATATGTAGTAGTTATATCAGGAGAATATAAACATCCAACAACATTTGGTCTATCTGGAACTATTGTTACAATTGTTGATCCGGCACTGCCAGCACATCTTATCTCTCCTACTTGCTCTGAAAATAATTTGGTTATCTGACTTTTTGCTCCTTGTAATGTTTCTTCAGCAATATTCATCCCCCCACACATAATTTTCCTAACGAGAGTTATACCGAGGATAAGCATGATCATGGCTATGACAAGAATAACAATCGTCGTTATCGACATTTCGAACGCGCTTTTTTTGCTTCTCATCCTCTTTTACTTTTTATGTTTTGGCTATTTTTAAAGTTTTTCAAAGAGCTCTTATGAATTTGCATTCAGGAGTTAATTCAATAAAATGAGTAGCTGTTTTATTGTACCATGCATTACATTGATTTTCTCTTGAATTATCAATAGCTTGTCTCGGCCAATGTGCTATATCACAAACATAATCACTTAATGGGATTGGGTCAAGCAAGCATGGACCATGCTCTAAACTGATATTGTTCGTTAAAGCTTGCTGACAAGCTTGTAAGCATTGCTCAACCAAAGAATCAATGCTTTCACTCTTAGTTTCTTTTTTACATCCAGCAAGCAATAACAGTATTGCAATAGCAATAACAAAAAAGCTTTTTTGTGCTTTCATAGCATGGGGCGGGTGAGATTTGAACTCACGACACCTCGGTCTTCAGCCGAGTGCTCTCCCGGGCTGAGCTACCGCCCCTAAAATATAAATTTTATTTTGTTTAAAAGATTTGTGAAGATGTTAAGCTATTAAGCTACTCGCTCTTTTCTTTGTTTTCTTCTTCGTTTTTCTTCTCTAAGCCTTTTTCTTTGCCATTTCCAGCGCATTTGCCCCTTTTTTTTCCATCTTCTACTCGAGCGCTTCATTTTTACTTTTTCGCTTGTTTATCTATAATTTTATTTTTTTTATCTCTTTTTTAATATCATCACCCTCCTTTCTAATCTTTTCTATAGTATTTAATAATGATCTCTTTGCATCTCCTTTCGTTTTTAATACCAAAACAATTGGTTTCGTTGGATGTTCTCTTTTCCAACCAGCAATGGAGACATTTTTATCTAACCAAAGATATTTTCTTACTATCTCAGCAATTGTTAGATTATCAATTTCTATTTCCAAACTATTTTTATCTTCTTTAAGTATTTTAACTTCCATTTTCAAATTCTTTTTCTATATCATAATCTTCATTTAAAATCTCAGTAGTATTAGTGGAAACAGCACGAGTTGTAAATTTTTGTTCTTTATTAAGATTGAAAAAATCTATAAGTTTTTTTCTTATATAAAGATCTTCTTTAACACCCTTTTCAAAACTTTCAAGATCGCGTTTATTTATTCCAATTAAGACTGAAAGTTGTTCTAAAGTTATCCCTTGTTCTATTCTCATCATCCTTATTTTTCTTCTGAACTCATCTTCTTCAGTTTTTGGCTTCAAAGTCAGTTTCAATTTTTCGCCAAATCGACGTGGTTTATAAGCAAGCAAAAGCCTTTTATTTACTTCTTCTTCTTTGAGAGGAGATAAAATAACATGGCTCTTTTCAATACATCTTGAACAGACATTTTTCATTCTTGTTCCATCAATAACAGCATGTTTATCTTCATCAAGCCTTTCAAGACCACAGCTATCACACACAAAAGCCATGAAAAGAGAAATATTTTTTATTTATAAATTTTTTTTATTTCTTTTACTACCACTCTGTCTTAATTTTTAAAATATACCTCAAAATACCTTCAAACCTTAAATAGGCAAGGAAAAAAGAATAAACAAACATATAGATTAAAAAATGTAAAAAATTTATTTTTTCTTTTCTATACTTATAAGCATAAATAAAGAAGAAAGAGCTTATTATTATAGAGATAATAATTAATATAATTTTTAAATCAGCAAAAAAGAGGCTTAGTGAAAATAAATTTATTTTTAAATCGAGATTAGGAATCCATCCTATACTAATATAATGAATTAAGTTGTTCAAAGAGCTTATAATAAGGTAAACCATAATAAAAAAACCAAGCATAATCAATATTAAACCAAGACCAAATATTATTGGCATAAAGAAAATTCCAAACATACCATGCTTTCCAGAAAATAATAAATGTTTATACTTAAAAAAGTTATAAATTTCTCCATACCCCCATCTTATGCGCTGTTTTCTTAAAGAACCTAGCTTTTCAGGAACAATAGTATAAACTTTAAAATTTGACATAGCTATCTTATAACCTTTAGCCTTAATGCGAAGAGCAATTTCAAAATCTTCCGTGATAGCATTGGTATCGTATATACCATATTTAAGAAAGAATTCTGTTCTAAAGAGTGAAAATGCTGGAGCAATACATAGAGAATCTATTTTTCCTAGAAGTTCTCGAAAAAAATAAGACATAGTATATTCTATTAATTGTAATTTTGTAAGTAAATTATTCCTATTGTATACACTTATTGGCGAAATAACACACATTGTTTTTTCTTTTAACCTTGGTAGCATATCTTTCAATGCGTTTTTATGTATAAAAGAATCAGCATCAAGAATCGCGATATAAGGAGTTTTTATTTTTTCGAATATAAACTTAAGCCCATAATTAACAGCAAAAGCTTTCCTTCCTTGGCTTTCTCGACAAAGTAAAAATATTTTTCTATTTTTTTTATTTTTTATTTCTTTTGAGATTTCTCTAACAATTTTTTCTGTATTATCAGTAGAGCCATCATTAACAACAACAATGTTTATCTTGCCAGAATAATCTTGATTAATTACGCTATAAATGCATTTTCTTATTGTTTCCTGAGCATTTTTTGCAGGAATAAGAAAGCTCACATCTTCCTTAATTTCTTCATAATTAATTTTTTCTTTTTTCCTTAAAATTAAAAATATAAATAAAAATGCGATGAAAAAACCTATGAAAAAGATGAAATAGACAATCTGAGGTGGAACTGGTGGAAATTTCATAAAAAATAAGTCTGCGAAAGCTTTTTATTTTTATCTGTTTCTATTATTTAATGAATAAAGAAGATAAAAAAATACTTTTTTTCTCATTAGTTTTAGCGATTGTACTTTTTTCCTTCGGGTTTTTGCTAGGAAATTATGTTGCAAGTTTGAGGCTAGAAGAATTCAAGAAGTCTGAAGAAAAATTATTTTATAACATTATTGGTCTTGAAGTTAGAGAAGCTATCTTAAATGATATATGCCAGATAAATGATGATGATTTATGGAAAGAAAAAGTTGAGTTAGGTATAATGCTTACTGCCTTAGAAAGAAAAAAAGGTAAAGAAAATGAAGAAGTTTTAAGGATAAAAGAAATTTATGAGATTATAGAAATAAAGTTGATCTTACTCCTAGAAGAGATAAAGAAAAAATGTAATGAGAACTTCGATATTATTTTATTTTTTTATTCCAACAAGCAGAATGCCTCTCTTTCAGAAGACCAAGGTAGGATTTTAGATACTATTGCTTATGAACATAATGAAAAGAAAAAAGGAAACCCTGTTTATATTTTTGCTTTTAGCTTAGAATCAGAAAATCCTGCATCAAGATTTTTAAGAGCAAAATATGGAATAAAACAAGCTCCATCGATAGTTATAAATGACATTGTTTTAGAAGGATATAAGGAAAAGAAGAGTATAACTGACTTAATTAAATAAAACTAAATTAATTTGCAAACTTAATTTGCAAACCTATACTTAATTAAAGTAAAGAAGGCAATAATACCGTCTTTAATTTTTATTTTTTTACCTTCTTTTTTTGATCGCGGAGTATAACTTATAGGAATCTCTTTGATTTTGTATTTTTTCAAAATTTTTGCAGTTACCTCAGGTTCAAAATCAAATCCATTAGAGTTCAATTTTATTTCATCAAGAACTTCTCGTCTAAATACCTTATAACCTGTTTCCATATCTCTAATCCATGAAAAGTAAAGTAATGAGGTAACTAAAGATAAAAACTTGTTTCCATAGTAAAAAAGATTTTTTTTATTTTCTTTATTAAATCTTCTCACGCCATAAACGACTTTTGCTTGTTTTTTTAAAATTGGTTCAAGAAGCCCAGGGTAGTCATTAGGATCATATTCTAAATCTGCATCTTGAATTCCAATAATACTACCTGTAGCATATTTTAGTCCAGTTTTTATAGAATGCCCTTTTCCTTTATTATTCTTACGAGAAATAACTCTTATTTTTTCTCGAACTTTTATTTGTCTTATGGTTTCTTTCAATATTTTTTCAGTACTATCAGTAGAACCATCATTAACAATTATTATCTCTCTTTCAATAGGAAATTTTGTCTTAATTAGTTTCATAATTATTTTAGCAATTGTTTTTTCTTCATTGTAGACAGGAATAATAATTGAAATTTTTTCTTTTTCATCCATTTTTTATCTTGTGATTATAATTATCCCTAAAATTATTAACATTATTCCTAGCCATTTTAGTGGAGTAAATGGTTCATGCAGCACTTTTGTTGCCAGGATTGTTGTCCATATATAACTAGTAGCGATGATTGGATATAAGACGGAGAGATTTCCATTTTTCAAACTCCAAACAAAAAGAACAGCAGAAATAGCATAAAATATTACTCCAATTATAAAGAAAGGATTTTTTATCCATGTTAGAGGATTCAACGAAAATTTAGTAGAAGCTAATTTAAAAAAGAGTTGTCCTGAAGCAGCGAGTAAAGCACAAAATAGCACGAGCAAGATAATATAAATTTGCGTATCCATAACAATGAACGCAGAATAAGGTTTAAATTATTTTCTAAATATCTTATGCAGTTTTATTAGTAAAAAATAAATCATAAAAAGAAATTGAAAAATTTTCATTATAAATAACTCTATAAAGCTCACTTATTGATTCAAGATAAGTTTGATTGATTTTTCTTATTAATGCACATCTTGTTTTATCTCCAAGCAAAACATAATTTTTGCCTTCTTTTATTATGGGAAATTGATGCAAAAAAGTTTCATTCTTAATATAGTCCGGCTCAGGAATAATTTTAAAAAATAAAATTCTATAACCATCTTCTAACTTTTTTTTGATCATTTCTTTTTTAAGAGGAGCCCCCTCACTTTTTATTCCAAAGTAATTTAATTGAATATGGATATTTGATGAAAGACCACAATTCAAGAAATCTTTTGTTTCATTGATAACGTCCAAATAACTTTTTTCTTGCATTATTGGATTTTTAATTTCTGTAAAGTATATTAAAATAGCAAATGAAAAACTTAATAGAAGTAAGAGTAACAAGAAAACTATAACATGCCCGATTTTTTTTATGATTATACTCAAAAAATAAGAAGTAATCAAAATCGGTAAAATAGCAATAAGAAGATATTTGAAATAATTTAAAGGATTGATATAGATAAGCAATGATAAAACAAAAAAGAATAAACTTGATGACAATAAGACAAAAACTATAACGCTTTTTTTCTTTGCCTCTTCAATCGCTATACTTGAAAGATAAAAGATTGGTAAGAGAGCAACAAATAAATATCGAGTCAATTTTATTGGTATTCTTGAATAACTAAATAAAGCTAGGACAAAAAACATAATCATTAGCCAATCTTCTGCTTTAAATTTTGTTCCTTTTCTTCTAATTATCCCTGCAATAAAGAAAGGCAAAAGATAGTTTGTGATTAAAATAAAATCTTTTATGTTAAATGGTTGATTAATATAACCTCTAAACTTAATATTTAGAGCATAACTATCCATAATGCTCGTAAAGGCATTTCCAGTAGTAAGGAAATTGAAGAGAAGCCATGGTGAAATTACAAGCAAAAAGACAAAAATATTTGGCAAAAATTTTTTTCTGTCTCTAATCAATGTAAATAAAAGCAAAGGAGTAAAAATTAAGTTAGGATATCTTGCTAGGAAAGCAAGACCAAGAAAAAAAGAAGCAAAATTTGTTTCTATAAAGGCAAGAAACAATTGTAATAATGCTAAGGACAATAGCTCTGTGCCTTCAGAAAGGCCAGTAATAAGAACAAAAGGTGAGAGAGAAATAGCATAAAAAAGCACTTTATTTATTTTAAATCTCTTAGCAAAAACTATACATGAAAGAAAATGTAGAAAAGTAACAAAAATTATAAAAACATACTCAGAAGCTTTCCAACCAAAAAAAGAAAAAATGCCTAAAAGCAAAGGAACAAGTGGAGGTCTTGCCCATTCGAAATAATCACCATCAGCAAACCAATATTTAGCATTTAGAACATAAGTTTGGAAGTCCCATCCAATATGTGTTGAATGCAGCCAAAGAAAAAATGTTAGGGCAAGTAAGAACAAAAGAACTAAAATTATTTTTTCCTTATTTATCAATTCCTCCTGATTTTTCTCCTTCATTCTTTATATCAAAATATTCATAAAATTTTTCTGTTAGGTTTAATATTCGAGTGTGTCCATAAGGTTTGGCATTAATAAGACCATAAGCAAGAAACTTTTTTATATGTTCGTAAGCCTTATTCCCTCTTATTTTTACAATAACACTTTGTTTTATTGGCTGTTTATAAGCAATCAATGCAAGAGTTTCTTGTTCAGCCTTGCTAAACTCTTGTTTGCTAGCAAGATTGATGGCGAGATCTTTAAACTCATCATGAACCTCCATTTTATAATGTTTAATTCCATCAACCTCAATTTCATTAATTGTCAAGGCCGAATCTCTGTACCTCTCCTTTATTCTTAAGATTATTTCGCGAAGAGTTAATGGATCCACTCCAGTAATTCTAACAATATCAGCCTCACTAATAAATCGACCAGCAATAAAAAGCAATGCCTCAATTCTTTTTTCGTTTTCTTCCATTTTTTATAATTTTTACTCAAATTTAAATCTTAAAATAGCTCCGATTTCAGCGATGTTTTTGAACTGCAAGCCTTCTTCAGTTTGCGTTGAGATGTAAATTATCTCAGCACCGCTGCTTTGGGCAAGATTCTCTATTTCTTCAAGATTAATATTGGATTCTTCACTAATCAAAACTTTTGCTGCTGCCCCGTACTCTAGTGCCTTTTTTACTTCATTCAAACCACGCACGGCCTGCTCTTGTATTAAAGCAGCAAAGAATTCTTTAACAATTTTTTTTTCTTCCATTATCTCAAGTTTTGCCAAAACATCCTGGCTTTCTTCGACAAGAAGTTTTAGTCCATGCTCATCAGCATAACCAATATCCTTTACAACAATTATTTTTTCTTTTATTGCAGTTGCAAGCTCCCCTTCTTTCAAAAATTCTTCTTTTGTTGGGCCAGGCCCTCCAAGAATAATACTTTTTATTTTTTTATCAAGAAAAAACTCTTTACAATGTTCAGCAACACGTCTGTAAAAATCACGAGCAGCCTCTTCTCGAAGTCTTTCAAAACGTGCAGCGCTTTGACCACCAGCTCTTATCTTACTTGGAACACCACTAGTTAAATAAAGAAGCTTTTTAATTCGCTTTCCTTCGAGCAAGCCAAGAGTAGCTTCCTTTTTATCGATAACAAGCAAACCAACAACCTCTTTTCTTTCTTCTAACATTTCTTGGAGAGGTTTGAGAAAGAAAGTTTGATCGCAGTGATAAAGCTTAAGATTTAATTGATACGGTGGTTCTATTGCCCATATTTTAATATCTTGCTTGCCCTCTTCTTTGCTTACATTCCCAGCGAAAATAACTAACCCGTTTGGCGGTGTTTTTTTATAGAATTTTAATTCTCTAAGAATTGCTTCAAGTGCGGCAATTACATTAAGCCTTGTTGTTTTACTTTTAACATTTTCAGCCATTGCTTTCTCTTGATTGATCTGATCGACAACACTAAAAATATTGTGACCTGAAGGAATATAGAGTGAAATAAGTTCAGTGTGCCTTCCTTTATAGCTTTCTAGCTCTTTAACGAGTTTTTTGAATTTGAATAATCTTTCTTCCATGAAAATTCTTTTAAATTATAAAAATTTTACATTAAATTTATCCTTTATTATTTCTTTAGCATTTGTCACAGCTTTTAAATCATCAATGTAATCTTTAAGTATTTCAAAATCTTTACTTTCAAGACTTAAGATTATCTCTGCTTTTAATGATTTCTTGGCATCAGCTTTAACACTTCTTACTTTGTGTAAGATTTCAATAAATTTTTCTCCATTAAAAATAATCGTTTTATCTTTTTTTAGTTTAATTTTTTTTGGCCATGAGCAGAAGTTTATGCTTTTCTTTTTTTCTATTTTTTTCATGTAAAGTTGATAGATCTCTTCAGTTATAAAAGGTAAAATTGGAGAAAAGAGTTTAACTATTGTAGAGAGAGCAAAATAAAGAGTAAAGCATGCCGAGTTATCTTGTTTATAAATTCTATTTTTAGCTATCTCAAGCCAATCATCACAAAAAGTATGCCAAAAAAAATTTAGAAGTAGACTTCTTGCTTTAGAAACATCGTAGTTTTCATAAGCCTTAGTGCATTCGTCAATAAGTTCATTTAACTTTAAAAACAGCCAATAGTCAATTTTATTAATTGATTTTGGTTTTTTATCTGAAGCAAAATTGAAAAATTTTGCAGCATTCCAAAGTTTTGTAAGTAACCTCTGGCCAGCAATAAATTCTTTTTCATCAACATTTAAATCTTCCCCTAACTTAACACTTGACGCCCAATATCTTAACGAATCAGCACAGTATTTTTTTATGAGCTCTTGTGGTTCAATAATATTACCTTTGCTTTTTGACATTTTCTCTCCTTCAGAGCTTAAAACATAACCAGTAATCATAGCATTCCTCCAAGGTAATTTTTTGTAATGCAACCAACTTTTTACTACAGTATTAAAAAGCCAGAATGTTACTATATCTTGCCCCTGTGGTCTTAAGTCCATGGGGAATAATTTTTTGTGTAATTTTTTGTTAACAAGTTCAATCGCAATAATCGGAGTTAGCGAAGAAGTAGCCCAAGTATCTAAGACATCTGTTTCTGGAAAAAATTCTTTACTTTTGCATTTTGGGCATTCTTTTACAGGCGGTTTATCAATTAAAGGATCAACAGGAAGTTCATCTTCATTAGCAAGTATTTCATTGTCACAATTTTTGCAATACCAAACAGGGAAAGGTACACCGAAATAACGCTGCCTTGAGATACACCAATCCCATTTAAGCCCCCTAATCCAATTTTCATATCTAACCCGCATGAATTCAGGATGCCATCTAAGCTGTTTACCAAGTTTAAGAAATATTTCCTTTAGATCAAGATAGCGAATAAACCATTGTTTTGTAACTAGAAATTCGATAGGAGTATCACAACGTTCATGAACATTCACTATATGCATAATTTTTTTCTGCCCTACAAGTAATCCAGCTAACTTCAAATCTTCGATAATCTTTTTCCTAGCTTCATTAATACTTAATCCTTCATAACCTTTAACTATCATTTTGCCTTCTTTATTTATGCTTATTTTTAGAGGCAAATTATGCTTGCGCCACCATTCGATGTCAGTAATATCGCCAAATGTGCAGCACATGACAATTCCTGTTCCTTTAGCTATATCCACATTTTCGTCTTCTAAAATAGGGACTTCAAAATTAAATAAAGGAACCTTCGCCTTTTTTCCTTTTAAATGTCTGTACCTTTCATCAGAAGGATGATAAAAAATGGCAACACAACTTGGCAAAAGCTCGGGCCTTGTTGTTGATATGATAATGTTTTCATTACCAACTTTAAAAATAATATCATTAAATGTTGATTCGAATTGCTTATCTTTTAACTCAACTTGTGCGATTGCCGTTTGGCATTCTGGACACCAGATCGTAGGGGCTTCTTTTCTATATTCTCTTCCAGCTTTATAAAGTTGAATAAAGCTCTTCTGACTTATTGCCCTGCAATGGGTGTTTATTGTAGAATAAAAAAGTTCAAAGTCGCAGCTCATACCAATCCTCTTCCAATCAGCAATAAATTCAGGAGTTATTTCTTTAAGAGTTTTAAGACATATATCTATAAATCTGTCTCTTCCAATCTCTTTTGCTCTAATTCCCTTTAACTTTTCAATTAATCTTTCTGTTGCTAATCCATTATCATCAGTTCCAAAAGGAAAAAACAAATTAAACCCTTGCATTTTTTTAAATCGTGCAATAACATCAAAACTAGTATAATTAAAGGCATGCCCAATATGCATTTTTCCAGAGACGGTTGGTGGTGGAGTATCTATTGAAAAAATTTTTCCCTTTTTTTTAGGATCCCATTTAAAAATCTTTTCCTTTTCCCAAAATTCCAAAATTTTTGGTTCTATTTCCTGGGGGTTATAATAATTCTTTTCCATCAAGAAAAGAGATTTAGAAATTTAAAAAAGTTTATGTTAAGAGTAAAATTTAACATAATCGGACAGCATAGTAAAGTAGTGTGAGGCTTTTAGTAGCTCAAAGCTGAGTGCCTCGTTGCCTTGGCACGTACACTTGAGCCCTATCAACGCCATCTTCTATGGCGGCCTTAATTGCCTATTTTTGCGGCTGACTTCGAGCTTAGATGCTTTCAGCTCTTATTCAGCAAAGCGTGGCTTTTGGGCGTGCCCTATGAGGACAACCCAAAACCAGAAGCTTCGGAAGCTCGTTCCTCTCGTACTAGAGCTTCCTTCCACTCAGGCAATTGCACTCCTACTAGATATCAAACAAACTGCCTCACGGCGTTCTTAACCCAGCTCACGATCCCTTTTAATGCGTGAACTCCGGCACCCTTGGCTGCTTATGCACAGCCAGGATAGGAAGAACCGACGTCGATGTACCAAACCGCGCCGTCAATATGGACTATCGGGCGCGACGAGCCTGTTATCCTTGGGGTACCTTTTCTGTCATCCTGGGGCCCCACTAAAAGGCGCACCAGGGTTCGATAAGCCCAGCTTTCACTACTGCATTCTTTTCTTAGAATACAGTTAGGTGAGCTTTTGCCTTTACGCTCTACTCCACTTTTCCGAGGTGGATGAGCTCACCTTTGGGCCCCTCCGATATATTTTCAGAGGGAACCACCCCAGCTAAACTGCCCACCAACAGTTGTCCTCCTCGCGGAGTTAGCACTCTTTTGAAAGATGGATGGTGTTACATTGACGCTTAGAGAAAGCCCGAAAGCTTTCTCATCAAATAGCTCCCATCTACACTATGCATCTTTCAAAAAAGCACAGCTGCAGGCTGCAGTAAAGGTCCACAAGGTCTTTGCTTCCCAGTAGGAGTCCCTGGCCCTTTCACCAGGATAGTTGGTTCAGAGGGTTCCAAGTTGGGACAGCGACAACCTCGTTAAGCCATTCATGCACGTCGCCATTCAGACGACAAGGCATTACGCTACCTTAAGAGGGTCAGAGTTACCCCCGTCGTTTGGTGAGCCTTTACCCCCTTGTAAAGGGGCTTCAGACACCACCACTGGACAGGCCTCACCAGCTATACAAAGCATTTCTGCGTTGCAGCTGGCTACGTTTTTGATAAACAGTCGGGCCATCCTTGTCATTGCAACCTACTCCTGCACCTAGCAATTCTAAGCACAAGAGTAGGCACCCCTTCTACCGAAGATACGGGGCCAATTTGCCGATTTCCCTAACTTGGTTTAACCCTTAAGGCCTTAGCCTTCTCAGCTAGGACACCTGTACCAGTTCTCGGTACGGACATGCATCATTCATGCCTTACCTTTTTACGAGGTCTTAGCCTCTCATCGCTTTCGCCTATTGCTTTAGTTTGGTTCTCAGCATTATACTACTCCCCAAACCTATGGCAATAGGATGTCCCTTACGGGAGACACCGACAATAGCTAAAACCTAGCAAGGCACATAGCAATGATGCACGGTGCGGATTATTAACCGCTCACCCATCGGCATATTCGATTAGGATATGCCTTAGGTTCCGACTAACCCTTGGTTGATCTGCATTGCCAAGGAACCCTTGTCCTTAAGGCCCCTGCATTTTTCATGCAGGTTTGCTCCTACTAAAACCAGGATTTTCATTGCTGCTCGGTCCATGCGCTCTTACGAGCACACTTCTGCCCAAACAGCACGCCCACTTACCCCACTACCTCAAAAGAGATAGGGCATAGGTCTCGGTAGCAAGCTTAGCCCCGTCCATTTGCGGTGCCTTTAGCCTCGGTAGGTGAGCTGTTACGCTTTCTTTAAAGGGTGGCTGCTTCTGAGCCTACCTCCCTACTGTCTTAGGCTAAAGACCACCTTACGTCACACTTAGCTCGCATTTTGGGACCTTAACCTATGTCTCGGTTGTTCCCGTCTCGGAATAGCAGCTTACCCGCTACCCCTGTTTCCTATGCCAAGCTGTTGATAGATTCGGAGTTGGACAGGATGCTTAATACCAAAAGTATTAAACATCCAATCCGTAGCTCTACTCCATCAACAAGCATGACATAAGACTATACTAAGGTATATTTCAGTGGGAACCAGCCATCGCCAAGCTAGATAGGCTTTTCACCCCTAATCGTGAATCATCCGAGTGGTAAGCCCAACACCGGTTCAGGCCTCCAGCTCGCGTTAGCAAGCCTTCGCCTTGTTCACGATTAGATCGCTTGGTTTCGGGTCTATGGAATGTGACTTTAGCCTTTTCAGACTCGCTTTCGCAACGGCTTCTCTTTATGATTAACCTCGCCACATCCCATAACTCCCTGGTCCGTTTTTCAAAACGTACGTTACAACGCCGAAGCGCCGTAACCAACTATAACTGCTAGGTTTCAGATCTTTTCACTTCCTGCCAAAGATTCTTTTCAACTTTCGTTCGCACTACTAATAGTGCGCTATCGGACTTGGCAGCATATTTATGGTTGGCTCTTAGTTGAGCCAAATTCAGACTTCCAATCCAGGAAGCCCTATTCAGCTTACTGGGAATAAGCCTTCTTTTCTTCGTCTACGAGGCTATCACTCTCTAAGGCATGCTTTTCCAAGCATTTCGACTAGAAAAGCTAGGCTTTACCCCAGAGCTTTAACCCCACATCTCTTTATGCTCATCGCATAAAGATTCGGTTTGCCATTTGCCCTGTTCGCTCGCTGCTACTAAGGGCATCATTAATTATTTTCTTTTCCTCCTAGTACTAAGATGTTTCAATTCCTAGGGTTAGGGGATATCTTAGGTTCGAAGCTTGCATGCAGCTCGCCCAAGCTTTTCGCAGCTTGCCACGTCCCCTTGCTGCCAAACCAAGCCATCCACCTAGCAGCTTTAACAACTACTTTACTATGCTGTCTCATCTAAATCGACGATCCGTTCATAAGTCTTTACTTATGAACTTCACAAAAGAAGATGGACCTGTCGGGATTCGAACCCGAGACCTCCTCCGTGCAAGGGAGGCGTTCTACCACTGAACTACAGGCCCATCCTCTTTATTGTTTAAAATGATATTTAAATTTTTTTTAATCTTTTTTGATTTATATTAATTTTTAGAGATAGGAGGTGATCCACCTGCAGGTTCCCCTACAGGTACCTTGTGACGACTTACCCTTCCTCACCGAGTCAGGATTCGTCCTTTTCAGGCCTCATCCCAACCCGACTTGGATGAGTTGACGGGCGGTGTGTGCAGAGGGCAGGGACGTATTCACTGGACTCTGCTAAAGTCCAATTACTACGGATTCCAGTTTCATGAGGCTGAGTTGCAAGCCTCAATCAATACTGAGGTAGAATTTAGGGTTTAGCTTCCTCTTTCGAGGTTGCATCCCTTTGTTTCTACCATTGCCGCGCGCGTGTAGCCCAGGGGATTCGGGGCATACCACCTGACATCGCCCGCACCTTCCTCTCCTTTACAGGAGCAGTCTCACTAGTGTGCTTTCTCATCGAAGAGCAACTAGTGACGCGGGTCTCGCCTGTTATCGGATTTAACCGATCATCTCACGACACAGGCTTATGTCGGCCATGCACCTCCTCTCAGCGCGTTAGGTAAGCCCTTCAGACTGACCTTCATCCTGCTGTCGCTCCTGGTGAGGTTCACGGTGTAGAGTCTGATTGAACCGCACGCGTCACCCGTTGTGGTACCCTCCCGCCAATTCCTTTAAGTTTCAGCCTTGCGACCGTACTCCCCAGACAGCCCACTTACGCCTTCGCTGCAGCACTGCATTCTCCCGAAGAGAACACAATGCTTAGTGGGCAGCGTTTACAGCTAGGACTACCTGGGTATCTAATCCAGTTCGCGCCCCTAGCCTTCATCCCTCACCGTCAAGTCTGTTGTTGTAGCATGCCTTCGCTATTGTGAGTCCAGCCAAGATTAAAGCATTTAACCGCTACCTTGGCCGTACTTGCTACATCCCCCAGCTTCTAGCATAACAGTATTTCTCGCTAGCAGCAAGGTTGAGCCTTGCTATTTTACGAGAAACTTATTATGCTGGCTACGGATGTTTTAGGTCCAATAAACGTGGGAGCCACTTGGGGCGCCGGGATTACCGCGGCGGCTGGCACCGGTCTTGCCCACCCCTTATTCGCAGTCCTTTTTACAGACTGCAAAAGCTTTCCAATAGAAGGAAAGCACTCCAGCTTACTCTGTCACGCTTACGCGCATTGCAGAATTTTCGCGCCTGCTGCACCCCGTAGGGCTAGGGCCTGTGTCTCAGGGCCCTTCTGGGAGCACCCCCTTTCAGGGCTCCTACTGATCATAGGCTTGGTGGTCTTTTAAACCGCCAACTACCTAATCAGCCGCAGCCTTATCATTTGGAAAATTTCAAAGAGAGGACATTCCAGTACCTCTCTTTTATGGCGGCTTGCCCTCAGTTTCCCGAGGATATCCGCCTCCAAATGGTAAATTAGCTACGTGTTACTCAGCAGTTCGCACTCCCACTCAGAAAATTCTGAGCGTAGGAACTTGCATGGCTTAGCCTAAACTGGATAGCAGCTCCCCCCAGCAGGATCAACTGGAGTTAATCGCAAGGCAAAAAGAGAATCACCTCCTATCACTAGATGAGTCTAAATCATACCTTAAGCCTAAGGTACTCATCTAATGATATGAGCTTTTCCATCTAATATATCCACTATAAAATAATTTATAAATTTAACGGTGCTCTTCTACGAAAATTAATTCTCCATCGATATGCTTGTGAATTGTAATATAATGCTAAGTAAGCAAAAAATATTTAAATAACCTCTTTTACTTAATTTAAATAAATTTTACAAAAAAGAGATAAAATGCTAAAGCTTAGACGTGTTACAGAAGTAGTTGGACTTCCTGTTTATACTGACGCTGGTGAATATGTCGGCGAAGTTGAAGAGCTCAATATTGTTGAAAATAAAATTGAATCGTGGAAAATAAGAGTAGTGAAAAGCTCAACTCTTGCAGTGCAACTTGGAGGAGCTAAAGGAGTAATAGTACCGCATACTTATGTCAAAGCAATAGGTGATGTGATGGTTATCAGTAGGTCAATAGCGCCAAGAGGGGAAGAAAAGCTAGAAGAAGAATTTGAATAAGAAAATGGCCATAGAACTTGCTCAATTTTTAGCAAACATAATCTTACCATTTGTTTTTGTTTGGGTTTTGACTTATGCTTTAATGGAAAAAATTAATTTGCTCAAGAATAAGCAGGCCCATTTACTTATCTCACTTGCAATTGCCTTCTTTTTTATCGGTGTCCCAACACTACTTAACATAACCTCTGTAATAGTTCCGATTGTGGCTACGCTTGTTATAATTGCATTTTGTTTAATGCTCCTTTTTGGAATGCTTGGAATTGAATTCTATGCAAAAGAAGGAACAAGTAAATTAAAATATATTGTTGCTGGAATTTTAACTTTGGCAGGCATTGTTGTTATCTTAAACATCTTTGGTGTATTTGAAAAAATTTCAAAATTACTTTCCAAAGAATTTATTCAATTTTTAATTTTTCTTATTATAATTGTTGTTGTTGCTGCAATAGTTGTTGGTTTCAAAACAGGAGAAAAATAAAAAATAAAGGAGAAATGGCATATATTCCATACTTCGATTTTAATAATTTTTTTTACTTAGCTCAGCAAGTAGGTTTTTTTACAATGCTCCTTCCATTTTTACTTATTTTTTCTATCGTCTATGCAATATTAGTCAGAATTGAAGTCTTTAGAAAAACACCTGCAGCAGGCGTAGTAGTTGCACTTGCTATTGCTTTCTTTGCTCTAACAAACTATCAAATAAGCTATATTATGGCAAAGCTTTTCAGCAATCTGGCAATAGCCTTGATAGTTTTGCTATCAGTTGTAATCCTTTTTGGCTTGTTGAATAAAGATATCACGCAAAAAGCAGGAGTATTCTTTGTTTTTGTTGTAATACTTATTGCAATTATCTTGCTTTTTAAAACATTTGAATTTAGACTGATATGGCTTTATCAATATTTTAATTTTTTAGGTCCCCTCATAATAATAATCATTGCTATCGCCTTAATTCTTGTTTTCTCTCGAGAACAACCACCAAAGAAGAGCTTTTCAAAAGCGGTTGAAGAAGCACTATTTGGTGAAGGTAAAGAATAAAAGAATTACTTTTTTTTACTTAAACTTTTTCTTATCTCTTCTAATTTTTTTATATTCTCTGTCAAAGGAGTTAAAATTTTGCTAAAAGCCTCGCTTAACATGTCAACTTCTTTACCAACAGCAGCAATTTCTTTAACTTGTTCTTCTTGCCGCTTTAAAATGAGCAAATAGATTTTGTCAAGGTTAAGCTCAACTTTTTTTATTCTTTCTTCAATGTTGCTAATTCTTACCTCTACTTGTTTTTTTAAATCTTCAATATCACCAACACGTCTTTTTAACATTTCCCATTTTTCATTTATAATCTCTTCAGCCATTGTTTCTATTGTTTCAATGTCAATAGCAGGATATTGAGCCATAGCTGTAGTCGGTGCTTCGGCAGCAAAAGGCACGCTAGGAATAACTTCTGGAGCTGCCGCTGTTGGAGGTCCAGCAGAAATTTCAGCAGTAGGAGCAGGTTGAGCTGCTGGTGCTGGCGCTTCCATTTCCATTATACTTGGCGCTCTCTCTTCTTCAACAACCTCTTTAGGCACTTTTGCCTTATTTATAGCATCAAGAATCTCCTTTGGGTTAAATCCTTGTTGTTGTAAATAAGCAATTATCTGATCATCACTATAACCATACCTTTTCAATTCTTTTATTACATCTAAAAGCTCAGGCATTTTTTCCAACTTAACTTTTTATCTTTTCTTTTATCATTCTTTCTACATCTTCAAGTGTAGCAAACTTTAAAGGTTGCCACAATTTTATGAACTTTTCAATATTTGTAAGATCTTCTTTCCTAACTAGGTTTGGCATTTCGGCAAGTAAATAATCAACTCTTTGTGTAATTTTTTCTAAACTTTCTCCAAGCTTTTTTATTTCTTCGCGAAGCAACATAAGACTTTCACTAAGCTTCTTGTGTTTTTCCACAATTGATGAGCTAAGAAGATCAATCTTATTTTTGTTAGTATTTTCTCTTTCTTCCAATTCATTTATTCTCTGCATTAATTGAGTTAGAAAGGTTTCAATGTCAGTAGTTGGCTCTGTTTTTGGCATCCTCTTTTGCAAAGTTTTTTATATTTTATATCCTGTAATTTATAAAATAAAGAAAAGAGGTTATTTAAACTTTATTTTAGAATGGTATTCAAACCTGGAGGAAAACCTTATACTTATGAAATAATAAGGGAGGCTGGAGAGAATGTGCTTTATGTTAATTATTTTGGCTCCTACACTCTACCAGATATTGCTCGTGATGCCTTAACCATGGCAAGAGCTTTTGATTTACTCCTTGAAAATCCAAATGTCAGTAAAATAGTTTTCGTCCAGTTTAAAAATTATGTTTATGATTTACCACAACTTTCCTTTATCTTTGAATTTATTGCACTTTATAACTACTTAATAAATCAAATTCAGATTTTCTCACCACGTGTGCTTTCGCCTTTTACTTGCAAAATATGTTTGGGAAGAAAGCAAGATGCAATGAGATATTTATTTTTAACCTTAATTAAGAGAGATCCGATTAGTTGTTATGTTGAACTAAAAAGATTGATAAGAGAAGAAAAATTGAACAAAGGCAAAACTGGTTGTACCGAAATTTGTGAAAATCATTACTTAATGTTACTTGAGAAAATAAGAGAACTTTTTGAAAAGACGAAAATTATAATGTCACTTAAAGAAAAACTTGAAGGATATAAGGTTGGAAGCCGCAAATTTTATGATGAATTTTTTAAACCAATAATATTACCTAATTTTGTTTTTACAAAACTCATAACAGCACTTCCAGAACAAGCAGAGATTATTGAGGAATATGAAATTGGAGATCCTTCGGATAAAGCATATGTAACTATTTTAAGGCTTCCTGAAAGTACGAAGTATTTTTATCATCTAACTCCAAGCGAATATGTGCTAGAAGAAAATTATGCTAATCTAGTAAATCTTGCAAGAAATGTTCTGATAGAACATCAACCAAAACAAGAAGAATTTACTGACCCAGCTAGAATAAGACAAATCTTCTTTAATATATCAAGAGATTTGCTAAGTGAACTTGCACAAGAGAGAGGAATAAAAATAAGCTATAGGCAGCTAATAAAATTAAGCAGAATTCTTGTTCGTTCAACGATAGGGTTTGGTATTCTTGAGATTTTGCTTCAAGATGATAGGCTTCAAGATATAGTAGTCAATGCTCCAGCCCCCCAAAATCCTATTTTTGTTAGGCACCAAGACTATGATGAATGTGATACAAACATTTTCTTAAGCCAAGAAGATACTAACAGCTGGGCAGCAAAGTTTAGAATGATTTCTGGTAGACCACTTGATGAAGCTAATCCAATACTTGACACTGAGTTAGAAATAGAAAATGCGAAAGCAAGAGTTGCTATAATACAGCAACCATTAAGCCCTTATGGACTTGCATACGCTTTTAGGCGCCATCGTGAAAAACCATGGACCTTACCACTTTTTATTTATAACAAAATGATAAATCCTCTTGGTGCTGGTTTATTAAGTTTTTTGGTAGATGGCGCAAGGACAATGCTTATTGCTGGAACAAGAAGTTCTGGTAAAACATCCTTACTTGGAGCATGTATTCTTGAAATAATGCCAAAATATAGAATTGTTGTAGTTGAAGATACTCTAGAACTTCCTGTAGATAGTATTAGAAAACTTAATTATGATATTTTACGAATGAAAGTAAGGAGCGCTCTTGTTCGTGAGACAACTGAAGTAAGTGCTAGTGATGGTATAAGAACTAGTTTAAGGCTTGGTGATAGTTCATTAATTGTTGGGGAGGTTAGAAGCGAAGAAGCTTTAGCATTGTATGAAGCAATGCGTGTTGGAGCTCTTGCTAATGTCGTTGCTGGTACGATTCATGGAGCTAGTCCTTACGGTGTTTTTGATAGAGTTGTTAATGATTTAAAAGTGCCGGCAACAAGTTTTAAGGCCACAGATTTAATTATGATTGCAAATCCTATAAAAAGTCCTGACGGGTTACATAGATGGCGTCGAGTGTTGCAGTTAACTGAAGTTAGAAAGCACTGGCAACAAGATCCTTCTTTAGAAGGAGGTTTTGTCGATTTACTTAAATATGATGTTGCTAGCGACGAGCTAAAAGCAACTCCAGAACTAGTTAATGGTGAGAGCGAGATTGTTAAGGCAATAGCTGCTAATGTCAAAGGCTGGGCTGGAAACTGGGATGCAGTTTGGGATAATATTATGTTAAGAGCTAAAATAAAAGAAATGCTTGTTGACTATGGAAGAAAATTAAATGCTCTCAATCTTCTTGAAGCAGATTTTGTTGTTAAAGCAAATAATGCTTTCCATAGAATTAGTGATGAAGTTAGAGAAGAAGTTGGTTTACCTTTAAGTAAATATGTTTTGCCTAAGTTTGAAGAATGGCTAAAAAGTGAAATAAAAAAAATATAAGAAAAGCTTTATGGGAGAAAGAGAAAAAGAAATAATCGAGAAATATTCTCGGCTTTTAGAAAAAGAAATTAAAGCTGATTTGATCGAAAGTGGAGAATACGCTAAATTTAAAGAAGAAGCATTACCAATGCTTTCGACATATGAGAGAGCTGTAAAAAGTTTTTCTTTTATCAAACCAAAACTAAGTGAAAAAACAAAAAAAGAGTTACAAAAATATATCGATATCGCTCACTTAAATGTTAGACCTGAAGAGGTTAGTGGTTTTGCTATGTCCATCTTTCTTATTTTTGTTATCTTAACTTTTCTTATATTCGCTTTCTTAGCTTTTGTTTTAGAATTTGAGATTGGGCAGTCCTTGCTTATATCTTTGCTTCTTTTAAGTTTTTCTTCATTTTGTTTTTATTATTTTAATACAAAACCAAAAAATCTTGCTTTACAAGTTAGATTAAAGTCAAGTAGCCAGATGGTCCCCTGTATTCTTTACATTGTTGTTTATATGCGTCATACGAGTAATCTTGAGAGAGCAATTAAATTTGCATCTGATCATTTACAACCACCACTTGCATTTGAATTAAAAAAAGTTTTTTGGGATGTTGAAGTTGGTAAGTATAGCACTATTAAAGATTCGCTCGATGCTTATCTTGAAGGTTGGAGAGATTTTAGTTTAGAATTTATTGAGGCATTTCATTTGATTGAATCAAGTCTTTATGAGCCACAAGAAGCAAGACGTATTGCTTTGCTTGAAAAATCTCTTGAAGTTATTCTTGATGGTGTTTTTGAAAAAATGTTGCATTATACTCATGAGGTTAAGAGCCCTATTACGAATATTTATATGCTAGGGATTGTTTTGCCTACTCTTGCAATGGCTCTCCTCCCTCTTGCATCAACCTTGCTTCAAGGAGCATTGAAATGGTATCATGTTGCAATCTTATTTAACTTGATATTACCATTTCTTGTTTATTATATGACTATTTCTGTACTTAGTAAAAGGCCTGGAGGCTATGGTGAGACAGAACTTCTTGAAAAAAATCCAAAATATGAAAAATATAAGAGCAGGAAGCCATATCTAAAAGCATTTCTTATCTCTTTTCCTCTTTTTTTAATTGGTTTAATACCTCTATTAACTTTAACACCCCTGCCTGATTTAATTGGTCTCGAGAAAGATTACAATCTTTCTAGCTTTGGTTTTTCAGGAAATTTTGCAAGTATGAAACTTTTCGATTATAAAAATGTTGAAGGAAAAATTAATGGCCCCTTCAGCATTTTTGCTCTTATTCTTAGCCTATTTATTC
The DNA here is from genome assembly GCA_038890875.1 of Candidatus Pacearchaeota archaeon. Lineage (GTDB taxonomy): Archaea > Nanobdellota > Nanobdellia > Pacearchaeales > JAPDKA01 > JAWAFA01. Next base: position 166,741 of record JAWAFA010000001.1, on the reverse strand, counting down.
CTCTTTCTATTGCAGTTTTTTTCAACATTGTTTATAAAGAAAAAACAAAAGAATTAATTGAGACGAGGAATAAAACAAAAGCTCTAGAAAAAGAATTTGCCTCAAGTTTATTTCAATTTGGTAATCGTCTTGCTGATGGTGTTCCTGCAGAGATAGCTTTCGGTAGAGTAGCTTCAACTCTTAAAGGAACTCCGACTGGAGAATTTTTTAGTTATGTGAACTTTAATATCCAGCAATTTGGAATGGATGTTGAACAAGCGATTTTCTCTCGTGAAAGAGGAGCAATAAAATACTTTCCTTCAGAGCTTATAAGAACATCGATGAGTATACTTGTTGAAAGTGTTAAAAAAGGACTTCAAGCAGCAGCGAAAGCGATGGTTAGCATAAGCCAATATGTTAAGAATATTCATACTATAGATGAAAGACTTAAAGACTTATTAGCAGATATTACGAGTGGAATGAGAAGTAACATGGTTTTTTTAGCTCCCTTACTTAGTGCAATAGTTATTGGACTTGCAGGAATGATAACTCAAATTTTGAATCAATTACTTAACTTGATACAAGCAGAACAAATAACAGGACAAGTTATGTTTGGGATTAGTACAACAACCATCACTCAGCTTTTCAATGTTGCTGTAATGATTCCTCCATATGCCTTACAAATAATAATCGGAATTTATATGATTGAAGTTATTTTTATCTTAACTAAAGCTCTTGTCATGATCGAAAGTGGGGAGGATAGGTTAAAAGAAAAATACGAACTAGCTTTAAATATACGTCGAGCAATGATGCTTTATACAATAACAACAATAATTGCAATAATCGCGCTTAGCGCACTCGCCATTATCTCAATTTCAGGTTTAGTATAAAAATGGAAGAAACAAAAAATTTGAAAGAAATAGTAGTTAGTGAGATTGAGAAATTAAATATTCCCGAAAGTCAGAAAGAATTATTGAAGAAACAAATAGAAGGAATGAGTGATCAAGAAATATCAGCTCTTTTAAAAAATCAGCAGTGCTTCTTTTGCTCAGTTGCAAGTGGAAAATTTGAGGTTGTTAAAATTTATGAAACTGACATGTTTATTGCTTTTCTTGATGCTTATCCAGCAAGCCCAGGGCATACGATAATTATAAGCAAGGAGCATAAATTAGAGTTAAGTGACGATGAAATAGCTGCTTTAACCAGTTTTGTAAAAAAGATTATCAAAGCTTTTTCTTTCTTTGGTTTTTCTTTCAATCTTGTCGTTAGTCAGGGAACAGGAAGCGGGCAAACTTTTGATCATTTTACATTACACTTAATTCCAAGAAAAGAGAATGATAATGTTCAATTTGGTTGGAGAAAAAATGAAGCAAGTAGAGAGCAATTGGAAGAGATTGCTAAAATGTTTATTGGAGCTATCGAATCAATTGAAGCTAAAAAAGCTGATGAAATTGAAAAAGTTGAGAGCACTGGCGTTGAACAGCCTGCTGAGGAAACAAAAAGCAAAGTTGAAAAAGAAGATAAAGCTGAAGAAAAAATAGACAAAATTTTAAAATTTATAAAAGAGCGTAAACCATAGTAAGAAGAAGATTTATAGACGGGGTTATTAAAAATGAAAGAAAAAATACAGGAACAAAAGGGATGCCATCTTTTATTAAAACTTTTTTTCCATGTTTCTTTATAATCTTAATTTCCTCGCTTCCGATGATACCATTTATTAATCTATCTTTAATTTTTATCTCTTGAGCTAGTAAATCCCCTTCAACTAATTCTTCTGGCTTTTTTGCAACTATCAAAATTTTATCAGAGATCTTTATAATTAGATAAAGCCAAGGAAAAAGCAAGAAAAAAATTGAAATCACTAAAAACAAATTTATTTTCTGAATAAAGTAAGTGAAAAAGAAAAACAAAAAAAGTAGGAAAGAAAAGAAAAAAACAATGAAAAAATTTTTATTAAGTTCTTTTTTTCTAACTTCCTTTGTTGCTCTTTTTATATTTTTAAAAAAAATCGCTAATGCCCAAACAAAACCATAAGCTCCAGCAATAATCAAAGTATTTGCGAGAAAGCGAGGAAAAAAAATATTGATTGCTGGAGCAATTGCTAGTAAAAGCTTAAAATCACCTCCACCAAAAACTTTGCCATAATATAAACCATTTGCAATAATAAAAAAAATGAGAAAAACAATAGCATTAGCAAAGAGAAAATTAAAATTATTTAAAGAGTTGAGAATTGCATAGCTTAATGTTATAAAAAGCAAGCTAAAGCTCAACCAATCTGGCACCTCTTTCTTTTTTAAATCAATAAGACTGGCTAAAAATAAATAGCATAAAACAATAATAAAAATTAATTCTATCATTTTTAACAAATTTTTTTAGTTCTTAAATTCCCACCTTTCTTATATATCCTATACCTTCTCTTTAGCCTTTTCTCTTTCTTAGTCTTTCTGTAAGTTGGAATTTCATAATCCATTCAATAACAACATTTTTATAATTAAAAATCTTGCTAGCTTATGCCTGAAGAAGAAAAAAAAGAGGAAGAGACACAGAATATAATCAAAAGTCTTTTTATTTTTGGCGCTATCGGAATAATCATTGGAATTATTCTTACGTTATTTTTCAATGCAACGCCGCTTACAGTCCTTATTGTTTTTACTCTTTTTGTTTTTGCTGGTATCATTCATTATTTTACTAAAAGCGCAGGATTTGCCGTACTTTTTATAATTGCAGTAGTCTTTATCTGGTTAATCATCAAATTTGGAATAAGCTTTAGTACAATTGAGTTTACCGGAATTGGAAGTTTTTTTAAAACATTTTTCTCTCCTTTAATCCAGTTATTTAAAGGTCCAGAAGAATTTCTTTATGGCGAAACAAAAGAAATAACAACTCCAGATTTTCAATTAAATCTTGATTATGAAAATGATTATATTTATAATGGCAAAATAGACCTTTTTGTAAAACTTAACTTGAATAATAAGATACTTGATTCTCTTGAGATCTACCCATATTGTTATAAAAAAATTGATAATGAACCACTCTTAATTTATTCTTTGCAAGCATATTCTTCTGACAATCATTTCAAATTTCCAAAATCAGATAAAACTCTTAGTACGGGATTTAGATGTAGTGGTAGCACAGATTATTCAAGCGAAAAAATTATAGTTGGATTTAGAATTCCTTATACTTCTTGGTTAGGTTGGAAAATTTATACAAGTTCAGAATGGCGAGAGATAAGTGAGAAAAAAGGAACCCTAATTACTTCTGAAAATCCTTATGAATTTTCAATAGTCCTGCCAAGTGATATGCCTTTAAAAAATGGAGAATATGATTTTTTTATAAAACTTCGTAGTAACTATGATCTTGAACTTGAAGAAATAAAATATATTCAATTTGAATCTAGCCCTGATGTAGATGTGAGTTGTGAAGGCTTTGGGAAAAAAATTGTAGTTTCAAAGGAAAATTTAAAAAAATACTGGGATGATTCCAAGAAAGAGTATGTTTTTAATTGTAAATTATTAATTAGTGAAGCAATCCCAATTCTTGAGCAAAAGATTATAAATTTAAATGCTAATTATATCGTGTATAAAGAATTAGAGAAAACCCTTAAGAAAAAAGAATAAAAAATAAAAAAGTAAAAGAGGATGACAAGAAAAGAAAAAATTGGAAAAAAGTTTTTTTTAATTTTTTCCTTACTTGCTTTAACTTTTTTTCTTGGCTGTGCACCACAAGAAGAAAAGAAAGCTGGAATGAATATAAATTTAATTACCGGAGCTGATTATGCCAGTGAAGGAAAAAAACTTTTTGAAGGTGAGCCTTTTAAAATAGGTTTAAAAATTTCTAATTGGGATCCTGAAAGCAGGCAAGGTAATATCTGTATCTATGATGATATTGCTGATTATTATGGTGGAATTTCACAGCGTGAGTGCCAAACTTTTTTAATTCAGGGGTCAACGACTGTCAATAACCAGCAAGTAGCAAGTGAGCAGACAATAATTTTTCCGAAAGGAGGAAGCTATCAATATACTAATATTCCTGCGCATTTTGATTTTAGCCCAAGAATTACAATTGAAACACAATATCTTCAAGATTCACAGCTTTCTACCTCATTAACTTATCCAAGCCCAGAAACAGAGTCAATTACTTTAGAAGATAAATTTATTTCTCTCCACATTGAGAAAAGCATTCATAGTGCCTTTGATAATTATGAAATATTCTTAAGGATAGGAATTAGCAAGAAAGGAGAAGCTGTTATTGAAAGCGAAAGAAAAAATAATAGTTTAAGATTCACAATTTCAGCCCTCCCTCTTTCCTTAACTTGCGTAACAAACATTCAGCAATTTAGTCAATCAGCACTGCTAAATTTAGAAAAAGAAAACTTTATAAGCTGTTCAGGATTAACAATTTCAAGAGAACAAATAAGCTTGCCATTAATCATAAATTTAAAATATATTGCAAAAGAAGAGCGAAGCTTTAATGTTAATGTTGTAAAGAGGGGAAGTTAAAGAAATAAGATGGTAAAAGAGGTAAGAAAAAAAAGAAAAAATAAGGAAGAGAAAAAAAGTAACAGAGGACCAATTTTACTATTTTTATTTTTTTTGGTTTTAATCTTTTTTGCTGGATGTAAAAAAGAAGCTAAAGAAGAAGTTGCAGGGTATGGGGTAAATATGAAATTTATTTCTCCTGCAGCCAATGTTTCTGTTGGTGAGAAATTTCCAATCTATGTTGATGTTAAAAACAATGGAGATCGTGACATTGCTGTTGGAAAAATCCAATTTTATTTACAAGGCATTGGAACTAATTTTAAAGATTATGTAAGTAAACTATCAAATAATGCACCCTTACTTAGTCAAGGAGAAACAAGACTTATTTTTGCCCAAGCAGCTTATAGTGATTTAGCATTACAAAATCCTTTAACTATCAATATGCTTTTAAAAAGTTGTTATGACTATGCAACTATAACTCAATCAGCAATTTGTGTTGCAAAAGAATCAGGACCAATATGCTCTCTCGAAGGAAATAAGATTGTTAGCAATTCGAAAGGCCCTATTGTAATATCAAGTTTAACCGAAAGCACTTTTGGAAATAAACTTAAGATCGAATTTTTAATTGAAAATAAAGCTGTAGGAAAAGTTTATATGCCAAATGCAAATTGTGATAACTTGATTCAAGAAATGCCATTTGAAATTATGAAGGAGGGGATTGTAAAAATAACAATCAATGATGGAGGGATTGGGCTCAAATGTGCTTTGTTAAATGAGGGGCTTACAACAATAGAAGGCCTAAATGGCTATGCAAGGCTTGGAAAAGTTGTTTGTGAAAAAGAAGTAGGAGATGAAGCTACTCAAGGAATTATCATAATCACAACAGAGTACAAGTATATAGACTCCATAATAAAGGGAATAACAATTTATCCATAGCATTTCTTAGTTTTAAAATAAAGCTTTATAAAATCAAAACTCCCTTTTCTTTATGGAAGAAAAAAATAAAAGGAAAAGGGAAGACGAAGAAAAGAAGAAAGAAGAGAAGAAAGAAGAGAAGAAAGAGGATGAAGAATATTATGAACAACTGGCAAGACTTAGTAAAATCAAAGAAGCAGGAGAAAAACTGAAAAAAGAAATTGATAGAGGTAAAGAGGCTGCAGAAAAATTCTGGGAGAGGCTAAAGCAGTACGAATTTATCTCTGCGATCGGAATGGCTATTCCTTTTGCTAATAAGATTATCGAAGAAAATCTTGAAGAGGAACAATTAGCGAGACTAGAGGAAGCAAAGAAAGAAACAAATGAGATTTTTCATATCTTTATCATAGTTCCAGAAGAGAAAGCTAAAGAATTGCAAAAATTAAGTATGGATGCTATAAAAGCAACTATTGATCTAAAACCAAAGTTATGGCTTCATTTTTTCACACCAAAAGAGCTATGGCAACTAAGCTTTGACGGCAAATATGAATTTCTGGAAGCAATAGCAATGGCAATCCCAATTCATGACACTGGTATTCTCGGTGCACTTAGAGTAGCAAGTATACATAAAATGATGGTGATCAACAAGTTTGAGCGCTATGTTGTGAGCTATGTTCTTGCTGGAAGCCTTGTTAGAGGTCAAGCTACTCAAACAAGTGACGTTGATGTTTTTGTTATTATCGATGATACTGATGTAAAACGAATGAGCCGCTTTGAACTTAGAGAAAGATTAAGAAGCATAATCTATAGTTATGCAATCGAAGCTAATGAGAGGGCAAACTCAAAAAATAAACTAAGTCCGCAAATATATATTCTAACAGAGTTCTGGGAAGCAGTTAAGGAAGCTCATCCAGTGATTTTTACTTTTATTCGTGATGGAGTGCCCCTTTATGATAGGGGTGCTTTTATGCCTTGGAAGTTACTTTTAAAAATGGGAAAAATTAAGCCAAGTCCAGAAGCAATAGAAATGTTTATGTCTCTCGGAGAAAAAGTAGTTGAAAATGTGAAAAAGAAAATGACTGGCTTGATTACTGAAGATATTTATTGGGGGGTCATAACTCCGAGCCAAGCAACACTTATGCTTTATGGTATAGCCCCTCCTACACCAAAAGAAACAGTAGCTATTATGCAGGACATATTTGTTGAAAAAGAAAAATTGCTTGAAAAAAAATATATTGATATATTAAAAAAAATTGTTGAAATTTATAAAAAATATGAACATGAGGAAAAGATTGAAATTAAAGGTAAGGAGCTTGACTTTTTACTTGAACAAGTGAATGCTTATATTGAAAGGCTAAAACTTCTTGCCCTACAGCTTGAAGAGAAAGCAAAAGCAAAGACAATTGAAGAGCTTGACTTAAGATTAAGTGCAATTTTACAAGGAATTTTTGGCAAGAAATCAATGGAAGAGTATCTCAAATTGCTTGAAGAGAGCTTTGTTAAAAAAGGGCTAATAAGTAAATATTATCTCGAAGCACTAAAGAACTTTATTGAGCTAAAGAAAAAGAAGGAAAAAGTAAGAATAGAGAAAAAAGGAAAAGAAGAGAAAGAAGAAAAGGAAAGGCTAGAAAAAACCTCTTTTGAATTGTTAAGAAAGGATCTCCTTGAATTGATAAGAGAACTTAAAGAATGGCTCGAACGCAAGGAAATTTTTGAAAGGAGGAAAGTGGTTAAAATAAAATATAAAGAGAACGAGAGAATTGTTGAAGGTGAACTTGTTTTTGGAAAAGAGATTTTTTTGATTCCTGACATTCTAAAGACAAGAATAGAGAAATTTATTACCGAGCAAGGCAAATTCATCGAATCAAGCCTTGAAGAGCTCCAGGCAAGCTCAGCAGAGCCTAGCGAAATTAAGCTAAGCGAAAAAATAATTAAAGAGTTAGAAAGGCGATTTAAGAATTTGGAAATTTTTTTGTAAAATCTAAAGCTATTCCTCAACTTTTTCTTCTTTTATTTCTCCCGTCTCTGGTTTTTCTTTTCTTATGACACGTAAATTATCGAGTTTAACAAAAACCGGCATTGGTACAGTTGCCTGAAGCAATTCAACAACAGCTTCACCTCTTTGTTTATTTATTCTCTTTACTCTTGCTTTTTCATTTTTGAAAGCATCACTTGTTATTTCTACAATATCCCCTTCTCCAATATCCATAACTTCGCTAGGAGGTTTAAACAAATTAACAACATCTTTCCATTCTACAATCTTATTAAGAAGTCCTTTAACATAAGGTACCTTGTAAATTGCAAGCTCAGCATTTTCCTTTGTACTTGCTTCAAGTAGTAGATATCCTCTCAAATTCTTTGGACTAGCAATAGCTGATATATTAATTTCTTTCTTTTTGGCATTCATCGCAATAAGCTCTGCCGCTTGTTCTTCTTTATTGTTTGTAACCTTAACCACAAATATCATTTTAATTTTAATAAAAATTCAATTATTAAACCAATCACAAAACCAATTACACCAATTATAAGTAATCCTATAGCTGAAACCTTGCTTGTTAATTTTATTTCTTCCTTACTTGGTTTTCTTGTTAAATTCCATACTCTGCCACATTGAATAAAAAATTCTTTGATTCTAGCAACAAGTTCCTTCATTTTTATTCTTCTATAAATTCAATCCCCAGTTCATCCATAAATTCTTTCTTTTTAACGTCAGATGATGTGCGTTGTGAACCAAATATTTGTGGACTTTTTACTCCCGTAGCAATTATTAGTACTCTAACAATTCCTTGCATATCCTCACTTATTTGCGCACCCCAGATTAAGTTTGCGTCTTCTCCAACCTTTTCATTTATTTTTTCTATGATCTTTCTTGCCTCATCAAGCGTTAAATCATTCCCTCCAACAATATTTACTAAAGCCCCTTTTATATTTTCTAGTTTTACATCAAGTAAAGGATTATTTAAAGCCCTTTCAACAGCTTCGATAGCACGGTTTTGACTATCATTTTCACCAACACCAATCATGCTTACCCCGCCATTACTCATTATTGCTCTTACATCAGCAAAATCAAGATTAACTAGACCAGGTTTAGTAATAAGTTCAGCAATCCCTTTGACAGCATTAGTAAGCACTTCATCAGCTATCTTAAATGCTGTTTGAAGTGGCAAATCAGGAGCTAGTTCAAGCAGTTTGTCATTAGGTATGACTATTAAAGTATTAACTAAACTTTCAAGTTTCTCAAGACCAGCAATTGCATTTTCATAGCGTCGATTGCCTTCAATGCTAAAAGGTAAAGTTACTACAGCAATTGTTAAAACATTTAGCTTTTTTCCTATTTCAGCAATTACGGGAGAAGCTCCTGTTCCAGTTCCTCCTCCAAGACCGCAAGTAATAAAACAGAGATCAGCATCTTCTAATTTTTTCTTGATATCATTTTCTGTTTCTTTTGCAGCTTCTTCTCCAATCTTTGGATCACTTCCAGCTCCAAGACCTTTTGTTAACTCTTTTCCAATTAAAATTTTGTAATCAGCATTTGTGTAGAGCAAATCCTGAGCATCAGTATTAACAGCAATAAGTTCAGCTCCTTTTATGCCAACTTCTGACATTCGGTTTATCGTATTATTTCCTGCTCCTCCTATTCCAAAAACTTTTATTCTCGCCCTTCTCTGCTTTAATATTTCTTCTAACTCCTTGTCAATTTCTTTTACAATGCTTTTATCTTCAATTATTTCCATTCTAAAAGGTAATTTTGTTATTTAAAACCTTTATTATTTTTTGTTATCACTTTCAGTATAAATAACTCTAACCTTTTCTATGTATTTTTTAATCAATTCTTCGATTTGGGGAATTTTTAATTTAAGTTTTATTATCAATTCATCATTTTTTCCCTCCATTTTATAATCTGTTTTAAAATAATCAAGTATTGTTTTTGCTCTTTCATCTTTATCATTGATTAACCTTAAAATCTTGAATTTATAAAATACTTTTTTTCCAGCAAGAGGATGATTAAAATCAAGAGTTACGCGACCGCTAGCAACTTTTATAACCCTTGCAAGAATTCCATTAATTAATAAACCTTCCCCTTCTATAGGCTTTTTTTCGAAGGCATTGAGAGGCACTGTTTTTATAAGTTCAGTTTTCCTTTCACCAAAACCGTCTTTTGGCTCGATTGTGATTGTGTATTCCTTGTTAATTTCCTTTCCTTCCAATTGTTTATCTAATCCTTCTATTACCATATGCTCGCCGACAATAATTTTTAATGGCTTAACATCCCTTTTATAACCGAGAGTTTTTGCTATTTCAGGATTTGTTGTATCAAAAATCCCCGCTTCTGTACTTGCAGTAAACTCAAGCTCAATAAAATCGCCTTTCTTTATTAGCATACAACAAAAAAAGCTATAAACTTATAAAGCTATCGCTATGTGTAAGGGCCTTCGCCAACTTTGATTTTTTGCTTCGCATCGTTTACTTGCTTTGCAAAAATGTCGCTAATTGCATATGTTGTAATTGCTGAAATTCTAGCATCCCTCAAAACAGCATGATGAATATAAATGTCTATATCTATTGTTCTTCTATCAAATATAGTATACTCTTTGTTGAAGAGATCTTAAACTTCTATATTCAATCCTTTTGGTTCTATCTTCATAAATTAAACTTAATAAATCTATCAGTGCACTCTTGCAAATTCAAGGAAATCGGAGAAATCAAGGCTTATAAGAATCTATTTCAAATCCATAAATTTTAATAGCTGTTTATTTTTCATTTACTATGGAAGTAACTCTTGATAAGTTTGATGAAAAATATTTTAAAACTCTTAAAGGATGGGAGGAAATTTCGCTTGCAGATAATGGTATTTATTATGTCATTTTATGTAATAATAAGAAAGCCGGAATAGTTGGTTATATACCGGCAAAATTTCCAAAAAATTCAGGTTTTGTGCAAATTGTTATTGATCCTAGGTTTAGGGGCAAGGGAATTTTAAAAGCTGCTGAAGATTTACTTGCACAAAAACATAATCTCAAAATTTTATATGCTACAGTCAAGAAAGAGAATATCGCTTCAATTCGCGCCCATCAAAAAGTAGGCTTTAAAATGCTAGATGAGAAAAAAATTAACGAATTAAGGAAGAAGGGTCTTTTAAAAGAAAATGAAATTAGATTAGAAAAAAGTATAAATAAAAAGCCCAACAATTAGGGAATTAACTTTCTTAGTTAACGATGTGTTTTTGAATTACGTGGATTTGCAAGTAGCTAAGTCTGTTCAAGTAGTCAAGTCGCATTCTCACTTTATTTCCACAATCTTTATAAAATTTGCAAAATAGTTATGTTAATAGATTTTCAACAATGGGCTTTCAACATATATTTGTAAAGATTTCAACTTTACTATTACCAATATTGATAATTTTTCTGGCAGGATGTATAGGCTATAATCCTCCTAAATATGTTTGTGCATGTTTAGCTACTTGCTATCAAACTGGAATATATGAAGGAGAAAAATGGGAAAGCTCATATGAAGTAGTAAACAATGCAGCAATTGGGGGAGATAGCATAGAAGAAACAAAAAATAATTGTCTTAAAGCTACAAATGATGCATGTCCGGATGGAGAAATAAAAAATTTGACTTGTTCACCAGTAACATGGAAAGAATGGAATAAAGTTAGAGAAAAAGCGAGAAATTAAAAACAAAAAAGAATTCCAATTCAGTTTTAAATTTTTTTAGTTTAATAAGAGATTATTTGAAAATTTTGTTGTCGATAAACTCTACCCTCATTTTAGATTAATTTGCTTAAGTTTCATTGAAATTAAAAATGCGGGGGGAAGGATTTGAACCTTCGCAGGCACTAAGCCACAGGATCTTAAGTCCTGCCCGTTTGACCTGGCTCCGGCACCCCCGCATGAATATTAGTTTACCTAAGTAACTTATAAATTTTTTTAGAATCCTAAAGCTCTTAAAAATAATAAATTAGTTAATAAATTTAATATCTCATCTTTATCTCTATCTCGGAGAGAAAGCCTGGTTGCTCAAGTATAAGTTTATTTTCAAAATCAAGATGTAAGAGTGGAATGAAGAGCATTATCTTTTCTTCTTTCTTATCTTCTTTTAATAGTTGAGTAAATAACAATTTTTCTGTTTTGTGTTTTCTAAAAAGTTCTTTAATCATTTCATAAACTTCCTTAATTTTTGTTAACCAATTAATTTTTCTTTTTGGCAGTACTAGGCTTACCAAATTTATATTCTCGAGATAAGCCCTTTTTTTTATTCTTCTTTCTTCTGTTTTTATGGCTTTCTTTAATGCTTCTATAAGTTCATCTAAACTTATTTTTCTCTCTCTTGCTAAGGGTATTTTTGGGAAAAGTTCTGGGATGTCCTCATCTAGAATTATCTCTTGTTTAGACGAAGCTTTAACTTCCTTTTCTACTAGGCTTTTATAAAGTAATTCAGCTTTCATCTTTACAAGTAACGCAGCAACGAGCAATATCTTAGAAGAAATGAACAGCCCCCTTTTATCAAGTTCTTCAATCTTGCTTAAAAATTTGTCAGTTAATTGAATAATATCAATATCCCAAGGATTTATTTGGCCATTTTTTACTAATTCATAAAGCATGGTTTGCCAACTTGCATCATCTTTTTGAATTATATCACCAAGTAATTCATTGCTTACCTTGTTCATTCTTTTCTTAAAGTGATAGTTTATTAAAAGTTTTGCAAAATTTTTCCTTACTTGGTAGGTATAATTAAGCAAAAGCTTTTTAAATGAAAAAAAACTAAAGTATAAAACTAAGTGCGAAAATGGTACTAAGAGATGATTTTTTGAGTAGACTTAGGGAAATCTTTGGCTTAAATTTGTATGAAGTGAAAATATGGACAGCTTTACTTTCTAGAGGAGTTAGCACTGCCGGAGAGCTTAGTAATATAAGTGGAGTTCCGAGAAGCAGAACTTATGATATACTGGAAAGCTTAGAAAAGAAAGGATTTGTGATAATGAAACTAGGAAAGCCGATAAAATTTATTGCACTAAAGCCTTCAGAAGTTATAGACAGAGCGAAAAGGAATTTTATCGAACAAGCTAAAGAAAAAGGTAAAGTTCTTGAGGAAATAAGAGATTCAGAACTCATGGATCAATTGAACGAAATCTACACGAAAAGCATAAAGTATGTTGAACCACATGAACTAAGTGGGGCACTTCGAGGAAGATATAACATAGTCAATCATATTGATTCATTAATAAATAAGGCGCAGAACGAGGTAATAATTGTAACAACAGAAAAAGGATTCGAGAGAAAAATAGATTCTTTAAGGTCTACCTTAGAAAAGGTTGCTAAAAGAGGGGTTAACTTGAAAATTTGTGCACCAATAACAAAAAACAATTTCAAAATAGCGAAAGAGGTGTCTAAATTTGCTGAAGTTAGAGATGTTAAAATAAATGCAAGATTTATAGTAATTGATGATCGTATTTTAGTATTTATGGTTCTAGATGACGCAGAAATTCATCCGAACTATGATCTTGGTGTTTGGATAAACTCAGAGTTTTTTACTACAGCCTTAAAAAATCTTTTCGAAGAAACTTGGAAGAGAGCAACTCCTATTTCTAAATTGAAGATATAAAAGAGGGAAAAGAAAAAATTGAAGCAGTAAGGAAGAAAAAAGATAGAAATAAGCATCAAGCAATAAGAAAATTTGACTTTGCATCTTTTATTTTTATCTTATAAAATTGACCAAGCATAAATTTTTTATTTTCACTTTTTATTCCCACCAATCTATAATTAATATCTCTTGCAAGAAAAGTTTTGTCATAGCCCTTATTTTCAATTAAGCAAAGAACTTCTTTTCCGATAAATTTTTTATTTTTCTCTAGCGCAATTTTTTTATGCAAATCATGTAGTATTTTAGCTCTTTTTTTTGCCATATCTAAAATAAGCTCTACTTCATTCCTATTCATGCCGCGCATTTTCTCATAAGCTGGAGTTTTAGGCATTGGCCAAAATCTACTTATATGCAATATATCCGGTTTGATTTCTCTTATCACTCTAATAGTATCTTTAAATGCACTTTCATTTTCATTATAAAAGCCAGTAATTATATCAGTAGCAATTACTGAATCAGGAAAATTCTTTCTAAATTTTTTTACTATCTTAAGAAAATCTTTAACTTTGTAATCTCTATTCATCTCTTTTAACACTTCATCATTTCCTGATTCGAGTGGCAAATGAAGAAATTTAAAAAATTTTTCACTCTTACAACATTCAACAAATTCATCAATAAAGTTGATCAAGTGACCAGGATTTATCATCCCTAGCCTAACTAAAAATTTTCCCTTTATTTCATTTATAGAATTTAAGAGATCTATGAGCTTATAACCTCCATCATCAAGACCATAACAACCAAGGTCTGTGGCAGTAAGTAAGATTTCTTTGCATCCTTCCTTAACATCTTGGCTTATACTTTTAACTATCGCCTCAATTGGATAACTTTTCACATATCCCTTTACGAGCCTTGTCGCACAAAAAGTACATTTTCCAGTGCAGCCAGTACAAATTTGATTTATTCCTATTATCGAATTTAATTTTTTCTTTTCGATTCCAACCTTAATTACTGTTGGTTTTTTTGGGCTTATCTCTTTTATTCTTTCTAACTTTGTTTTATTTTCAAAACTTAGAATAATCTTCGGAATTTCTTTTATATCTCTAGTAACACTAACATAACTCCTCTTACCTTCATTTTCAATCTTTTTTACTATTTTTGCTATTCTTTCCTTATAAAAAGAAAAACATCCAGTAATGATAACTTTTTTATTTGTTTTCAATATATCATAAAGTCTTCTTTCCATTCTTTTCAAAGTTGGGCCTTTTACTATACATCCATTTAGTATAACAATATCTCCTCCGATTTTGCTTGCATTACCAAAAATCACATTACAACCCTTTTTTTCTAGTAAACCAGCAATTAGTTCAGAATCATTTCTATTAGCAGTACATCCATAGCTTTCAATTACAATATTAAGACTCATTTTATAATTTCGTCAATAACCTTGGCATATTCTTTTATTCTTTCACTTATTTGAGTTAATTTTATTTCAAATAATCTTGAAGTTGTATTGAAAAGACAGTCAAACTCTTTAATGCGGTATCCATTTTTTATTTTATCAACTATCATTATATCTCTCAACCTTTTTAATTGCCTTCTTATATTTGATTCAGAAATACCTTTAGCTTCAAGATTAAAAGTTTTTCTCAATTTTTCCACCTCTCTCGCAATTTCTTCACTTTCCATAAACTTTTTTTCTTTTCTCGCTTTTAACAACACGAAAAGTATATCAACTATTATATCTCTACTATCTCCTTCTTGGAGCAAACCGAGACTTAAACAAAACTTTCTAACAAGCTCACGTTCATTTTCCTTGCTCGGTATTTCATATTTCCTCAATATTAGTTCGTCTAGCGCTATATCTTTCATTTAATCTTTAAATTTTTTACTTTTTTAACATTTTTGTTAAAAAGCTAAAAAAGATAAAATTTAAAAAGAGAAAAATATAAAATAATAATCAAAAAAGAGTGAGATGGCCAAAAAGATTTGGGGTCAAACCCTCTCTCTAGATCTTTCCGAGTGCGCCGGAAGTATATTGAAAAGTAAAAAGAAATTGAAAGAGTTTTGTATTGAGCTTTGCAAGTTATTAAAAATGAAGCGTTTTGGTAATCCAATCATTAAAAGATTCGGGGAGGGTGAGCTTGAAGGTTATTCAGCGATGCAATTCATTTTTACTTCATCAATAACAATTCACGCCGATGAGTATAATTCTCGTGCCTTTATTGATATTTTTAGTTGTAAATTTTTCGACAAAGATAAAGCAAAAGAATTTTGTAAAAAATTTTTTGAAGCAAAGAAAGTTAGATCAAAGAATTTCTATCGCTACTGAAAACTTAACACTTAACTTGAAAAGTTAATCAAGAAACCATTGTAATCTTTTTAGAGCATCAAGCTTTTGTCTTTTTCCAATATTTGCTTCTTCAATAGCCTCTTGCAATACTTGAATACTTTTTTCCATTTTAGCTTTACTTACAGGATAAGGAATGCCGTCCTTACCACCATGAGCAAAACTATAACTAGCAGGGTCTTTCCAACTTGGTTCTTCACCATAAATAAGGGCGCTTATTAAAGCTAAAGCTCTCAAATTGGCCTTTCCTATTCCTTTAATCTTTAGTAAATCTTCAAATTTTTTAGGTTGTCTTTCGTATGCTTCTCGTAATGCTTTCCAATCAACTTTTTTTGGTAATGTAAAAAGTTCATGTTCACTTTGCATAACAAGTTTTTTTATTTCCCTTCTTGCTTGTCTCTCTTTTATAGCCTCACTAATCTCACTATAAGGAATTTTTAACCATTCATGAAGTGTACACTGATAATTATTTAATATTAATTTTGCATATTCTTTTTTTACAGTCATAGGTTCTTTAGCTAAATCAAGGATTTTTGCCCTAGCTTCTTTACTTTTTGTACTTCCGATGTCAATAACTTTAGGAAGTTTGAAAGCTGTTATAATGCCTGAATGACTGTCATTGAAAAATCCTTTTTCTTCTATAGTTTCATAAATCCAGTGATATCTTCTAGCATATTTGCTAAAAGTATTCATCCCTTGCTGCACAACACAATAACGGCCACTTTCATCAAAAATAAATGCATGATGATATAAATCATAACTATCTTGAAGAACTGCATTATCTATCTTAGCTATTATTTTACTTTTATCTATTAACCTTTCAATTTTCCATTCTGGAATATTAATTGCTTGGCAATAGTTTCTTATATGTTGTGGTGTCTTTTTACTTACTTTCCCTTTGCCTCCGGCAACAAAAAGTTGAATTTCGGCTTTTTTAAATGCATCACGCAAAGCAGCAGTTACTGTAGTTGTTAAACCACTACTATGCCAATCGAAGCCAAGAACACAACCTAGTGCCTGAAACCAAAAAGGATTACTAAGCTTATTCAATAGATCCCTTTTACCATATTCAAAAACAATTATCTTGCATATTTCCTCAGCAAGTTTGACCATCTCTACATAGAGCCATCTAGGCATCCTACCATAATGTAAAGGTAACTCAGCTATTCCTCGTAGTTTCATAAGGTAAAAGCGCCCCGGCCGAGATTCGAACCCGGGTCACAAGCTCGACAGGCTTGTATGCTAACCGCTACACCACCGGGGCATAAATTAATAGGATTATAAAATTTTTAAAACTTACGAGAAATTAATATTCTTCAGGCATTTCTGGTGTTTTACTTTCTTTGCTAAGTTTTGATTCAGAAGCTATAACATCATCAATACGCAATAACATCATTGTAACTTCTGTTGCTGATTTTAAAGCTTGTAATTTTATTTTTGTTGGTTCTACTATCCCTACTTTAAGTGCATCAATTATATAATCCTCCTCTTTTGTTAAATCAAGACCGATATTAGGATTTTTTTCGTGTTTCGCTTTTAATTCTGTAAGTACATTAATCGGGTCGAGCCCAGCATTTTCTGCAAGAGTCCTTGGTATTATTTCGAGTGCATCAGCGAATGCTTCTACTGCAAGTTGCTCACGTCCTTTAAACTTATTCGAAAGCTCTTTTAATCTTTTGGCGAGTTCAATTTCGACTGCACCACCACCAGGAACAACCGAACCCTCATTTAATGCAGAGGCTATGTCACCAAGCCCATCTTTTACTGCTCTTTCAATCTCGCTAGTAACATGCTCTGTTCCGCCACGAATAATTATTGTTAATGCTTTTGGATTTTTGCATCCAGTTACATAGAGGAATGTTTCATTTTCCTCCTTAACTTCCTTAACTTCTTTAGCATATCCAAGCTCTTTTTCACTTAACTCTTTTATATTGCTTATAATTCTCGCTCCAGTTGCTTTAGCAAGCTTGTCCATATCACTTTTCTTTATTCTTCTTACAGCTAAAATTCCTGCTTTTGCAAGATAATATTGGGCAACATCATCGATACCTTTCTGGCATAAAACAACATTAGCCTTGCTTGCCTTTATTATTTCAACCATCTCTTTCAACATATTTTCTTCTTGATCTAAGAATGCTTTAAGTTGTTCAGGAGAGCTAATTTGTATTTTTGTGTCAGTTTCAGGAGCTTTTATTTCGAGAGCAACATCGAGTAGGGCAATTTTTGCATTTTTTACTATATCTGGCATTCCTTCATGAACACGCTCTTTATCAAGAACAATTCCATTTATAAGCTCTGTATCCTCTACTCCTTTTCCCTTTCTTTTTTCAAGTTTTATATTATCGAGGTCTATAAAAATTTTACCATCTTTTTTTTCAGCTACTTGAAGGACTGCTTGAGTTAAGAGCTCTGCAAGTTTTTTTCTTGCTATTTCTGCTCCTTTTCCTGTCATTGCTGTCATAGCAATTTTTTTAAGTAATTCAGTATCATTTTCATCAATTTTTACACTAATCTCTTTTAAAATATCAAAAGCCTTTTCTTGAGCCCTTTGGTATCCTCTAATAATAATTGATGGATGTATTTTTTCGTCTAGAAGCCTTTCAGCATTTTCAAGTAGCTTTCCTGCAAGAACAACTGCAGTCGTCGTTCCATCTCCTACTTCAGCTTCTTGCGTTTTCGCTATTTCAACCATCATTTTCGCTGCAGGATGTTCAACGTGCATCTCTTCAAGAATTGTTACCCCATCATTTGTCACTATAACATCCCCAAGATTATCAACAAGCATTTTATCCATGCCTTTTGGTCCTAGAGTAGATTTAACTATATCAGCAACTATGCGTGCGGCCCCTATGTTGTTCCTCTGAGCATCTTTGCCGATCATTCTATAAACATTTTCTGGCAGCACATAAATTGGTTGTTTTTCTGTCATTTTTATAATTAGAATTTAAGTTATTAATTAATCTAGTATATTTTTTATTTAAAAATCTTACTCTCTTTCTTTAATACAAAATCAAACATAAATAGTCATAAAAAGGTGGTAACCTAAATTTTAAAAGTAGAAAATAATAGTAAAGTATGAAAACTGGAATAAAAGTTGGTGATATAATGACGAGAAATTTTGTAGCCTGTAGTCCCGATACTAGCTTGGTAGAAGCTGTAAAAATAATGGTAAAAGCAAAGACAGGCTCGATCGTTGTTAGAACAAAAAATAAGCTTGAAGGGATAATCACTGAGCGAGATATTTTGAACATAGTTGCTAAAAAACATTCTATAGAAGGATTAAAAGCTAAGGATGTTATGGCAAAAAAGCTAGTAACAATAAGCCCAGCAAAAGATGTCTACGATGCTTTGCTATTAATGCGAAAAAAATATAAGCGAAGACTTCCAGTAGTTGAGGGTAAGGCTCTTGTAGGTATTATAACTATACGTGATATAATTAAAATTTTTCCTTCACTTTTCGATGTCTGGGCAGAGGCGATAAGAGTAAAAGAAGAAAGTGAAAAGCTAAAAAGGATTGGTAAGGAAGAAGAATACTACGAGCAATTTTTGAAATAATTTATTAATTTATTCCTATTTTAACTCTTCTTATCTTGAAATCTTTTCTTTGGCTTAGTTTCTTTATTACTTTATTTAAGCTCTCAATACTGATAGGTTTTTCTTTTGCATAAATAATGTCTTCTTTCACAAAAGTTTTTTTATGCTTTTTCTTGAATAATTTTACATGCCTTAATAAAGAAAGGGGAGGACCCTTAATTAAAATAAACTTTTTATCTTTCACTAAAAAATATATTTCAGCCATATCCTGCTCATTAAAAATAAACTCGCTTTTTATAATCTCAAAATTTTTCTCAATGAGCTGTTTTAACTCTTTATAAAATTTTAAACATTTAGCTCCAGCAACATCGAATTTTGCTTTTGAGAGTAACTTAACAAAAATTACCCTTACTTTTTCCTTTCTTTTTAACTTTTGTAATTTTTTTGTTATTAACCCTTTTTGAAAACTTCTCTTTACAAAAAAACTCTTGCTTGGATTTTTTAGAAAACGTAAACATGCTCTTTTAAACTTTTCAAAGCATTCTTCACTAAGTGCAGCTAAAACATTTCTTTCTTTTTGGACAGGGTCGATTAATAATATGGGACTTAATTTTGATTTATTAATTTTTTCAAGCGCTTCTTGTTTATTTTTATAATATTTTTCAATATCGATAAAAACAATTGGTTTCCAAAGCCTTGCTTTTTTTATAAGATTAAGAAAACTTTTGTATGCAATTATAAGGATTTCAAGAGAATAACCACTAAAGCCTCTGATATAACTTTCAGCACCATAGCAACCAGCAGCTGCTGTAAAAGCTTTCAATAGCCTAATATCTTTTAAAGCTTCTTTTAAACTTTCTTTTGGTAGTTTTTGTTTAATATACTTCACATGTAATGGAGAAATGTCAATGATATTTTCAGCCTCTCCAGCTCTTTTTATTTCTAAAAGTGGGATAAATTCAATTCTGAAATTTCTTCCATAATTAAAAGAAAATATAAAATAATCACGCGAACCATGGATTGTTTGTAATTTAAATCTTAATCTTTTTTTTCCTATTTCAATAAATTTTATTTTTTTTAATGAATCCAAAGCAAGTTTTGAAATATTATTTTTATATTTTTTATTAAAAATCAAAAAAATATCAATGTCAACATAGTCTTTCTTTAATAAAGTCCCTTTTTCAAAACTTCCCCCAATAAAAACCTTCCCAAACTTAAAATTTTTTTCAACTTTCTCCTTTATTTTTTGCACTACGCTATTTATTTCTTTTATCTCTTTTTCGTCAAATGATATTTCTTGTGAAACTTCATCAAGAATTTTTAAAATTTTGTTTTTTTTCATTATTTTTTCTTACTTAAGCCAAAGATATAACATAAACTTTTTTGTTTTTATTATACCACCTTCTTCATATGACACAAACAGAGAATCAGCATAGATATCTTTTTTTTCTGGTAATCTTAAAGGAGAACAAATTTTAAATATCTCCTCAGCTATACAAAAATCAAAATCATATTGCGGGAAGAGATTTAAGAGCATAGCCTTTATTGAGTCATTTAATGAGTCTATCTCATTATTAATTATATAATCTCTCATGGTTTGATTTTTTTCTATCGAATCTAAAACTGTTCTTGCGATCTCTTTAATTTTTTCTTCTTTGCTAAGATTCTTTGTTTGCTGAGCAACAAAATAAATAAGAGCCATTAGAATAATCATTACTCCGATCACAGCTTCAATTACTCTTAATACTGCTTTCTTGTTTTTCATTACCAAACATAAAACCTAACTTTAATTAACTCTATCTTATTATTGTTTATTACCTTGTAAATTTTTTCTCTTGTAAAAACATTTAGCCTGGCAATCGGTAAGCCAAGACTGTTATGGTCAACAATTGTTATGTTAAAATCAAGTTTTATTCCAGAGAGCATTTCTTTTTTTAGATCTTCATAATTATTAGCAATAGCGTTATTGATTGCATTTAAATCAAGAAACATTTCTTCTACTGGTGGAGAATAATAAACACGTGCTTCTCTTGGAGAAGAGCAGGATTGAGGAGAGGCAGTATTTATTTCTTTTGAAGAGCTCAACAAATAGAAATTTTCTTCGTTTATATCAATTATTGCATTACCATTGCTTATTTCAAAACCTACATTCTCAAAATTTTTATTGAGGAAAAGGGAATTTTGATAGCTAATGCTACTAGGAAATTTTATGCATCCTGTTTGATTTACCACAACATTGATTAAAGATGCCTTTATAGTAAAATTTTTTTCAAAATTTTTTTCAAGAATATTAAGAGCTGTTCTATATTCAGGCCTAAAGAAAGGGATAAAAAAATATGTTACTAGGGACACACCAATTAAAAAAACTCCAAAAGCTATAAAAATTTCAATATAGCTTATACCCCTCTTTTCCATTATTTTTTTTGTCTTCATTTTATAAAAATCTTTGCTCCCTCCAATATTAGAAAAGAAATGGCCATTAAAATAAAAGAATGTTTAATCCCACTTAGCAACTTGCCTTCAGAAAGCTTACTTATTACTAAGCCAGAAAAAAATCCCTGAATTAAAATTAATGCAAGAACAATGTTATTTAGAAATTCTATATTAACTGTTCCGGCTCCAGCTTGAATGCCAGCAATCTCGAGCCCTCCACCAAGACTTCCCATAGTTTCGAGAACTGCTGGAATAAACTTTAGTTGAATGAAAACCATTATTATTAAGAAAATAAAAAATATTATGTAACCCTGCATAACCATCCCATGGATAGCAGCTCCTCTTTTTTTCTTTATATCTTCAATCTCACGCACGTTGGTAACAGCAGCATCGAGAATACTCTCAATCTTACCACCTGCCCTTTCAGCCTGGCCGATGAGTTCTATTGTTCTTCCGATTATCTTATTTCTCGTATCCATTGCAAAGATATCGAGAGCTTTTCTTAAAGGGATGCCTAGTATAATTTGATTTGCTAATTTTTTTACATGCACGTCGAGAGCCTTATAATTTCTCTTTGAAATATTTAGTATAGATCGTGAGATGGGAATACCAGTTTTTACTGACTCTGACAGATCAGCAAGAAATTCGATAAACATCTCTTCCTTTTCTTTTTCTTTTCCCGCAGCATAAATTAAATCTAATATAAATGGTAGGGTTGTAAGAAGGATAGACAAACCAAAAACAAAGAAAAAAGTGCCTGTCTTAAAAAAGAAAATAAAGTCTAAAATAATCACAATTGAGCTTATGATAAAAGCGATATAATGTGATTTTTTCAATTTCATTTTTATTCCTTTTATTTTTAATTTTTTATATTTATTTAGATTGGCGGAGTTACTATTTGGAGATAAACTAAAAATATTATATTTAATAAAACCAAAATTGCAATTCCAATAAGAGATATTACTGAGATTGATATCCCAGCAATTGTTCCACCAAAGGCATTAATGAGCACAAGTACTAGCATAAAGATCAGTGGTGCAGCAATAAGAAGGCCAGTATAGATGTCTGAATATATCCCTGCTGATTCAGTAAATTTTTCTCTTGCAATTTTATAATCGGTGAGTGTCTTTTTAGCCTGTTCTTCAAGATAGAGCTTTAGATCTCCCCCAGTCATAATATTTGTTGCTAAACCATTAATAAGGTCAACAAGCTTTTTGTTAATAATTATCTTACCCGTAGTTTTAATAGCAGTGATTATATCAACTCCAAGCACATTTATTTGATTTGTAATTTTTTTAATTTGTCTTGCAACTGCAGTATACTCTCCAGACTCTGATAGCAAATTGAAAACCTTCAATGGTTGTACTCCGGCAGAAGCTATTGATGCCATGTAAAGAATTGCGAATGGAAGTTCAGCATCTACTTTCCTTTCTTCATTTTTTATTACAATATTTGGATAAAAAAGAATTAGAAAAAAGATTACAATAGTAAAAATTAGACTAATTAGACAATTTTTTATTAAAGTTATTGCCAAATTCTCATTCCCAATTGAAATAAATATTGCAAATAGCATAGAAAAAATAAAAGTTACAAGAGTAATAAAAAAAATCAAACTTATATAGCTTGAAGTAATAAGTGGTATCCCTGCTTTTCTTAATTTGTATTTGTAATCTTCAAAAAATTTTTTATGAACAAGCCTCAACGAGAGTTTTCTAAAAATAATATTCGCTAGAACGATAAAAAAATTAACCTTTTCTTTTTCAGCTTTTGTTTCAACTTTTTCTTTTTTTTCTATCTCTATTTTTTTTATTCTTTTAATTTCTTCCTCACCTATTTTCAACTCCTCCAATAACCTTTCTTTTTCTTTTTTCATTCTTCTAAACTTAACCTCCTAAAAATTCAGCAATGACGGCTTTTGGATTTTTGTAATATCTATTTATTATTTTTTGGACTTCATAAAAGTCAAATATCTTTCTTTTATACAGAGTGTAAAGCAACTTTGTTCTTGTTTTAAACTCCTCCTCAATTTTTTCTATACTTAAACCAAATCTCTGGCTTATTTTTTCAAAAAGTTTTATTTTTGTTCGGTAATAAAACTTGTCTTCTTTTGGGTCCCAGATGAAAGGGGTATTTGTAGTTGCTGTTCCATCTTCAGCAACATCAATAATCTCAACTATTTTTGCTAGTTTTCTCGTTTCTTGACCAGCAACAAGCGCATGTTGCATGATAGCAACAACATCGAGAACATTTAACAAAGTAGGGCTTAAATTTATTGGTGGTGTTTGCAATCTTTTTATCACTGCTTCAACAGAATCTGCATGAATAGTACTAATACTAGGATGCCCAGAAGCCATCCCCTGAAATAAAACAAACGCTTCCTTACCTCTAACTTCCCCAACGATAACATAATCTGGTCTTTGTCTAAAACTTTCTTTTAGCAAGGTAAACAAATCTATCTCCTCTCCACCAAGTCCAGTTCTTGCCACACTAGGAAGCCAATTTTCTCTTGGAATATTTATTTCTCTCGTATCTTCAATAGAAACAACTCTCGCTTCAGGAGGAATAAAAAATGCTAGTGCATTAAGTAAGCTAGTCTTACCACTTCCAGTACCTCCAGTAATTAGAATATTCATCTTATATTCTATAATTAGCCAAAAATATGCCATCATCTCGGGGCTTATAGTTCTAAAGTTAATAAGTTGTATTGGACTCCAAGGTATTTTAGTAAACTTTCTTATTGTGAATGTAGGCCCTTTAGTTGTTATTTCTGTTGTGTAAGTTGCATTTACACGAGAGCCGTCCGGCAAAGTACCGTCAAGCAGAGGATTAGCATAACTAATATATTTGCCACATCTTTGTGCAAGTTTCTCAACTAAACTTACAAGGTGGTCCATATCATAAAAAATAATATTTGTTCTGATATTGCGATAGAGTCGATGAACAATATAAATAGAGCTATTTATTCCATTACATTCAATATCTTCAATAAAATAATCTCTCAAAAGTGGCTCGATTTCATTCAAGCCAATAAAATCACGATAGATGTAATAAAAAATCTTTGGGTAGGACTTTTCAGGAATACTAAGGGAAAGCTCATATGAAATGAGTCTTATAGCCTTATCAAGGTAATCAAGAATCTCTTCAATTGTTTTTTCGCTTAAATAACTTATATTTATAACCTCTAAAAGAGCCTCTTTTATTAACCTTAAAATTTTTCTTTCCTGTTCATTAAGCAATGGCTCTTCGACATCATAAACAAGCTCAGATGTTTTTTCATTCCAATAAATATGGGCGTAGGCATATGGACTTATTAAAGGATACCTTACATTAATCTTTGTTTTATCTTCGATTTTTTTTAATGGGGGTATTGGAGGATTTACATTAATTATTGGATGACTTTTTGTTAAAGACAAGGCCGGCATTTTATTACCTCTTTTATTTTAATTACTTTTAATTAATAAAAGAAATGGCTATTTAAGTTTTTTTACTTTTTACTAAAAAATTATAGTTTCGAGATAAAAATTGTATTATTCACACTTGTAGCAGGAGCACCTTTATTTTCAATAAGAAGCTTATAAGGAGTAGGACTTTGAGTTAATGTTAGATTATCCCCTTCATTATCACTTACAGTAGTTAAATTAATAGGTGTTGTGTAATTTAAAAAAAGAAAAGTATCGATTTTTCCTCTGTTTTCTAGTGTAATTACCCCAACATCACCGATCTTAACCTCTTGCCCTGGCTCAGAGAACTTGAACCTAGTTGTAATCTGCCACTCAATTCTATCTTTCTCCGGGATTATTTTCATTTCCCCCTTTGTAATTTTAATCTCAAAAACCCTCCTTGTTCCTTGAACTTCATTAATATCATAGACCAAAGAGTTCAGACTTTGGAAAACATTTACCATATAATTTATAGTATATCTATCTCTTGCCTCTTCGATTTTTGGTCTAACAGCAATAAGCAAAGAAGAGATTACAGCTAAGCTTATCAATATGTAGATAACTGTTGATATCCAAACTGTTCCTTCATTTTCTTGCATTTTGTTGAATTTGCTGTATATTTTAACAAGGACTTAAGTCGACTGTGGCAGTAGTTTGACAAGTTATTGTTTGCGTACCAAGTTGTACTACCGGAATTACTCCTACCTGTGTTGCATTAAAGTTAATAGCGCTTATGTTATATGTTCTTGATCCTCCTTTGCTTGGCAATTCAATTGTTGGGCCACTCGGATACATCTTAACGTTTTGTGATCCTGTTCCATTCGCAATCTCATATACCTCTGTTCTTCCCTCGCCAGAAACTTGTACCAGTATTTTAGTTAGCCCCTCTAAAGTTACTGGTCGAGAGATTTCAACAAGAACATTCTTACCAGTTGAATTAAAACAAGTATACCCTCTTTTTTCTATATCGAGCCTAGTTTCAATGCCACATGCTTGTGTTGTCCCAAGCCCTTTTCTTATCAAGGGCAATATTGCTCCCCAGATTATTCCTACTGCAGCAATAGTTATCAAAACGAGCAACACTGTAGCTACCAAAGTTGATACACCTCTTTTATTTTTTTTCATTTTTTACTATTTTTTATTTTTTATGTTATTATCTTATATTATTATATTTATAAACTTTATCAATAATTTTCAAATCTCTTTATCATCCCCTTTGTCATACCTTTATCATAATATTATTTCCTTCTTTAATTCTTCACAAACAAAAGTGTATGTTTGTTTTGTTTTAACTCCCTCTCCTAGCAATACTGGATATACATTAATCTTTTCAATAGCTGTAGGAGAAATTGGAGGAGTAATAGAGAAGCTTGCAGCTTTTCCAGTTTCTAAAGCATTACCTTTAGGCAAACCATCGGCTGCTGTGTAAAATTCACTTGTTGAACCACCCTCATAAAAATAATCAACCCTTATTTGATAAATATTTATATTGCCTGTATTTGTGAGAATAAAATTAATGTTATTATCACTTAAGGTAGCACTAATGTCTAGGCTAACACTATTGCATTGTTCTTCTATAGGATTTCCAAACTTAGTAATCTCTTCAGCGACAAAGCTCCGACTCCAAATAAAGACGATTACAAATAGGGCAATACTTATTCCAACAAGACCAACAGTTGCAACAACAGGTTCTATACCTCTTTTATTTTTATTTTTCATCCCTACTTTATGTTATTTTTTTCTTTTTTAAATCTTTTTATATCTTTTTTAGTAAAAATTTAAAAGAAGAGAATAATAACATTTAATGCATAAAAGAGGAAAGAAAGCCCAACTTACACTTTTTGTTGTAATAGCTATAATTGTAATTTCTTTAGCATTGATTGGCTATTTTGTAATAAAACCAAGAATTTCTAAATTGCCAAAAGATATAATGACGGTAGAAGAAAGTTACTTAAAATGCTTGGAAAGCATTGCCAAACGTGGCATAGAAATTGCTGAGGAGAAAGGCGGGTATATTTATGAGATCCCTTCAGAAAGTGAAGGTATTTATTTTAGTAACAATCTTGAATTTATGGGTGAAAAGATTCCTTACTGGTTTTATTATAATGCCAATGGGCAAGCAAAAGAGCAAGTTCCTAGCATAAACTTTATTGCATCGGAGATTTCAAGATATGTGAAAGAAAATATTGATTTTTGTGACAAAATTCTTGAAAATTATGAAGTTGAGTTTGAGAAAAAGCCTTATAGAATTGATATAACAATAAGTAATAAAAGAGTCGATGGAAAAGCTTTCATCGACTTGAAAATGATAAAAGGAAATAATACCTATCTTATAAGAGAGCATATTTTTTCTATACCAAGTGAAATAAAATTACTTTATGATAATGCAAGGGCAATTTATGATTATGAAAAATCAAGTCTTTTTCTTGAAAACTACACTTTCGATATAATTTCACTTTATGCGCCGACAACAGGTTTTGAATTGCAGTGTGTACCTCTTGTTTTTGATAAAGAGAAGATAAAGCAAGACATTTTCAGTGGTTTAAAGGTTAATTTGGAAAGAATAAAATTTAGAGGAGATTACTTTTCTCTTGCCAGCGAAGAGAATAAATATTATGTCAATGATTTAAAAATTAGCAATGGGCTTTATGTAAATATTATTGCTCCATTAAGGCCAACAAAAATTGAGGTATATGCTGATGAGGTTGGAGGTTTAATCAAATTTGATCCAGTAGGAAACCAGTTAGGAATAAGTACGACTGGTTTTTGCTATGTACCATATCACTTTGTTTACGATGTTAAATATCCTTTACTTATTTTAGTTTCTAATGGTAATGAGGTGTTTAAATTTCCTCTTACCATTGTTATTGAAAGGAATGGAGTTAAAAATTTGCTTGAAGAGAAAGAAGTAATTGGGCCAAGAATATGTAATAATGCTGTAACTAATTCAATTATCAATATATTTTCAGAAGATGGGAAATCTCTTGATGCTGATGTCTATTTCAAGTGTCTTGATGCTACTTGTTATCTTGGTCAAGCAAAAGACGGTTATCTAGAAGCAAACGTGCCTGAGTGTGTAAATGGCTTAATTATTGCAAGATACACCAACTATGGCGAAAGTAGCTTGCAACTTGACACTACATCCGACTTTATCGCGAGTGTTTATTTAAAAAAACTTTCTAACATAACTCTTGACCTAACTTTAGAACCTAAGGAGAATGCTTTAGTTCTTTTTGAAGGAGAGAGAAGCTATGTTTTGAATTATCCTGAGCAAAAAGAAATAAGCTTAACTGAAGGAAAATATAAAGTTACCGTTTATGTATTTAAAGAGAAAAGTATAAGTTTGGATGGTGAAAGTGAAATTTGTTATGATGTCCCAGTATTTTTTGGTTTAACAAGAAAACAGTGCACTAAATTAGAAACTTTAAATTTTGATAAGGTTGTTGTTGGTGGGGGGATTACTGAAGTTAATATTGATGAAATTATGCTTGCGCGAGGAAAATTAAACATTTATTTTGAACGCTTTGGCGAACCTAAAGATGTAGATGAAATAGGAAAAAATTATGACCTTATTGAAACAAGCGAATTGAAAATAAGTTAAAAATGAAAAATAAAAAAATAAAAAAGAAAATTATTTTTGTTTTCGCTTTTTTTGTAATTTTGCATTTTGCTTATTCACAAAATTATTACTCATTTAATCCTAAAGATATTTATGGTTCTGAATATGAAATGTTCTTCCCATCTGTAGGAACAAGTGCATATTGCAATGAAACTAAGAATTTTTTGATTTACGTTGATCCTTTTGATGCTTGCCAGCCAGAAGTTGTTAGAACAGACTTGCTTGAAGAGCAACCTGTAGATGTTTATTGTAAGTTAAAAACAATAAATCTAAATCCACTGCTTCAAAGTATTCGCATAGAAAGTGTAAGCATATGGGTAGAAAATAAAAGTCCCATTGTAGAAGGAGCAATATTTCATTTGCCATATCTTGGAGAGCAGATTATGACAAGAGCATTTAGGCCAGAAACAAAATCAGGTCTTGCTTACTGGGACAATCTTGGTTATGCAAGAGTTAGGTTAAAACAAGAACCAGACGAAAAGAAGATTCCTGAAAGAGTTGATGTAAATGCAACTGCAGAAATAAGATATACAGCAGGTTATCTTTTTGGTATTGATAGAAACACTTTCGATTTACCTAAACTAAGCGAAGAGGAATGGAAGGCGCGCTATAATGATTTCAGTTTTTTTAATGGTAAAGGATTTTTGCGTCTTCTTGAATTGCGCGAAGATAGTGCAGATGTTATGATCTATAAAGAAAGTATAAACGACCCAACTCCTTTGCGTGTTACTTTAATGAAAGGAAGGCCAACTCCAATTGGCTTTTGGGGTTTTTTCTGTGATAACCAAAATTTCGAACTTGAGCTAATCTCAGTTGATTTGCCAAAAACAAAAGCAAGGTTAATTATCAATAATGATGAATATTTACTTGGCAATTTAGAAAGCGATGGAGGTTGCAAAGTTTTGAGCATAGAGGAAAGTGTTTTAGGAGGAGGAAAAGTTAAAGTTGAATGTGGTGGTAATATTGAAACTCTAACTTTGTTACCAGGAGAGGTAAAGTTAAAATATCAAAATAAGGAGTATTTGCTTGGTATTGGAGAAAATCTTGAAATTAGAGACACAGAAAAAAAATATGCTTATCTAATCTATGCAAGAAAAAAAGATAATAAAAAAGAGGCAATTTTTGCCATTTCTCCAAAGCTTTTGCCTTTGCATGAAATTGAGACATTGATTAACCTTGCTTATGATAAACAAGATATCCAAAATTTAAAAGATGTAAAAAATGTTGCAAGCGGGATAACTTTTTCAGATAAAATAGAAGGTATTGAAATAGTTGATGTTTTTGAAATAGTCAATGAAAAACTTGATCCTGATGTTATGCAAGCGTACCAACAGGCGAGAAGTAAATATGAAAGTCTGGCTTTGAAATATCGTGATCAAGTAGATGAAACTGGTGAATATGTTGGTGCTAGGGCACTTTACGATTCTGCGCTACTTGCCCTAAAGCTTGGAAGAAAATATGATGCAATTGAAATCCTTTCAAAATTGATTGATGAATATAAAGGAACAGGTTCGCGCTTTGTTGATGATGCAACATCATTGCGTGATCAGCTTTCAAGATTTGAAGGCAAAGAAGCAAGAAAAGTAATAATTACTCCTACAAAAGATTATATTGTTGAGCTTAGAGGTATAGTCGCACCTAGAAGCTCGAGTATTAATGCTAAACTTCGAGTTAATGGCGAAGAAGTTAATGGTATTTTAAACATGCATATCGGGCAAGGGTGGATAATAAGTGAAATTACAGAGCGTGAAGTTATGTTAAAAAAAGTAAAAGGCGAAGATCGAAGGATAGAAGTTATAAAGTTAGGGGAGGAAAAAACAATAGATGTAGAACCAGAACTTAAAGTTAAGGTTATTGAAACACATGTTGAAAAAGTGGCTACAGTTGTTGTAAGACCACCAACACAAGTATTTGTTGCAAGATCAAACTTTAGTTTGCATATAGGAATAGAAAAACGCGCAATTCAAATAGGGCCTGAGAAAACTAAAGAGTATATAAAAAAGTTAAACAAAACAATTGCAACATTGCAAGGAATAAATAACAAACTTGCAAATGTTGTTACAGAATGGAAAAAGGCGTGCTATATTGGCGGTACAGCACTTTTTGTTAAAAATTTCTTGCAAGGGCTTGGTGGAAAGGCAACTGCAAGAAAAATAGCAATGCATGGTATAGATGGTAGGAGCGGCTGGATAGAATGGTGTCAAGAAAGGATTGGAAAAGAGTATTCATCACTAACTCAGTGCTATAGAGAGAATGCAAATAAAATAGAAGAAGATGTTAATCAGATCTCTGGAATTTTAAAAAATATAAATAGTAAAATAAAGGCTGCAAGTAAATGCAGTGACAATAACTGTTATTTTGATGAATTAAACATAAAAGAATTAAGATGTAATAACGATGAAAAATGCGATAAGATAAACAATTTTATTACTAATTTGACTGTTTTAACAGATGAAGGGATATTTTTTAAAGAAAATGCAAAGGATGTTTTACTTGGGCTTGAAGTTATAAAATGCGAGAAATGTTCAGATGCAAGTAAAAATTCTGCAAAGAATAAGCTTTACAACGATGCTTTGGCTTATAGAATCCCAGAAACTTTCCTTGGAAAACAAGACTTGCCATTTGCAGGATTAGTAAATTCAGTCATAGATGTTCGACAAAGAACAGTTCTTCATAAAACAATAGTATTAAAAGAAGAGCGCGATATTAAGGGTAAAAAGGAAAGTCTGAGGGGAAAAGAGTATTTTATAGCTCAAATTGCTGGTTTGGGTTTGCATTATTTTGTTGTTAAGAGACAACCTGGAGGGAATTTAGAAATAACAGCTGTCTATAAATATGAAAATGAGAACTTATCTGATCCAGAAGAGTGCAATAAACAAGCAAAACAAGAAGGAAAAAATGATTGTTTAGACTGGCTTAAGTCTGTTTTACAAGTTCAAGAAAGTGAGTGTAATGTAGGAATAAAAACAGAGTATCGAAAGGCTAACTTTTATGAGACAGGGCAGTGGAAAGGCAGGCTTGCTTATATGCCTATTGAAATTAGAGGCCTAAATGGGCTTTATGTCTATATTCCTGATGAATTTAAAGTTAAAAGTTATCTTGAGAATGGAATGCTAAATTTATTTTGGATATGTAATGTTGGCTCAAATCAAATTCCTGATCTAGCTTTGTATGCACAGCCAAATGATGATTATTGCATTCAAGTTAATATGGAAACATGGCCAAGTTTAGCTAATACACCTTTATGTTATGAAACACCACAAATAACTGTTGGAAGTGTGATACAACAAATACAAAGTTGTGTGGCAGAAGCAAACAAGCAAAAGAGAGAAGGACAAAAAGAGGTAAAAACAACTTGCGGGAAGTTTCCAATTTCAACAGCCAGAAGAATTCCTACTGTGCAATGCGAGGATTTTATGTCAAGTAGAGATTGCTGGCTTCTCTTTAATTTATGTGACCCTGTGCTTTGCCCGCCTTCAAGATGTGATCTTGGAGGAAGATACCCGACTGAAAATGTCGTTGCTAGCGGGATCATTGGCAGTCTTGTTTTATGCTTACCAAATTTTGAAAATGGAAAAGGTACTCTCGTTCCTGTCTGTTTAACAGGTTTGAATGCAGGTTTAGATGGTTTAATTAGTATATTAAATGCAAGTAGAGATTGCCTACAAGAAAGCTTAACTACAGGAAAAACTGTTGGCATTTGTGACCAAATAAGAAGTATTTACTTATGTGAATTCATGTGGCGAGAACTTATGCCTTTTATGAAAATTGGAATTCCAAGCATAATTGAAAAATTTGAAAGAAAAGGTGGGGGTGAATATGCTTTGTTTAGTGATGCTTGGAGAACGACAACAGATAGTTTCAACTATTTTGTGCAATACTATGGGACAACAGCAATCGAGGCTTTTAAGCTAAGAAGCACGGCCGAAGTTGGTTCAATGCTTTGTAAGAAGTTTATTGGTTTACGTTATCCTAATGCAGCAAGCTTGCTTGAAGAGCTAGCTAAACCAGAAAGTCCTTATCAGTTTTTTGCAACTGTAACTGAAATACCTTATACAGAAGTCACAACACCTCCACAAAGCCAGTACAAAGTTTATTATCATATCTATGCAGGCAAGGATCAAGGGGTTTACTACAGTGTTTATTTGAAAAGCCCAACTGTTTACCCTGGCTTTATGTCTCAAGAGCAGTATATTATAGACACTGGTTTTATAGCAAGAGGTGATTATAAAGAGGCAGCTAAGGACTTTACAGCACAAGCAGGTTATAAAGAAGTATGTGTTAACATTAATGCTAAAGAATATTGTGGCTTTAATGTTGTAACGCAGAGTTTTGCAGTTAATTGGTTACAAGATCGTTATATCAATGACCAGATAAAAGAGCACATAACAAGAGCAAGTGAATGCACAAGCGGAAAACCAAGTTTAATTCCTACAGCAAGTATAGTTAACTTGCAAGCAGGGATAACACAGTTCATTGAACCAGCTATTTATAAACAAGGGATAACTAGAGTATGCTCAAGTAAGAGTCCTGGCATAGGCGTTGAAGAAGCATCATGGGCGCCTGTTGGCTATTGTGATAATCCAGAAATAAAGTGCTGGGTCTATATGCCAAGCATAAGGCAAGCTATAAAGGATATTGGCCTTGTAAATCAGACAATAAAAAGTCTTGATGAGGCAAGACGCTTGGAAGCTGCAAAGGCTATATTAGGAAAAGAAACAAAACTTTTTGAGAGAGAGGAAATTGATAAAATGTTAGATGAGCTAAAGGAGGTCGAAAGTAAAAATAAAGACTTAATTAATAAAACTGAAGATTCAATAAGTAAGGGGCAACCGGATAATATTGACTCTACCGAAATCAGCAAAAGGATAGAAATAACAGAAAAAATCATTATTGAAAATGAGAAAAAACTTATTCTTGTAATTGATTTCGAGAGCTTGCGCGATCTCGAAATCCAGCTTGCGCAATTATATAACCAACGAGCTTTACTAAAGCATTATGAAAAAAATGCTAAGCGATTAGCTGGAGAAAAAGCGAAAGAGAAAGAGGAAAAGAAGAAGCAAGAAAAACCTGCCACTGAAGCTGTAACACCACAACCTACACCCGAAGAAAAACCAACAGAAGTTAAACCAGAAATCAAGGCATTTCTCGTCGCAGGCCCAGACAATAGTGAAGTTTATGATAATAAAGGGAGAACAATCGAATATGAGGATGACAAAACTGAAATTTGCTTGGTTCTGGAGAAAGATGGAACTTATTATAGTGGAAAAAAAATAAGTATTAAAGTTGGTATGCAGCAGCATCAAACTAAAACACAAATAAAAGATGGTAATGTTCAAATTACTTGGGAAGTTATTTTGCCGATAATAAAAAGAGACAAAGATGGTTACAAAGCAGTAGCCGAGAAGAAGAGTGATCATTGGGTAAAGAGAGATGGTCGATACTATGAGATCATTGAATACTCTAATTCATCAATTTCAAAGCCAAACAATGAGTGGTGCATACAACCTACAAATGCTGATGGAAAAGTTGTAAATGGAACATTTTGGTATCGTGCAATAGGCAAAGTAGTAATTAATGGTAAAAATTATATTTTTGACACAGGCCCTAAGTTTAATCCCAGTGATAAAACAAAACTAGAATCTGATTATTATTATGCTGTACCTCCTGAGCAATGTGAAAGTGGGATGATTTGCGCTGGTGTCTTAGCAATAGACCCTGGAAAAGTAATGCGAATAAGCAGAAAATCGAACTTTAGTAAGGAGCATCCAAACTTGTGCCAAAATAATGCAATTGGTTGTAGGCTTATAGAAACTGCAGAAAGCTTTTATAATGTGCCATATGTTTTCAGGCACCCTAGAACAATATGTCCAGTTGATGGCGGACACTATATTGCAAGTGATCTTGGCTTAGCTGCAGATTGCGGAACCTTCGTAAAATCTGTTTTAGAGATGAATAACATCCAGAGCGTGAAGGAGTTGATTAGTGGAGTTAAATGGGAAACATTGCAATCAATGTCAATCGCGAATAGAGTTTATGTAGGAGACATATTTGAGGTGCTACACGGAGCAGCATTTGTTTATACTGATAAGGATAATAATCCTGGCACAATAACTCCTGAAGATATGCTTTTAGCTATGAGCAAAGAGTATGGTACTGTAGCAACCAAAAAAATAAGAGATATTACATATATTAACGATAATACACAAGTAACACTATACAGACCTTAATAAACAGATAACTTAGAAAATATCAAAGTTATCGCTCCCAAACTCCTGCGGTGTTTTTGATGGTGGTACTACTTGTGGTACTACTTTTTGTTTGGTAGGCTTTGGTTCTTGCTGTGTTTTTTTTGGCTCTTTTTGGTTATCTTTACAATTAATATTAATTGTTGGTTGACAATATGATTGTTGTTGTGGAACAAGTTGACCTTGTATTGGCTGATTAGTGGCATAATCTTCACTATTAGTTGTGAATTTGTCACAGGGAATTTCTTCTTTGTTTTTTAGTCCTGTAAGAGGATTTACTCTAGTTATATAACAGACATCAGGAACTTTGATTTCTTGTTGTATATCCCCTTTATATTCATTCTTTATTGTTATTTCATCGTCTCTATAAGTAATGCTAGGAAGAGATGCACAACCTAATGTACCTGCTCCTATCCCCAATGTTAAAAGTAAAACTTTTTCAAGATTTTTTATGCTTCTCATATTTTTTCTTATATTTTTAGTCTTTAAAAACTTTTCGGTTTGTAACCACTTATGAGTTAACATTAAAGCTTAGCAGTTGGCAGTGCGGGGAAGAGGATTCGAACCTCTGAAGGCACTAAGCCAGCAGGTCTTGAGCCTGCCCCGTTTGACCACTCCGGCATCCCCGCATGGCTTAATTATAATCTTTGAATTAAAAAGTCTTTTTGTTCTTTTTGTTTTCATTAATCTAAAAAGCAGGAGAAATATAAAGGATTGTATCGCCTCTTATAAAGGCAAGCCCCAGCTTTTTCTTTACTTCGTTATTTTCTATCTCCCTAGTATCATCGAGGACGATATTTATATGGATATCAAAAGCAACAAGTTTGCCGACTATCTGGCGGTCATTTTTTAAATATATCATTATCTCTTTTCCCTTAGCTTTATTCAACAAATCAAGTGGTCTCTCGATATTATTGTTCATGCCTTAACAAGAATCTTCTATTTTTAAACTTTTGTTTTTTAAAAAAAGATTTTTAAAATAAAAAAAGATAAGAAAATATGTCAAAGCGAAAACCTAGTGGAGGAAGAAAAAGAGCTTATAGAAAGAAAAAAAAGTTTGAGATAAAAAAATTTCTCAAAGAAATTAAACTCGGAGAAAGAAAGGCAAAAATAATAAGGATGCGTGGTGGGAATTATAAAGTTGCCTTGCTACGAGAAAGTTGGGCAAATGTTGCTAAAGATGGCAAAGTGCAGAAGGTTAAAATCCTTGATGTTCTCGAAACTCCTGCTAACAGACTTCTCGCAAGATCACAGTTGTTGATGAAAGGAGCTATAATTAAGACAGAACTTGGAAAAGCACGAATAACTAGTAGACCAGGACAAGATGGTGTAGTAAATGCTGTGCTAATTGAATAAAAAAGTAAGGGAAAAAGAAAGATTTATAAAGCGAA
Organism: Candidatus Pacearchaeota archaeon; assembly: GCA_038890875.1. GTDB lineage: Archaea > Nanobdellota > Nanobdellia > Pacearchaeales > JAPDKA01 > JAWAFA01. The sequence goes on along the minus strand of JAWAFA010000001.1, from coordinate 130,773 downwards.
AAACTTTTAAACTTTTTTATGAAGAAAAAGTGCCCCGAATGTGGTAGCAGTTCTTTTATTTATGATGAAACAAGAGGAGAGCTTGTTTGTAGTAACTGCGGTCTAGTTGTTGAGGAGCAGCCAATCGAGAGAGGTCGAGAATGGCGAGAGTTTGAAGAAGGAAAGAGGCGAGGAAGGGCCGGTGCCCCTTTAAGTTTACAAAAATTTGATCTTGGATTAAGTACGAGCATAGGCAAGAACATTGATCTTTATCGACTTAGCACAGAGAAAAAAACAAAAAAATTTTTTAGGCTAAAAAAGTGGCAGGAAAGAGTTGGAACAAGTATAGAAAGAAATCTAAGATTAGCGATGGGAGAGTTAACAAGAATTGCAAGTTATCTCAATTTGCCAAATCTGATTAGAGATGAAGCAGCGAGAGTTTATAATATGGTACTCCAAAAAGGATTTATTAGAGGTAGGAATATGGAAAGTGTAATTGCTGCTTGTATTTATGGTGCCTGCCGAACTTATGGTATTCCTCGAACTCTTGATGAAATAACTGAAGCGACAAATGTTGAAAGGAAAGAGATTGGAAGAACTTATAGGTTTATAATTAGAAAGTTAGGAGTGAAAATAAAGCCAAGCGATCCTAAAGATTATATAACAAGGTTTGCTTCTATTCTAACACTTTCACCAAAAACACAACAAGATGCTATCAAACTTCTCAAGCGAAAAGAGATAAGTGAATTGATGAGTGGTCGAGGACCAGCTGGAATAGCTGCAGCGGCTCTTTATGTAGCTTCCTTACTCAATGATGAGAGGAGAACTCAGCGAGAGGTAGCAGATGTTGCTGGTGTGACAGAAGTTACAATAAGAAACCGCTATAAAGAATTGTTAGGAAAACTTGGACTTGAAGAAAGAATAAAAATAAGAGAGAAAGAGAAAGAACTTGAAAAAAATAGAAAAGAAAAAAAGAAAGAAAAAGAAAAGCAAGAGTAATAAAATTAGTTAACAGTAACCTTCATAAAATCATTTGCGATAAAAACATTTTTCAAATTTATCTCTCTTAACAGCGAGTCTTCTTTTTTATCAAATCTCTCACTAAAATGGACAAGAGCTACTTTTTTAGCTTTTGCTTTTTTTATTATTCCTCTTACATCGTTTGTTGATAAGTGTGCATACTCTCTTGCTAGTTCTTGCATTTCTTTACTGTAAACACATTCAATTATTAACAAATCAGCTCTTTTTGCAAGATTAAAGGCATTTTTACATTTTCTTGTGTCGAGAATAATACTAACTTTTTTTCCAGGAACAACAAAAGTAGCATCTTTTGGTTTTATCTTTCTTCCTCTATACTCTATAGTCTTACCTTTTTTTAGTAATTTAAATAATGGCGACGGTCCTCCGAGAAGTTTTACATATTTTTGCTTAATCTTTATTTTATCCTTTTCCACAAAACAATAACCGTAAACTTCTGCTACATGCTCAAGCTTTTTTGCCATGATAAAAAAATCACCAAAATCAAACTGCTCATCTCTTTCTATTTCTCTAATCTTTAATTTTAAAGTATTTATTATAGGAAAAAACTTTGCATTAGCTTTGATATAATCTTTTATTCCTTGCGGTCCATAAATCTCAAGCTCTTTGTTATAATCTTTCATTGCCATTGTTTGCAACAAGCCTGATAGGCCAAGAATATGATCAGCGTGCAAGTGGGTTATGAAAATTTTGTCTAGCCTCAATGGACTTATACCTACCTTAACAAATTGTCTTTGACATCCTTCACCACAATCAAACAAAAGATGGCTACCATTATAAATTATTAATATCCCTGTATGATTTCTGCTTTCTGTTGGAACTGCGGAAGACGTGCCTAAAAATACTACTTGAAGCATATAAAACCAAGGAAAAGAAATTTAAAAACCTAGTGTATAATTTTTTATGATAAGTATAGAAAAGAAAGGAAAAGCATTTATTTCTTTTGACAGAGAAGCGAGAGAATTGAATAAAAGGTTTTTTGGTGAGCTTGACCATGACAAAGTTATTTTTACTCCTTATGAAGCAATCTTCCTTGCTGAGAACCGAAAAGCTAAGATAGTCCAAAGAGGCAAAGAAATTAAATTGAAAGAACTATTAAAAGGTTTAACATCTCAAGAGATTAGAGAATTAATTGTTTACACTGACTTGAGAAATAAAGGATATATTGCTAGACCAGGAATAAAATTTGGTGGGAATTTTATTATTTATGAGAAAGGAAAAAAACCAGGAGTTCATCATTCAAAATGGATTGGGATTGCTATTGGTAAAGAAGAGAAAATAAAAATCGAAGAAATAGTAACAAAAGCAAGAATAGCACATTCAACAGCAAAGTGCTTACTTATTTGCTTGGTTGATGGTAAAACAGTTTTATATTATGAGTTAAGATGGAAAAAAATCTAAAATGGAAATCGAAGAAATAAAGAGGTATATCTTAAATTATATAGAAATAAATGGGCCTTCCTTACCTAGCACTATAGCTCAAAAAATAAGAAAAGAGTTACTCATCACTAATGCTATACTCTCACAAATGGTGGAAAATGGATTACTAAAAATATCAAATTTAAAAATAGGTTCAAGTCCTCTTTACTTTTTACCAAATCAAGAGGCACAACTTGAAAGATTTTTAAATTATTTGAAAGACAAGGAGAAAGAAGCAGTCCAGCTTTTGAAGAAAGAAAAAGTTTTGAAACATGAGACTCTCGATCCTGTAATTAGAATAGCTCTGAGTAATGCTAAAGATTTTGCTAAGCCAATAAAAATAAAAGAAGACAATTATGAAAAAATTTTTTGGAGATATTATCTTGTTAGCAACGAAGAAGCAGAGAGCCTAATTAAATCAATTATTGAAAGTGAGAGAATGAAAGCTGATAGCAAAGGGAAAGAAGTAGGATTAGTAGAAGAAGTAAAAAAAGTAGAAGCTGAAATAAAAGAGGGAAAAGTTAAAGAGGAAAAGAAGCTTGAAGAGTGGATAAAAATAGAAACAAGAGAAAAGGAAAAAGGAGAAAAAGAGAAAAAGAAAAAGGAGAAAGAAAAGAGTGATGTTAAGGGTGTGATTAAAGAAGAGAAAATTAATTTTGAGGAATGGATAAATAGAAACTTTTCTTTTGTTGAAAAAATAAGCCAGAGTATCTTTAAAGGAAGTAAAGAAATACTTGGTGAACTTTTAGAATTTTTAATAATTGTTAAAGATAAAAAAAGAATAAGTGATAGCGATTTAATCATAGCATTACGGGAAGGACAAGAAAGAAAGATGCCAGTTATTTTTTTGACATCTGGACATCTGACAAAAAAAGCTGATGAAGTTGTCAAAAGCAGTGGTAGTTTTTTAATAATAAAAAATATAAACTCACAATTCAATGAATAAAATGGAACTTATAGGTTTATTATCAACTGGGAAAGGAACTTGGGGACAAATAATTGGGTTAATAAAAAGAGGAGAATGGGACAAAATAATCTTAATTGGAGGAGGTTATGCTAAAAAAACAATCTTCTCTCTAAACATTGAGAATATAGAGAAAAAAATTGAATTTATTGAAGTCGATCTTGATGCTCCAATACAAGATTGTATAGAAGAAATAAAGAAAAAACTAAAAGGAAGAATAAAAGGGACTGAAGTTGCCTTAAGTATAGCCAGCGGTTCTGGTAAAGAGCATATGGCTTTAATTTCAGCACTTATAAATTTACCAGTAGGTATAAAGTTTGCAGTTTTAACAAAAGAGGGAGTTATACTTTTATGAACCAGAGAACAAACATGGCAATCAAGATTAAGATAACAATAAAGCTAAAAAAAGCATAGCCTTTTCTCGCGGCATTTTTATTTTTAAATATTAAAAGAAAAGTTAAATAAATTGTTTTTCCTCCATCAAGGAAAGAGAAAGGCAACATATTGAATAAGGCAACGCTTATTCCTATAATCACCAACCAATAAAGAAGATCTTTAACAAAATCAAATGCTTTATTTTTAGGTTTATATTCAAGATAGGGATTTAGTTTTGGGTAAGTGAAGAAGAAAATTTTGGTAATTGCGCTCTGTTTGAAGAAACTTATTCCTAAAAAACCACGCGAAGAATTTTTTGGATGTTGAGCAAGAATTATTGTATATGTTTTATTTTCTGTTTTTATCTCAATGCTTTCATTTGGCTTCTTTTGTAATAATATAGCTTCGATGTCTTTTTCATTTTTTATTTTTTTCCCATCAATTTCAAGAATTGGTCCAGTAAGATTTTCTCGATATGCTGGAGAATCAATGTAGGCGATCAGAACATTGTTTTTAATTAATTTTTCTTGCTGAGCAAGTAATTGTTGGTCTAAGAAATAAGTCATATTTTCTGTTTTTATCTTTATTGTTTCATTTTTTGTTTCATTTTCTGCTTTGTTTTTATATGGAATTAGAAAATCATGAAGCTCTTCTAATGAAGAAAAGGAAAAACTTTGATTTCCTATAACAATAGATTTTACTGAACTAAGATTAATTTGGTCAATAGCCATCATATACCCAATAAAACCATTAGGAATATAGAATGCAAGAAAAAAAAGTTGGAGGATCACTACAAAAAGCAAAGTAACAATAAAATTTGCAAAAGAGCCTGCAGAAAGTATGGCTAATTGATTCTTAATTTTTTTTCTTTGCATTGTTTTTTCATCTGGTTCAACGAAAGCAGCGATGAAAGGGCCAAGAAAACCAAAACCAGTAGATTTTATTTTTATTCCTGAACTCATAGCAAATACTCCATGGGCAAATTCGTGAGAAATAGCGATTATTAAAATAATTATAATCCAGTAGGTAAAGTAAAGCGGAGGCATGAAATCGATTTTAAAAATCGAAGTAAAATAAGGTACAACTGGAGCAATTGGCGGAGCACTAGGAACAGAGATAGCACTATACATCATTTTTAATGAAAGTAGAAGTAGGATAAATGATGCCATAATAGCCATATAGCCAAAAATAATGGAGAAATAGGAAAGAAAATTTAATATTTTTTTATGTTTTGAAACTTTTTCTATAAGCTTCAACCCCCATTTCGTGCGATAAATGTAAATTATTCCTTCTCTATCAAGTTTTTCTCTTTTTTTATAAAGAAAAATTACAATAAACAATAGAAAAAGTGTTAAAAGAATTAAATCAATAAGAATAAACTTCATTTTTTTGTTTTCTTATTTTCTTCTAATAGGCCTTAAAGCGCGACTCTTACATTTTCTGCACTTAACTCTCCCTTCCATAACTTTGTTAGGAATTGCTTTTATCTTACTCTTACAAACTTTACAAATAAAAACATTCTTAAAAAGCCTGTTTTGTGCCGCAGGTATCTTTGCCATTTTTTATTTTTTACTTTTTAGATTTTTCTTTTCACAATTTTAACTCCATCTATGTCCCAATACTCTACATTATCTCCTTCAGTAATTGTTCCTTGCAACTCTTTATCTATAGCTAGATCAAATGTTTCAAAGCTTTCAAGATCCATTACGCTGGCTCTCTCCCCCATTAAGGAAATCACTTGGGCACGCTTTTTTATTATTGTTGGTACTTCTAGCCTTTCATCGCCAGGCATTACAGTAATGCGTTTTTTTCCGTCAATGATGCCAACAGCTTCTAGCCTCACTTTACTAGCACCGTGCTTACCTGTCTTGCTTATGTCAATTCTCTTAACAGTACATGGAGCTCCCTCAATAATCACATTTGTTCCCTCTTTTGCCTCAGTCGCACTAATTAATTTGTAAACCATAAACAAAGTTAAAATTTGATTTTTTAAATTTTTTTAATTTTAATTATTATTGCTCATTAAATTTAAATTATTCTAAGATGCCTAAACCTCGGATCTGCTTTAAGAGCATTTACATCGACATAATTACTAACATAAATTTCTTTCAAGCTTTCTGGAAGTTTGTTTGGATCTAAACTTTGTATTGGAGATGCTATTAAAAAGAGCTTCTTTAAATTTTTTAAATTTGCAAGATAACAAGTCTTAAGATTTTTGCATGCTCTTGCATCAATTATTTCTAGACTTTCAGGAAGCAAACTTCCATCTAATTTCATTATTTCAGTTTCTGAAAAATTGATATAATATAGATTTTTCAAGTAGCGAAGATCATAATTTTTTAGTTTTTCACATCCTCCAATGTCGATTACCTCTAATTTTTGAGGTAACTTTTTGCCGTCGAGGTTTGATATTTCGCCTACTAAATAAACATTTCTCAAATTTTTCAATTTTTTAAGAGCTCCACTTTCATAGGCTTTTTTGTCTGCCAATATTGCAGTTATTCTTCCTCTTCTAATTCCATCAATTTTTACATGCTTTCTATATTTCTTAAGAAATTCGGCCTCTTCAGAACAAAGCTTTCCTTCATCTCCATAATCAAATCCACTTCTAAAATAGAACCTCCCTTTTTTATAATTTAATTCCCCTCCTTTTTCTTCTTTTTCCCTCTCCCTTTCTTTATCTTTATTTTTTTTCATTTTTTCTTTCTTTCTTTCTTGCTTTTATTTTTTTATTTTTTTGAATATTTAAATTTTTAAATTTAAAATTGTTATTTTTTTATGGCTCTTCTCCACGATTGGCCAAACTTAGTGCTTGCAATTGTACTTGGCGCACTTCTCTTTGCCCTCTTTGACATCCAAAAATACTTTTATTTTCTGATTCCAGTAGCTGCTTTTGTCTTTGTAAGCTATTTTGCAAAAATTCTTGCTGCAAGGCATCTTGGCTTTAAAATTAGAACAAGGTTAACTAGCTTGCAACGTTTTTGGTTTAGTGATCAATACAAAAGCCCTTTTCCTATTCCTATTTGGCTTGTCCTCCCCTTACTTATTGCTTTTCTAAGCTATGGCACAATCAAGCTAATGGCTTTTATGGGAACACTTTACAAGCCAGAACCAAAGCGATTATTCAGAAAATTTGAGCTTGATGAATTTGACATGGCAAAAATTAATATGGCCAGTATTATTGCCTGTGCCTTTCTTGTTTTTCTTTTTCACGCTCTTTCATTGTATGATTTTGCAGCTGTGGGTGCATGGTTTGTTATTAGCAATATGTTCCCTCTCGGCTCTCTTGATGGAAGTCGTATCTTTTATGGAAGTTGGCTTGCCTGGATATTCATTTTTGTTTTTTGTGCAATTGAGCTAGTTTTGATTCATCTTGTGAGTCCGCTAATCTCTATAATCATTGGAATTTTATTTGCTTTTGTTATCTTTATTTACTTTCTTTATCAATACTTGATTTAACAATCTTGATAAAGTTTAAAAACCATTTTTTCATGTTATTTAACCGTCAACTACAATCTTCTTTCGATTGTAGGAGGTGAAAATGAAGTTAAAAGAAGCGCTTACTGAATTGAGAAAGACAAAAAGAAATTTTGTTCAAACAATCGAGTTAGTTGTAAATTTGAAAAATTTTGATTTTAAAAGACAAAATGTTAACTTTTATCTTGAACTTCCAAATGGGAAAGGAAAGGATACAAAAGTTGCTTTGATTTTGGAAGAAGAAACAAAAGAGTTTGCTGGAATTTGCGATGTCCTAACTTTTAACTCGATTAGCCAACTTGATATAAAATCATTTAAAAAACTTGCTGAGAAATATGATTATTTCATTACTCTCGCAAAGCTTGTTCCTTTGTTAGCAAAAAATTTTGGCAAAGTTCTTGGGCCAATGAAAAAGATGCCAGATCCAAAACTTGGTTTGATACTTACTGCAGTCAACATTGAAAAAATAAAGCAACTAGTAGAAAAATTAAAGCGTGTTGTTAAAGTTGTTAATGACAAAAATTCAATAAAGATTGCAATCGGAAAAGAAAGCATGAATGACAACGAGCTTGAGCAAAATGCGAATGCAGCGATTAATGAGATTATTAAGAATTTACCTGATGGAGAGGCTAATATCAAAAAAATTTTAATTAAATTTACTATGTCAAAGCCAATTGCCATAGAAAAAATAAAATGAAGGCAAAGAAAAAAGAAGACAGAGGAAAAGTAAGAGAAAGCATAAAGAAAAAATCTGAAGAAGTTGAAAGAATAGCAGAGAAGTGCAAAGAATATAGCTTACTTGCTTTGTCTAATATAGAAGGAATACCAGCAAAAAGATTTCAAGAGATAAGGAAAAAGCTTGATAATGTTTTTATAAAAATAGCAAAAAAAAGTTTAATCGAAAGAATTTTTGAAAAGCTTGGATTAGATATTAATGAGGCAAAAGAGATAATAAGCAAGCCTTCTTGTCTTTTACTGGCAAAACTTAATCCATTTTCATTCGCCGCTTTACTGGAAGAAAACAAGCTTGATTCTTTTGTAAAGCCTGGCCAAATCCTCGCTAAAGATCTTGTTATCCCTCCACAGCAAACAAATTTGTTACCGACTGATATTGTTAATCTAACTCAAGCAGGGTTTAAAGCTGCTGTTGAAAAAGGTAAATTAGTAATTAAGGAACAGAAAATTATTAAAGCTGGAGAAAAAATTGATGAAAGCCTTGCTAATGCTCTACAAAAGTTGAATATAAAACCTATAAGAGTTGGTTTAAATGTCAATTATTGCTTTGATTTCCAAAGTAAAAAAGTTTATAAAAACATTGTAATAAATAAAGAAGAAGAAAAAGAAAAATTAGCTATTGCATGGAAAAAAGCATTGGCTCTTGCATTAGGTATTAAATATGCTTGTAAGGTAACAATCAGAGAATTAATAAAAAGAGCTTATCTTAATGCTAATACTTTAAATAATCTTAAAAAGTAAAAAATAATTAAAATAAATTCAAAACAAAAAAATGAAATATCTATACGCTGCTTTAATGTTGCATGAAAGTGGAAAAGAAATAAATGAAGAAAATTTGCGCAAGGTAGTTGAAGCTACTGGCGAAGTTGATGAAGCAAGGTTAAAGGTTGTAATAGAGAGCTTAAAAGGAGTCAACATTGATGAAGCGATAAAAAGCGCTGCAGCAGTATCGATAGAAGCCAAACCAGAAGAAAAGAAAGAAGAAAAGAAAGAAGAGAAAAAGGAAGAAATGGCGGCTGAGGGACTTGCGGCATTGTTCGGTTAATCTCTATTTTTTTATTTTTTGCGCTAGCCAAACAAAATCTGAATAAAAAGGAATTTCTTTTATTTTAAAAATTTTAATTGTTAGAATCCATATTAAAAAGACGGCAATAGTTGAACCAAAATACCAAAGTACTTTATGATAAAAGTATGTTTTGACTCCTATGAATTCAAGAGAAATAAGTAAAATCAAGCGAAAAAAATTGAACAAGAAAAACGCTGTGAAAGCGAAGAAAAGAGCGAAAATTCTTTTTTTTATTTTTATATTAGGAGTTAGAATATTAAGCAAAAAAAGTAAGTAATAAGCACTTCCAGCAACACAAGCTGGAATAATTTCTATTAAAGTAGAATGGTAAATAATAAAATTTTTGTAGAAATAAACTTCAAAAAATAAACCGAGGCTTTTTAAGACAAAAAACGTGAGAGGTGTAAAAATTGTATAAAAAAAAATAATAAAAATACCCATTATTATAGCTAAGAAATAGCGAAAAAAAAGTGAAACTAGTTTTATTTTTTCCTCCTTCCTTATTTTTCGCTCTTTTTTCCTTGCCATCAAGTTTAAAGTTTTTATATTATAAAAATATTAAATATTATGGGACTCAGAGAAGGCTTAAAGGCAATTTTCAATCGAATTAAGAATGCAGTCTTCTTGGATAAGGCTGAGTTAAATGGAATTATAAAAGAACTGCAAAAGACCCTTATTACAAGCGACGTTGATGTTACTCTTGTTATGGACTTCACGAAAGAAATAAAGCAAAAAGCTTTTAGAGAAGATTTAAAAGTAATCGAAAAAAAAGAACTCCTAACAAAATTTATTTATGATGAAATTGTTAGGATTTTAGGAGAAAAAGAATATGAATTAAAACTTAATAAAGGTGCAAGGGTTCTGTTGATTGGTCTTTATGGAAGCGGAAAAACTACAACTACAGTAAAGTTAGCGCATTTTTATGCAAAACAAGGCTTTAGAACTTGTGTTGTTGGGCTTGATGTACACAGGCCGGCTGCTCAAGAACAACTTGAACAATATGCAAGAAAAAACAATATCAAGGCTTTTGTTTCTTTAGAAAAAGATCCTTTAAAAATATGGAAATTATTCGAGAAAGAAATAAAAAAATTTGATATTGCTTTTATTGATTCTGCAGGAAGAGATGCTCTTGATGAAGACTTGATCAAAGAAATAAAAGATATCTACAATGAGATATCACCAACACATGTTTTACTTATCATTCCGGCTGATATAGGCCAAATTGCTAGAAAACAGGCAGAATTTTTTTCAAAAGCAATAAGAATTGATGGTATTATTTTAACAAGGATGGACGGAACAGCGAAAGCTGGTGGTGCTTTGGCTAGCTGTAAACAAGCTAATTCGAAGGTTTATTTCATTGGAGTTGGAGAGAAAGTTAATGACATTGAACGATTTGATCCAAAACAATATGTTTCAAGACTTCTTGGACTTGGTGATTTGAAAAGTTTACTTGAGAAAATTCAACTTAGCTTAGGTGAAAAAGAAAAAAAAGCATTAGTAAGCGAAGAAGGTAAGTTCACTCTTTTAAATTTTTATGAACAAATCTTGGCAATGCAAAAACTTGGCTCTTTTAAAAAAATAGTTGATTTTATTCCTGGGCTTTCAAATATAAATATTCCTCCAGGCCTAATTGATATTCAAGAAAAAAAACTTAAAAGATGGAAAACTGCGATTGATAGTATGACAAAATTAGAAAGAGAAAATCCAGAGATAATAACTGGCAGTAGATTAGCAAGAATATCTAAAGGGAGTAATGTCCCAATAAGTGAAATTAAAGAACTCTTGAGACAATACAAACTTGTCAAAGAGTTTAGTGAAGGTTTCAGCGAGAAAAAAATATCAAAACTCTCAAAATTGGCAAAAAGATTTGGATTAAATTTGTAATATCAATCACTTTAGCCTGTAACCATCAGTTTGGGAATACAAAGATTTAAATTTAACAAAAAGCTAAGATAAAATGGCAGATAAACTTTGCCCTAAATGTAAGGGAAAAGGTATTGTAAAAGATGAAGATGGTTCAATCCATACTTGCTGGGAATGCTTAGAAAAAGGTGAGCTAGATCAACATTCAAAAGAGGTCAAGGAGTCAAAGATAATCATCTAACTAATTTAGCTCACTAACTTTTTATTTTTAAATTTATTCAGAAAAAAGATTTTTAAAAAGATTTTAAAAAAGAACTTCTTAATTTATTAAGGTCCCGTAGCTCAGTCAGGTTAGAGCACCGGACTCTTAATCCGGGTGTCGCGGGTTCGAATCCCGTCGGGACCATTTTTTATTTTTTTTATACAATTGATGGCAATTTTTATCATCTCTTTTTTATTTAAATAAGAAGTGTCAATAATTATATCGTAACCTTTTATATCATAAATATTTTTTATGTTGTAATATTTTTTGTATCTTTTTTTATCACTTTGCATTCTTTTGATAATTTCTTTTTTAACTTCTTCAACACTTTTATATTTTTTTTCGCTTCTCCTTCTTGCTTTTAAAATTCTTTTTGCTGCAATATCAAGATTACAAAAGGTAAATATCTTTATACTTCTCGGGAAAAACCACCATCCAAGCCTTCCATCAAGTATAAAACTTTTTTTCTCTAGAACTTTTTTTATCATCTCATCAATACACTTGTCAGTAAAAGAATATTTTTCACCAAGCCTATTTAATTCATCAATATCCATCCCGAATAATCTTGCAATCTCTCTTCTAATTTCACCAGTAGAATAAAACTTTAGCTTTAACTTTTTTGCTAAAGCCTTAGCAAGCGTTGTTTTTCCGCTTCCAGGAGTTCCCGTTATTGTTATCTGCATTTTTTAAATATACTTATCAATAATTTTCTTTACATCTGAAATTACTTTTGCTAATGGTTGATTGGCATCTATTAAAAAAATATTTTCATTTAATAAATTTTTTTTATAAATTTTTACAAATTTCCTTCTAGTTTTTTCTAAAAAAGCTAATCTCTCAAAAATTGTTTTATGTTTTTTTCTTTTTTTCATCCTTTCAATACCAATAGCTGGATCAACGTCTAAAATAAATGCTAAATAAGGCTTAATAAAATAATACTTCTTTAGATAATCTTCCCATTCATTTTCATTTAATTGATAGGCAAGAGTGCTATAGTAATAGCGGTCATTTATAACGATATATCCATCTTTAAGTTTAGGAACTATAAACTTTTCAATATGCTCTTGCCTATCCTGAGTGAAAAGAGTTACCCAAAATCGTCTTGAAAATTTTTCTGAACTCTTTTTCCTTAATAATTCTTTTATTTTTTTTCCAGCAGGAGTATTACTTGGTTCGTGTGTGAGAACAACTTTGTGCCCTCTACTCTTTAGATAGCTAGCAACTAAATTGGCGACAGTACTCTTACCACAGCCATCAATTCCATCAAAAACAATAAGCTTTCCATTTCCTTCTTCTTTCTTTACTTTTTTATCTTTTTTTTTGTTTACCATTAACTTTTTATGCTTTCACCCTATTAAAATATTATGAAAACAAAAAAAGCAGAGGCAAAAGAAAAAGTAGAAGAAAAGCAATTTTGTGCTTTTCTTAATGAAAAAGCTAAAAAAGAACAATTTAAAGGATTTACTAATTTTTTTTATATATATGAGTTAAAAAAGCCAACGATCAAGGAAATTAAAGAAATAAAAGGCAATAGTTTAGTCCTTATTGGTGAAAATATCTTAAAAAATATTGAAAAAGGAAAAACTTTTTTATATAAACTTTATGAGGAAAAAAAGAATTTTTTGATTGCTATAAAAGGAATAAGTTATGAAAAAGATAAATTTTATTTAAGTTTAACAAAAAACAAGATAGCTCTTATTGATATTTTCTTTCCCAATATCTATGGAAAAGAAAGCATGCACTTTACTGAGAGTGGGCTAAATCATGTTTTATTAAACATAATGAAAGAAAAAATTATTGCACTCGGAATAAATCTTCATGAATTGATTGAGAAAATAAAAAAAAATGAACTTTATTATTTAAGCAAGGTTATCCAAAATGTTTCTTGGGCAAGAAAAAAATCAGTTAATCTTTGCCTTTGTCAATTTTCTAGTAGGCAAGAGCTTTATAATGCTCGTGATACTTTTCATTTTTTATTAAGCTTTTGTTCAACACAGCAAGCTTTAAATGCGTTAACCTTTGCTAAACTAAAAATTGAGCTTAATAAAGAAATTTTTAAACACAAGATAGAAAATATGTTTGTTTATAAAAAAAAGGAAGAGATAAAGTTACTTGAATTATTGAAAGCACTAGGAAAAATTTAGAAAAAACTAAGAAAAGCCAATTGAAGCATAACCAACTATAGCATTAGCTACGTAATCATAATCTTTGGTTATATCAGAACTTGTATAATATGAAATAAGCATTGGTTTTAATTTGAGCTCTCTTGCCATCAATATAGCAAGTTTTATAACATTTGTACCGCATATTGTAGTTTTTAGTGCCTCATTTTCAAAACCTTCATAATCGAGAGCAAGTATTTTGTCAATGGCATTTTTATCTAACTGATATATCTTTTCTTTTAATTTTTTTCCTTTTTCTGAGAAAGGAGTAAAGCCATAGTTAAAACCATAATGAGTAAAATCACTCGAAAATACAAGCAGATCATTATCTTTTATTTCATTTTTGATTAATGAAACAAAGTATCCTAACCTTTCTTTTTCACCAGTATTAACAATCATTGGAACTAATTTAAATGAGTTTTTTAGGTATTGCAAGAAGGGGAGATGAACCTCTATGCTATGCTCAGCATTAATGGCTGCATTGTTTTTTTCTACTATCTCACTTGGGAAACTATCAATAAAGACTTTATCAAACTCAATCTTTCCTAAACAATTTTTAAAGCCTTCTGCCGATGGTAAAATAAAATCTTTTACTCCGCTTCCTCTATGATTGGTTCCAAAAATAAAAACTCTTTCAAAATCTATAGCCGTAGCATAAGCACTTGCCATGCCTTTCCCAGAAAATTCATACCCGGCATGAGAAGTTATTATGGCTTTTGATTTCCTTTCTTTTTTATCTTTTATTCTAAATAATCTCTGCAACTGTTGCCACAACTTTTCTTTCTCACTTTCATAAAAAAGGCCCGCAAATTTTGCATTGAGTAATGGCATAAAATAATAATAAGTCAAGCTTTTAAATTTTGACTTCATAATAAATTATGAAATTTCTACATATAGCTGATTGCCATCTCGGTTGTTGGAGAAATGAAAAAATAGAAGAGCTTAGCATTAAAGCATTCGAAAAAGCGTTAGACATAGGAATTCAAAATAATGTTGATTTTGTTTTAATTAGTGGTGATCTTTTTGATACCCCAATGCCTCCTTTAAATATAGTTATCAGGGCTATTGATAAGCTTAGAGAAGTAAAAAAGAATGGAATAAAAATTTATACAGTTGCAGGAAGCCACGATATAGCTCATAATATCGGGATAATCAATCTGCTTGAAGCGAGTGAAATAGTAAAAAATGTTGATTTTAAGAAAAGTCAAAATTTGGATAATAATTTGGATAATTTTATTGAGAATTTTGATGAGGAAGTGCTTATAATTGGTGTTGCTGGAAAAAGAAATTCGCTAGAGCTAGAAGATATCGATCAATTCAAAGATTTTCTCGAAAAAAATGAAAAGAGGATAAAGAAAATAAAAAAAATAATATTGTTGCACTCTACAGTTAAAGAATTTTTGGATGGTTTGTTAATGCAAATTCAAAAAAGTGTTAGTATGAAAGAATTGCCAAAAGCTGATTACTATGCTTTAGGCCATCTTCATGTGATAAAGGTTGAGAAAAATTTTGCTTATCCTGGACCAATCTTCCCAACAAATTTCGAAGAGCTAGAAAGATTAAGGCAAGGTAATTGTTTTATTGTTGAGCTACAAGAAGAAAAAGTAAAAATAACTAACTTTCCTCTAGAGGTTATTAATGTTAAAAATTTATACTTTAGCGCAGATAAAAAGAATCCTTTTAAATTAACACAAGAAATACTTGAAAATATAACCCCGGATTTTAAAGATAAACTTGTTACATTAAGAATAGAAGGAGTTCTAGAAGAAGGAACTGTAAGCCAAATAGAATTTGATACAATTAACAAAGCTTTCAATAATATTGGTGCAATCTTATTAAAAAATATCTCTAAGCTTAACTCTAAAGCGATGATTATGGAAGAACCGCCATCCGGTGAGAGTATAAAAGAAATTGAAACGTCTTTGCTCAAAGATGAAACAAAGAGCGAAGTAATAAAAGAATTGATGATAATCTTGGATAAAGAAAAAGCTGAAGGAGAAACAAACTCTGTATTTGAAGAAAGATTACTTAATGAGTTAAAAGCTAAGGAGAATTTAATAATAAAAATGTTCAAAAGTAAAAACCAAAAATAAAAATGATAATTGAAAGTATTGAATTATGTAATATTAGAAGTCATAAGAATACTCTAATTAATTTTCAACCATCTTCAGTTTTGCTTTCAGGCGATATTGGCAGTGGTAAAAGTACAATTTTGCTAGCTCTTGAATTTGGTCTTTTCGGCTTTCAAAGAGGTGAGCTCGAAGGAAGAAATCTCTTAAGACATGGTTGTAACGAAGGATATGTAAAAGTTAATTTTAGGATTGGTAAGAAAAAAGTTAGTATTGGAAGAGTAATAAGTAAAAGAAAAGACTCCTTTCTTCAAAGCGATGCATGGTTAGAAGTTGATGAAGAAAGAAAAAGGTTAAGTGTTGAAGAAATCAATGAAGAGATTACAAAACTTTTGAATTTTCCTGATCCTAAGAAAAAAAATATCATCTATAGGTTTACTGTTTATACTCCTCAAGAACAAATGAAAAGAATCTTACTTGAAAAACCTGACTTAAGACTTGATATAATAAGAAAACTATTTAACTTAGATAAATATAAGCGAATAAGCGCGAATCTTTCTATTTATAGTAAAGCGCTTCGTGAAGATATCAGAGTCTTAAAAAGTGAAATTACAGATATTGATGAAATAAACCAAAAAATAAACCAGTTGCAAAATGAAATTAAAGAATTTGAACTTTCTAAGAGAAAGCTAAGAGAACAGCTCGATGGAAAAGTTAAAGAAAAAAGTGAAAAAGAAAAAGAAATCGAGAAAATAAAAAAAGAGATTTTAGAATTCGAAGAAAAAATCTTGAAATTGAATCAGGCAAAGATAAAGCTAAATGAAAAGAAAGAAAAATATGCTTTTCTTGAGGAAGAAATTAAAAAGATTATCCTCAAAACAAAAGGATTTGATAAAGAAAAAGTTACGAAAGAAAAAAGTTCAATTTTGGGGAGATATTCAGAACTTCAAAAAGAGTTGGAGAGAATAAATAGAGAATTGAAAGAAAGTAGAGAATTAAAAGAGAAAGCTGGGAGAAGAGTTTTTCTTTCTCAAGCCAAAATAGACCAAATTGAAAAAGAGATTGAAAGTTTTAAATTTGATTTTTGTCCAAAGTGCAGACAAAAAGTAAATGAAGAACATAAAAAACATGTTATCGATGAACTTAAGAAAGGCCTTGAAGAAAATAAAAGTATTATTGCAATTGAGAGTGAAAAATTAAAGCAGCTTGAGAAAAACATAACTGAACTTGAAAGAAAAAGTGAAGAAATAAATAAAACAAAAAGAGATCTTGAAAATCAGGAAAGAGATCTTGAGTTAATAGTCTCTTTACTTAATGAAAAAGAAACAAAAGAAAAGTTAAAAGAAAAAACAAATTCTGAATTGGTTGAACTAAAAAACGAAATTAAAAAATTCACTATTGATGAAAAAGTTTATAATGAAAGAAAGAATTTTTATGATCAGCAAATAAAAAGCCTTGATGAAATTAATGAAGCTATTTCTTTATTAAAAGAACAACTAGCGAGAGTGGAAGAAAAAATTAGCTTTAAAATAGAAGAAATTAGAATGGCCAAAGAAAAATTAGATGAGAAGAAAAAAATTAAAACAAAAGTTGAGGATTTGCAATTATTTGAAAGTTGGCTTAATTCAGAACTTCCCCAATTTATTGAAAAGTTGGAAAAAGTTATTCTTTTTAAGATTAATAAAGAATTTGAAACATTATTGAAAAATTGGTTTAAACTTTTGGTTGAGGATGGTATTGAAGTTAGGCTTCTTGATGATTTTACACCTTTAGTTGAAGAGAATGGTTATGAGAGTGCTTACGAAGACCTTTCAGGTGGCGAGAGAACGGCTCTTGCTTTAGCTTATAGGCTCGCATTAAATCAATTAATAAACTCTTTGACTGGTATAAACACAAAGGGGCTAATTATCCTCGATGAACCAACAGAAGGTTTTAGCCAGAAGCAACTCGAAAAGATGGGAGAACTTTTTAGTAAATTGAATGCCGAACAACTACTGATAGTTAGTCATGATCCAAAAATAGAAAGTTTTGTTGATAATATAATAAAGCTAGTAAAGGAAGATGGTATTAGTTATATTAGAAACTAGCTTGTTAAACTAATGCTTATTGCTCTTTGCTGAAATAACTATTGAGGAGAGAGTTTAAAGTTGAGGCGAAAAATGGACTTTTAATATAAATAGCCATATCACTTCTTGAGTCGTTGCCTTCATTTGGCATTATAAATACTTTTTCATTATCGATAATGCAAAAGCGGCTATCAAAATCAATCTTCCTTATCTTTATTCCAAGCTCTCTTGAAATTTTCTTTCCGATCTTTTCATCTCCTTTAGCAGCAATAATAAGCTTCACTTTTTCTTTATTTAATTGCGGGATTAATGGTTTTAATATCCTTACTTTATCGTTTAAATTATCAACAGTTGTTACAATTACTACGCTTTTTTTTGCTTCTTTAATTGCTGATTTAAGATTATAATTTATATTAAATTTATTTTTTATGAGCTGAGTTATATCTTCAACATTAACAGGCTTTATGCCATGATTAAAAAGTCTTTCGAGTATCTGAAATTCTTCAGTATTTTTTATATTGTCAAAGATTTTAATATGCTCTTTAGCACTATTCATTAAATTTGCCTTTATTCTTTCGATTACCTCGTCAGGTTTTATAGCTATATATTTTATTGGTTTTCCCAATTTCATTATTACAAAACCTTGCTTTTCTAAGCTTTCAAGAACATCATAAACTCTACTTCTCGGCACTCCTGAAAGTTCAGCAATTTCTCCTATACTAGAAACTCCTTTTGTTAGCAGAGATACCCAAACTTTAGCTTCATACTCATTCAGATTGAAGCCCGATTTAATTTTAGCAATAAACTCTTTGCTCAAGGTATCTTTCATTTTAATAATTTTATCTTTATTATAAAGTAATAAAAAAATAAACATTTAAAAACTTTTCGGTTTATCACTGAAAAGTAGAACAGAAAGCACACTTTATTCTTTATAGATAAATCTTTCTATTCTGCTCTTGGCTTTTTCTTTTGCTCTTTGATGTTGTTTTAAGAAGGCATTAATTTTTTCTATTAAAATTTCTTTTAATTCTGATGTTAAAAGTTTGCCACTTTTATAATCATTATAAATTTTCTCGAGCCTTTTATCATCTGTTTCAAAAAGTATTTTTAAGTACTGGAATGAAACATCGATATCAGGATTCCCCCCAAGTTTTCTTTGAAGTTGAATTGTAGGCTGGCCACCACTAAATGCATGTTGCCTAATTTTTTGTTCAACCTCTTCTGGTTTATCGCTTGTAAAAATGACACTTTTCTCTTCAGTTGTTGACATTTTACCGAACCCTGTTAATGGCGGTAAAAAGATTGATTGAATTGAGGCTGGCTTTAAATAACCGAGTTTTGGTAATATATCTCGAGTAAGGCGAAAATGAGGGTCTTGATCAATTGCATGAGGGATTAGACAAGGGATATTTTTCTGTTTTAAAATAGAAGGCAAGAAAGCTGGCACAGCCTGCATTGTTGTATAGAATACCTGTCCAGGATTAGCTTCATCAGTCAAGCCAAAAGCAGCTTTTACTGTTGAAAGAGTTAATCGTTTTGCTACTCTACAAGCCTGTTTATACATCAAACTTGCATGCCATGTATCAATCAAAAAATGTGTTTTTTTTGCATCAAAGCCTAAAGCAATTACATCAAGCATATTATCATAAAGCCATCCTTCTATATCTTTCAATTCGATATCTTTTTTAAAAAGAAACTTTTCTTCATCTGGAAATTGAAACCATAATTCTACATTAAACTTATCTTGAAGCCATTTTGTAAATATCCATACTAAAAGATGGCCAAGATGGACTGGCCCACTTGGGGCCCGACCAGTGTAAAGAAAAAATTTGTTACCTTTTTCATATTCATCTAGAATCCAATTTAAATCACGATGAGCAAAAAAAACTTGTCTCCGAAGCATGAAGTGCAACTCTCCTGTATGTTTTTTTATTCTTTCTAATAATCTATTATCAATTGGTGAAACACCAAATTGGGCAATTAGTTTTTCATAATCAATCTTACCACTAACCTCCCAAGGAGTAACCTTAAATTCATCCTTTTCTTTTCCCATAATAAAAGAGGTGAATAAATTTAAAAAGCTTTTTTAGATTTTTATGAATGAAACATCAATTAAAAATAGCTCTCTTTCTTGTAATCTTGTTTGTTTTGGCTCAGATAGCTGGGTTAGCAGTAACTTTATCATACAAAAGATATTATTTGGGAGGAGAAAAAGTAGAAGTGAAGGAAACAAAAGAAAACATTACAAAGAATCTTTCAATAACAAAGGAATTCATCCCTGAAAAAGTTGAAATTAGAAGCGGTTTTGACGTATTCCAACTTGTAGCCAGTTTTCTTATTGCTATTGTTATTGCAACTGTGGTTTTTATAATATTAATGAATGTTGGTGTAATAAGATTTATGCGCGCATGGTTTTTTTTGATTGTAGTAATTGGCCTTTTTATTTCTTTTTCACTTCTTTTCATAAATTTTGTTTTTGTTAAAATAAAAATTGGTGATTATTATTTTTCCATTGCAGAAATCATCGCATTAATTTTAGCTATTGCTCTTGCTTATTATAAAACTTATAAAAGAGATATAATTATACATAATATCACTGAAATTTTCGTTTATCCAGGAATAGTTATCCTTTTTTTACCTTTAGTCAACATTATTGTTGTAGTTGTTCTCCTTCTTTTAATTTCTATCTATGATTTTATTGCTGTTTTTAAAACAAAACACATGCAAAAGATGGCAAAATTTATGATAAAAGATGTTAGAACATTTTCAGGGATTATGTTACCTTATCTTTCTCGCGAAGAGTTGAAAAAAATAAAAAGAATAGATAGAAGAGGAAAAGGAATGAAAGTTAAAGTAAGCCTTGCAGTATTGGGTGGAGGAGACATCGCTTTCCCAATGCTATTATCTTCAACAGCACTTCTTAGTTATGGTATTATTAGTTCTATTTTTATAATTGTATTCGCTGTAATTTCGCTTTTCTTACTTCTTTTGCTTGGTGAGAAAGGAAAAGCTTATCCAGCATTGCCACCACTTGCTATTGGTTCATTATTTGGTCTTTTGTTAAGCTTAATTTTTTAAACAATCCTTAAGGAATCTAATAAATTTGGAGCTACTGTCTCAACTTTAAATAGTTTGTGCAATGTTGAAGTTAAATCTTTAATTTTGTTAACTTCACCATGTTGCAAAATTATTCTTTTAGGTGATGGCTGTAAGTTACTAACAAAAGAGATAAGTTGAGCTCTATCACTATGCCCACTTAATCCTTCAATCGTTAATCTTTCGAGATTTATTGGTATTATTCTTTCTTCTCCTTCAATCTCTGTTTTGAATTCTGTTAGTCCTTCCTTAACCTTTCTTCCTAGGCTTCCAGCAGTTTGATAACTTGTAAAAATAATCATATTCGCTTTATTATTTGCTAACTCTTTAAAATATTCTAAGCTTGCCCCCCCAACAAGCATACCAGAGGTTGCTATTATAATGCATGGCCCACCCTCTATAACCTCTTTTCTCTCAAGGGGAGAGCCAACCCTTTTAAAAAGTTCATTTGAAAAAACATTCTCCCCACTATAAATTTTGTTTCTTAAATTAAAGCTAAGAAACTCTGGGTAAGCTGTATGTACTGCTGTTATGTCCCACACCATCCCATCAAGATAAATAGGGACTTGTGGTAGAACGCCATTTTCAATCGCTTCTTTTATTATAAGCATAACATCTTGGCTTCTTCCAACACCGAGGACAGGGATAAGAACCTTCCCTTTTCTCTCTAAAGCTCTTTTAATTCCTGAAATCAATGCTTCCTCACTTTCCTTTCTGCTTGGCTGCCGATCTTCTTTTCCACCATAAGTCGCTTCCATTATCAAAGTCTCAAGCCTGGCAAAGTTTGTCGCTGCCTGGTCAAAAAGTCTTGTTTTTGCATATTTAAAATCAGAAGTGTAAAGAATGTTATGCAAACCATTACCTATGTTAATGTGGGCCATAGCTGCTCCGAGAGCATGACCAGATCTATAAAATGTTAATCTAAGATCACTTGTTATGTCTGAAACTTCATTATAGTTAAGAATTACTGAATGTTTTATCATCTGTTTAATATCAGAAACAGAAAATAATGGTTTAACTGCCTGTTTGTAAGTTACACTAATAAAGTCAAGTGCAAGCAAAGATGTAACATCTCTTACAGGAGTAGTCATATAAACTGGCCCACGGTAACCTATTTTATAAAGATATGGAACTAATCCACTGTGGTCTAAATGTGAATGTGTTAGAACAATTGCGTCGATTTCATTTATATCAAACTCAGGAACATTAAGAATTGGGAACTTTTCATTATTGGCTGCTGCCAAGTCTATACCACAATCTAAAAGCACTCTTGAATCTGATGTATGCAATAGTAGACAACTTCTCCCAACCTGTCTTGCACCCCCAAGGAATGTTATTCTTGCCCATGTTTCTTTCTTTCCAACCTCCCAACCTTTATATATACTTCTTCCGATGGCATTCAAAAATTTTTTTCTATAAGTAGAACTTTTGTAAAGCACATTTATTATTCCTTCACTTATTTTACTTCTTATCATCGGAATTCTTCTAACTTCCGGCTTCCAAAAAGTTTCTTTCTTTATTCTTTTCAAAATCTCAGCATTATTTTTGAGTAGAGGATTAAGATTTAAACAATCAAGAATTATTATACTTCTTGATTCATCAAAATGAATTTCTGCAAGCCCAGCCTCTTTTGGGACTATTTCATTTATAACTTTTTCCGTACTTTTTTGATCAAGCAAAATCTCTTTATCAGCCCTTAACTCAACTCTTTTTTTTATTTCATTAACTATCTCTTTTATTTTTTCTTCCCCTTCAAGAAAAAATTCTTTTTTGTTAGTGTAAATTACAATGTCACTTGCTTCAAAATAGATAGCGCTTGCTACTCCTTTTGGTAATTTTTCTAAAAT
This sequence comes from Candidatus Pacearchaeota archaeon, assembly GCA_038890875.1. Classification (GTDB taxonomy): domain Archaea; phylum Nanobdellota; class Nanobdellia; order Pacearchaeales; family JAPDKA01; genus JAWAFA01. Next base: position 108,355 of record JAWAFA010000001.1, on the reverse strand, counting down.
AGTTTTTAGAATATCAGTCATTTTAAAAATAATTTTTAACTTATGTTTAAACTTATTTGTTTAAACTTATAGATATTTATTAACACCTACTCTCTCTTAACTTCTTTTGCAATCATTTCTATCTCTTCCTCAAGTACTTTTTGCGCTTTTTTTGTATCAATAACCACAATATCTAAACCACTCCCTGTTGCCGTATCACGTTGCATAGCTGCATTTAATGCTTTTATTACAAGCTGCACTGCTTGGTCTTTTGTCATATCTTTATTATACCCGCTTTCAAGCACACCGTAAGCCACAACACTACCAGACCCAACAGAGACAAAATCTTTATGTTCAGCGACACTTCCATCGACACCAATATCATAAAGCCAGCTTCCTCGATTATCTCTGCCTCCAACGAGGAAAGCGGTTATTGCAATTAAAGGAGATAACTTTCTTATATTCTCATAAGTTAAAGTAGCAAGTAAGTTTGCAGCTTGTTTGACTGTTGGTTCTGCACGAGTTCTGAGCTGTTTTAGCTTTAATTCGGCTTGTACTATTTTTAGTAATAATTGAACATCACTAACGTTCCCAGCTGTTGCGACAGCTATCTTATCAGTAATTAAAAAAGTTTTATCAAAGCGTTTATGAGCTATAAACATCCCTCCATAAGTAACACGCTTATCAGCCCCAATAACAACAGCATCTTTTGTGGCAACGCCAATTATGGTTGTCCCTGTCTGCAAAATCTTATTTTTTAATTCATTATCCATTTTAAAGAATCAATAGTAATGTTTAACTTAATTTACTTCTATTTAAAAATGTTGTGGTTTCAAAACTTATTTGTCCCTTATCAGAAGAGAGAGTAAAGACTTCACTTTGACAAAATTTAAAAATGGTTAAAAAGAAAATTAAGAATGGCAACAGAAGCCGAGCTTATAGAAAAAATAAAGACATTGATGAGAAAGCCAGAAAGGATTAGAAATATAGGGATAGCAGCTCATATTGATCATGGTAAAACGACAATGACCGATAGCTTACTTGCCGGAGCTGGAATGATTAGCGAAGAACTCGCAGGAAAAATTCTTGTTATGGACTTTCATGAAGATGAAAAACAAAGAGGGATAACTATAGATAGTGCAAATGTTAGTATGGTCCATACTATAGATAATGAGGATTATTTGATCAATCTTATTGATACTCCTGGGCATGTTGATTTTGGTGGCGAGGTAACTAGGGCAATGAGAGCTATCGACGGTGCTGTTGTTCTTGTTGACGCTGCAGAAGGAATGATGCCACAAACAGAAACAGTATTGAGGCAAGCTCTAAGAGAGCGAGTTAAGCCAGTACTTTTCATTAACAAAGTTGACAGATTGATTAAAGAATTAAAGCTGAATGCCGAAGACATGCAAGCAAGATTTATAAAAATAATCTCTGACATAAACAAATTTATTAACTCTATTGTTCCTCAGGAGTTCAAGGGAAAATGGAATGTTAATGTTCAAGAGGGCAGTGTTTGTTTCGGCTCAGCTAAAGATAAGTGGGCTCTTAGCTTTCCTTACATGAAAAAAACTGGGATTAAGTTTAGTGATGTTATCGATGCCTATTTTAAAGAAAACATAAATGAATTTAGAAAAAAAGCTCCTTTGCATTTAATTGTTCTTGATATGGTTGTTAGGCATCTACCAAATCCACTAGAAGCGCAAAAATATAGAATACCAAAAATATGGCATGGCGATATTGAAAGTGAAGAAGGAAGATCTCTAATTAATTGTGATCCGGATGGCCCTATTGTCTTCATTCCAACAAAAATTGTTGTTGATAGGCATGCAGGAGAAGTTGCTGGTGGCAGATTATTTAGTGGAACGATAAGAAAAGGAGATGAAGTTTATTTAAATCTTGCAAAGAAAAAAGTTAGAGTTCAACAAGTTAATATATACAAAGGGCCACAAAGATTAATTGTTGATGAAGCTTTAGCTGGCAATATTATTGGTCTCGTTGGCCTTACAGATATTTTTGTTGGCGAAACAGTAAGCTCAAAACCAATAGAACCTTTTGAGGAACTTAAACATATATTTGAGCCTGTCGTTACTTGTAGTATTGAAGCTAGAAAACCAATAGATTTGCCCAAACTAATCGAAGTTTTAAAAGTTGTTAAGAAAGAAGACCCAACGATAAAAGTTGAAATTAATGAAGAAACAGGACAACATTTGCTTAGTGGAATGGGGGAATTGCATCTTGATGTAGTTACAAATAGAATAAGGACAGAGAAGGGTGTAGATGTCATAAAAGGAAATCCAATAGTTGTCTATAGGGAAGCACCAATTAAAAAGTCGGAGGTTATGCAGGGAAGAAGTCCTAACAAGCATAATGATTTCTTTATTTTTGTTGAACCTCTTGAAGAAGCTGTGGCTAATGCAATAAAGGCAGGAGAAATAAGTGAAGGAAAAATTATGAAAAAAAATGAAGAATTATGGAAAAAGCTAACTTCTTTAGGAATTAGTAGTGATGAGGCAAGGCAATATAAAGAAATATACAAAGGATGTGTTTTTCAAGATAGAACTAGAGGTATAGTAGCAATTGGTGAAGTTATTGAACTTGTTATGCAAGCATTTGAGCAAATTGTTGATGCCGGTGTTTTAGCTAGGGAGCCGAGTATTAATTTAAAAGTTTGTCTTACTGATGCAAAACTTCATGAAGATGCTATTCATAGAGGACCTAGTCAAGTTATCCCTGCGGTTAGGCAAGCGATAAGTGATGCATTAAACAATGCAGGAGTAGTGCTTTATGAACCTGTTCAAATAATGCAAGTGGAAACCCCGATGAAATTTATTGGAGAAGTAACAGGAATAATTCAAAGTAGAAGAGGGCAGATACTAAATGTAGAACAGGAAGGAGATCATGCAAGTATTAAAGTTAAACTTCCTGTAGCAGAGACATTTGGTTTAAGTAATGATTTGCGAGGAGTGAGCGAAGGTAGAGCAAATTTTTTTGTTGTTGATCAGCTCTTTGAACCAGTCCCTCGCGATTTGCAACCTAAGATAGTCAAACAAATTAGAGAAAGGAAAGGATTAGTTTGATAACAAAATAAGAACGCCGGGAGTGGGATTCGAACCCACACGGGCAAAAGCCCACTGGCTCTCAAGGCCAGCGCCATACCAACTAGGCGATCCCGGCATAAAAAATAGAGTAAGGAAGTTTTTAATTTTTATCTCATTTTTTAAGCTTTCCAACTTGTCAATTATAAATTAAGTAAAAGTTTTTAAAAATTAAAAGCTAGAATTTAAATGGTTTATTGGATCAAAGACGCTATTGAAGGAAAACAAGAAGCGCATAAATATTTTTTAAGATTCGGTAAAGGAAATTATCCTGGAAGAGGATTATTAAAAATAGATACATCAAAGCTTTCCATTAATGGAAGTTTTGAAAACGTGAATAGTCTCATTATCTGGCTTTCCCAACAATCTAAACTTAAAGTTAGTGGAAAAATCTTAAGTAAAAGTGAAATTGATAATTTAATAGAAAAAACAGGTTTGAAAATAACAAGCAAGAAAGCAAAAAGGGAAAGAGCAATATTTGAATATAGTGTTGAAGGCGAATGTAATGACTTGACAGAATTGGGCAAAGCAGTTTATTTTTTTCTTCTTGATGCAAAATTTAATGGCTATGAATTTAAATGTAAGAAAAATTTGCCAAGGCCAGGAAAAAGTAGTGAACTCAAAATTGATGAAAAATTTTTTTCTTTACATTTTGACAATTCTTTCGCAAGCAGTTTCAAAAAAGAATTTCTCTTTGATATTCCCGAAGGAAAAAAAATATCGATTAGTCATGACATAATCATTAACGATATAATAATCCCGAAAGAGCTCGCCAAAATAAATGATTTTGCAAAAATTAGAGAAGAGGCAAAGAGAAAGGGCAAGATAATAAGAAAGGCAAATGTTGATGGAAAAGAAATTTTAAAGGAGTATAATATAGAAATATAATGAAAAAAATATAATGGAAAGAGAAATAAAAGTTAGGATAGGACTTGAAATTCATCAACAGTTAGATACGCATAAACTATTTTGCCATTGCCCCTCTTTAACTAAGGAAAATATCAAACCAGATTTGATTGTCAAAAGAAATCTTTTTGCAACTTTTAGTGAGTTAGGAGAGATTGATGTAGCTGCTCTTTATGAGCAAGAAAAAAGTAAAAATAATTTTTATTATTTTTATAAAGATTGCTGTTGCCTAGTTGAGCTTGATGAGATGCCTCCTTTTCCTATCAATGAAGAGGCTTTAAAAATAGCTATCCAAATTTCTCTTTTACTTAAAGCTAAGCTACTAAATTTAACACAAGTTATGAGAAAAATAGTTGTAGATGGATCTGATGTTAGTGGTTTTCAGAGAACTTTGCTTCTTGCAAGAAATGGAGAATTAGAATATTTGTTGGATAATGAAAAGAAAGAAATAAGAATTCAAACAATATGTCTTGAAGAAGAGGCAGCGAAAAAAATCAAGGAAGAAGGAAATAATATTTATTGGTCTCTAGATCGTTATGGTATTCCACTTGTTGAGATTGCTACAGAGCCAACTATTCAAAGTCCTGAGGAGGCTAAAGTTGTTGCTTTGGCAATTGGTGAGATTTTGAGGTCATGTAAAGTCAAGAGAGGAATAGGTACAATAAGACAAGATTTAAATGTCTCTGTTGAAGGAGGTGCTAGAACAGAAATTAAAGGCGTGCAAGAACCACGACTTATTCCGATTGTTTTACAGAATGAGATTGAATATCAGCTTGAGAGAATTAAAAAGAAAGAAAAATTACATCCAGTAGTAAAAAAAGCAGAGAGCGATGGAAGTTTAACTTTTTTGCGACCGCTTCCAGGATCAGCAAGAATGTACCCTGAAACAGATATTTCTTTAATAAAAATTAATAATATCTTAGAACAGGCAAAAAGAGAATTACCGAGATCTATAAGTGAAATTAAAATGCAACTACTTACTCAACTTGAAAGCGATGATTTAGTTAGCGGGCTTGTTAAAAGTAGTGAAAAACTTAAACTTTTTGAGGAATTTGAAGGATTAAAAGAGATAAAAGAAAGCAAAGAAATAAAAAAGTTTATCGCTGATTTACTTGTAAATGTATTGAGAGGTATAAGCAGGGATTTAAAAATTAGTGAACCAGAATTGCTATCGAAAGTTAGAGGAATTCTTCATCAACTTGTTCTTGCCTTCGTTAATAAAAAAATAACAAAACAGGCAGTTGCTCTAGGAATAGTTGATTATTTAAATGGAGCTAATTATGAAGAAATAATAAAAAAATATAGCTTAATTTCGAGAGAAAGATTGGAAGAGGAGATAAAAAAACTGGCAAAAGAAGTTGAAAAAAAATATTTAATGCAGGAAGCAATAAAAAGATTTAAATTGAGAGCAGATGTTAAAGATATAATAAAAATTGTAAATGAGGTTTTAATTAAAAAATGATTGAGGTAGATATTAAAAAAGTAAGAAATCTTATTGGTTTGACTCTTTTCATAATCTTTGCTGTTCTTTCTTTGTTAATTTTAAAACCACTTGTTGTGCCATTCTTTGCTGGTATATTACTTGCTTATACTTTTTATCCTGTCTATAGATTTACTTTGAAATATGTCAATTGGAAAAACATAATGGCAATTTTAATATGTGTTCTGCTAATAGCAATACTTGGTTTTACAATTTGGTATTCTGCATCAAAACTAGGAGAGCAGGCAGTTAATTTTTATAAAGATATGAGGAGATATGATATAGCGGAAAAGATAGCTGTTTTTGTTAGTAAATTAGTAATAACAAAGCAAGGAGAAGCAGAGCAAGAACTTGCTCATGATCTGGAAGCAAAAATAAAAGGTTATGTAAAAAATGCAACCAACATTTTTACAGAAAAAATTGATGATTTTATGAAAAACTTTTTTTTATTTTTATTACAACTTTTTGTAACTTTTTTTGTTATGTTCTATTTTTTACGAGATGGAGAAGAGATATATAAGTCAATATATAACCTATTACCATTCGATGAAAAAATTAAGAAAATCTTCGAAAAAAAAAGCGAAGAAGTAACTAAAGGTGTAATTTATGGAAGATTGGTACTGGGGGTTATACAAGGAATTTTTGCTGGAATTGGTTTCTACTTATTTGGTGTAAAACAACCTTTGCTCTTCGCTTTTCTAGCAACATTTTTTGCAATCATACCTTTTGTTGGGGCATGGCTTGTTTGGATTCCAGTCGGAGTAAATATATTCTTGATTGTTGGGTGGAAGTATGGTGTAGCACATCTGCTCTATCAGTTTATTATTACCAGCAATGTAGACAATTTACTTGGCCCGATTATTGTAGGAAGAACTGCAAGAATTTATGATCTGACAGTCTTAATAGGAATGGTAGGAGGATTACTTGCTTTTGGTGTCATAGGTCTTTTTATTGGTCCATTGATCCTTGAGTATTTCTTCCTTTTCATAAAAGTTTATCGAGATTACATCGAAAAGGAGAAAGAAGAACAAAAAATAAAAGAAAGCAAAATATAAAATGTTTGTGAAAGCAAGAGCGCTTAATTTATTGACTGGAAAGCCAGTAGCAATTATTCCAAGTGAAATATCTAAATGGCTTAATGTTCATGTTGGAGATAGAATTATAATAAAAAAATATGGCGAGCAAAAAGAGATTATAGCTGTTATTGATATAACAAAAACTGAAGAGAAAGCAGATTATATTTTTATTTCAAATGAAATAATTGATTTTTTGAAAATTAAAGAAAATGATTTGCTGGAAATAAACGTAGCCCAAAGACCAATAAGCACAGTTTATATAAAAGAGAAATTGGATGGGAGAAAACTTGATTATAAGAAATTGTTTGAGATAATGAGGAGTATTGTGCACAATGAATTAACAGAAGCGGAAATTGCTTATTTTGTTTCTGCAAGCTATATAAGGGGGATGGATATAAATGAAATTACTGATTTGACAAGAGCAATGGTTGATGTTGGCAATAAAATCAGATTTGATAAAAAGTTTGTTATTGATAAACATTGTATTGGCGGGATTCCTGGAAACAGAACCACTCCTATCGTCGTTTCTATGATTGCAGCTGCAATAAAAGAGCTAAAGCTCGATGCAGTTATGCCTAAAACATCAAGTAGAGCAATAACGAGTGCCTCTGGTACTGCAGACGTCATCGAATTACTTGCACGAGTTGAATTTAACATATCTGAAATAAAACAAATTGTTAATAAGGCAAAGGCATGTCTTGTTTGGGGAGGAAGCTTGGGCGTAAGTCCTGCCGATGATAAAATAATTCAAGTTGAACGTTTTCTTAACCTTGACCCAAAAAGTCAACTTATAGCTAGTATTATGTCAAAAAAAATTTCTGTTGGGAGTAATGTCATTCTTATAGATATACCTTTTGGGGAAGGAGCAAAAGTAAAAACAAAAAGCGAAGCTTTCATTCTCAAAAAATATTTTGAGGCTATGGGAAGAAAATTTAAAATGAAATTAAAAACTGTATTAACTGAAGGAAATCAACCTATAGGAAATGGAATAGGGCCTGTATTAGAACTTCGTGATGTTATGGCTGTAATTAAAAACAGACCCACAAAACCTGAAGATCTGACTAATAAATCGGTTTTTCTAGCGAAACAAATCTTAGGTATGGTGATAAACAAAGAAAAAGCAGAAAAAATAGTTGAGAAATTGATAAAAAACGGTAAAGTTTATGAAGCATTTAAAACTATAATTAAAGCTCAAGGAGGAGAGATAGATGAAAAAAGACTTGAGCCGTCAAACATTTTTAACGAAATTAAATCTGAAAAAAATGGAAAGATAGCCTCTATCGATAACAAAAAAATAAATTTTATTGCCAGATTGCTAGGATGCCCGGCAGATAAACTTGCAGGTCTTTATTTAAAGAAGCATCTTAATGATGCTGTTGAAAAGGGCGAGACATATGCTATCTTATATGCCGAAACAAAGGAAAAGCTTGATTATGCAACAAAAATTTTTAATGAGATTAAACCGATAATAATAAAATAAATAAAAAAATTTTTAAATTAGAGCAATTTAATTTTAAATGGCAAAAACTCCTGGTTTTGATGTGATTTTTAGAAAAAAACCTGCTTTAATGTTACTAACTTTATATCTCGACGAAAAAGCACGTTATGGGAGTGCTCTTGCTAAAAAAATAGACTGCACTTATAGTCATGCTGTAAAAGTGCTAAAGAATTTGGAAAAGATGAAACTTATTGTCTTCGAAAAAAAAGGCAGGACAAAACTTGTAACTTTAACAAACCAAGGTAAGCAAGTTGCTGAAGCAATCAAGAAGATTAAGGATATTATCGATTAATTTAGAACATGAACAGAATTTTGATATTAAAATTTTAAAAGTTTATACTCTCCCCCTATTTTCTCCAAGGGTTACTCCAGTTGCAATTATATGTGCAACTCGAATTGGCTCTGGAATATTCCCGAGAAGGACGCTTGCTATAATCACCTCTCGTGCTTTTTCTTCACTAATTCCATAAAATTGGAAATATACTTCTTTATTGTTAATACTAATTTTTTTCGGCTTTCCAGCTTTATCTATAAAGCTTATCTTTCTTTTTTTACCTAACTTTTTCAAAATATTTTTTATTAGTCTTATCCTTGGTTTTTTTCTACTTACAACAATTACAGGAATGCCGGTAGCTTTACTAACTTTTGCAATGTCAATAACATTAAAACCACCAAGTGCAATCCCATTTATCATTATGACACTTAATTGTTCTTTATGCTTGCTTTTGTTAACAATATTTATCAATTTGTCTGTGGCATCATCCCCATCAACATCAATGTAAAAGCTTATCAAACCATCAAGAGCTCGCGCGCCTCGGAAAATTGTACCAATGACAAGACACTTTTTTCCTTTGAACTTTTCAAAGTAACCATCATCAATGCCAAGAATTCTTATCTCTGGCTTAATCCGTTTTATTTTTTTTATTTTCATTTGCTGCTTTGTACTTACTATAAAAAAAGAAGGCAATCTATTTAAAATTATTAACTATTAATTAACTATTAAAATCATTAACTATAAGAATAATGAATAAAATGAACAAAAAGTGGCAACAAGGAGCGATTATTTTTAATATAATCCTACTTGGCATAGTCAGCTTGATTACTGATTTTAGTAGTGAAATAATAAAGCCAATCTTGCCAGCATTTCTGCTTTCTCTCGGTGCGAGTAGTGCTATGATCGGTCTTGTAGGTGGTTTTATTGAAGGCATTCCAAATCTGCTGAAAGTTTTTTCTGGCTTTATTTCAGATAAGATCAAAAAATATAAGCCATTTGTTGCTTTTGGCTATGGCTTTTCTGCTATTTTTAAAGCCTTTTTAGCTATAGCTAAAGCACCCTCACAAGCAATAACTTTTATAAGTGCTGAAAGAATAGGCAAGGGCATTAGAGAAGCTCCTCGTGATGCATTGGTTGCAAGATATAAGAGGAGGGGTTATGGCTTTGGAATTCATCGAGCTTTTGATACAAGTGGTGCTATTCTTGGCAGCATAGCTGCTTTTATTTTAATTTTCTTAGGCTTTAGCTTAAGAAGCATGATAGCGCTTGCCGGCGCTCTCGCTTTTCTTGCCTTAATTCCGATAATCTTTGTTCGAGAGGCTGGAGCAAAAGAAGAAGCAAGCCCCAAAACAAAGCTTAGAAGGTCAAAACTTAGAAGGCTTAGCTTTTTTTCTGAACTAAGAGCATTCCCTAAAGAGCTAAAGATATTTTTTATTATTGCATCTATCTTCGCGCTTTCAAACTTTAGTTATATGTTTTTTGTGCTTAATGCGATGAAAACTATAAAAACTAGCTTCAGTTTTAATTTAGGCAATTTAGGCATTCCGATAGCTCTCTATGTTCTATTCAACATTTTTTATGCAACATTTTCTATTCCTCTCGGTAAGCTTTCTGATAAAATAGGAAGAAAAAAATTGCTTATTTTTGGCTATGGAATGTTTTCTTTAGTATGTTTGTTATTTATTTTTTTCAGTTCTTTAGCTATATTTATATTAGGATTTGCACTTTATGGCATTTCGCTTTCAGTTATCGAAGTAAGCCAGCGAGCATATGTAGCAGATCTGGCAAGAAAAAAAGCAACAGCGCTTGGAGCTTTTTACACGCTGATAGGCCTTACCACAATTTTATCAAGCCTAATAGCAGGCTTTTTATGGCAAATAAGTCCAGCGTTTACTTTTTTCTATGGCTTTGCTTTTAGTCTAGTGTCTATTTTAATATTCCTTCTTTATAGCTAATTGATGGTCCCGACGGGATTCGAACCCGCGACACCCGGATTAAAAGTCCGGTGCTCTACCTGACTGAGCTACGGGACCTCATTAACAAAAGAAAATGATTTTTAAAAGATTATCTCTTCTTTTTTATCTCTAAACGAAAAACTATGCTGGCATTATGCTAGCTTTGTTTGCATTGGCCATAAAAGTTTTTTCGAGAAAAAATTTGCAAACCATGCCAAAAGTTTTGAAAAATGAATATTTTTAATAGTATTGATTGTGGAAAAGCGACTACATCAAAAAAATAAAAGAAAAAACCACAATAGAAAGTATAAAAGAATTGTTTGGCTCTTTGAGAAGCTGACTGACACTTGCTTGAGATGTGGTACAGATAATAGGTATCCCTTATTGGCAAGCCACCATTCATAGCTGGTGCCTTTGCTACAATTTCAGCTATTTGAGCTGCCAAAACAAAAGCCAGCTCAAAGCTCTAATGCCCCTTTTTCACTTTTTAAAAATAACTCGTAATCAATTCAACATTCAAATGCTTTTAATAACTGAGTTACCACAGGTTTTTTATTTCCAACTTCTTAAACCTTGGGTCTTTTCTGATTTCACTCATGTCTTGGTCATTGCTTACCACTAATTTCTCTAGGCTTTCAGGCAGGTCTTCTGGGCTAAGCTTTTTAATGCCTGAACCGGCTATCTCCAATGTCTTTAAATTCTTTAAGCCTTTTAGGCTGTATTTTTTTAACTTCTCACACCACCCAGCACAAATCTCCTCTATGCTCTCTGGGAGCTTGTCAGTTTTGAGCTCTTTAATGGATGTCTCAGCCATGTTTACTATCTTCAAACTCTTCAGTTTTTTAAGATCACCACTCTCATAAACATCTTCAGCGCCTGGGGGAATTTTTATTTCTGAAACAAAATTATTTTCTATTTTATACTTTTTTATCTTATCCTCATACTTCTCCAAAAACTCTGCATCCCTGAAAAAAGCCTTTGGCCTTTATATTTTACATATTCTTCTTCTTTCTTTGCCATTTTACGTTTATTTTAAAATTTAGTTGCTAGTTTTTAGCTTTTAGGTTTTTAATATTAGCTTAATAAGATTTGCCTTTTAAGTTTTTCGGTTGTTTGCCACTTTACAGTTAAAATTTAATGGACATTCATTTCGACTAACTCGCTTGGCTTTAAATAAATTCAAGTAGAGAAAATAATATTTTTAAATTTCCTCTCTGAAAAGTTTAATGCTCGATGTTGCATGGAAGAACATCTCAAGGGTAAGGCAGAGCAGGATAGTTTGTTTTTACCATTTTATATTTTTTCGTAGGGAAGATTGGAAGAAATAATTAATTCACCAAAAAATTTCAGAGTAAGCAGAAATATTGATAACATAGAAGATTGCAATAAATGCAATTGGAAAAGATTTTGCGTGGGGGTTGCATGGGTGAATTACTAAATTTAAAAACTAGCAAATCAATTTATTGTGAATATTACAAAGGTCTTTTTGAGTGGGCAGCTAAAAAAATATACGAGATTTATAATGAAAAACTTCTCGGAGAAATTTTAGAATTAACATATTAAAGCAGATTCTCATTAAACCAAATTCTCGGATTAGGCTCGGAAGCGCGAGGCTTTATGATTTGCTTTTCTTCAAGACTTGTTAAGGCTTTTTCTAGCTGTTGCTTTGTTAAGCCGGTTTCTTCAAGTAAAGCCTGCTGCCTTATTCCATCACCACTAAGTAAAACTTCGCAAACTTTTTTTTCATTCATGCTTAAGCTTTCGATTACGCTTAGCAATAGTTCTGATGGTTTGATTGGCCGTGGTTTTTCTTCCTCGACCATCTTAAACTCAACTTTAGAACGTCTTTTCATCACTACATAAGCAATGATCACAAGAGTCATAACTACAAGTAATGAAATTCCAGCGTATTTGGCATTTCTTAAAATTGCTTTCAGAGTTGGGCTAAGTTCAATTGTAATATTCTCTGCAGGAATAGCACTAGGAATACTGGGAATACCAGCGCCGCCAATTTGAAGAGAGAAATTTACACATTCAGATTTATACTTTAAGTTTCCATTTTCACAATAAAGGCCTGAAGTTTTCCAAGAACATTGCCCGCTTGGTGTGCCATCAATACATGCATTGCCTTTTATGCAAGTAGGATCAAGTTTTACACAGCCAGTCCATATATGATTAACACATTTCCTTTGCAATGCACACCTATCACTCCCAGGAAGGCAATATTCTTCTTGTCCTTCAATAGGGCAGTACTCTCTACATTGAGTTGCACAACATCCATTTTCAATAGCTTTTAACTCATAGTTATTTGGGCATGTTAAATTTCCAACACAAATTCTACCACCTTGTAAAGTACAGTTGCAATCAGGATCACCTCCAGCGCAGCCAAGCTTACAAAAGCCATCAGCAGCACAAGTAGCAAGAGGGTTGCATGCTCTAATCTCAATATAAGCACTACAGTTAGAACTTGCATTGTAATTGGTTCTATTTTGCGAATATCCCCCACTAATATTTAACTTGCATTCACTCCATGCACTTGGTTCAGGACATTGCACACCTCCACCAGCGCCTCCTCCAGCTCCGCCACCTCCGCCACCGCCAGCTCCACCACCGCCACCAACAAAATTGGCAACAATGTTCTTATTCGAGTCCATCACAATTGTTAGCGGATTGCTCGTGCCACTCGCATTGCCACTCCAATTTGCAAAGCTATAATTTGCATTCGCCACAGCACTCAACAAAACATAAGTGCCAGCTGGGCATCCCACACTGCTTATACATGCCGTATCATTCACAATCACACTCCCGCCCTCTTGGGGATTGACAGAGACAGTTAATGTATAATTGACAGCGCCACCACCAGCGCTTTCAATTGTTACTATCTGACTTGCCTCCTTAACAACACTGCTACTACATTTACAATCTGTCACATTGCTTTTGACAGTTATGTTATAACTTCCAGGAGCGAGGGCTAAGGCAAAATCAGCATTAGCCCCTTCAACAGGCACTACAACCTTTTTGCTTTGGTTAAAAGTGCCATTGATATAAAGGCTAAGGTTTACTTCTATATTGTAGAAATCATGAACTATAGAAGGGAGAGAAGCACTAGATGCAAGAAAGAATGGGAATATCCCTCTATTTGTTGGACCCTCTGTAGTTCTACTTAAATTTACTCTTATATTAACATTTCCTCCGCTTATCTCACTTGTAAAAGTAATATTTGAAGTACAATTACTATATTTATCAAAAAAAACTGTAATAGGGCTTATTGCATAAGAACTTAAGTTTCTTAACTTATCAACGATTACTTCGCAGCTTGTGTAATGAAATTCTAAACTTTTATTTGCAATATTTGTTGTGTTACTGATTGTAAGGCTATTGCTGTCAGTATGAGTTATGTTATTCCAAAAATTGTTGCCTAAGTTATTGCAAATATTATCGGGATAACTTGTACAATTATAAATAAACACATCCACGCCATACGAAGAATTATAATTGGTATAATTGAAAGTTATATCAAATCCGCTAACTAATGGTAGAAAAAATAAAAAAATCAATACTAACAACCTCTTTTCCATTAAAGTCTAAATTAAACTTATTTTAAATAATTTTTGATAAAATTAACTTAAATCAACTTGTGCAGTATCAATTCTAATTACCCCATTATCATCTGTTACTTTTATAGTTACTATATAAGTCCCATAATCTGGCCATGTATGTTGTGTCTGACAATCAAACACTCCATCCGGAGCATTACTTGGAGTTTCTTCGTAGGTTGTGTTATCGCCAAAATCAAAATAGCATTTAATTAAATTTCCATCTTTATCATGGTTGTAATTGTGAATGGCAGGTATTGGAAAAGGTCCTATACCCCCACCATCAAAATCCCCCCCAGCATCCGCCACAGGCGGCAGGTTTTTTCTTACTTTGACAGTCATGTCAGCACTGTTGCAGGCATTTTTATCATCGCAAGCGCGCAATGTAAAAACATAATCGCCGCTTAGCTCATTTGGATAATTTGGGAAAGTGACGTCTGTGCAACCGCGATCAGGAGTGTGAATATAGGCTGCATACCCCGCCGGCCCACTCTTTTGTATCCACAAATAGCTAACAGGATCGCCCTCAGGGTCAGTTGCGCTGCCACAGATATTAATTGTGTGCCCGCCCTTAATATTGTTATGCAAGTTATATCCGCTCCCGCCACATATTCCATTCTTATCGGCTGCCGTTAAATAATTATTATAGCAATCCTCGTCAAAGCCCTCTGGAAGAAGGCTCTTTGCAAGCTGCACGAGAGGAGCATTATTGCTTTGCACTTGCTTTTGCAGTATTGTGACAAGCGCGCTATCCTCGCTGCAGGCATTTTTGCTGTCACAGACTTCAAGCTTAAATTCAAGCGTGCCGGTTGCGCTAGCAGTGAAATTAGCTAATTTTGAATTTGCATTATTAATGGTAACTCCTGGTCCGCTTTTTTGCATCCATAAATAGCTTAGCTGGTCGCCATCAGGATCAGAGCTCTGGGAGCCGTCAAGATAGACGGTATCGCCAACATAGGCTTGCTTGTCAGGGCCTGCATTGGCTATAGGAGCACGGTTTTGCCCTTCTTCGCTTCCATTACCACAACTAACAGCAAGGCTTAAAGCAGTAGCAAGAAGCCAAGGATAAACAAGGAGTTTGCCCTTCTTTGTTATAGTTTTTATGCCTGGGAAATAAAGTTTCATAAATTAAAATAAGAATCAAATTTAAAAACTTTTCTATTTACTATTGCAAAATACTAACTTTAGCTAATGGCTTCATGTTAGAGAACAAATCTAGAGCGAATTACTTTGGGTAACCTTCTTAAATAATTAAAAATTTTCAATAGAAAATGAAATATCTGAGAAAGTGTTTGGATATCATATTAACTCTTAAGAAGAGAGGCAAAGTGCTTGATGTTGGTTGTGGTGAAGGAAAGCTAAGCAAATTTTTTTATGAGCGAGGCTTTAAGGTTGTGGCTATTGACAAATCACAAAAAGTTATTGATAGCATTAAAAAGCAATTTGGAAACAAAATAAAAGTGAAAAGAAAAGATGTGGAAAACCTAAGTTTGAGAGAAAATTATGACATTATTATAGCAAAAAATATACTTCATTTGCTCAGTAACAAAGGAAAGGCAATCGAAGTAATTAAAAATTTACAAGCCCATACAAACAAAAACGGAATTCATTTGATAGTCGGGCCCACAACTAAAGATCATTCTTATCGAGAAGAAAAATTTTTTATTAAGCCAAAAGAAATGAAAAATATATATAGGGAGTGGAAATGTTTATTTTGTAAAACTTTTTTTACAGATTTAGAAAAGCACGATGGTTTTCCTCCGCATAGACACAATCTCTTTATAGGTTTGTTTGTAAAGTTTGTAAAGAAGTAGCAAGCGCGCAAGCGCAAGGGTTTAGTTTTCATTGGCAATGAACAAAAGTTTTCATTGGCAATACCTTCTTAATGGCTATCATGAATTTATGAATGCCTTTTTATTCCAGCACAGCTTTTATGCGTCTTATGCCCGCAGCAATACTTTCTTCGCTTATAATTTTAAATTTGCCGAGCTTACTTGTTGAGCTTGTGTGAGGACCCATACATATCTCTTTGCTATAAACCTTTTCGTAAGCTTTGCCAGGATCAGCTCTATTACCAATAAAATAAACCCAAACACGCTCAGGATATTTAGCTTGGAACTCTGCTTGAGCTCCGATAGCTTTTGCTTGCTCAACAGTCATTTCTTCTTTCCAAACCTCTAAATTTTCGCCTATTCTTTTATTAACTTCTTCCTCTATTGCTTTAATCTCATCAGTTGTTAGCTTTCTTGGAAAATTAAAATCAAAACGAAGCCTCTCTGGCGTTATGTTAGAGCCTTTCTGTTTTATGTCTGGATTTTTTAAAACTCTCCGAAGAGCTTCATTAAGCAAATGGGTAGCTGTATGGAGCTTTGCCGTAATCTCGCTTGCCTCACTTAAGCCACCTTTAAAACGTTGTTCAGCTCCAATCCTACTTATCTCTTGATGCTTTTTGAATTCTTCCCTGAATTCATCTTCGCTAACCTCTATGCCTTTCTCTCTTGCTAGCTCTCTCGTCATCTCAAAAGGAAAGCCATAGCTTTGAAAAAGCAAAAAAGTTTCTTTGCCAGAGAGCTTTGCTTTTGATCTTGCTTCAAGCGCAAGTTTGTTAAATTGTTTTATTCCTTGCTCTAAAGTTTGTCTAAATCTTTGCTCTTCTTTTAATAATTGTTCCATAATAAAGGCTTTATTTTTTTCAAGCTCAGGATAGCCAGGGCAACCCTCATAACTTTTACTATAAACTTCGATAACAATTTTGGCAAGAGGTCTGCAGAGATCATTCTTTATATTGAGCAAATGACCATGCCTCATGGCGCGCCTTATTAAACGTCTTAGCACATAGCCCTGATCAACATTGCTTGGCACTATAGCTCTTTCATCACCCAAAATAAAAGTTGCAGCTTTTATATGATCCGCAATTATTCTAACACTTCTTAACTGTTCATGTGTAAATTCATTAACCCTTGCAAGTTTTTTTATTTGTTGAGTAAGCGGCAAGAAAACTTCTGTGTCATAGACACTTCCCTTACCTTGTAACATTGCAAGTGTTCTTTCGACCCCCATTCCGGTATCAACATTTTTTTGTTTTAGCTTTTCATATCTTCCTTCAGCATTCTTGTTATACTCCATAAAAACATCATTCCATATTTCAAAATATTTCCCACAGCTGCAACCAGGCCTGCATTCAGGACTGCACTTATGCTTTCCTGTATCTATGAACATTTCTGTGCATGGTCCGCATGGCCCAGTTGCTCCTGCAGGGCCCCACCAGTTATCGCTTTTAGGCAAGAAATAGATTCTTTCCTTTGGAATCCCTAATGATCGCCATATTTTTGCACTTTCGTCATCTCTAGGAGCGTCTTCGTCGCCAGCAAAAACTGTTACATGTAATTTATTAGGGTCAAAACCAAGAACTTGGCTTAAAAATTCATAACTCCATGTTATAGCCTCTTTCTTAAAATAATCACCTAAACTCCAATTTCCAAGCATTTCAAAAAAAGTTAAGTGAAAACTATCACCAACACTTTCTATATCACCAGTTCTAATGCATTTTTGCACATTTGTAAGCCTTTTGCCGAGAGGATGTGGCTGCCCAAGTAAAAAAGGTACAAGAGGGTGCATGCCTGCTGTTGTGAAAAGCACTGTCGGATCATGCTCTGGAATGAGGCTTGCTGATGGAATTACAGCATGTCCTTTTTCTTTAAAAAAATTAAGATATGCTCTTATCAAGCGTTCTCTTGTTGTAATCATTTTTAACCAAAGCACGACAAATTTAAAAGTTTTTTTACTATAAGTAGGCTAGTTAGCTAAAATTTTATATTTTCTCATAAAAAGAAATCTTCGAAGGAATAACAAAACAAAAAGGTTTTCCAACTCTAATTTTTGCTCTTTTTTCTTTCAAGTTTATTTTTTTGATTTGACTTTTTTCAGTCCCAAGATTTGAGCAAACAAAAATCTCTTTCAAGAGTAAGTCTTTATCAACTTCGATAAGCTGTTTTATTGCCTCTTCAAAACTTAAAGTTGAATCAATAAGCAAAAGAGTGTGAGCATCTATGCTTAAATTTTGTTTTATAACCTCATAAAAGCTGGTTGGTTTGTAATTTTCCTGCCATCTTGGCATACTTGCAATTTTGCCAAACTTGTAAGCACTTAACCCACTATCTGTTATTACATTTAAAATTGAGATATTGTGAATCACTTTTGTTCTTACTTTTAATTTTTTTGCTTCATTGATTAAACTAATATGTGTTGTTGCAATTAAAGGATCACCATAAACAAGTAGAGCTACTTTCTTTTTTACAGCATTTTTCAAAAACTTAGAGCTTGCTTCTTCTAATAATTCTCGTGAGGCTTCTGAAATTTTAACTTTTTTTAGAATTTTCTTAAGAAAATTTTTATATTCTTCAATTTTAAAAGGAAAGCAGCTAGTATAAGTATCAATAAAAATTTCATCGACTTCTTTTAATATTTTTATAGCTTTAATATTTAAATCTTCAATATTTAGGCCTATCCCAATTATATAAAGCATTAATAAGCTTATTTTTAAGTTTTAAATATTTAATATTTTTAATTTTAATATTTAAATTATAATTCAAAAATAAAAAATGATAAAAGAAAAAATAAAGAAATTTTGGAATTTTCTTTGGTATTCAAACAGTTTACTGAGTTGGATTTTGCTTTTTGCTCTTGCATTTATAATTGTTAAATTTGTTTTTTTTCCTTTGTTAGGTTTTTTATTTCATAGTAAGATGCCTTTTGTTATTGTCGAAAGTTATAGCATGCAACATTGTAACAGTATCAAAGGGAACATTTTATGGCATTGTAACTTCGATGAATATTGGTTAAATTATGGTGGTTGGTATATCGAAAATGGGATTAGCAAGGAAATATTCTCAAGTTTTGATTTTAAGAATGGTTTGGATGCGGGGGACATAGTGGCTGTTAAAGGTAAGAAAAGTTATGAGGTAGGAGACATAATTGTTTTTTTTGCTGATCACAAACCAATAATTCATAGAATTGTTAATAAGAGTTGTGAAAATAACGAATGTATTTATACAACTAAAGGAGACAACAACTTTGGTCAACTTGATTTTGAAAGAATTATCAATGAGAAACAAATCATTGGAAAAGCGAGCTTTGTTTTGCCAAAACTTGGTTGGATAAAATTGCTTCCTTTTAAGCTTCTTGGCCTTGCATAATAAAAATTAAGCGTAAGTTTTATAAGGAAAGAGGGAATAATGAATAAACTTTATTTTTTCATGACAGAACTAATAATAGCTGAAAAGCCAAAAGCTGCGTTAAGACTGGCAATTGCTTTTGGTAATGCTAAAAAGAAAAATTTTTTTGGAATTCCTTATTATGAAGTAAGGTTTGATAATCAAGATATAATAATTGCAAGTGCGGTTGGGCATTTATATGGCCTTAGTGAAGCTAAAAAAACGAGAGGCTGGCCAACTTTTGACATCGAGTGGAAACCAACTACAAAGTATGGTCTAAAGTACATAAACGCTCTTAAAAATATTTTTAAAAAACTTTCCCCTGATAGAATAACAATTGCCTGTGATTATGACACTGAAGGAGAGCTTATAGGTTATAATATACTTAGGTTTATCTTTAATAAAAATCAAGATGAGGCCTGTAGAATGAAATTTTCTACTTTAACAAAAAAAGAATTACTGGAAGCTTATAAAAACAAAATGCCAACAATTGATTTTAATCAAGCAATAGCAGGAGAGACGAGGCATATCCTTGATTGGTTTTATGGGATAAATCTTAGCAGAGCACTTATGGAAAATGCAAGACGTATATTGAGCATCGGGCGTGTTCAGGGTCCTGCATTAGCTATTTTAACTAAAAGGGAGCAAGAAATAGCAAGTTTTATTCCAGAACGCTTTTGGAAAGTTTTTATTGAGGTTAGTGACGAGAATGGGAATAGGGCAGTTCTTGAATTAAATGAAAGAATAAAAAATGAAAAGCAACTTGAGCAATTTGACAAAATAAAAGGAAAACAATCAAAGCTTGAAGTTAAACAACAAGAGAAAGCTTTGATGCCATTGCCACCATTTAATTTAACAGAACTACAAATGGAAGCTTATAGACTTTTTGGATATGATCCAGCATTTACACTTTCAATAGCTCAAGAACTTTATCTTGCAGGACTTATAAGCTATCCTCGAACTTCTAGTCAAAAACTACCCCCGGCAATTGGTTATAAAAGTATAATCCAAAAAATTATAAGAAAATTTAACATTGACGAAAATTTTATTAAACGTTCAAGGCCTCTAGAAGGAAAAATGACCGACCCGGCACATCCTGCAATATTCCCAACAGGTGAATTTAAGGAATTGAATAAAGAAGAGCAAGCAATTTATGAACTTATTGTAAAACGATTTATTGCTTGTTTTTGTCAAGATGCTATTATTGAAACAAAGAATGTGAAAGCAGTTATCGATGGAAAAATTTTTGAAAAAAACTTTAAAAAAATTAAAGAAAAAGGGTGGCTTTCTATTTATCCATTAAAAATAAGTGAAGAATGGAATGCAATTGATGGGAAAATTGGCAAAGTAGAAAAAGTTAGTTATGAAGAAGGGCAAACAAAACCTCCGGCAAGATATAATCCGGCAAGTATTGTTAAAGAATTGGAAAAAAAGAAGCTCGGAACAAAGACAACTAGAGCACAAATAATAGAAACTCTCTATAAAAGAGGATATATAAAAGGAAGAGCTATTCAAGTTACGCCTCTCGGTCTTGCTGTTTTCACTTTTTTGAAAAATTTGAGCCCACTTATTCTCGATGAAAATTTGACAAGAGAATTTGAACTAGAAATGGACAAAATTTTAATAAGCAAGAATCCCTTAGCCGAAGAAACAAAAATTATAGATAAAGCTAAAGAGGTTATATTGAAGATTGCTAAAGACTATGAAGAAAATAAAGAAAAGCTTGAATTAATCCTAAAAGAAGGAATAACAAAGCTTGAAGCACAAGATCTTGAAGAAAAAAAGATTTCAAAATGCAGTTGTAGTGGATTTTTAATTTTGAAAAGAAATAAAAAGGGTAATTATTTTATTGCTTGTACAAATTGGCCTGAGTGTACTGTAATCTATAGCTTACCAAAAGGAAAAATAACAGTAGGAAATGCTTGTAATTGTGGATGGAAGAAATTGAGGTTATGGAAAGGAAGAGGAAAGCAAAGTTTTGAAATATGTGCAAATCCGAGCTGTGAACATTTTTGGTTAAAAAAAATAAAACAAAAAGAAAAATGAAAAAAGAAAGGAAAAAAGGAAAAGAGCAAAGAAAGGAAAAAACAAAAGAGATTTTAGAATTAAACAAAATAATCAAAAGAGAAATGAAAATTTCAGAACTTATCAAGAAATGTCCTGAACTTACAGACTTTTTCATTGAGAGGCAACATTTTTGTACTTTCTGTCCAGCAGCCGCCGCAGAGTGCTTAGACGATTTTTGTAAAGCAAATAACATTGATTTTAGAAAATTGAAGCAAGAAATGCTTACCTTCTTAAAAAGAAAAATAAAAAAATAACAGGAAAAAACAAGCGAGAAAGAAAGTAAAAAGAAAAGCTTTTTTAAAGAGGAAAATTTTTATTTATATTAATGCCTCGGTAGCTCAGCAGGTAGAGCACATGGCTGTTAACCATGGGGTCGGTGGTTCGAGTCCACCCCGAGGCGCCTGTATTTTTGTTATCTATCACTTCTAGTCACTTTGTGAAAATTTTTAAAAAGAAAATTTTTATAATTTCATGCTTCATGAACTTCGCACACATAATTTAGGAGAAATTGATGAAAAGCTAGAAGGAAAAGAGGTTAAACTTGCTGGTTGGGTAGACACTATAAGGACCCACGGAAAAATAATTTTTATAGACTTGCGCGATAGGTATGGAAAAGTACAGGCAGTGATAGATGCAAAAAATCCTGACTTTGAAAAAGCCACAAAATTAACAAAAGAATCGTGTATAGGGATTAATGGCATAGTCCAAAAACGACCTAAAGGCACCGAAAACCCAAATCTAAAGTCAGGAAAAGTTGAAGTAGCTATAAAGAAGATAGAAATCTTTAATGTTTCAAAACCTTTACCATTCGAAATTGGCACTGATGTTGAAGAAGAAGTAAGGATGAAGTATAGGTTTCTTGACTTAAGAAATCCTCGAATTCAACAAAACCTAATCTTGAGGCATAAAATTATAAAAGCATTTCGTGATTTTTTTGATAAAGAAGGTTTTATTGAGGTAGAGACCCCTTTACTTGGCAAGTCTACTCCTGAAGGGGCGAGAGATTATATTGTACCTAGTCGCGTGCATCCTGGCAAATTTTATGCACTCCCACAAAGTCCACAGCTTTATAAACAACTATTAATGGTTGCCGGCTATGACAAATATTTTCAAATTGCACGGTGTTTGCGTGATGAGGATTTAAGAGCTGATAGACAACCAGAGTTTACCCAACTAGACATAGAAATGTCTTTCGTAACTGAAGATGATGTCTTCGATGTTATTGAGAGAGCCCTAAAATATGTTTTTAAGGAAGTACTTAATATTGATCTAAAAATACCTTTCAGAAGACTAAACTATGAAGAGGTAATGAAAAAGTATAAAACGGATAAGCCTGATTTAAGGCAAGAAACTGGGGAAGAATTTGCTTTTGCTTGGATTATTAATTTTCCTCTCTTTGAATGGAGTGAAGAAGAAAAACGTTATGTTGCTGCTCATCACCCTTTTTGTTTTCCTTCAAGTGTGGAGCAGCTTGAAAAAGATCCTTTCAAAGTTAAGGCAAGAACATATGACCTCGTACTTAATGGAGTTGAACTTTTGTCTGGAAGTATAAGGATACATCAGCCTGAAATACAAAGAAAAGTTTTTGATCTACTTGGTCTTAAAAGAGAAGAAGCCGAAAAAAAATTTGGTTTTATGCTTGAGGCATTTAGCTATGGGGCTCCTCCTCATGGTGGTTGTGCCCTTGGTCTCGATCGTTTTGTTCAAATATTGGTAAAAGCACCGTCGATAAGAGAAGTTATCGCTTTCCCTAAAAACAAAGAAGCTAGAGATTTAATGCTTGATTGTCCTAGCCCTTTAAGTGAAAAGCAATTGCAAGAAGTCCATATAAAAATTTTGGAAAAAGAAGAAGGAGAGAAGGAAGAGAAGAAAGAAAAAAGAAAAGAAAGGAAAGAAAAGAAAGCGAAGCAGAAAGAGAAAAAACAGAAAGGAAAAGGCAAAAAATAAAAGTCAAAACAAAAAACAAAAACAAAAATCAAAATGGAAACAAAGATGGAAAGTGAGAAACAAGAAAAGCATAAGAAGCCAGAAAAGCTTGAAGAAGTTAAAAAAGAGGCAAAAGAAATTCTTGATAAATTTGCAGCAGCACTTGCTAAAGTTAAAGAAAGCATTCCTGAAAGTTTTGTTGAAAGGCAGCAGGATAGGCGTGGAGAAGGCAAAGAAGGCGAAGTAGATAAAAAATTTTATGAGATTTTTTTTATGAATGCTCCTAAAAAAGAAGAGGATTTTATTTTAGCTGAAAAAAAGAAATGGTAGAAAAAATAGAAAAAATAAAAATTGTTGAAAAAGTCGAATCATATCTTAAAGCTATAGAGAAAGATAATAAAAGAGGCAAAAATATAAATGCAATTTTGCAAATTAACCCAAATTTACTTGATGAAGCAAGATTTATAGAAGAAAAAATAAAAAAAGGAACAGCAGGGAAGCTTGCAGGAAAGGTTATTGCAGTTAAGGCAAACATAAATGTTAAAGGTCTAGTTGCTAGTTGTGCAAGTAAAGTACTTCAAGATTACATCTCACCATATGATGCAAGTGTCATTGAAAAAATAAAGGCTGAGGATGGTTTGATTATTGGCATGACTAATATGGATGAATTTGCTTGTGGTTCTAGTGGCGAGACAAGTGCTTTTGGTTTTACGAGGAATCCTCTGGCTCTTGAAAGAATTCCTGGTGGTTCGTCGAGTGGTTCAGCAGCTGCTGTAGCAGCTGGCTTTTGTGATCTTGCACTTGGAAGCGATACAGGAGGCAGCATAAGGAATCCAGCTAGCCATTGTGGCATTGTTGGCATTAAACCAAGTTATGGCTTGGTAAGCAGATATGGATTAATAGATTTAAGTATGAGTCTTGATCAAATAGGTTGTTTTGCTAAAAGCATTGATGATGCTTTGCTTTTGTTAAATATAATCAAAGGTAAAGACGAGAGAGATGCGACAACATATGAGGGTAAGGAAATTAAAATTAATAAGTTAGGAAAAATAAAAATAGCTGTTCCTGAAGTTAAAGCTGATAAAAATATTCTGGCAATTGTTGAAAAGAGATTGAAAGAAGTTAGTGAAAGAGAAAAATGGAGTGTTGAAAAAATAAAGTTAAGATATATTGATTTAGCAATTCAAACTTATTATCCTATATGTTATGTTGAATTTTTTTCCGCAACTCGGAAATTTGATGGAAGGCGTTTTGGTAAACGTATAGAAGAATATTGTGGAGAAGAAGTTCTTAGGCGCATTATTGGAGGAAGTGAGATTAGTAAGGCAGAGTTTAGAGGAAGATATTATAGGCAAGCTTTAAAAGTTAGAGAGCTAATAAAGCAGGAATTTAATAAGGTTTTTACAAGTTTTGACGCGATTATTATGCCAACAGTGCCAAAACTTCCCCATAAACTTGGGGAAAAATTGAGTGTTGAAGATATGTATGCCTATGATACTTTGACAGTTCTTGCCAATCTGGCAGAGCTTCCAGCTTTAAGCTTGCCTGTGGGCAAGATTAATGGTATCCCTGTTGGCTTGCAAATAATGACAAAACAATTTGCTGAATCAACTCTCTTTAGTATTGCAAAAGAAATTGAGATAAAAGAATTGAGATAAAAGAAATAAAAATGATGAGAGAAATAAAAATTGGACTTGAGATACATGGCTATCTCATTACTCGTGAAAAGCTTTTTTGTCAGTGTAGAGCTGTAAGGCATGCGATATTGAAAGAAATTAAGCCAAACTCTTTCATCTGTCCAATTTGTACTGGCCAACCAGGTTCAAAACCGATGCTACCTAATGCTGAAGCTATAAAAAAAGTAATACAGATCTCTTTGATGCTTGGTTGTGAAATAAATACAGTAGAAAAAGGGAAAAAACTTGTTTGGCAGAGAAAACACTATGATTGGCCAGACTTACCGAAAGGTTATCAAATAACGATGTCAGGAGCTTATAGTGTACCTTTAGCAATAAATGGAAATTTTAATGGTATAAGAATTAGGGAGTGCCATCTTGAAGAAGATCCGGCAGCTTGGGATCCTGAAACAGGGACTATTGACTACAATAGGAGCGGCATTCCTCTTATTGAAATTGTGACAGAACCAGATTTTAAAAATGGCGAACAGGTAGAACAATGGTTAAAGCAATTTTTGCTTCTTGCATCTTATATCAAAGCTCTTGACAAAAGTGCGGGAATTAAGGTGGATGTTAATGTTTCTACCGGCGGAGAACGTGTTGAAATTAAAAATCTGAGTAGCCTTGAAAGTATAAAAAATGCGATTAACTATGAAATTTCAAGGCAGTTGAGCATTGGAAAGGAAAAAATTGCCAGAGAAACACGAAGGTGGGATGAGGCAAAGCAAGAGACAATTGTTATGCGTACCAAAGAGCTTGCTGAAGATTATCGTTTTATTCCTGATCCTGATTTGCCTGTATTAAAGATAACTGAGATGGAAGTTGCAGTATTAAAGCGTGAGCTTCCAGAAAGCCCAAAACAAAAACTTGAAAAGCTAATAAAGAAATATAAATTGAATAAAATTCAGGCTGGTATATTGGCTAGTAATCTTGAACTTGTTGAATTTTTTGAGGAAGTTGCAAAGCATATTGATGCAAGCTTTGCACTGCCTTGGATTACAATTGAACTCCTTAGAGTGCTTAATTATAACAAAAAAACTCTTGATGAGGTTGACATAAAGCCTGCGCATTTTGTCGAGCTTCTTGAGCTTGTGAAAAGCAAGAAAATAACCCCTTTAAAGGCAAAATCATTGCTCAATGAGTTTATCCCAACGAGTTTTTCTATAGCCGAAAGAGAAAAAGCAGAAATAATAGAAAAGCTTTCAGATGAAGAAATTAAAAAAATATGTAAGGAAGTTGTGGAAAAAAACAAAAAAGCAGTTGAAGATTATAAACAAGGAAATCAAAAAGCTCTTGATTTTTTAATTGGCGAAGTCATGAAGCTCAGCAAAAGGCGAGCTGATTATAAAAAGGCAAAAGAATTTTTATTGAAATTTATTAAACAAATTTAACTGTTTTCTATTTTGTTTTTCTATTTGTTTTTTTCTTTAAATTTTTATAAATATAATACCCTGCTAATAAAACCAAAATACCAAGCACATTTATCCAAGTAAAGCCAGGCATCTGCCTACTTGGAAGCTGTGCGCATTGGATTGTTATTGTGGCTTCACCATTTTGACAATTTTCAAATCCATAATCACGGCAGCAATCATTTTCATAATTATTAGGAGGATTACTTGAAAATTTGTAAGTTACTTTTATTGCTTCTGTACCAGCTTCACTACAATCTCCTTCGGTTTTAGTAGAATAGCTACAAGTGTATTGAGCTCCCTTGGTTGGGTCAATGGCTGTGAAAGACTGTTCACATATTGAATTTATAGAATTCCACGAACAACCACTGTAAACTGTGCATTTTTGTGTTGATAGATCGCAGCCAGGTGGTTCAAGACCATTTTTTCCTAAATCGCAGACATCACTAATGCAATCATTCTCATTATTATAAACCTCACATCCAGAAGTTGGTGAGATTTGTTGACACTCAGTTGGTTTAGTACTACATTGTTTCGTTGAATTGCAATACTCACCTTCTTTACATTGATTGCTATTTAAACAATAATTAATCCATTGCCCTCTTTCATTACAATAATACCTTCTCTCATTATCTTGCCTACTTAAATTCCAACTTTTACAGTAAGTGAAAGGATTGCTGCAATTGCAACTTTCATTTATAACAGAAAATCTAACAACGTCCCATCCTGTCTGGCCCTTCTCATCAGCTATTATTAGTTGACTCGTGAAGTTCCCAGTATAGTTAAATAAGAGGCTAATGTTAGGGCAGCCAGATCTTGTGTAAGTACAAACTGAATTATTAAATAACCCATAATCCCAGAATATATTCCATCTAAAAGTTAGGTTTTGATAGCTACTATCAGCATCTATCCACGTTGCATTATGCCATATATTGCCAAAAAGATATTTAGTAGCAGTAGGGCTTGTTATGTTTACAATTGGCTGGAAGCTTTGGCAATTGGTTAACGGAATTGGTGGTATCTGTAATGAATTTATTACCTTACCAGTTGTTTTGTTAATTATTGTAAAGTTGATTAAAACATTAGTTGTATTTTTTCCTTGTTTTAAGCTATAAATATGGCTTATATTTGCCTTACTGAAATCATCACTCGTGTTTCTTAATATATTAACAACACTATCATTTCCATACCATGACCAATTTATGCCAGTTGGTGTTCCAGTAACAGTTATGTTGTGCCAAATCGCTTTTGATGCATTATAATAATAAGCTGCTAGCCCATTATTACTACAGCAATTGCTATTTCCACCGCAAAGTTTTGTTGGGCTTATTATCTGCACTGTTATAGCTCCAATTATTTCTTGTATTTCTTGTGGCGGTAATGGTGGAGGTGGCGGCGGGCCTATCGGAGCTTCTGGAGGCTCTGGAAACGCAGAAATAAAGCGGGTTGACAATGGCAAATAATCAGTATTATTTTCAGCAAGAATATAGCTTGAATCACAAATTCCATCCTTGTTATTGTCAATGCAGGTTTGGCTAAATCCTGTCCCATCCGGCTTCGCCCAAAAATTTCCTCCAAGATAATACCCGCCAACTATGTTTGTGACGGCTGTTTTTGTTGTGTTCCATTTATTTGGATAAATTGTTCCTCCAAAGCCAAAATTATTTGTGTTATTAAAGAAGTTATTGTAAATGTTGTTGTTTTTTGTGTCACTGCCAAGCAAGAGCCCGGAAGAATATAGGTAAATCCCGCCCATGTAATTTAAACTTATAATGTTATATACCAAGAAGTTATTTTGGGACTCTTGTAAAAAAATTCCATACCCATTATTGAAATTAGCAGTGTTGTTTATCAAGATGTTGTTTGATGAAAAATATAAATCAATCCCATAATTATTTGATCTTGCAGTGTTATTTGTCAGGATGTTGTTTGAGGAAGCTTGTAAATAAATTCCATAATAAAAGTCAGTAATTACACAATTTTTTATTGTGTTGTTTTGGTTATATAAATAAATTCCGTAATCTTCTTCTTCACTATCATCTCCATCTATTGTATGGCCTTGACAATCAAAAGTTTTGTTGTTGAAACCTGGAGGATTATTGATACAAGTGCCGACAAAATTTGAAATGTCTGCTGTTAATTTTACTTCTGTACATGAAGAATTGATTAAAGCATTTGTGCAATCCTCACATGAGGAGCAAGTGCACACTTGTCCGCTAGTGAAATTTGAGTAGAAAAGCATAAAAATCATAACAAAAAATAGGAAAGCGATTTTTTTGCTTATTTTAATCTTTCTCATCCTCTTCTCCTCTTTTTTGATTGTTTTAATTATATATCAACTTATTTTTTAAATCTTATGATGGTCCTAACGGAGGATTAGGTGGGGGAATTATTACTATATTAGGCCCGCCGGTTCCAGCAACCTCTTCTTGTTTTGTGCAACCAACATCAATCCCTGGAATGCATACTTCTTCACCCGTTTTGGCATATTTAATAGCAAGAACAGCTCCGACTGCCAGAATAATAAGCAAGCTTATCAAAAAAATATAAATTATTTTCATTTTTTAAGTATGAAACTAAGTTTTAAAGTTTTTTGGTCCTAGCTTTTAAAGAAAAGTATGATAAAAGTGAAAAAAGCAAAGTAAACGCAAACTAAAATTTGTTCTTATTCAACGCGTGCACAAATGGCAGTAACTGTAATAGTATCATCTGTTTTTGAACTAATACACATCCAACTATCAAGATAGCGTCCAAATCCACTATATGTAATTATCCCGTTGGATCCAGATCCACATCCACCACTAATTACTTTTTTTCCTGAACTGCATGAAGCAATACAAAGATAGCCAGAACATGACTCAACATTTGTCTCATACCCAAAAATAACTTTGCCTTCGAAGTATGCATCGCCTGCAACATGAAGTTTCGCTCTTGGACTCGTCGTCCCAATGCCAACATTGCCTCCTACAGGATTAATAGCAATTCCCTCTGCGCCCCAACCCGATGTTACTCCTTGAATAACAGGTAAATTTCCATATGCATCCTCGTTGTTAATAAAAATTCCCTTTTTAGAACCACTAATATATCCTATTGAAGCTCCTCCGGCTACACTTAGTTTTTGTGATGGATTCGTCGTCCCGATGCCGACGTTGCCGGCAGCATCTATTGTTAGTCTTTGAAACCACCAACTCCCATTATAATAAGAAATTATTAGCTTGTTAGTATTACCTGCTTCTTTTCGATGAGTGATCTGCCATACTTTGTCAATATTTTCATCTGATTTCAAATTTATTCCTGCAAAATTCCAGGTATCACCTACACCGTAGGCCTGGATAAAAGCTGATCCTGTATTACTATATACCTCGAGACTATGGTTTGGCGTCGTGGTTCCAATGCCGACGTTGCCGGCAGTATAATAAATATTGTTGTTGCTTTGGCCCCATACTCCACCTCCACCACCGCCACCGCCAATCTGGCTCCAGTTAGTAATGCAATTGTTAGGACCACCAAGACAGCTTTGATTATCAACAATCAGTGTATGCACACGCAAGCCACTTATCCTTGCCCATGTTGCATTGACATCAAGGCTTGCATTTGCATTCTCTGTATTTATACCAAGCTTATAACCAGCTTTATCAAAAGTTACAGTACTCCCAACAATTTTCCATTGTGCAAATGCAAAAGGAATTAGGATTATCAGCAAAGATAAAAAAATTAATTTTCTCATCCTCTTTTTATTTTTTGTTTTATTTCGCTATTACTTTATTTCTTTATTATTTTTTTGATATTTTTAAATATTTCTGTTTTGTTTTAGAAAGGGAAAATTTAAAAAGAAAAAAATAATAAAAATGATAAAGATAAAAAAGTAAATAAAAAGAGATAAAAAAATAAAAAATAGGAGATTGAAAGATTGAAAATGGAATCAAAATTAAAATTTTATAAAATAATGACTTTTTTGCTAATGATTGTAATTGTAATTGGTGCCTTAGTTGCAGGATTCTTTTTTTATGGCAACTCAAGATTTAATGCAGGCCAGCAATTAGCTTTCTCGACAATCGCACATGAGATAAATAAGAGAGGTTTTGTTGCAGTGCAAAATGAAGATGAAAATATCACTTTAATTCTTGTTCCTTCCCAAGCTATCGATTTCGCCAGACAACAAGCTCTTCTTGATATAATCAACATTGTTCAGAGCCAAGGTTATGTTAGCTTATACTCTAATCTTACAGGAAATTACACAGAAATCATTCTTGTTCCATACAATGCTGTAAGTGAACGTTAAAATTTTTTCTTTATTCTTCTTCAATTTCTTTTAATTGTTCTTCAGTTAACTTTTGTTTTTCTTCTATTTCTCTTGCCTCTCTTTGAAGGGCACTATAAACCGCCTCATGGCGTTTACCTCTTATTAGACGCTCTATGGCACGCTTAGCCACATGCATATTTTCCTGTTTGCCTATAATTCCTATATGATTTTTAGATATTATAAAATAACAATTTGTTAGCTCTTGAAGTACGCGCTTTGTT
Source organism: Candidatus Pacearchaeota archaeon (assembly GCA_038890875.1). GTDB lineage: Archaea > Nanobdellota > Nanobdellia > Pacearchaeales > JAPDKA01 > JAWAFA01. The sequence goes on along the minus strand of JAWAFA010000001.1, from coordinate 77,678 downwards.
TTTCCTTTCTTTCCTATTATTCTAGCCCTCACTGTCTTTAATCTCGCAGGCCTTATCATGCTTCTAAGGTTTATTTTTTCAAAAAGCCAGTCAGGATCTTCAAGAAGAAAGGCTTCTTTTTTAAAACAAAGTGCCCAGGCATCAAGCATGTTCATAAGCTCAAAATCATTAAGTTTGCATTTTGTTTTATTAATCACCAACTTATTTTCTTTTACGACTAACTTTATCCCAAGTCTCTTTTCAATCCCAAGTATTCTGTTTTTAACAATTATATTACCAAGCTCTTCTTTGCTATATGCTAACTCAAGAAATTCTTGCTTTTCTTTTTTTTCCATTTTTTCAACTAATCTTAAATAGACCCCTTTCTTTCAACTTTTCAACAGCAGCATGGCTGTACTTATAAATTATGTCCCCTTTTGTTTCTCCTCCTAGTTCCCATTTTTCAACAAGAACGACATCGCCAGGCCTTATCCAAAGTTTTCTCATGAAGCGGCCTGGAACACGGCAAACTCTTGTATTGCCATCAAAGCATTCAACTTGCATTTTATTACTTCCAAGACGCCTTTCGACTATACCAATAACCTGATTCTCTTTAGGCAGAATAACCCTTGTCTCTTCACTTTTCTCCTGCTCTTCTCGCTTTATCTTTTTTTCTGGCCACTTCATTTTTATACGATTTTTATAACACAAGAGCAACAGGAATTTTTTGTATATAAATCACCTTGTTGCTGTTTATTATTTTTAATTCTAAAGCAAGTGTAACAGCCTTCCCCCCAACTATATTAAAGCTCGCATAATCTTCAGCTATTTTTGCAAGCTTTTTTCTTGCCTCAGACAAACTGTAAATTTCTCCCTTAAAAAATTTTTCATTCACCTCAAGTTGAAGCTTACCTTCTTCGAATCTTTTATTTAATAACTCATAATCACAAATAGCTACTATCTTTGGATTTCCCTCATAAATTTTTATAAAAACTCTATCTTGTTTACTTTGTTTTTTCATTTTGTTTATATTTTTGGCACAACATATTTGGCACCGCAAGCCAGACAGTGCAAAAATAACATTCTTTCTTGCTTTATTAAACTTGTATCTGGCTTTTTACACTGCTTGCAGATTACATATTCTTTAACATATTCCTGAATTTTTTCATTGATTTTTTCAATTTTTATTCTTCTATTTAAAATTAGTCTCGGCATTTCTAAAACAAAGGAAGTTGCTAGCTCCTTAGCGAGCCATTTAGCTATGTGCTCTACAGGCCTTTTTAATAAACTAACAATTTGCGAAAAATTTGTAACTATTGTTTTTGTTCCTTCAATAAATCCTTCTACTTTTGGCACTTCAAAGCGGGAAACAGCCTCAATCGGCTTAATCTCTTTAAAGGCCTTCTCAAGAGCTTCTTCATATTTCATAAAAATCTATTTAAAACTAATTTAAAAATTTTAACTAAATTTAAGAAAAATTTATTAAGTTTGAAAATATGGTTCTATGGGATGGATAGGTGGCAGGCTAGCCCTCTGCCGAAAACTGCAAATGGGCTTAGGCAGGCTGAAAACCTGGGTGTGAAGTAAATGTTGTAAAGAACTGTAATCTTGTGATGATCTCCTGCCCTGCTTGATCCTGCTTTAACAAACCCGGCCAGTCCCGGAAGGGCGCAACCGTAAGTTAAAGTTTGGATGCTTGCAGGAAAACAGGAAAGAATTAAGATTACAGAAAAACTTTATAACATTTACCAGCTACCAGGCTTCCATCCCTATCTCTAATAAAAATTTAAAGTTTAATCAATCTAAAATTTTTTCTAAGACTTTCTCTATATCAAAAGCCTCGAGATTGTGATATTGCTGACCAGTGCCTAAAAACAAAATTGGTTTTTTTGTGACATAACTTATACTAAGAGCTGCTCCTCCTTTTTCATCAACATCAGCTTTTGTGAGAATTATTGCATCTATTCCAACCTCTTCATTAAATGCCTTACCTTGCTCTATCACATCATTACCAACTATACTTTCACCAACAAAAATCTTTAAGTGAGGCTTGGCTACTCGACATATTTTTTTCATTTCCTCCATTAAATTTTTTTCAGTATGCATTCTCCCACTTGTATCAATTAGCACAACATCAATAGCATGAGCTTTTGCATAACTTATAGCATCAAAAGCAACAGCAGCAGGATCGGCACCATATTTATGCTTTATTACACTGATTCCAAGCTTCTCTCCGTGCTTTTCTAGCTGCTCAATACTAGCAGCACGGAAAGTGTCGCTTGCGGCAAGCACACTCTTTATTCCTTTCTGCTTTAATAAGTATGCTACTTTCGCAATACTTGTAGTTTTTCCACTTCCATTTATTCCAAAAAATACAATCACTACCGGCTTCCTTTCCTCTTTTGCTTGGATAAACTTGATTAAATCGAATGGCTCAACAAAAAGTTTTTTTATTACTTTTTTTAGATTGTCTTCCATAAAACTTTCAAACTCTCTCCGATTAATCGCTTTACCAATGACTTGATTTTTTAATGTTGTTTCAATAAAATCAACTACTTCATAAGCGACATTACTTTGAAGAAGAACTAACTTTAACTCTTCAAAAAATTCATTGAAATGCTTTTCTTCAATTTTAATTTTGAAAAGCCTCCCTAATTTTGGCTCCTCTTTCTCTTCTCGCTCTTCTTTTTCTTTTTTCTCTTTTTTTACTTGCTTTTCAACTTCAACTTTTTCTGCCTTTTTTTCTTCAATTTTTTCAACCCTCTCAGCCTTCTCAACCTTTTCCTCTTGCTCTTCTAACTCTTCTTTCTTCCTTTTTAACAAGCTTTTTATTTTTTCTTTTAAAAATTTAAACATCTTTAAGTAATTTCTCTCAAGTTTAAAAATTTAAATTAAAAAGGCAAAATGTAGATATAATTAAAAACTCTTTTCCTTAATTATTTCATGCGGATTGTGCTTTTAATACTTGATGGTCTTGCTGATAAAATTGCTGAGAAGCCAACCTCTTTAGAGAAAGCAAGAACCAAGAATCTTGATTGGTTTGCCGCAAGAAGCGAATGTGGATTGTTGTGGCCAATAAAAGGAATTGCTCCTGAGAGCGGCGAAGCACAATTTGTTTTGCTTGGCTATCCCTTGCACCTTTACCCTGGGAGAGGAATTATCGAGGCCCTGGGAGCAGGCATAAAAATAAAAAAAGATTGCGTCTATTTTAGAGTCAATTTTGCTCGATTTAAGGGGAATAAAATAACTGACACGAGAGCAATTGTGCCAAAGCAAGCTATTGAAAAAATCAATAGCTTTGATAAAAGAATAAAGATTTACCCAACTGTCGGCTATCGCGCGGTTTTGGAAGTTAAAGGAATTTCTCCGAATATTTCAAACACGCATTTAGGTTATATTAAATATAAAAATTATTCACGGGCTGTTTCAAGAAAGATGATAAAAAGAAAGGCAAGAGGCAAAGGAAGCAATTTAATCAATAATTTTGTAGGCAGGATTGAAAAAGAGTTTGGCTTTACTTTACTTCTTCGAGGAGCAAGTAATAAGTTGCCGCGAGTTAAAAAAATGCATGATTGGGCTTTTATTGGTGATATGCCGGTTGAGTACGGGCTTGCACGTCTTGCAGGAATGAAAATTTTAAAGAGGAAGAATGAGATAGAGCAGATATTAAATGAAAAGAGAAATGTTTATGTTCAGATAAAAGGTCCTGATAAGTATGGACATAAAGGTGATATTGAAGGAAAAGTGAAAGCTATAGAAAAAATTGATAAGTTGTTAGGAAAACTAAAAAATATCAATGCTATTCTCTGCATTACTTCTGATCATGCTACACCATACACTCTAAAAAGACACTCATCAGATCCAGTGCCGATCTTAATCTATGATCCAAGAAAGCCTATCACAAGTAAATGCCAAAAATTTAGCGAGAGAGAGTTTAGTAAGGGTTTTAAAATTGAAGGCTATCAATTAATGAAATTACTAATTAAGAAAGCAAAATAAGACAAAAATGTAACTTATAAGATGATAACCTATAATGAAATTTACTCAATATTAAGGCAAGAAAAGTATAATGAGACATTACAAAAACTTCCAGCAAAGTTTTTAGAAGAGTTAAAAACTTATATTGAAGAGAAAAGTAAGATTTTCGAAAAAGATGAAAAAGAATTTGATGAAGCTTTGAAAAAACTAAAACGGCAATTTGAAAATGCTAAAAGTTTGATTGATGAGCTTTTTAGCATAAGACAGAAAAAAATTCTTAATCTTGCCCTCCTTGCTAAAATTTCAGGAGTTGCTAAAAGTGATCTTGATAATATGTTAAAAGAAGAGAAAGAATTATTTTATGCCGTTCTTGATAAACTAAGAGAGACTGAAAAAAAGATGAAAGAAAGAAGTATAGAAAAAGATTTAAAAAATACTTCTTTAGTAAGATTTAAATCGGATATCGAAGAATTTTTAGATGGCAACGGTAAAACCTTGGGGCCATTTAAAAAAGACGATATTGCTAACCTGCCAAAAGAAATTGCAGAAATATTAATAAATGATGGAAAAGCAGTAAAAATAGAATGAAAAATGAAGCTACCAAAAAAAGTTAAAAGATATTGCAAATATTGCAAAAAACATACAGAGCAAAAAGTAGAGTTAGTTAGTGCTGCGCATACGAGAGGGAGTTTAAAAAGAGGTTCACCGCAACGAGCAAGGTTGAGAGGTAAGAATAGGGGCTATGGTAATCTTGGAAGATATAGCAAACCACCTATTAGTAGATGGAAAAGAAAAACAAAAGGAAGTAAAAAAACAAACATACTTTATACTTGCACTGTTTGCAACAAGAGTATGCCTCAAAGCAAAGGTATTAGGGCGAGCAAAGTTGAATTAAAATGATTAAAATAAAAGACAAAATAAAAGCAAAAATTAATAAATGTTAAAAAAACAATTAAGAACTAATAGAATAAAATGGCAAAACTTAAGTGGTTTGATGTGAGCCTGGATGTAATTAAGAAAAAAATTCCTATAATTGGTGTTGATTTGGCTAATATTGAAAATAAAACTATCTTTTATGATATGACAAGAGAATTAAAAGGAAAGATGGCTGAAGCTAAATTCAAAGTGAAGATTAAGGATAAAAACCCTTGTGGAGAAATAGTTTATTTTGGTTTAGTCCAAAATTATGTTAGAAGGCTTGTAAGAAAGGGCACAAGTCCAGTTGAAGACTCTTTTTTTGCTGTTTCTAAGGACGGAGTTAGACTTCAAGTTAAGCCGTTATTTGTTACAAGAAAGAAAGTTGTCAGAAATATAAGGAAAAAGATTAGAGAAAGAGGAAGAGAGCTAATAATTAAATTGATTGAAAATAATAACAAAGATATTATTTTTGATTCTATAATCAATTATGTTTGGCAAAAACAAATTTTAACCGAGCTTAAAAAAATTTATCCTTTATTAATTTGTGAGATAAGAAGAATCGAAGTAAAACAAAAGTAAAAATTAAAAATAATAAGAAAAAATTTAAATTACGAATTTTTTATATTCTATGCCTCGGTAGCTCAGCTGGTTAGAGCGGCGGTTTTGTAAACCGTAGGTCATGGGTTCAAATCCCATCCGAGGCTTTTTTCCATTATTTTTATCTATTTTTATCAAATATTTTTCTCAATCCATTCTTTTATCGCGTCTTCTTGCATAAACCCAATAAATCTATCGGCTTCTTTACCATCTTTAAATAGAACTACATTTGGTATACTCATCACATTAAATTTTTCGGCAAGATCTCTGTTATTTTCAATATTAACTTTTACAAATCTAACATTTTTGTAATCTTTGCTTATCTTTTCTAATATTGGCGATAACAATCTACACGGTAAACACCAGTCAGCATAAAAATCGACAAGCACGAAGCCTTCCTTTATTAAATTATTAAATTGCCTTTCACTTATTTGCTCGTTTATTACTTGCATAAAAATTTAAAAGCGAGCTATTTTTAAATTTTTGCTCGATGGCTACGAGTTGCATTCCTCAATCCCTTTGTTCTTGCTGTGAAAGAAGGTTAATTCGATTGCTGATGCAATACCTGCTATTAACGGTTGCATTCCTCAATCCCTTTGTTCTTGCTGTGAAAGACATATTCATTTCAGTAGCTTTATTTTTTATTTTGTTAGTTGCATTCCTCAATCCCTTTGTTCTTGCTGTGAAAGAATAGAGCAATTAAAATAATAAGGCCAACAATAACGAGTTGCATTCCTCAATCCCTTTGTTCTTGCTGTGAAAGTCCATAAAAATAATGATCATCATCACTCCATGTGTAAGTTGCATTCCTCAATCCCTTTGTTCTTGCTGTGAAAGTTTTTTCTTTTACTGTTGTTTTATTTAGTGCATCTATTAATTTACGTTGCATTCCTCAATCCCTTTGTTCTTGCTGTGAAAGAGCCTTGAGATTTGGCTCTTTTAAGCTTAAAAAGTCAATTTCTATTGTAAGTTTCTGGAATATGTGTTTTCTGCACATTTATTTATAAAGAGATTCTAATTTTTTAAATTAGAACGGGATTGAAGATTGATCTGTCAGCCCCATTAGCCGTTAGACTAATGATGCTATCGAATTTTTAGCTTTATTTAAAGCTGTTCGATAGCTAGCTTTCTTGGTGAGTTTCGGATCTTTAATTGCGGTGCAACGCCGCCCTTTACTTACCTCCGCTCGCATATAGCTCGCGGCATATCAGTACTTCAACCTTTACCATCTTAGATAAAGGTCTCACCCCGAAGTACAATTTAAATTAGAATTTAGACTTTTTAAACCTTTCTGTGCTATATTAAACGCCGCATTATAATCTGCATTGAGTTCTACTCCGCATTTATTGCATTTAAATAATGAGAATGAATTTTTGTATGGTCTTTGTGTATCTTCATGAATATCTCCTTTGATTGCACAATGAGAGCAATTTTTGCTCGTTTTTTCTGGCAGAATGAAAATTACTTTAATTCCTTCTTTTCTCGCTTTATAATTTATATAATCTGAAAGCTTTCTAAAAACAAATTGACTTAATTTATATTTAAGATACCTACTTTGCCTATATTTACCTTTCTTCGGCTTTTCGAGTGTTTCGAGAGCAATTACGGCTTTTTTTTCTTTGGCTAGAGTGACTATTTGCTTTGATATAATATGTAAAATTTGATTAATTTTTGGCTCTATTGGTCTGATTTTCTTTTGTTTTCTTCTTTTATTGTGTTTTCCTATTAAAAAATATAATTGTTTCCTTCTTCGATTTTTCAACTTTATAATATCCCTACCACTAAAAAATTTTACAAAACTAGGTTTGTCTTTCCCTTTTTCTAAAAAAACTATACAAGCAAGTGTATTTATACCTCTATCAATGCCTAATACTCCATTATAATCTTCAATAAATTCAGGGATCATTTCAGTAGTGTATTGTAGATAGTAATCATAAATAGGATTCTTTTGATCTTTGTTTATTTGTTTTCTAATTAAATAAGCATACTTAGGTTTACTTGTTTGAATTTGTTTTAGTTTTTTATCAAAAAATTCTATTCCATGCCTATTTGCAACATTTAATGGTCCACTAAATTCATAATATTTCGTTAATTCTCTTGATAGCGGTATCCTTACTTTACTATTTTTGATATCAAACTTTATATTTGGGCTGAGAAGGATTCTATTTCCCTTGAACAAAATGGGAGATTTTTTACGCAATGATTTTTCTTCTCGCTCGATATTCCTTCTTAATATTTTAACTTTATCTCTAATTTTATTTATAGTGTATCCTTTTAATTCTCCAGCTTTATCTTTTTGACTTATATGAATAAATCTTGGTTCCCTCCATCTTTTCTTTTTCGGTAATTCAAAACGCTTGTCTTCATACATTAGCATTTCTTCAAATAGCCTAAATTTTGCTTTATCTCGCTGTAATTTTTTAATTCGTTTTTTTCTTTGCTTTTTTAGTGCATCTAATAATTGGAAGGCGTCTACGACGACATAATTATAATGTGTTTTAGTAAGCATCTTGGTTGCATTTTTTATATTAAAAGCAGGATTAACTTTTCTGCCTTTTGTTGCATAAATTTTTTTTCTTATGCTATTCACATTAAATTCCTTTAAATAGCAAGAACTGCAAATTTTTTCACCACGATTATTTTGATAATATATTTCTTTTTCTTCATTACAAAACCTACATTTATCAAGTGGAAAGATAAATTTATTTTTTTCTTTATCCTTTTCTCCTCGAAATTTAAATTTAGACATTAATTTATCAATTATTCTTGCGGCAAATGTAACAGCTTTTCCATATTCATTGAAGTATTGATTTAGTTTTTCTATATCTTGCCTTTCAGGGTAGATTTTAAATTTTACACCTAATATTAATGCATGCTCTTTATGTTCATGTTTTGCTTTTGCTTTTTCAATAGCATTCTCTTTTCCTAAATAATTTTTAGGAATTTTTATCTCTTTGTTACATCTTTCACAAAAAAAAGTTTTTATTTGTTCTTCCATTTTAATAAAATTTTCTGAAACAATTATCTATAAGCCTTTTTTTATATTTTGTTGCTTCTGGATAAATTTCATTTTTTATGACACTTTTAACTTTTTCGATCGTTTCAAATAGTAACTGCTTGTTTTTAAGATTAATTTTTACTAAGTCATTAGAAATTTCATATTTGATATAACCATGAGGAACTTTATAACCTAGCACCTTTTCTATTAGCATAGCTTCAAACATTAATTGTAGTTTTTGGGTTCTATAGAATCCACATTTAGGTTTCTTAGCATATTTTAATTGCAATGGATAAGCTTCTTTTAATTCTTCATTAATTAAAAGACAATCAATTTTAGTGGCATATTCCTCAGTTTCTAAAGAAAGATTATACCTTCTTACTAGTTGTGGATAAAATTTTTCTTTTATTATTTTATTTCTTATACTATTTCTTCTAAAAGCAGCATCTTTTTCTAAGCCTTTCTTTTGTTTTATACTCCTTGTTTGAGATAATTTCAAAACGCGGGTAAAATAAACAATTCGCGGGCAATATTCATAATTCATTATATCAGCAGCCGTAATCTTAGGTATCATTTTGAAAAATTACAAACCCTTTATTTTTTAATGATTCTTCATCTAATTTTCCGATTATCTCTTTGCATGAAAAACAAGATTTACAAGAAGGAATCATAAAAATACAATCACCTTTTTTTACTTCTAATTCTTTGATTTCTAACATAAGCATTTCCGCTTTATTTTTACTTAAGTTTCCTATAAAAGAGCTTCTTTGTACTCTAAAAAGTCCATAGTTTTTGCATTTTGATGCTATTTTATTCCTTGTTTTATTATCACTTATATCATAAATTAACCAATAGAGCATTTTATTCTCTCCATATAAAGGTGGTAATTTTTTCTGATTGGCCTAAAAGATACCTAACAATGTCTCTTCCTTGTTCTAAAATTATATTTGATATGGTTAGTTTTTTATTTTTGTAAACAACTTTTTGATTAAGAATCTTCATTACTTCCTCAATAACTTTAGCTCTCCCACTTTTTGTTAAAATTATTCCATTACCTATTTTTTCTAAGTCTTTATCAGAAATTCGTTTTCTAACAAATAAATTAATGATTGCTTTATCAATTATTGGCCGAAATTGTTCAACTAAATCAAGAACCATAGAAGGCTTTCCATATCTATCCATATGTAAAAAACCTAAATATGGATCTAAGCCAGATAAAATGCAAGCTTTTTCAACTTCTGAATATAAGATGCCGTATCCATAATTAAGCACTATATTAAATAGATCTGTCCCTTTAGGATCTCTATTTTGAAGTGGACAAATTTTGCTTAAGCATTTAAAATAGATCGATGCTGCATGACCTTCATATCCTAGAAGCTTATCTCTTAAAGAATCTATGCTCTCCCTTTTTACATTCTTTACTTTTTGTAAGTTCTCTTCTAAAGTTGCTATGTCTAAGGAAAATATCTTTTTTCGAGTCTTGTTCAATCTTCTAATTAAAAAAAGTTGATTTTTTAATTTTGATTTCAATATTTCTTTTACGATGGCAACTCCTCTATTATCAAAATATGCCTTTGCTTGTTCCCTTCTTGTTAGAGTTGTACCTCCAAGAGTACATGGATAAATTCTTGCAAATGGTTTCCCATTTGAAGAAATATAAACGATATCTATATTTCTTTCAATAGCTAATTTAACCGCCCCTTCCGATATAGAGGATGGGCTAGTAATCATTATTTGTTCAATCTGATCTGCAGAATACTCTTTTTTCTTTTCTTTTGTTTTAATAATAAATCGGTTTTCTTTTTTAGATAAGTAACCCCCAAACTCATTAATTATAATTTTCATATTCCTTTAATATCTCAAAATTTTTTAAATTTTTCTAATTTAGTAACTCCAAAATTGTAACATAACATAACAATTTTTTGTTGAAAAGGTTATGCAAAATAAAAATTTTAAAGCTGAAAAACTAAATCTTTTGTAGGGCCTGTGGTCTAGTGGTTATGACGTCTCCCTTACGCGGAGAAGGTCCCTGGTTCGAATCCAGGCAGGCCCATTTTATTTACTTTTATTTATGAATACTTTATAGAATACTTTATGGAATACTTTCAATTCTTTCACAAGTTTTTTCTATACCTTCTGAAGTGTAAGGAACTAAAAAGATCCCAGGGCACCTTTCCTCTATGCAACCTTTAATCATACTAGCAATAAAATCATATAATGTTGCCAGGCCTGCTACCGAAGCCCCTATCAATGCCCCGCCGATTGCTCCAATTACCCCTCCTGCAACTGCTCCAGTAGTCATTCCAGTAAATACATCTGCTATTGACTGACTTACAGTTTCATCTTTTCCTACTCCTTTGATTTCCTGGTATATTACTACATAATCTAAAGAAGGATTTATCTTTGGTGCTTCACTTTTTATTTGTATTCCAGGCGATTCAGTTCCAAGCAAATATTGAGCATATGTTATATTTTTTACAGGAATGATTGTTGTCAAAAGATAATCATAAATTTCTATTTCTTTACCAGCCAGCTTTTTCTTTACACTATCATCAAAAGTAATCTTACTACAAATTATGCACCTTCGCACTGGACCTTCTCGCAGTAATGTTCCAGTAAAATCAATTTTTCCTTCTCCAAGCATATCCCAACAGTCATACATTGCATTAGCAATCTTTTGCTTTATCTTTTCTTCGTCTGTATCTTTTATCTCTAATTGGATGGTCTTACATTGTAAGGGAACAAGTTCTAGCCCTCTAGCAATTAAATTACTTCTCAATATAACACTTTGCCGGCATGCTTCCTTTTCACTCAGCTGACTAAAGAGCTGACCTTTAAGAAAAAAAAGAATCAAAGCAGTGGATAAAATTAAAATTATCAACCCAGGAAGCCAATACTTTTCTATGATCGCTTTTTTTCCTTTCCCACTTTTCTTTTCTTTTCTTTCTTTCTTTTTCATTTCCCAATCATTCCGAAAAGTTTGAATAAACTATAAACCCCAAAAACAAGTAAGCTAAATAAAACAATAAGGATAACTATTTTTAAAAATGTCTCCATTTCTATTCCTTTTTTACCTTTTGCTTTCATAAGCCTTTTATTATCTTACTTTTTATACAACCCTAGTTTCTTTTGCACCAATAACTTTTGCAACATATTGTAATGTTTCACCTTTCAAACATTCTGATGGAGGGATCTTGCATGTGCCATCAGTACAATCACATCTGCTCATAATATTAGCTGGTCCATCGTGATAAGCAGCTATTGCATAAGTATACTTATAATTTCCATTTGCATCTCCTTTAAACATCTTTAATAAACTTTCAAGATATTTTGCGCCTGCTTCAATACTCTTTCTTACATTAAATCTCTCGTCAGCCTCAAAATTGCAGTATGTTGGAAAGCATGAATTGCAAGGACTTACTTGTTGTCCATTACATTCAGTCCACAAATCATTCTTATTCATATACTCTCTATAAGCCTTCTCAATACCCTCAACTGCTAATATTGTCTCTTGCTTGCCATCACTTTCTACAATCAAGCTTCCATCACTTTTCTTAAAGCTGATATTGGTTTTATTTTTCATAACAACTTTTAAACCAAAGCTAAGCGCAGTTGCTGGAACAAGCTGCATAAGACCGGCTGCTCCAGTAGGAGAAACAGCAAGTGGATTATAGCTACTCTCTCTTAGAATTATAGCCTTAATTAAAGCTTTATCGCTTATCTCTAATTTATCAATTATTTCATTGATCTCAGAAACTTCTGTCATTTTTTTAATTTCTTCTTTGCTTGGTGCAATTGAAGGAAGTTCTCTATATAAACTATAAACAACAAACTCTTTGTTGTCAGCAAAAACTATACTCTTAATTTCATCAAGATTTATTTTTAAAAAATTGTTTTCTCTATCCTGGACTGGTTTGTAAGGAAAACAAAACTTACATTCAGATTTCCTACAAATACAAACAACTCCTTCACCAAAAAAACTTCCTGGCTTTTTTAAACCATTAAATTCATTGTAGTTTGCAGGAATATAACCAATTACCCAATTTTTAATTGGAATTAAAAGATAACTTTCTATTCCTGTTAAAGAAGCCTTTTCCAAACTTATCTTTATCCCATCAAGAAGGCCCTTTGCTTGTAACTCTTCTGATGTTCCTAGGAATAAGTTAGCAAGTTTGACAATCAAATAAATTAAGGCAGCTATTACTATCATACCAATGATTAAGCCAACAACAAACTTTGGCAGAAGCAACCCTTTTTTGTCTTTATTTTTTTTGCATTTTCTTAATCTCAAGGCAATGCTGAAGCGTTCCATACTCCTAAAGCTATTTTTATTTTATTCATCAAACTAGAAAAAATTTCTTTTATACCAGAGCTAAAGAATACAACAGAGATAACAAGAACAAGCAGAGCGATGATGATTACTACCAATAGCTTAATATTAAGCTCTTGTGCTTTTTTATTCATTTTGTCTTTTTATGCACTATCTTTTACTGCCGACAAAACTCCTTAGCTTCCTCATCCGTAATGTTTAGCTTTAATCCTTCTCTTGCATCAAAACAAGTTAAACTTCCAAGACCTTTGATATTTAAAGTTTCATTACAGAATGCGTTTTTTTGTTTTAAATTAAAGTATAACATACATGTTTCTTTAGCTAGATCTATCTCCATAGCTGTTCCAACCTCACCAACACCAGTTATTCTTTTCCATAGTTTGCCAAAGCCACCTGTAACAGCTACTGCTAAAAGCACAAGAACAATGACGGCCAGTATGAGTATTATTATGGTTGTTGTGCTCAATTCAATACCTCTTTTGTTTTTCATGTTGTTATTTAAGTTTTTATTTTTATAATTCTATATTTTTTAAATCTTTTCAATTTTTTCAATACATGCTTGATTACCTGAAACCATCAATTTTACTTTATCATCTTTTCTAAGCTCAATTCTTTCCTCTGAACCGCAAAGAAGATTAACAGGTATAACTTCTTCAAACTTACTAATTTCAATTTGTTTATCTCCTTTTTCCTCTAAATAACTTATACTTATAAATAAACTTTTAACAATATTTCCATCTTTGTCGTATAATCCGATAGATGTTTTATTAGCAATAATAACAAAATTTTCTCCAATTTTAACATTTTGCGGCTGGCTAGCTCTGTTTTTAGTTAAAAGAAGCATTCTTAAATTTTCGAAAAAATTTATTGAATCATATCTTCCTTCAGTACACTTTACCTCTCTTAACTCATCTAATACCTTTTTACTTTCTTCTACCTTAATATATTCTGTTAAAAAATTTAATCTATTCTCAATTTTTAATGCATCTCCTGATAAAATTGAGATTGTGTCCTTTTCAACTTTTTCTCTTCTAAAAACATCCATTGTTAACTTTGGATATTCCTCAAATTCAATTTTGCCTTTTAAGGGGGATAAATATGGTTGTATAAAAAGAATGGGAGGTTTATAACGCCAAGACCCCCACCACCAAACCTCACTTTTTATTTCTCTTCGATCTAAAATTTTTTCATTTAACAAAATTGAGATGTTACTTTTGCCATCTTTGTTTTCAATTGTAATACTAAACCATTTTGGTAAAACAGCCGGAAATTGTTGTGAAGGAAAAATTTCACAAAAACAATTAGTATCATCAATTTTACTACAATCTTCAAAATTTCTCAGTATCACTTCGCGATTAAATTCTGTTTTTTGCAAGATTTCTTCTTTAGGAAAGGTTATTCCAGAATAAATCGTTCTTGCTGCAATTATTATAATTAAAATAATAACAATGAATGCCATTAACCCAATAATCCCTTTTATTAGCTTTTCTATTTCAAGAGCCATGTCTTAACGAAATCTAAATAAATTTATAATCTGATCTAAAAGGCTTTCCCCACCTTTTTTGAACAAAAATATCCCAACAATTATAATTATTAACGCAGCAATCACAATCCCCCACAATAACACTTCACTCCACTCAATACCTTTTTTTTCTTTCATTGTAATCTTTTATTTTATCAAGATTTTATCCAAGTGTCCTTCTTACATCAACTATCTCAGCATTAGCTACCCCTTTAATATTTTTTATTCTTTCTTCTAACTTATCAACAATAGAGGCTTTTTTCTCATCAAGCAAAAAAACCATATCAAGCTCGTTAAGGCCAAAAGCCACCGGTTTTATCTCTTTTTTTACAAACTCTCCCTCCTTATTTATAATTTCTCTTGCGTTTTTCTCTATTTTCTCAAGAGAAGTGTCAGGGCTTTCTGGCATTATTTTCAGCGTTATAACAACTTGTGCCATTTTAGCCAACATAACTAAATTTATTGTTTTTGCTTTTATTTTCTTGACTTTTACTTTGTGTTATTTGTTTTTTTTCAAGTCCATCAATCTTTACATCGATGTTAATTGCATCATTAAAAATTTTGATTCCATCTTCAATAGACTCAGGATTTGTATTAAAGAAGAGGACAGTTATATTACTTTTATCTTTCTTAGCAGCATCGAAGACAAAAGCAGGAATTCCTTTTATTATGGCATTATCAATTTTCTTAAATTTTGTTTTTATTTTGTCCAACTTTATTTTTGGCTTTCTATGTTCGTTCCTTATATAAAAAAATTCACTTCCTTTAACTTCATTTAATATTATTATCTCATTACTTCTTTTTATTATTTCATATATTTTTTTATATGCCTCAATTTCCCGTGGTTTATAATTAGCAATCACAAAACAATAACTGTTGCCATTGATTTTTTTATAATAAAAATCTATTGAAGGGCTAAAAATATTGCCGCCACTAACTATGGCAACAGGAAGCTCATCAAATGATGCTTTAGCTATAATTTTTGGTTTTAATTTACCCATAATATTAGCTAAGATCATGTTAGTAAGATTAGTATTACTGGGAAAAGAAAGGATGGTTATATCAAAATTATATTTCTTAAAATTTTTATCTCTTGTTATTTTCATCTTGCAATTTAAACTTGTATGCAGGATTTATTCTTTTGATACCACATTTTTTACAATACTCGCTTAAACTATATTTATTACATTTTGGGCATTTAAATAATTTTTTGAACATATTTTGAACTTATTCTTTTTCCCTTATCTTTAAAATACCAAAAGATTTGGCGTAAGTTGAAATTAGTTCATTTATTTTTTCTATCTTTTTATTTATTTCTTGGATGTCCTTGCCTTTAATTGTTATCTCATAAGATGGGGCAGAAATATATTTTATCTCAGCTCCTTCAAGTCTGAGCTTCGTAAAAAATTCCTTAATCAAAAAAAGTCCTTCGCTTAAAAATGTGCTTGCCTCTATAATATAACTTTTTTTTATTTCTTTTTCTTTAAACCTCCTCCTCACTTCATTCTCTATTTCCTCAACAAGTTTTGATTTTATTCCAATTTCTTTCGCTTTTTGTTTATCTTCTAAAAAAGCCATCAAAAATCTAAAATAACTTCTGTATTTTTCCAGTATCTTAGCACTAATTTTATCGAACTCTTCTTTTAATATAACTTTTAACAATTTTTCCGAATCTCTCTCTTTTGCGTACTCTTTCATTACCTGCTCTCTCTCTTTAGCGCTTACTCTTCGTAAGGATAAATCTATATGCACTGTTTGCCCACTTTTCAACACCCTTAAAACCTTGCAAACAACTTTCTTACCAGGAACAACATAGTCTCTAATATTCCTTATTCTTCCCGAGGCTATTTCTGAAAATTGAATAACCCCTTCTTTGTTATAAGTATCGATGTTAACAAACACTTGCGGTTTTTTTATTTCCTTAATTGTACACAGTACTAATTCATCTTCTTCAGGAACCTTTTTCTCTTCATTTTTAACTTCCATTTTTCTCTTTACTTAATTTTTAACACCCTTGCTTTTATTTTTGCTTTTCCTCCAGTTGGTGTAGCAAGTATTGTTGAACAATTTATGCATTTTACTACAGTCGTAGCTTTTCCGTAGATAGTCTGTGTATTACCGCATTTATTACACTTAACATTTATCCATTTTCCCTCATTTGAAGTTTTTGTTAACTTTAGCATAATTAATTAAAGAAAATAATTTAAAATACTTTTCATTTGTTATTTATGGAATTACGTGAATATCAGAATAATATTATAAATACGGCTAAAGAAAAAAATACTCTTGTTATCCTACCTACTGGCCTTGGGAAAACATTAATTGCCTTTGAATTAATAAAGTACATGTTGGAGAAGAGGAGAGGAAAAGCAATTTTTTTAGCACCAACAAAACCGCTTGTTGATCAACATTTTTCCAACTTTAAAAAAAACTATCAATTTGAAACCCATATTCTTACTGGTTCGATAAATCCTGGCAAGAGAAAAGAAATTTTTGAAAAGGCAGAAGTTATTCTTGCTACCCCACAAACAGTAGCGAATGACATGAAAAACAATTTAATTAATCTTTATAATGTCTGCATCATTATATTTGATGAAGCCCATCGATGTTTAAAAAATTATGATTATGTTTATATTGCAAAAAAATATGTTGAGGAAAATAAAAGTGGTAGGATTGTGGGCTTAACTGCCTCTCCAAGTGAAGAAAAAGCAAAAATTGATCAAATATGCCACAATTTAAATATATCAGCAATTGAAATTCGTACTCGGGAGAGTCCTGATGTTAAACCATACATAAAAAAATTAAAAGTTAAAATAATAAAAACTAAGATTGATGATGAGTTGGAAGAAATAAGAAAAAATCTAAAAGAATATTATGAAAAAAAACTCGAAGAATTAAAAAATAGGGGATTTTTGTTTAAGCCAATAGTATCAAAAAAAGACATTATTGAGCTCCAACGAACTCTTCAAAGAAAAGTAGCAATCGATAAAAATTATAATTTGTTAAAAGCAATGACGGCAATTGCTGTTGCTTTGAAAATTCAACACGCTCTTGAGCTTCTTGAAACTCAAAGTATCTCAGCCCTTTACCTCTATCTTCAAGATTTATATGAGCAAGCGCAGGAAAAGAAAAGTAAAGCGGTATGTGAAATTATAAGAAATGGCAATTTTAATAAAGCATTTTTAAAGACAGTTGAGCTTTATAAAAAAGGGAGAGAGCATCCAAAGCTTGAAAAGTTAAAAGAAATTTTGCAAGAAGAGTTAAAAAATAATAAAAATTTTAGGGCGATTGTATTTACTCAATATAGAGATAATGTAGCTAAAATTAGCGACGTACTAAGTAGCTTTGGAATAAAAAACAAGCCCTTTGTCGGCCAGGCAAAAAAAAGAGATTTTGGCTTGAATCAGAAAATTCAGAGAGAAATTATCGAGGAATTTAAACTAGGTTTGATAAATGTTCTTGTTTCAACGAGTGTTGGCGAGGAAGGGCTCGATCTGCCAGAGGTTGATACTGTAATCTTTTATGAACCAGTTCCTTCAGCTATAAGAAAAATACAACGTGCTGGCAGAACTGCTAGAACAAGAGAAGGGCGAGTTATAATCTTAATGACTGAAAAGACGCGTGATGAGAGCTATTACTGGGCAGCTTGGCATAAAGAACATAAAATGTATAACATAATCAATAGTTTAAGTAAAAAACTTAAACTTAAAGAACCAAAACAAACAGTAGAGAAAACAAAAGCAAAGACATTACATGATTTTTTTAATGCTGATATAGAAATAGAAGAAGAAAATACAAATCAAACAAATCAAAATGAATGATTAAGATGACTATTTATCTTATTCTTGCTTCTATCATTGCTCTAGCTTCTTTTTCACTAATCATTTCTTTCTTACTTCCTTATTTTACCGGTGCACCTTTTGAGCCGATGCCAGCAAGAGAAGTAATAAAAGCAGCAAAGCTAGCTAAAATTTCAACAAATGCAAAAATAGTTGATTTAGGAAGTGGAAATGGAAATGTTGTTGTCGAGCTTGCAAAGCTTTATCCAAAAGCAAAAATAGTTGGCTATGAAATAAACCCTTTTTTAGTTGCCTATAGCAAACTTAAGCTGAAAAAGCTTGAGATAAAAAATGTAAGGATAGAGTGGAAAAATTTTTGGCGACAAAATTTAAGTAAGTTTAATGTTGTTTTTGTTTTTGGAATTGGCTATATTATGGCAAAACTTGAAGATAAAATTAAACGAGAAATAAAAAGAGGGACTGTAGTAAGCTATTGGTGGAGATTCCCAACATTAAAATTAATTAGACAGAAAAACAAAATCTATATCTATCAAGTTAAAAAATAAGCAATGAAAAAAGCTAGAGTAAAAGTATAAAAACTCTTGGAGCTTTTAAAAAGAATGATAAAAAAAGTAAAAAAGAGGACAGGCAAACTTGTTGATTTTGATGCTAGAAAAATAAAGGCGGCGATTGATAAAGCAGTGAACTTTCTTGGAAAGGAAAATGTTGAGAAAAATTTTTCTGATAACATTACCACTCTTGTTGTAAAAACTATTGAGGAGAAATTTACTGATGTTAGTATTATAGATATTGAGGATATTCAAGATATCGTTGAAGAAATTTTATTTGCAAAAAATGAGAGGATTGCAAAAGCATATTCCCTTTATCGTCGCTCGAGGCATTTAGCGAGAGAAATAAGAGAATTTTTGAAATTAAAGGATGATATGAAATTTAATGCAACAGCATTAAAAGTTCTTGAAGAGCGATATTTGTTGAAAAATGATAAGGGAATGATAATAGAAACTCCAAGAGAAATGTTCAAAAGAATAGCAAGAGCTGTTGCTAGCGTTGAAAAACAAGAAAAAAGGAAAAAATATGAGAAGATATTTTTTGATATGCTTTCTAATCTGGAGTTCTTACCTAATAGCCCAACGCTTATGAATGCAGGAACTGGACTTGGGCAACTTAGTGCGTGCTTCGTCTTGCCAATAGAAGATAGTCTCGATTCAATTTTCACTACTCTTGGAAATATGGCAAAAATTCAGCAAAGTGGTGGTGGGACTGGTTTTAATTTTTCAAAGTTAAGGCCTAGGGGAGATATTGTAAAAAGCACGAAAGGAGTAGCTAGCGGACCAGTAAGTTTTATGAAAATTTATGATATGGCGACAGAAATAATTAAGCAAGGAGGAAAGCGTAGGGGAGCAAATATGGGCATATTACATGTTAGCCATCCAGATATAGAGCAATTTATTGAAGCTAAGGCAGATCAAAAGACTTTAAGTAATTTTAACATAAGCGTAGCTGTTGATGATAAGTTTATGAATGCTGTGCTTAATCTTGGCGAATACGCCTTGATAAATCCACGAGATAAAAAAAAAGTTAAAAAAATAAATGCAAGGGAGCTTTTTGAGAAAATTTGCCAGAATGCCTGGCAAACTGGCGATCCTGGTTTAATTTTTATTGACGAAATAAATAGAAAACATAATTTAAAAATTCCTGTTGAAGGAGTTAATCCTTGTGGTGAAGTGCCCTTAATTGCTTATGAAGCTTGTAATCTTGGCTCAATAAACTTGACGAAAATGGTAAAAGAAATAAGTGGCAAATATGAATTTGATTGGGAAAAGTTTGAAAGAACAATAAGGCTCGCTG
Organism: Candidatus Pacearchaeota archaeon; assembly: GCA_038890875.1. GTDB lineage: Archaea > Nanobdellota > Nanobdellia > Pacearchaeales > JAPDKA01 > JAWAFA01. The sequence continues at coordinate 57,708 of JAWAFA010000001.1, read as the reverse complement.
TCAGATTTTTAGATAATGTTATTTCAATTAATAAATTTCCTTTAAAAGAAATAGAAAAAAATGTTAAAGCTAATAGGAAGATAGGGCTTGGTGTGATGGGTCTTGCTGATTTATTTTTTATTTTAAAAATTCCCTATAATAGTGAGAGAGCATTAAAATTTAGTGAGAAGCTTGCAAGTTTTCTGAGAAAAATTGCTTATGATGAAAGCCATAATCTTGCTTTAGAAAAAGGCTCTTTTCCAAACATAGCAAAATCAAAGCATAAAAGGCCTATGAGAAATGCAACCCTCCTTAGTATAGCACCAACAGGAACCATAAGCATAATCGCAGGATGCTCGAGTAGCATAGAACCTCTTTTTGCCTTAATTTTTGAGCGCGAGATTCTTGAGGGAAAAAAATTTTTAGAAATAGATAAATATTTTTTACGGGAAATACTCTCAAGAGGATTATATAGTGAGGAACTAGTTGAAAAAATTGTAAGACAAGGAAATCTCAAAGGAATCGATTTACCAAAAGATATAAAAGAAATTTTTGTTACAGCGCTTGAAATTCCATACGAGCAGCACATAAAAATGCAAGCAGTCTGGCAAAAATATGTAGATAATAGTGTTAGTAAGACAATAAATATGCCAAAGGAAACAACAGTTGATGAGATAAAAAAGGCCTATTTACTTGCCTACAAACTAAGATGCAGAGGAATAACTATTTATCGTTATGGTAGCAAGCCAGAGCAAGTGTTATATTTAGGTAAGGGAAAAGAAAAGACATTAGCAAAATTACATTTCAGTCATGAATGTGTTGGAAGTGTATGCTACTTATAATTATAGCTACTTATAATTATGGACCTGCCGGGATTTGAACCCGGAACCTCTCGCTAGCGAGGCGAGCGTTCTACCATTGAACTACAGGCCCTCCAATAAGTAAATTTTTAAAATATAAAAAAGTAATTAAAAATGCAAAAATCAGTGCAGATAACTTTGATAATTGTTGTTGGCATTTTGATTTTAACTGGCATTGTTGCAGGATTAATCATGGCAATATTTTCTAAACTCAAGGCGGAGAGTGAAAATACAATAAGTGCTGAGGGCCAGGCTACAATTAAAGCAAGTCCTGATTTAGTAACTGTCTATTTTCGAGCTGAGACAAATGGCTCTAGCGCTAAAGAAGCTAAAGATAGAAATGCAGAAATTGTTAATAAAGCTACAGATGCTTTAAAGAAAATCAGCATTCCTGAAGAAAAAATACAAACACAAGACTATAACATTTATCCAGAATATGAATGGAATTATGAAACAAATGAAAGAAAATTAATTGGCTATAAAGCAATTCATTCATTCAAAGTTGAGCTGCAAACAGCACAAATAGACAAAGTAGGCCCTGTTATTGATGCTGGCGTCGATGCAGGAGCAATGATAGACTATATTAATTTTGAATTAAGCACAGAAAAACAAAATTATTATAAGGCAATAGCTTTAAAACAAGCTAGTGAAGATGCTAAGCGAAAAGTAGAAGCAATAGCCTCTGGGCTTGATAAAAGCCTAGGAAAACTTGTTTCTGTTTCAGAGATAAGTTTTGATTATTATCCATGGCCAATTTATAGAGCAATGGCACAAGATGAGCAGCAAGAAGCAAGAGAAAAAGCAAAAGAAGCAATCACAAATATAAGGCCTTCTGAGCAAGAAGTTAGCGCAAGAGTGGCAGTTGTTTATGAAATAACCGACTAATTTTGAGCTGACTTTTCTTAATTTAAAAAAATTAAACAAAATAGTGCCAGCAGAGCTTGGGGGGAAAAGGGATAATGAAAGAAGCAATAAGGCTTATTCTTAATTTTGGTTTCAAAAGGCTAAGACTTATGCGAATTCATGCCAAAGTAATGCATCCTAATATTCGTTCTGCTAAATTGCTCGAGAAATGCGGCTTTCATTTTGAGGGTAGACTAAGAAAAGCAAAACTTGTAAGAAGGCATTGGATAGATGATTTGATTTATTCCATGCTAAGATCAGAATTTAGAGTGAGAAAGGATTAATGAAAGGCTGATAGTTCGATAACTTAATAAATTCAAAAATCAAATGCTTTTATGCAAGTTTATGTTTATACTGGTGAAGGCGGAGGAAAAACAACGAATGCGTTAGGCTTAGCATTAAGATGTATAGGGCATAAAAAAAAGGTAGTGATTATTCAGTTTATGAAATATTGGAAAAATTGTGGCGAAATAAAGTTTGCAAAAATAAGTGCAATCAAGCCTTATTATAAAATTTATCAATTTGGTGTTCCTGGGTGGATAAAAGGCAAACTAAAAGACAGCAAAAAAAATGAAGTTAAAATTAATGGAATAAAGTTAAAAGTTAGAAACATAGAAGAACTAGATCGAAAGCGTTGCTTAGAGGCATTAAAATTTACAAAAAAAATTGTCAAGAAAGAAAAACCACATTTGTTAGTGCTTGATGAAATTATCCTGGCGAATTATTTTAAACTTATAAGTTTTGATGAAATAAAAAATTTGCTTAAATTTATCAGTAATTATAACAAAAACTGTAATGTTGTGCTGACTGGAAGGTATGCAAGTAAAAAAATTATTGAACTAAGTGATTATGCGAACGAAGTTAAAATTATTAAACTGCCAAAAAAAATTTCTGCAACAATTGGGATACAGTATTGAAAAAGTTAAATAAAGTTAAAGAAATCTAAATTAAAGAAATCTAAAGAAATCTAAAGAAAGCTGAAAAAGGCTTTTTGGCCAAGCAAAAGAGTTGCAATAAATAGTAATGTCAAACCGAGATCAAAGAAATTTTCAAGGATTAATACTAATGCTACAAAAACATCAATGGCCGAAGCAAGGCAAAGGCCTGTGAAGAAAAGCAATACTTTGATAAGTAAAAGAAAGACGGCAATTGCTATTGCAAGATGTGGTTTTATACCTACTATCAAAGCAAAGAGCATTAATAATGCATAAACATCGATTAATGCAAATAATGCTGTTATTTTCATAAAGAATTTTAAAGTCTGGGCTTTAAAATATTCATGATCATTGCTGACAAGCGTGAGCGAAATAGTGCAATTATTGCTGAGTTAAAAGCACGAGGAATTAATATTGAAGAAAAAGTACTTCCAATTGGGGATTACATAGTGGGAAATACAATTATCGAAAGAAAAAGTTTAAACGATTTTATAAGTAGCATGCTTAATAAAAGACTTATAAAACAACTTAAGGATTTAAAAGAAAGTAAGTTTAAATATAAACTTATTATTCTTGAAGGGCTTGACGAGCAAGAGCTTTTTGGTCGTGGTAACTTAAATGATAATGCGATAAGAGGCATGATCTTAAGCATTTTAATTGATTATAAGATCCCTATAGTTTTTACAAAAGATTTTATTGACACTTGCAATTATCTTGAGGTACTTGATAAAAGGACAGGAAAGAAAAAGGTTGAAATAAGTCTCGCCGTGAAGCCAAAATTTTCAAACATTTTTGAACAACAAGAGTTCATTCTTGAAAGTTTTCCAGGAATTGGTAAAATTACGGCGCGAGAAATCTTAAAGAGGTTTGGCACAATAAAAGCTTTTATTAATGCTGACGAAGAAGAGTTGGCAAAAATAAAAAAGTTAGGCAAGAAAGCAAAAATAATAAAAAAAATTATAGAGTCTAAATATAACTCTTAGATACAAACTTCCACTTTGCTCTTTTTAATCTTAATTTAATCTTAATTTAATCTTCAAACTTTATTTCTATAATATCTTCATAAATTGGACCGTCTTTAGTTAATGTACTTTTTTTTAATTTTAAACTTTCTATGTTAAACTCAAGAGGTTCAACTTTTATCTTTTTTAATTTCTCAATAAACTCTGCTCTATCTTTTAACCATTTAATCCTCGCAAGAGTGACATGACTTTCAAATCTTGGATCGGGCTTTATTTTTATACTCTCAAGTTTTTTGTCAATCAACTCATGAATCTCTTGAAATTTTTTGCCTGGCTCAAGATTGATCCAAACTACTCTTATAAAGCTCTCTGAAGGAAAAACCCCAAGTGTATTCAATCTTGCCTTAAATTTTTTTATTGTTATTTCTTTTAATAGCCCCTTTATTTGATTCATCTTAAAATCAGAGACTTCACCAAGAAAGCGAATTGTTAAATGTAACTGCTCGGGTTTTATAAAGTTTGCCTTTATTTCAAACCGTTTTATCTGTTCTTCGATTTTTGCTAGTCTCTCTTGTGCTTCTTTGGGTAAATCAACAGCTATAAAACATCTCATTCTTTTATTTTATCTTAATCTTGTGATTTTTATTTTGCATACCTATCCATAAAACTACAAGAAGTCCAAAGAATAGCATTATTGCAACGATAATAAAAACAGAGTAGAAACCTATTTTTTCAACAGCATATCCACCAATGAGAGCAGCAATAGCGCTACCAACTCCTTCAACAGAATAGTAAACACTCCATTCAAAACCTTCAGCCCCCTTCGTTAAATTTCTTGTAAAATAGCTAAGCCAAGGAGGATAGGCAATTGCTGCGCCAATTCCATAGATTATTGATGCGATATAGAAATGAATCACGTTTGATGAGAAAAAATAAATTATTGGAACAAGTAGTATAAGAGAAGTCCCACCTATTAACATACTGAGCCTGTGCTTCGGCTGTGCTATATAGGCAAAAACAGGTTGTAATATTGACCTTATAAAAATAAAAATCATGCTCGCTATTCCTGCAGCATGAATGCTTCCGCCAACAAGGTTTTCCTTAATAAAGATAGCAATTATTGGTGAGATCAATCCTAATCCTGTGAAAATAAAAAAATCAGATAAAATTAGAAGTTTGACTATTGTTTTCATTTTCGGGGTAAAATAAAAACTTTAGCTAGCCCTATTGTTTCTTTGAACAACTCTTTGATATGAGTCGCGTTAACAGCAGAAATTTTTTCATCATATCTGTAATAATCATCAATCTTGTTAATAAGCTCATAACCAATTAGATCAATACAAGTAAGCAAGCTGTTTTCTCTTGCTAACTCCCAGTTTCCAATGAGCTGCTCTTTTGGTTCTTCTAGATCTTTTGTATCAATCTCCTTTAACCTTTTTATTAATTCATTTGTAACTGTCTCAACTTCCGTTATTTTGTTTTTATCAGTACCAACATAAATCAAGAGATATCCAAAATTTCTTCCTAAATCAAGTATTGATTTAGTGGCATAAGCTAAAGCGCGTTTCTCTCTTATTTCTTGAAAAAGCCAACTGCTCATTCCAAAACCAAGCAGTGCATTTGCAACTTCAGCCGCATATCTATACTCACTAAAGCCGTTAGGTAAATGAAAGGCAAAACCAAGATGAGCTTGTTCAATCTGTTTTCTTGTTTCAACAAAATCTTTAATTCTTTTTTTTGTTTTTAAATTGTTGATTTTTGGATTGCTTCTAAAACTAATTTTTTCCTCAACAGCTTTTTTAACTTCCTCAAATTCATTTTTGCCAACAACACTAACAATAAAATTTTTGCTTTGGTAATAATTATTATACCATTTTAACATTTTTTCTCGTGATAATGAACTAACACTTTCTTTTGTACCGATTATTGGTAATCCAAAATCTCCTGAATAAAGAGATTCAAAAACTTTTTCAAATAAGAACCGCTTTGGGTCGTCATAGATCATTTTTATTTCTTCAAGTATTACTTTTTTCTCTTTTTCAATTTCAAGCTCAGGAAAAACAGCATTTTGAACCATATCAGCAAGAACATCAAAAGCTTTATCAAAATGTCTTGATGGAACTTTTGCATGATAGGCTGTAGTCTCATGATCAGTAAAAGCATTAAAATCGCCGCCAACACCTTCGATTTCACTCTTAATTTGCTTTTGATCGCGCTTTGTTGTGCCTTTAAAAGTGGTATGTTCAACGAAGTGGCTTACTCCTTTTATGCTTTTATTTTCATTTATCGAACCTACCTTGCATGCTATAGCTACGCTTGTTACTGGCAGTGTTCTTTTTTCATGAAGCAAGATAACTCCATTACTTAACACCTCTCTTTTAAATTCTGCCATAATCTAAAGGAAACTTTAATTTTAAAAAACTTATCTAACTAAAAATTTATGGTAACAAATGCCTCTATTGAATACTTGAATGCAGAGAAAAAATATTTACGTGCAAAAACTGACGAGGAACGGCTAGCAGCTTTGGAAGAAATGTTAAAATTTATGCCAAAACATAAAGGAGCAGAACAGCTTCGAGCAAATTTACGTGCCCGCTACGCCAAGCTTAAAGCAAAACTCGAAGAAAAACAGAAAAAACAAAAAAAGCAAAGTAAACACTTTAAAATAGAAAAACAAGGCATTCAAGTTTGTATTTACGGTTTTACTAAGAGCGGCAAAAGCTTATTGCTTAGTTTAATCACTAACGCTAAACCGAAGATTAGTGATGCACCATTCACAACAGTCACACCAGAGATTGGCATGTTAAGCTATAATGATGTTGATTTCCAGCTCATTGAATTTCCTTCACTAGTAGGCATTGTTGATGATGATAGACGATGGTTGAGTTATGCTCTAACAACTGATTTAATCCTAGTCCTTGTTAAAAGTATTAATGATGCAGAAAAAATTATTAAGGAATTTTTTGAATTTAATGAAAATACCAAAGATAAACCAATTCTTATAATAGTCAATGGCCATACCGAATTTAGAGAAGAAAAAATAACCTTTGAAATAAGTAAGAGTATTAGATGTAATATTAAAGTTATTTTTTGTGATATTACTCAATGTATTAATGAAATAAAAGCAAGTCTTTTTTCAGCCCTAAAAATTTATAGAATCTATCTTAAGAAGCCAGAAGCGAAACAGCCAGAAGCCCGCCCTCTTGTTTTTTTAAATCGCCCAACAATCCAAGATGTTCTCAAAGAGATAAAAATAAGCAGTGAAAAATTGTTAAAGGCATTGGTTGCTGGTAAAAGTGTAAAATTTGCTTGGCAAGCTGTTAATGTTAATCATGAGCTAGAAGATAAGGATATTGTTGAATTTTATTTTAGCAAATATTAACTTAATTTTTTTCTTATTGGCTCAAGAATTGCGATGAGCTCTCTGGCAACATTTTTTTTCAAGTCCAGTGGATGCAATAAAGCTTTTTCATAATCCTCTTTTAACTCTTTATAACTTTTATAAACGATATCTCCTCCAAATTTCGTTGGCCTTTCAATCTTAAACTCTCTTCTACCAAGCCTACCAAAAATAATATATTCAACAATCTGCAGTATCGAATTGTTTTCAGCTTTTGCTGGCTCACAATAAGCTTCAAGAATTTTTTTCTCTATTACTTCAGGGGTGTCATTAACAAAAATTGTAGTTTCTGGCTTGCTACTAGACATTTTACCTTCTTGAGTAAGGCCAGCCATTTCAGCATGATGGAGGCATATTGGTTTTTTGTAGCCTATATTCCCCAACTCTTCTCTCCCAATCATGTGCACTTTTCTTTGTGCAAGATCACCAAAAGCGATGTCAACTGTTAGATGCTTCATATCAGCTACCTGCATTAAAGGGTATAAAAACTGAGCAACATGTGGATCTTGTTCGGCTCTGCCAATAATAGTCATACTTCGCTTTGCTCTTTGCATTCTAACACGTAATGCTAGCTTCATAACATCAAGCCAATAACCTTTTTTAAATTGAAACTCACTACCAAGAACAAATTCAACTTTTTTTATTGGGATGCCAACAGCAACAAAATTTCTCTTATAATTCTTTACCATTTGCTTAATTTCTTGCCAAGTTCCTTTTTCATTCAACCATGCATGCAAATCAGCGAACAAGATAATAAGCTTTAGACCAGCGTCGATAAAATCAAGATGTTTTTGTAAGCCAATTAAATAGCCTATATGTATGGCCTTACTACTTGGTTCAAAACCATGATAAATGATTGGCCTTTTCTTTTCTTCAAGAAGTCGCATCAGCTCGCTTGGTTCAATGACTTCAACAAGATTTCGCCTTATTAGCTCAAACCTCTTTTCAACTGTGCTTTTCATGAATTTTGGATGAAATTTTATTTAAATATTTTACCTCAATTAAATAACAAAAATAACAAAAATAACAAAACTTAAATATCCTAGTTTTTTCTTTACTTATGAACAAAGAGGTGTTTTATCCAGGACTAAGCTTCCCCCCTCCAGAAAGTGTATATAGTGATTTGTTCATTGGCTATAGATTTCCTACAGGTAAGCTTGGGGCTACGGCAAGTGCAATGACTCTAAATCAAATACAAGAAGTAAACAATAGGCTTAGCACAGGTATGAAATTTGTAGAGGCTGGAGTTATTAGCCCTGAAACTTTTGAAAAAATTCCTAAACAACACTTCGAAGAGATTGCAAGATTAGCGAAAATCACTGGCAGTGAAGTAACTTGGCATGCTCCAATCGTTGATCCTGCAGGGCTTAGCGAAGGAGGCAAAATAAGTGATGAAGCAAGAATGGAAAATGAAACATTTTTATTTAATGCTATAGAGAGAGCAACTGTAGCTACTGGTGGTAATCAACCAATAACTATTCATGCCACTGCTGGAATTCCTGCAGGGATAATAACAAGAAAAGTTGATGGAAAAGAGGTTATTGAAAAGGTCGGTGTAGTTAATACTCTTGAAAATAATGTTGGTTTTATTCCTGCGAGTGAAATTCAAAAAATCATTCCAGAAGAAATAGCAACTGGGAAAAAACCAGAGCTGATAACCAGAGAACAAATTAAGGCATTTTTAGAAGAAAAAAATAAAGAAGAATGGAAGAAATTTGTAAATTCTTTAGAAAGAAGAAAAAGTGAGATAGAAGATTTTATAAAACATTTTCCACCAAAACATTTTGAAGAGCAGCTTAATAAATTGAAAGAAAGTTATTCTGAGCGTTTATTTTTAAAGCCATTAGAAAAATTAAATGAGGAAGAAAAAAAGTTGCTCGAATTTACGATGTATCAAGAATATCCTGAATCAAAAACTTTAGAAACTTCTATAGTTAAATCAAATCTCCTTTTTAACGAATTAAAAGATCATATCAATACAGCCTTTAGAATAGCTTGGAAAGCTAGTGAAGAAGATAAAGTGAAACAAGAAAAATTAAAACAAATAGCTGAAGAAATCACGAAGATAACCCCTGATAAAGAAGGAATGTTAGTAGCTACTAAAGTTTTTTCTAAGCTGAATGAATTCAGCCCAGAATTTCTTAAGCTCTCTGAAGATTTTGCTAGAGAAAAAGCAAGTGAAACAATCGGCAATCTTGCAGTAAAAAGTTATGAAAAGTTTAAAGATAAAGCACCAATATTAAGCATTGAAAATGTTTATCCTGATACTGCTTTTGGAAGAGGCGAAGAATTGAAGAAGCTAATTATTGAGAGCCGAGAAAAATTTGTAGAAAAAATGAAAGATAAACTTGGAGAGAAAAAAGCAAAAGAAATTGCTGAAAAAATTATTGGAGCTACTTGGGATATAGGGCATATAAACCTATTAAGAAAATATGGTTTCGAGGCTCTCGAAGCAAAAGCAGATCTTGAAGAGATCAAACCTTTCATCAAACATATCCATCTCACTGATAATTTTGGCTTTACAGATAGCCATTTGCCTCCCGGTATGGGGGGGATTCCAAAAGAAATATTTGCTGAAATTGCTGAGCTAACTAAAGCAGGCATTAAAGGAGTTCTTGAAGTTCCAACACTTGCACTGCCACCACCACACGGTATGGGGGTAAGCCCCTATCCGTTTGCTCTCGCTGCTCTTGGAAGTCCTCTTTATACCTATGAAATGGCGCCATTTTGGAATCAAGCATTAGCAGCTAATGTGCCAGCCTATTTTACTGGTTATGGTCCTATCTTGCCAGAACAACATTTTAGCATTTATGGCTCTGGTTTTTCAGGGCTTCCTGTCGAACTTGGCGGGCAAATGCCAAGAAAAGGTTTTGGTGAAGTTCCAATGGAATAAATTTAAAAAATAAGAAAACCTAAAATAAAAAAAGAAAACCTAAAATAAAAAACATAAAAAATAAAAAAGAGGTGAAATGGCAAAAGAAAAAAAGCTAGAGGAAAAATACCCTACGCTTAAGTTGAAGGATGAAAAAGAAATCGCTTTCGATTTTGCCGTGAAAGTTTATGAGCGTTTTAATAAGTTGATAAAAAGTATAATCTTGTTTGGTTCAGCTGCAAAAGGAACTCTTGAGAAAGGAAGCGATATTGACATTATTATTATTGTTGATGATGCAAGCATAAAATGGGATGATGAGCTAGTTGCCTGGTATAGAGAAGAACTTGGGAGACTTATTGAGCTTAATCCATATATTAGGCCACTTCATGTTAACACAGTAAAACTTGTTACATGGTGGGAAGAACTCTTGCGTGGAGAACCAGTCGTACTTAATGTTATTCGTTATGGCGAGCCGCTTATTGATTTTGGTGGTTTTTTCTTACCTCTCAAATTTTTGATGGCAGATGGTAAAATTAGAAGCACTCCTGAGGCAATCTACAATGCATTACAACGTGCACCTAGACATCTCGCAAGAAGTAGGGCAAGCATTTTTAATGCAATTGAAGCAATGTACTGGGCCATGGTTGATTCAGCTCATGCAGCTTTGATTGCTGCTAATCAGATCCCTCCAAGTCCAGAATATATTCCAGCAATGTTAAAAAGTATTTTTACTGATAAAAAAATTCTTGATTTAAAGTATGTGTTATGGTACAGAGATCTCTATGTCCTTGCTCATAAAATTTTACATGGAGAAATTAAAGAAATAAGTGGTAAGGAATTAGAAGAATGGCATAAACGCACAGATGAATTTGTTGGCGAGATGGCTAGAATAATAAACTTAATTATTAGTACTTAATTATTAGTTAATATTTTCTCTTTTAGTTTTTTCTTTAAGTTTTTTGAGCTCACTAATCAAATAATTTTGTTGTTCTATCAATGCAAATCTTTTTTCGATTTCTAAACCTTCATCAGGCAATGTTAATTTTGCATACTTGCTATAAATTCCCTCTTCAACTTCAGTTTTCAAAAGCAGATTACGATATGTTTTAACGTCCATTTTTTTTAATGCACTTATTGTAGCATGATGCTCAGCAATCTTTTTTAGTTTTTCATCTTTTATCTCTTCAATGTTAATTAAAAAAGGTATATTTAAGATAATTGTTGCAATTTCTTCTGGCTTATGCTTTTTTAATAAATCATAAAAATTGTTATATAATAATTGATTTGCTCGTTCGCTTTCTCTTATAAACTTATCTTTCATTTCAGCCCTAAAACCTCTTTCTGGCATTAAAGCATATCTTTCAGGATTTTCGCCAAAAAATCTTGGAAGACTTATCCTCACATCAGGATTTTCCCAATCCCCTTCTTTTTCAGCATTAAGATAAAATTCAAATAAATTTAGTTTTTTTAATAGTTCATCATAAATTTCTATCTCTTTCTCTTTTTTCCCAGCCATATTTTCTATTTTTATTTCTTGTTAATAAAGTCTGGTTATTTTTAAACTTTTTTATTTTCACAAACACCAGCAATTCTTGCCACAACCTCTCTTATTTTATTTATGGCATCGATATTGACAGATAAGCTATCAATACCTTTCTTCACGAGAAATTCTGCCATATCTTCTCTACTAGCCGCTTGGCCACATATACTTGTTTTAACACCATAACGCTTGCAAACTTCTATTACCATCTCTATTTCTTTTAGCACTGCAGGATGCATCTCATCAAAAAGTTTTGCTATTCTTTCATTATTCCTATCAACACCAAGTGTAAGCTGTGTTAAATCATTTGTTCCAAAGCTAATAAAGTTTATTCCTTCTTTGCAAAGTTCTTCAATAATCCAGCAAGCTGCCGGAGTTTCGATCATAACGCCAAATTCAACATCTTTACAAGGCTCTATTCCTACCTCTTTCATAATCTCTTTTGCCATCCTTAATTCATCTACGTTAATAACAAACGGGATCATAACTCCGATGTTTTTGAAACCTTTTTCGTGAAGAATTTTTATAGCTTTAAATTCAGCTCGAAGTATCTCAGGTTCATCGAGCCCTCTTCTTATACCATGCCAACCAATCATTGGATCACTTTCAATTGGCTCAAGATGTCCTCCTTTCAAGCTTCTATATTCATCTGTCCTTATATCGGATGTTCTAACCCAAATTGGTTTGTTTGGGAAATATTTAGCAATCCCTTCTAAGGCATTAACAAGTAAGGTGACGTAATCGTTAATCTTACCCTCTCTTATATACTGTGCAGGATGTATACCTCCTTCAACGATTGCAAATTCTATTCGCACAAGACCAATACCATCAGGATTTAGCCTTGCAGCTCGTTCAGCAGCTGCAGGTAAATCACAATTAACTTTAACCTTTGTTCTTTCTTCGCCGGACTTTATAAGCTCACATTTTATTTCTTCCTTAGGCTTTTCTATCTTGATCTCTCCTTCATAGACATATCCATGTATGCCATCAACTGTCACAACTGTACCATCTTTTAGAATAGTTGTTGCATTTCTAGTGCCAACAACACAAGGAATGCCAAGCTCTCTACTTACTATGGCAGCATGACAAGTTAAGCCACCCTCATTTGTTACTATTGCATTTGATTTCATCATAACTGGCACCATATCTGGGTTAGTCATTGTTGTAACAAGAACATCTCCTCTTTCTATTTTTTTCAATTCTTCTAAATTCAAAATAATTTTTACTTTTCCACTGGCAATCCCTGGACTTGCAGCAAGACCTTTGAGAATTGGTTCAGCTTTAACTTCTTTTCTTTCAGTAATCTTTTCTGCAGTTGTTACTGCTCTTGTTTGCACAATGTAGATATTGCCACCTTCTTCAGCCCACTCAATATCTTGAGGCCATAAATAATGCCTCTCAAGTTTTAATGCATACTCAGCAAGCTTTCTTATTTCCCATGGTTCAAGAACTTGCTCTTGTTGCTTTTCTGGAGGCAGCTCTCTTCTTATGTTTTTTCCACCAGCATCTCTCGTAAACTCTAATTTTTTTATACCAATTTTTTTGCTTACTAGAGAAAGGTCATTTTTATTAACAAGATAATAGTCTGGCTCGATAGTACCACTAACGATTCCTTCTCCAAGTCCAAAAACAGCCTCAATAACAATTTTACTCTTATCATTTGTTACTGGCTCAATTGTAAATATAACTCCACTCTTTTCAGCATTTATCATTCGCTGCACAATAACAGCTATGAGAGTAGTCTCATGGCTAAAACCTTTTTTGTATCTATAGTAGGTGGCTCTGGCAGTAAATAATGAAGCCCAACATTTTTTTATTGCCTCAAGTAAAGCAGATCCACCTTTTACGTTTAAATAAGTTTCTTGCTGCCCAGCGAAACTTGCTGTAAGCAAATCTTCGGCTGTAGCACTGCTTCGAACTGCAGTAAAGCAGGGCTCACTAACAAACATCTTTTGTAATGTTGGTGTCGAGATGTCACTACTTAAGATCTCATAAGCCTCTATTATTTCTTGGGCTATAAAGTCAGGCATTTCTGCATTAATTATAAGCTCTCTGATTCTCCTCGCTCTTTCTTCAAGTTCAGCAGTGTTTTCATAATCAAAATTGCTTAATAATAATTTAATTTTTTCATTAAGCTCATTATATTCGAGAAATTTTGCATAAGCCTGAGCTGTTACGACAAAAGCTGGAGGTACAGGAAAACCAGCATTGTACATTTCAGCTAGATTAGCGCCTTTACCACCAGCTATAGCAACATCTTTCTTACTTATCTCACTTAACCAGACTACAAGTTTCTGAAGCTTTTCATCATGCCAGCTTTTTCTCTCTTTTCCATCACTTTTCTCGATTTCACTTTCATTCTTACTATTTTCATTCCCTTCCTCTTTTTGCATACAAAAAAATAAATCAGCGATTTAAAAATTTAAAGAAAATTTAAAGGAAACATATTTTTTGCTCTGCATTTTGTATTTTGCATTTTACATGGCTTCTTATTTGACCTTAGAAGCAAGCTTTAGAAGTAAGTAGAAGCCAGGTAGCCTGCGATCGGCCACTCGAAAAGCTCATGCTGATATGCCTTTATCATCGAGATAATCCAAATAACTACGCCTGCAAGGATTATTATTTTGCTATTGAACTTCAGTAGCAGAAATAATAGTGAACTTGCCTTTTACTGAAAGGCCATGCTTTTAAACTCATAAAACTCTTTGAGAGAAGCTTTTATACCTTTCTTTATAAGATATGCAATAAATTTCTCATTTGATAAGTAAAAAATTTTTATTGGATCAACTTCAATTTTATCGTTTATTGCTAGTATGTATTCCCATCTTGGCTTTATTCTTTTCTCGAGAGAATAATTAAATAGAGAAGGAAATTTTTCTATGTCCTCAATACTCAAGCCAACTTTTTCTGTTAAATATTTAAATTTTGGTTTTAGATTGTTTTCTATAGAGCATCCAAGCACTGAACTCTTTCATATATTCTATAGAGTATCCAAGCACTTCAGGAAATTTTTCTATTACTTTCCCTACATCTTCCACTCCTATACTCTTCAAATAATTTACTTGCCTTTTCATATACTCTATGGAATATCCAAGCACTTGAGGAGATTTTCCCACTACTTTCCCTATATCTTCCACTCCTATTTCCTTCAAATAATAAATCGAGTTGACAATTGTTGATAAACTAGAAGTAACTTTATATTCAATCTTTTTTCCAACCAGACTTTCAATCAATTGATCTTTTGCTGCTTGCAATTTATTTTCTTTCTCTGCTCTCTTTTCCAAAATATTAGCAATACTCAAAGCATCATTCTTGTTTTTGCTTTTAACAGCATCATACAATTCTTTCACCAATTCCTCTAATGTTTGTGCCATTGAATAACTTCTTAATTTATTTTAAAAAGCTTTTGCATTGTTGTATCTACTGAGTGAGAAGAAAAATTAAAATGTCAAATAGCAAGAAATAGCATTCTGTGGCAATAATATTTATAAAACAATAAAAAATAAGATAAAAAAAGAAAAAACAAAAAATGGATCGGGAAATAATAAAAATTTTTTCTTATGGTGGAGCGATTCGAAATTCAATAGAGAAAATTATAAAATCTGGCAGAGGAGCCCTTATTGTTTTTTTAAATAATAAAAAAATGACTAAAATTTTTAATGGAGGTTTTAAGATAAATCAGGAGTTTAGTGCTGAAAGGCTTGCAGAACTTGCAAAGCTTGATGGTGCAATAATTGTAGATGATAAGCTAAAGAAAATTCTTTACGCAAATGTGCTTTTACATCCTGATATAAAAATAACCTCTTCCGAAACCGGAACAAGACATCAAGCAGCTGAAAGAACAGCAAAGCAGTTTAATACCATTGTACTAGCTATTTCTGAAAAAGCAAGAACAGCTACTGTGTATAGTGGAGATAAAAAAATAAAACTTAATCCCCTTAATGAGCTCTTTACAAAGACGGGGGAAGGACTAAAGGCTTTAGAAAAAAATAAAGAAATCTTTCAATCATTAATCAATCGTTTGAATGCATCCGAAGCTTTAGAACTTGTTGTCCTTGAAGATATTGCCTTAATCTTTCAAAGAAAGAGAATTATTGATACAATAATAAAAAGAATCCTTATTCATATTGCAGAGCTAGGAAATGAAGGCGAGTTAATTGAGATGCAGCTAAAAGAAATAAGTAATTTTGTAGAGGGAGAAATTGAATTAATAATGAAAGATTATCAAGATTTTTTCGATTTTGGGTCAATATTGAAAGCTATAGATAATTTTAATCATAACGAAATCCTTAACAAAAATGCTTTCTTAAATGTCTTTCTTTCTAATAAGAAAAGTGATGGGCCGTTCATACCTAAAGGTTATCGCGTACTTAAGAGTATCCCTATGCTTCTCGACGAAAATATTGATTCAATTATAGAAAAATTTGGTAATCTGAAAAATTTAATTCTTGCCACAACAGAAGATTTTATTAATATTAAAGGTATTGGTGAAAAAAAGGCAAGAGCCATAAAAGAATATCTTTTAAAATTCCAAATTTAATTGTTTAATGGAAAAAGAGGCGAAATTAAATAAAAAAATTGAAGAAATAAGAGAGATTCTTGAAAAGTACAATAATCCTATCTATTTTTTTGATAATGATGTTGATGGACTTGCAGCTTTCTTATTACTTAGAAAGTGGAGCGGTAAGGGTAAAGCGGTAGCTATAAAAAGCTTTCCAGAACTAAATCCAAGTTATGCACGAAAAATATCTGAGTTGCATGGTGACTGTGTTTTTATCCTTGATAAGCCTCGAGTTAGTAATGAGTTTTTAGAAAAAGCAAAAGAACAAAATGTAAGAGTTGTATGGATAGACCACCATCTCGATAATCCTGGCTTCAAAGAAAAAAAAGATGATTGGATATTTTTTAATCCAACACTTGAGTTTAGCATAAATAGACCAGTTACCTACTGGGCGTATAAAATTATAGGGGAGCAGAAACAATATCAATGGCTTCTTGCTTTAGGCTGTCTTGCCGATTGGTATTTGCCTCAAGAGATTAGTGAATTATATAAAAGTTATGAAAACTTATTTGAAATAAAACCAGAAAAATCAGAAAAAGTAGGAAAAATATTGTATGAAACAACTTTTGGTAAAATTATTTTAATGTTAAACTTTGGCTTGAAAGATACAACGACTAATATATTAAAATTAACTAAATTCCTGACAGAAATTAATAGCCCACAAGCAATTCTTGAAGAAAGTAATAAAAATAAAACGATGCATAAAAAGTTTAAACAAATTTACAAACGATACCAAAATCTTTTGGAAAAAGCAAAGAAATTTGCAAAGCAAGATCTATTATGGTTTCAATATGGAGGTAGCCTTAGCATCTCAGCAGAGCTTTCAAATGCATTAATTTATCTGTATCCCGAAAAACTTGTTGTTGTGGCCTATATTAAAGATGAGAAGGCAAGAATATCAGTAAGAAGTTCAACAAATATTCGTGAAATTGTTTTAAAGGCTCTTGAAGGGCTTGAAGGAGCAAGTGGAGGAGGGCATGAGATGGCTTTGGGAGCTAATGTTCGTGTTGAAGATCTGCCTTCTTTTCGTGAACGACTTGAAAAATTATGGAAAGAGTTGAAAAAGAAAGTTAAATAAAAAGATTTTTAATCTATCCCTAACTTAATAAACTAGGCAAAATGAAAATCAAAAAAAGAAAAAAGAGGGCATCTTTTTTGATGATTTTTTTAATTCTTCTATTAATTTTCCCTCTTGTTTTGGCTACTTTTGAAAAGGGCGTTCCTAGTCTAGTTATCAATGATGTAGGTCCAAAACAGTTGCTAAGTGGTTACCTTAATGTAAGTTTTGAAAATGAAAGTGGCGGAGATGAAATAAGGGCAGAGCTTGATGGCAACACAGCAAGCTTTAGTTTACTCGAGTTCATGAAAAGGGCTAAGGGCTTGGGAATAAGCTTTAATTGTAGTTATGAAGGTAAGTCAAGTGAGTGTGAGTTACAATATAAGGATGCCTCTAGCTCAGATACTTTTCAAGGAAATGCTGGGGGTAACTATGTTGGCCTAGTTATATCGGGAAAGTCAGGCGTTGAAATAACTAACTTAAGCTTTATTATTTCAGGATCGTTAGGAAGCGAAGAATGCACAACAGAAGCCCCTTTCATAATTGATTTATTCAATGATGGAACCCCAGATTATTATTATCTTAGCGCAGGCTTAAGTACTTGTGGGGAAAAGTATAATGAAAATTACACTGCAAAAGAAACAGCCAATATAGGGACAAGTTTTATTTGTGATACTGTAAAGCTCGAATATAAAAGTGCAAGAGTTAAGATTGGAGGCAATATAACATTAGAGAATTATGATAGGAACGCAAGTGTTCCATTATATTTCAAAATAGCACGTGGTGGCAAGGAAGTAAGTTGTAATACTACTTATGATAATGGGCCAAGCTGTGATCTCAATTTTAATGTCTATCCTGGAGAATATGAGATTTGTGTAAGAGCTGGAGTAAATGATAACTATATAATAAGTGCAGGCAGCGAGGAAGAAGGCAAGCAGCATTTTGCTTTATTTGCTGCCGAATATAAAAATCAGCCTTTTGCTGAAGAAATTCAATTTAATTCTACTCTCTATGCAGCGCAAACAGGAAAAAATCTGATTGATGAGCTAAATACCTATCTTCAAGCCAAATATAATAAAAATTGTTCAGCAAAATGTATAATCCCGCTTTACATTAATTCAACTGTCTCATTTAGCTTTACTGACTTGCGCTTTAAATACAAATCTGCTGGAATAGAGTATACAATGCCAAGCTTTTCTACATTGCAGCGAGAATTTCCGCTAATAACTACAGCTGGCTATGTTGCAATTCCACTTGCGGCTTTTAACATCACAGCACCAAATACTTATGGCAATTATAGCCTCAGAATAGTTTATAAGGGCACTGAGATAGATAAAAAGAGTTTTAAAGTAGTTCCCGTTCCTGTTGTTGCAGCTTTAATCCCCTTAGATGTCATTGTAAATGAGCCAACAACTTTTAGAGCTATTGCTTACTCGCCAAAAGGACTGAATATAACTAGCTATAGCATTGATTTTGGCGATAGTGTAACAACAACAAGCTCTGATGGGATTTTTATTCATACTTATACACAATCAAAATTATATAATGTAAAGGTAGAGGCTACAGATAGCCAGGGCTTTAAAGGAACAAATTATTTCACAGTGAATGTTGGTGTTCCAATAGCAGTTCTTAATTCAACAATAAACAAAGCTATCAATAGCATAAATAATTTTGAAACAAAATTAGGAACAGAATTTTATGCAACATGGTTAAAAAATATGACTAATACGGCTAACTTAAAAGCTCAACTTTTAAATTTATCTAGCAGAATTGTTCAGGTAGGAGATAATATAACTGCTCTTGAAAAAATAAAATCTGATTATGACGCAATAAAAGCAAATATCCCTACTGATATCATCTCCTATATCAATTACCCTCAATTAAAATATATTATTAATTGGAATGAAATTAATAAAGGCCTAGCCGAAAGTGTTGCAGGAAGCTGTCCACTTAGCGAAGATGAATGCAAAAAAGCAATAGCTCTTTGGACTAGTGATAATGTTGATATAAATATTAAAGGTGAAAAGAAAAAAATTGTTTACCAAGATGGAAACTCAAAAGTATTAACAATAGTTGATGTAAATATTATAAGAAAAACATCAGCTGATGGTAAGCTTATTCTTGCTCTTGATTCTACAAAACTTTTTTCAAGCACACAGTTTGAAAGTAAGCAAGCTGGAATAGCAACAAATCTTGCAAGTTTTAAGTTTGCTTATTTAGATAATATCGACCCATATAAAATCTCTGTTTTTGCTGTACCAATAAATATAAGCAATTTACAACCAGTCTCGGCTCCTCCTCCAGTTGGAAGAGTCAAGCCAAGAAGTAGGATTCCAGAAATTTTGTTTATATTAATCGCAATCATTCTTGTTGGTGGTTTAATATTTATATGGCGCAAGAAGCTTGTAGAGATTTATACCACTCTCTCAAAAAAGAGAAAATTAGCTCTAGAGAAAAAACTTTTCCCAACAAAAGCAGATTATTATAATATCATTAATTTTATTTCAAAATCATTTAGTGCAGGAATGAGTGAAGCACAGATAAAGCAAAAGTTACTCTCTGCAGGTTGGAAAGATAAGCAGGTTAATTATGCTATGAAAGAAGTAAAAAAACAAATTAAAAAAGAAAAAAAGTTATAAAAGTTAAAAAAAATAAATAAAATAAGGTAAAAATAAAAAAGAGAATGCCCATTCACATTATAACAAATTTTTTTAAAAGAATTTTTTTGAATCTTTTTTCTGTTAAGAGAGAGATAAAGCTTGGCTTTTATGGTCCACCGAATGCTGGTAAGACAACTCTTGCTAATAGAATTTGTAAAGATTGGATTGGGGAAGAAGTTGGAACTGTGAGTAAGATTCCTCATGAAACGAGAGAGGTAATTGTTAAAGAAGCAGTAAAAGTAGATTATAAAGGCAAAAGTGTTATGTTCAAGCTAGTTGATACTCCTGGAATTGCAACTAAAGTTGATTATGAAAACTTTCTTAAATATGGTCTAAGCAAAAAAGAATCAAAGAAAAGAGCTGAAGAAGCAACACGCGGTGTAATTGAGGCAATAAAATGGCTTGATGATATGGATATAATTGTCGTTGTGCTTGATGCCTGTGAAAACCCTTACAGTCAAGTTAACATAACTGTGATAGGTAATATCGCTGCTCGTAAAATCCCTCTGATTATTGCTGCAAATAAGATTGATTTAAAAAGGGCCAATATAAAAGCAGTTGAAGCCGCTTTTCCAGAATATGAAGTTGTTGGTATCTCTGCAAAATATGGTAAAAACATGGAAGAATTTTATGAAACTCTCTTTAATACAATAAAAAAAGCGAGAAGAAGATAAAATGAAAATCAAGGGATTAAAGTTGCAATTTGTGCCGCATTCACAACTAATGAGTCTTAGCCCTTTTAGAAGAGTTAAATTTCTTATTGATAGTGTTGCTGAAGATAAAATTTTGATCTTGCAAGGAAAGCTTAGCCCCGAGGAAGAGAAAGATTTAATAGAGGAAAGTATGAAGAAGATTGGCAAGAGCAAGAAGTTTAGAGGCATAGAAATTGAAACACTAAACCCAAAGCTTGCTGATGCAGGTCTTTTATTGAAGCTGAGAAAGGGCCTTGCTGATTTTCTTATCGGTGATCGTGATATGTTAACGCTGATTGGACCAGCAACAATAATCAAAGAAGTTAAAAAAGATATAAAAAAGCTCGAGCTTTTTTTGAAACTTGGTTGAGTTTGTTTAATAGCTTCTTTAACGAAGCGATAAGTTTTTTAACTCAATTAAGGTTTTAACTTATGCCTCATCAATGTATACGCTGTGGGACTATTTATGAAGAAGCTGATGTTGTATTTAAGGGTTGCTCGAAGTGTAGGGGTAGACTTTTTTATTTTTTCAAAGAAAAACCGAAACAAATAGAAATACAGCTTGATAAAGCTCAAGTTAATGAAATTGAAAAAGAGATAAAAGATATTATTGGAGAAAATGAAGATAAACCAGTCATCCTTGATTTAGAAGCGATAAGAGCGATAAAGCCAGGAAAATATGAAATTGATTTGGTCAAGCTTTTTAAAGGAAGTCCTGTAATCTATAAACTTGAAGAAGGCAAATACATAATCGATATCGCCTCAACTTTTCAGTTGATGAAAGAAAGTAAAAAATAAAAGAAGTAAAGTGGCAAGATGCAAGATGATGTATATAAATTAATTAATGAGAAGTTAAAAATAAAGGAATTAATTAGCTATTCTTTAGTTTATGATTCACCTGTGCAGCAATTGGAGCCAATTTATTACTGGCTTCTTGACTATATGAGCAATGCTGGTTTTGAAGTGGAGAAGCTTGTTGATAGCTTTGCAGCAAGCCCTGGAAGTGGTTATTTTGCAGAGATAGGTCGAAGAGCAAGTGTGATGCAAGAACAAGCAATGAAATATCTCGGAGCAATAAATCAAGTTATAAAAAGCATAATAAATTTGTTATGGGATCTTAAAGAGTTTGAGATAAGAATTGCGCAGTATAATAAATTAAAAAGCAAGGATGAAAAAGAAAGAATTGCTGCCTTGAATGCATTAAAAGAGATATGGATTACGAATGTAGATATAAAAAAGGGTAGAGGAGCAATAAATGTACTAACAACTCAGATGGAATTTGTTACATTGAGAGATGCTTTTTTTGTTGCTAAAAGCATCGAAGATGTTGATAGGCTTGATTTGAATGAACGAGTTAAAAACATCTTAAGAAGCAGGCTTGTAGAATTCGATGAATGGCTGAAACGAAGTGAAATAGAGTTAAGAAATCGTTTCAAAATAGAGAAAACTTACTTAAAAAGCCAGATAGCGAGTTTAAAGCTCTATGCAAGATGGGCAAGACCATATATAAAAGCAGCCGAGCAACTGATGATGAAAGAAACAAAAGAAGCAAGTCTTGTTTCTGCTTTTTCTACGATGCTTCTTGACTTACTTTTATTTTGCAAGAAAAAATATACTTATAACATCCCTGAATTTCCTAAATCAATCAAAGTTAAGGAAGCTAGGCCTTTCTATGGCGTAATCTTTATTGACTTTTCCTTTCGTAGCATCCCAGCATATGCTGGCAAAGAATCGTATTATACTTTTGGAGGGAAAGTAGATATTAATTTTAAAAGTTATGTCTTTCGTGAGGATGAGCTTAATGATTTTATAAAAGAATTTGAGAAGCAAGAATTTGAAAATATAATAAGGATTACTCAAGATGTTACAGAAGAAACATTATTAACATTAAGCGAAGATTTAAAACATTTTTTAGAAGAGAAAGAAGAAGAAAAAAAAGAAGAAAAAGAGAAAGAGAGCAAAGAGCAGACAGAAGGTGGATTCATTACAGATTTGATAAGTTTGTTCAAAAAGAAAGAAGAAAAAAAAGAGAAAGAAAAAGAGAAAGAAAAAGTTAGAAAAAGTGATACATGGGCAGAAGCTGTGTTAAGAAAAATTGCAGAAAAAAGCATGGAAGAATTTACTTTTACTGTTTATGATGTTTATAAGAAAGCGCATGGAATGGCAAGTTATCCCAATCCTTATGAAGAACCAAGCTTACTTAAAAGTAAGCCAAAATAAAAAGAATAAAAATTTTTAATTCTTTACTTGACTTAGTTTCTTAAAAGTTTTTCTTAAAAGTTTTTTAAAGTTAAAACTAAATAATCAATATAATGCCCAGGTGGCGGAATTTGGTAGACGCGCACGCCTGGAGAGCGTGTGGCTTTTGCCATGCAGGTTCGAATCCTGCCCTGGGCGTTCGAAATCTTTAAAAATATATACTATCTAAATAAAAAATACAAAATAAACTAAAAGAGGTAAAAAATGGCAAAAGCAAGTAATAAAATAGGAAGCTGGGCATTTTTGATAGGAGTAATTCTTGCGGTGATATTTGCATTTATACAACCAACTGCAGGGATAATATGGGCGCTAGTAATAATCGGGTTGATCATTGGTTTACTTAATATTGCTGTAAGCGAGGTTCAACCTTTCTTGCTTTCAGGTGTTGTTTTGGTAATAGTTGCAGCTTTGGGCAAGGACTTTTTTGCAATATCTGTATGGTTAGGAAGGTTATTAAGTAACGTCCTTTACTTGTTCGTTCCAGCAACTATAGTTGTTGCCCTAAGAAATCTTTGGGCTTTAGGAAAAGCCTAAAGATTAAGATTTTTCTTTTTTCTTTTTTGTTTTTTTAAGTAATTAAAAAAGATTTATTCCAAGTTAATTGTAAGTTATTCTATCTATTTATCTTTAGTTCTAATACCTTTCTAATACTCTCTCCATCTATACTCGCACTTTGTGCATGTAAAGAATCTTGTTTCTGCTTCATCTCCTGCACGAGTTTGAATAGTGAAGAAGTAAGCTTTGTCATTCCCACACTTTGGGCAAGTTGCTGTAGTAACAGGATAAACATTAGCTTGTCCCTCTTTCATCACTCCAATCTTGACTTTCTCCTGTTTTTCCGTACTCTCTATTTTTATTTTTTCACTAGTCTTATAATCTCCTTTAGGACAAATCCATCTATCTCCTTTTTTTACTAAAACAGCACCACATTTTGGGCAAAATTTCATTCTTCTTTTATAAACAAATAATTTAAAAGTTTTGTGGTTTACTTAACTATAGATTAAAGTATGTTTTGTTAGCTTTTTTGTTAAAAGGGCTATAACAAAGAAAATACTAGCATAAATAGCAAGAATAAACAAACTAAACCAAATTTTGGCAAGTGTAAACCTAAAAAAAAGCATTTGTTTTAGACTGTTCTCAATAATATTAAATGGTGAATAAGTGAGCACTTTTGTAACACCATAAGTTTGTTTTACCATCTCATGAGGCATTATTGTCTGGGAAAAGAAAAGGAAAAAGAGAAGTATAAAGAAGTTTATTAAAATTACAACTTCTTCACTTTTGGCAATATTTCCTATAAACATTCCGATGAAAATAAATAAAGCAATGGCGAGAATAATCAGAGGTAAAATACTAAAAATTGTTGAAATTGGTAAAAGATTTGTAAAGAAAGAAACAATTGCTAAAGCTAAGATAATCTCGATTAACAAAATAAGGAAAAATGAAGCAAAAGAACTAAAGAAGAAAGATAAATCGCTTAAGGGGGTTAAAGAAAGCCTAAACCAAGCCTTAGATTTTTTTTCTTTGATTGTTAAAGTGCTAGAGACAAACAAGGCGAGAGAAACTATGATAAATGTAAGAAACCCTGGAAGAATAAAATCAATATTCTTACTTTTTGTCGTAACTGATACTACTGATGTTTTTATTGGGCTTGTAAGTATTCCTGGTTTTTTCTCTTTTATACTCCCTATATCTTTTATAATGCTTTCTGAGGTATTTTTCACGGATGATGAGATTATTACAATCTCCTCGACTATTCTACTTATGTTACTTGTCGAACTTTTAATACTCCCCTTTTGACTTTCAATCACCTTAAACCTTCTTTCTATCTCTTTTAATTTTGCTTCAATATCACTAGCAACATCCTCAAAGTCAGAAGTTAGATTACTTGAATTACCAAGTTCTTCAATAAGCGCATTTAATCTATCAATTTTAAAGTCCTTAATGTTAAAATCAGTATTGATGGCATTAGTAGTTGCTATAATCGCTCCGCTTTCTGTTGTAATACCAATAAGTTTCTTATTTAACTGAACTATTTTATTATTACTCTCATTGAGCTTTTTAGTTGTGGTATCGAGAACATTTATTATTGCTTGGATTAAGTCAATAGAAATTTCTTCTGAACGAATTTGAATCAAAGTTGAGAGATGGTTTATTAAAGTATAAGCAAAATTAATCCTGCTAGCGTCAGTATAAATATTAATTGTTAATTCGTTCTCTGTTGAACCAGGACTAATTAGTAAACATATATGCCACCCACCACTCTTTATATTCTCAATACATCGTTCTTTACTCGCATTGACTACTTCATAACCCTTACTTTTTAATAATTCTAGCAAAGATTGTGTTGTGGCTAGGGCATTAGTGCTAAGATTTTCATAATAATAAGAAAGTCTAACCTGCTGTAATCCAACTGTACTTAAACTAAATGATAGAATTAGGACTATTAATGCGGGAAGAAGAAAAAGTGAAAAAAGAGCAAGTTTCGACTTAACTATAAGCAACCAATCTTTTTTTATTATTTGCCAACTCATCTTATTGTTTTTTTTCGTTCATTTTTCTTGCAATTTCAAAAAACACACTTTCTAAATCTTTACAGCGATATTTTTTTTCTATTTCATTTAATTTTCCTTGCTCTATAATTTTTCCTTTATAAACCATAACTACCTCTTCACAAATTTCCTCTAACTCTTTAAAAAAATGAGAACAAATTATTATTGATTTTCCTTGCTTATGCAATCTCTTTATTATCCTTACTACTTTCTCTCTGAGTATAGGATCAAGATCTTCCATTGGCTCATCGAAAATTATAAGATCAGCATCAGGAATTAAAGTACAAACTATATCAAGTCTTTTTTGCATTCCTTTGGAAAGATTTCCGGCAACATCTTTTCTTTTATCATAAATCTCAAGTTCTTTTAATAAAGGTAAGGCCCTTTGTTTTATAACTTCTTTACTTAATCCATAAAGACTTCCAAAAAAGTTTATATTTTGTTCAACTGTTAAATTTGGATAAAAACTCCCATGCTGTGTTGACATACTAACAAAATGTTTAATTTTTTTCCATTTGAGTCTTTCTGAATTAAAAAAAACCTGGCCTGAGCTTGGAGAATAAAAAGTTACGAGAATCCGTAACAACGTTGTTTTTCCTGCTCCAGAAGGCCCAATGATGCCAAAAATTTTTCCTTTTGGTATCGAGAAATTAAGACTATCAAGAACAGTAACTTTGCCAAATCTTTTTGTTACATTGACAAGCTTAAATAAAATTTCAGTCATAATCTTAATTTATTTACCCTGCATAAGGAACCCCAAGTTTTTTCTTTTCTTCTTTAGCTTTAATTATTTTTTCTACTAAACTCTTTATTTTTTGTTCTATTTCCTCAGCTTTTTTTAATAAAGGTTTATAGTCCACTTTTAATTTAAGATAACTGTCAAGTACTTTAATTATTTCAGCACTTGCTTTATTGTCAGGAAGATCACCATGAATTTCAATAAACAAACCGACTAAAGGAAAATCAACAGCCTTTAAAATTAAAGCTCCCGTGACACCAATAATAACACCCTCTTTTATTTTTTCTAAGCCTTGCTCTAAAAGTTCTTTTTCAAATTCCTTTTTTGTTGTATAGAAATACACTTTTTCTGATGATACTGCTCTTATACTTGCTACTCCCTCAATAGTTATAATCTTGCTCGCTTTTATTCTTTTTGCAAATTCTAGAATTATCTCTGCTATGTCATATTCTATTCCTTCAACTCCGATTGAAGATTGAATTATGACTATGTTATGCTCCTTATCATAAAAAATTTCAACTGGTTGAATTAATTTGTCTTCATGAATTGTTGCTAGTGGCATGAATTTTTTTGTAAAAATGTTTCCTATATATTCTGCATTTAAGTGTTTTATTAGATAACTGCAAGTTATTGTGCTTACAAATCCGAAGCCAGGAAAGCCTTCAATAATAACAGAATTAGGTTTTGGTATTACTTCAAGATTTATTTCGTAATCTGCCCCTTTTATTTTCATAAAAATTTTTAATGTTGCTCTTTTTAAATATATCGATTGCGCCAGTGGTCTAATGGTATGACGCGAGCTTCCCAAGCTTGCAATGCGGGTTCGATTCCCGCCTGGCGCAGTGGCAGAATGGAAAAGGATAAAAAAGAAGTAAAAAATAAAAAAGAAAAAATTGTAAAAAGTATCTGCCCTTTTTGTGGCTGTGGCTGTCGACTAGGCTTTGTTGTAAAAAACAACAAGATTGTAAGAATTATTGGTGATTCGAGTGATTACATGTCTGAAGGCAAGCCTTGCATAAAAGGGCTTAGCGTTCATGAATGTTATAATAAAGCAAGATATAAAGTGCCTTTGCTAAGAAAAAATGGGAAGTTAAAGCGAATAAACTGGAAAAAAGCTCTTGAAGTTTTTTGCAATGCAATCAAAGATCTTGATGCACAAGAAGTTATTTTTATTGGCTCGGGCAAAACAACAAATGAAAATAACTATGTTTTAGAAAAATTTGCGCGAATTTTTGGCTATTCTGTTGATAACTGTTGCTCACGACTTTGTCATCAAGCAACTGTAAATGCTATGCTTGAGCACTTTGGCAATTCCAACTTAACAACCCTTTCAGAGCTCGACACAATTGATACTTTGTTAATTATTGGCTCTAATCCAGCAAGCAATTATCCTGTGTTTTTTAACAAAATTCTAGAAAGAAAAAGCAAAATAAAACTCATCGGAATCTCATCAATTGAAAGTGAAACGCTTAAGGCTTGTCATCAAAAGTTTCTAATAAACCCAGGAACAGATTATGTATTATTAAATGGCATTATCGCCGAACTGTTAAGAAGACAGGCTTATAACAAAGATGTTGAAGCGATAGAAAACTTTTCTTCGTTTAAAAAGAGTGCTTTAGAATTTAACAAAGAACTTGTTTGTGAGATATGTGGCATAGACAATGCTAGCTTTGAACAGCTTATTTATACTATAACAAGTGCAAAAGTGCTAGGTATTAGTCATGGTATGGGATTTACCCAGCATGTCTATGGCCATGAAAACTTACACTCGCTGATAAATCTTGCAATATTGAAGCAAGCAAAGCTATTTAATTTACGAGGAGAAGTTAACGTGCAAGGGGCTGGTGATATGGCATGTTGCCCAGAGAGATTACCAACAGATGGTCTTGTTTCCTTACCAATTCTTGAGAAAGAATGGAAAGTAAAGCTCGAAACAAGGCTTGGAAAAAATTTAATAGAAGCAATTTTCGAAGATCCAGTGAAAGTTATAGTTATGGTGGAATTCAATCCATCCCAATCTTTACCAAACTTAAATTATGTTCACAAGATTTTTAAAAAAACTTTTTTGATATGCTTACAAGCGCACAAAAGCTTGACTGCTGAAAAGTTTGCAAACCTAATTTTGCCTATTCCTATGCTTTTCGAAGAAGAAGGCACGATAACTAATGGTGAAAGAAAAGTTAGAAAGGTTGAGCAAGTAGTAAGCTCTAAACTGCTTTCTCCTTGGCAAATATTTTGCAAGCTAGCAAAGATGCTTGGTAAGGGAGAATATTTTAACTATAAAAGTACTCGCGAAATATTCGCTGAAATCACTCGAGTTATTCCTGACTATAAGGGCTTGGAAAAAGTTTTGGAAGGCGAAGACTCTTATGCAAGCAAGCAACGAAAATGGTTTAAATTTGTCCCAGTACAATTTAAAGGCATAGAAAGCATAACAAGCAAAAAGTATCCGCTGATGTTAGTCACATATAGATCAAAATGGCATTTTTTAACTGATGAGCTAACCAGGCTTAGCAAAACTTTGCAAAAACTAAGCGATGAAAACGCTTTTTTCATAAATCCAAAGCAAGCAAAAAAGCTTAAGCTTAACGATGGTGACAGGATTGTTGTAAGAAGTGAAATTGGTGTAATCGAAGGCAACTTGAAGTTAAGTGAAAGTATCCCTGAAAAAATTGTAGCCACAACTTTTCATTCAGACAAATTGCTAATCAATAAAATAATCCCTGCAAGATTTGATCCGAGTACTTTTACACCAAATTTTAAGAGCATAGCCGTGAGTGTAAAAAAAGCAAAAAATGAAAAAAGAAAAAGAAGATAAAGAAGAAAAAGATAAAGAAAATAAGAGAAAAAAAATTAGTGAATGGAAGATTGAATGGAAAATTCCTCCAAGAATAAAAATTCTTGAGGCTCTTGGTGCGATTGCAGATAAACGAATTAAAATTGAAAAAATAAATAGAAAAGTAGAAGCAAGTTGTATTAGCTCTGAAGGTGATAGAAAATATAAAATTATTTATGACAAAGAAAAAAATGCAATTGTAAGTGATGATAATGGAAGTAGGTTTAAAGGTTATCTTGGGTATCCTTCGATAGCCTTATTGATGCTTGTGAAATCTCTAAGTTTTGATAAAAAACTTGCTGATGCATTGAAAGGGATTCAATGGAAAAAATTGAATGAAAAATTTAAAAATTATTTTAAAGTTGAGTTTGTTGTCAAACAAATAGTGAAGAAAAAAGGTGTTTTACTAAAGCATATCGATAATTTTATTGAAAAAGTTTTAGAGGAGATAAGAGAAAAAAAGTTTAAAGTCTTAGTTTAAAAAGACTTAGAAGCCAAAGACCTAAAAGCTACTACGAAGTATTACTATCATTCCGATTAAGCATACTATAGCTATAATAAGACTTCCAATAACTATAGCAAGTGCCCACGGCCTTCTTGCAAATTCAAATTTAACTTCATCCCACCAACTTGCCTTTCTATATTTTCCTTCGTCATAACTCTCATAACTACTAACAGCTCTACTTACACTAACACTCTTTGTTATGCTTTTTTCCTTACCATCAAACTTTGCTTTTGCTATAAGCATGAAATTGCCTTCCTTTGTTGGTTTTATTGTAAAGCTGACTGCTTTTGATTCTCCAACATTCAAACTAACTAGGCCAGTTTCAAGATTAACAATTGCCCAGTCAGGATTTATTTCAATGATATAAGTTGCATCAAGATTGCCTGTATTACTTAAAAGCAGAATTCCCTGATAAGTTTCATTAGCCATTAACTCTGAATTAATATTCATGCTTAAGCTTACATCTTTTACTGGCTTTATACAACCTCCAGATACAGTAAAATAATAATTGTAAGTATCAATTCGATTGTAATTTCCATTTCTGTAATCATAATAAACTTTTAATGTTGCAATATGCTGCCTCTCACTTGCATTTGCAGGAATACTGGCTGTAAACATGAAATTTATTTCATCTCCTTCATACAAATCATAATAAAAATTTTCAAAACTATTCCCAAGATCATCACTATAAACTAGCTTAACCTGATTTTCATCATTTGTTCCTATATTGGCTATAACCCCTGAAAGTATTAATGATTCTGAGCAACTATAACTGCTTTTATCAAGCAGAGCATTTAATATTCTTAATTCTCTCGTTGGTCTATCAATATCAATATAGCTTGAATCCTGCACACATTCAGTCTCATTTCTGTCATCATAAGCTTTTACATACACATCATAAGTTTTTTCTTCTATTACCGGAATCTCAATTGTTAATGTTATCTTTTTGTAACTCTCTTCATTTACCTCAAGCTCATTTTTGACTTTTGTATCTTCTATAGTCTCATTTCCATCGACAAGTATGGCCTCTACAACAATGTCATGATCTTTGTTGTCATTATTTGTTACTTTTACTTCGATGTTTAACTTATCATAAGGCTTGAAGTCTTTACCTCTAAAATTATCCTCATTATAAATACTTACAGTAAGGTAATTACTTGTCGAATTTGCATCACAATAATCAAAAGCATTAACAAGGTTAGAAGTAAAGGTAAATATGGCTGTAAGGGTAAATATAAGGATAAATGCAAAAAAGATAAACTTCAAATTTTTGTTTTGCATTTTCTTTTTGACATCATTTTAAAATTACTACACTTTTTAAATCTTTCGTTTATATTTTCGTTTATATTTTGTAATCCTGTTTTATAAGATCCTGCAAAGTACTTTTTACAATCTTAATAACTTCTTCTTTGTACTTTTTACTGAACACATCATCTATTATCTTACATACGCTATCTATGTTTAATGCGCTCTTATTTTTTTGATAAAACATCCTTATTTTTTCAATATGGCCATTTTTTACTTCTTTAAGAAGGTTTTCAATTTCATCCATTACAGTTTCATAAACCTCATGTAAATCTGTCATAGAAACTTTAAAGTAACTACTTTTTAAATTTTTCTTTAACATAAAATATAAAAAATGAAAAAAATAAAAAAATAATGGAAACATGCATCTTTTGTAAAATCGTCAAGGGTGAAATTCCTTGTTACAAGGTTTATGAAGATAAAAAGTACCTTGCTTTTCTTGACATAGCTCCAAGAAATCCTGGGCATACTCTCGTTATACCAAAAAAACATTATCGTTGGGTTTGGGATGTTGAAGATATTGCTGGTTACTATAAAGTTGTCGGTAAGGTTGCTAATGCAATAAGAAGGGCATTAATGACAGAATGGGTTGTTTCTCTTGTGCTTGGAGAAGAAGTGCCGCATGCTCATGTTTGGCTTGTACCAAGATTCCCAAATGATGGTCATGGAGCATCGATAAATCTTGATAATATAAAAAATATTTCTAAAGAAGAGATGCAAAAGATTGCAGAAGCTATAGAAAAGAAAATCAAGAAAGAAAGAGGGAAATAATCTGTTTTCCATTATATTTTTATAATCTTATATTCTCATTATGAGAAAATGAGTGAGCGATCTGTGAAAAATTTCATAAGAAATTTTGAAGAAAGAGTTAGAAAAACAATTCAAGAATATGAATTATGTAGCAAGAACGATAAAATTGTTGTTGCCTGCTCTGGAGGCAAGGATAGCACGACAGTGCTTTATTTATTAAACAAGTTTGGTTATAATGTTAGTGCTTTACATATAAATTTATTGATGGGTAAATGGAGTGAACAAAATTTGGCAAATGTAAAAAAATTTTGTGAAGAGCAAGGAATAAAACTCCATGTTTATTCAATTCGTGATGAAATAGGATACGGAATATGTTATGTTAAATCTGTTGTGCAACAAAAAGCAAAGTTAAAACAATGCTCTATTTGTGGTGTTATTAGAAGATGGTTGATAAATAAAAAGGCTAGACAGCTTGGTGCAACTAAACTTGCTACTGGGCATAACCTTGATGATGAGGCACAAACAATTATAATGAATATCTTAAGGGGTGATCCTTATTATGGTCTTGGTCTTGGTCCAATTACTGGTGTAATAAATGATAAAAAATTTGTTACGAGAATAAAGCCTCTTTATTGGTGTAAAGAGGTCGATGTAAAACAATACTCTCAGCTTATGAATTTTCCAGTACTTTACCAACGATGTCCTTGTGTTATTGGAGCTACCCGTCATGAAGTAAGAAATAAGCTTAATGAGCTTGAAAAAATAAACCTGGATGTGAAAAAAAATATAGTAAAAAATTTTCTTAAAATAAAAGAATCGTTAAAAAAAAGTCTAAGTAATGAAAAAATAAACTATTGCAAGAGTTGCGGAGAACCTTCAAGAAATGCTGTCTGCAAAGCATGCCAACTTTTGCAATTAGCAGATGATTAGCAGATGCTTAGTTAATCTTTTTGCCAATTGTTTTTTTCGGTAGTAATTTTTCAAAGAAATCTTTAAAAATGGCCATGCCTTTAGATATAAATTAAAAGAGGAAAATGGCGAGAAAATTTGAACTTAAACTTGTTGCCTTTATTCTAGCTTTAATGCTTGCTTTGATGCTTGCACTCAGCTTAAGCGGCATGGCAAAAGCCTGGCATGTCCCTTCAGCCTCAGTAACGCCAAACCAAACATGGGAAGGAAGGATTGAGCAATTTACTTTTATAATATCAAACAATAATGGTGATGCTATTTGTAAAATCAATTTAACAGTGAATAATTTTACAATTATAAATGTGAGCTATGTTCGCGAGTGGGATTATAAATATACAAATAATTCAATTTACTGGAATAGTAGTTCCACAGGTATTGGTTCGAGTCCATTTCTTTTCGAATTTTATGCAAGAGCAGATTTTGTGAATAATACTATAAATGATACTTGGAGAATAATCACGATTGATAAACAAAATACCACAAACTTCACTCAAGTTAATGTGACAATTCTTAATGATGCCAACGCCCCAAGAATTTTATATTATAACCCTGCAAATGGTGATTTTATGAAAAATGGAACAAACATTACATTTATGCTGATAATTAATGAGTCTGAAAGTGGAGTTGATAATGCTTATATAATCTATGATTATGTTAGTGCATATGGTGCATCTTCTACTATTAATAATAATCAATCTATGACTTGCAATAATAATAACTGCACTACCCACCTTTCATTAATAAGTAATGAAACAAAAAAATACTTAAACTTTAGATATAAAGTAGCAGATAAGGCGGGCAATAGCAATGAAACAACAGAAATGTGGCTTAGAATAGATTTTAAAATGCCTTCATTAACAATATCCTCACCATCAGATAATACAATTATAAATGATTCATTAGTAAATTTTACTTTTTATGTTGACGACGATTCCTTTAATAATACTTGCGCTGGGAATTGCTCAGGCTTGAATCCAGAGCTCAATTGCTCTTTAATCCTTAACACTAAAGTTAATGATTCTTTTACTATAAATACATCAGGAAATTATTCCTTTATTGAAAATCTTAGCGATGGCATCCATTCATGGGCCATCAGTTGCATTGACAAAGCGGGCTGGCAGGCAACAAGCGAGACACGGCGCTTGATCATTGATACGAGCGCGCCAAAAATTGAATTAATTAGCCCAGCCAATAATAGCTATGTTAAAACAAATGCAACATTTATATGGAGCGCGAGTGACTTAACAAACATTACATGCAATCTAAGCATTGATGGCGAGATTAATCAAACTCTGGCTGCTGGGAATGGCAACCAAAGTTTTTTAGCTAATGTTTCAGGCCTGGCAGAAGGCTTGCATAATTGGAGCGTGACTTGCTGGGATGAATTTAGCCATAGTAATGCAAGCGAGACTCTGTACTTTGAAGTTGATGTTATTCAACCTAATGTGACAATCATTGAGCCAAATCAAACAAGTTATAGTAGCACAGGCTCTCTGAGCATTTTATTTAATTTCACTGCAATAGATGATAAGACAAACTTAAGTTGCAGTTATGTCATTAGTGGCCCTCAAAACTATAATGGATCACTCGATGTTGTCAATGCAAGTTATTCCAACTTTACCAAGCAATTCACAAAATCTGGAAGCTATTTTTTCAATGTTACTTGCTTTGATCAAGCAGGAAACCAAGGAAGTAATAGCACGAGTTTTAACTTAACAATTACTGGTAGCTCTGGCGGCTCTGGCGGCGGAGGCGGACGAGGTGGCGGTGGTGGCAGTAGTTATTATTCATGCAGCCCAAGTTGGCAATGCAGTGAGTGGAGTGCTTGTATTGATGGTAAGCAAACAAGAAGCTGTGTTGATTTAAATAATTGTGGTGGTATATTACCAATAACTGAAAAAAGCTGTGAAGTGAACCAAACAAATCAAACTATTAATGAGAGCATAAAAAGTGAAGAGAGCCAGGGCAAAGGAGGAGAGAGCGGAGGCGAGGGCGGCGTGAGCGTCGGTGGTGGGAGTGAAGGCGGCGGCATAACTGGTGGAGTTGTCGGAGCATTGAAAAAATCATGGATTCCGCTCATAATAATTCTTGGAATTATTGCAATTGGTTATGGAATCTTAACTTTGCTTAAACCAAAAAACCAGCTGGCAGGAAGAATAAAATTTTATAAAACAGTTCCAGGTCAATAGAGTCAATAGCAAACTTTTAAATAACAAACTTTACATTTATTTCATCAACAGCAATTTGAGGTTTTATCTTTATTCTTGCTTTCTTTTTTTCTTGCGTGAGCGTAATAACCCCGATCTGCTCTAAAATCTTTAGATCTTTTTTTACTGCCTTGACATCTCTCCCAAGTTTTTTTGCAAGTTGATATATAGATTCTGGTCTTTCTTGTTTTAATGTAAACAATATCCTCGCTCTTTCTTCACTAAAAATGTTCCTTAGTTTTTTAATCCCCTCTATATTTATCCATCCCTTTCTTGAAAAAACCCTAAATCTAGGTTCTAAACTTAAGCTTATCACTATATTTTTAACTCTTTTTTCTGCCATTTAAACTTAATTTAAAAAGTTTTTATTATCCCTGGCCGTGGTTCATAAATCTTCGCTTCATCAATTAATTGCTCTATCGCTTTTTTTATTTCCTCTATTGGATAATTTAATTCAAGATAAATATCCTCAACAATCACTTCTTCTCCTATCTCTTCCTTGTTTTTTACTATTTTTAATATAGCCTCTTTTAATTCTTCATTTTCTTGATTTATTCTTTCTTGATTAATTTTTTCACCATCATTGGCTTTTGTTTCTTTTGTTTCTTCTTTTGTTTTTAATCCGTATAACTTTTCAAGCTCAAGTTTTCTTGCAGCTAACCATAAAGGATGGACTTTTTTTACTATCTCTCTCGCTAAATAGATTTTTTCATTATAGCTTTTAAGTGTTCCAATAACTAGCACAACATCCCCAATTTCAATATTCTTAAGTGCATTTTCAAAATCTCTTACTTCGATAATACCAGTAGAATCATCAACCGTAATGATGGTAAAATTTTCTCCTTGAAATTTATCGATAACGTTAGCAATCACATTAACTCGTGAAACTATCTGACCGTTAAATTCAACTCCTATAAACCTGCCAGCATCAAAAATCTGTTTAGCTTTATTTAAATTTTCTATCCATACTTTAAAAGCTGTTCTTCTAAGCATTTTTTATCTTGTTTTTTCAATAAATCCTTTTTTTGGCTCAAAAATATCTCCAGTAACCTTTAATTTCTCGATAATATCATACACTTCATCAGTACTTATTTTATCTTCCAATTCTTTTGCAAGTTCTTTTATTGGTATCATCTTCCCAAGCCTTGATTCAAGCCTATTAATCGTTTCTCTAACAAGGATTATTTTAGCTCTTTCACTAGCAGGAACGCCTGTGGTAATTCTATCAATGTCAATTTGCCCAGTCTCTTGGTCAAGGCCAACTTGAAGCAAGGAATATCTTAAGAGACCTATTGCTCTTCTTGCATCTTCAGCTGTAACTTTCTGACTTAATCTTACCCGGGCACTTGCTTCGCTAAGCCTTATCAATGCCTCAAGCTGTCGTGCACTTATTGGAATTGGTCTTATAAGTATATCTTCTCCGCCACTTGTTGGAGCAGATCTAAGATTAACGTAAAAATTTTTTATTTCTTCTATTGCTTCATCAGTAAGTTTAGGCACAACCTTTTGTTTTGCATAAGCAATATACTTTTTCAATAGTTCAGGTGGTATTGGTGGCTTTCTTGTGATATTTTTATGCTCTTTTAAAACATGATCAGCGATAGCTTCATCTTGTTCACGCTCCGGGATATCACGGAGAACAAATATTAAATCAAAACGATTTATTAAGGTTGGTGGCAAATCGATTTGTTGGGCTATATGTTGATAAGGATCGAATCGACCAAATTTTGGATTAGCTGCACTTAACACAGAAGTTTCTGCACGTAACGTTGCTTGAACATTCGCTTTGCTTATAGTAATGGTTTGCTGTTCCATTCCTTCATGCATTGCACTTCTATCTTGATCACTCATCTTTTCTAACTCATCTATGCAAATGATTCCTTTATTAGCCAAAACCATCGCTCCAGCTTCAAGACTCCAACCACTTAAAAATTCATCTTTAACAACTGTAGCCGTAATCCCAGCTCCTGTCGCTGCTTTACCAACAACATAACGGCCTCGTGGCGCTATGTTGGCAATAAACTTTAAAATTACTGATTTTGCTACTCCAGGATCACCGACAAGTAAAATGTGTATATCCCCCCTAGCATAAGTACCATCAGCCTTCTTTTTTCTTACCCCAGAAAATAGTTGTAAAGCTAATGCTAGTTTTATTTCATCATACCCATAAACACTTTGAGCAATGCTTTTGGCAAGCTTTTCATAAACATCAGGGCTAGCAGCAAGTTCTTTTATTTCAGCTTCCTCCTCCTCTGTTATTTCAAGCTCTTCAAAACTTTCTTCAAGAGGGATAACATTGTTGGCCTCAATAACAAGATCGTAACGTGTGCTAAGAGCACCGCTTTTTAGAGGTATCGGCACTTCTTTTAATATCCCTATAACTTTTACTCTCGAACCGGGAGTGGTTTTCTCCTCCATTTTTGGCTCGACGAGATCCTCTTTAAGAAATACACTCATCCTTCTTGGTTGTTCTCCTCCAACCAAACTCTCTGGATTTTCTTCAATGACAATGCGTTGAGCATCAACAAGCTCTTTAGCAATTAGTTTAAAATTTTTCTTTCGGCCACAGTTCGTGCATTTGTTTGGCTCGCGGAATCTTTTGTCTAGCTGCAATATGCTCATTTTTGTGCTACAGGCAGGGCATTCAAATAATGCATTTGTTACTTGTGGTCTTACATCTGAACTCTGTCTTACAATACCATCTATACATAACAGCTTACCTATATGCTGACTTCTTATCTCTCTTATTTTAATCTCTTGGCTAAATGGTAAATCAGTAAACCTGATTTTAACTCCTTTAACTATCCCAAGTTCATCTAAAGCAAATCCTAAATTAGCGAGCCCTTCTTCTGGCTTCTCAAGAATCCAATCAGCCAGCTTATGGCTAAATTCAAGAATGCTATTAAAAGATAAGGTGATACTTTTCTTTCCTTTTTTGATCTCTTTAATTATCTCTTTTTTTTGACTTTCAATGAATTCTTTAGCTTCTAGTAGAAATTCGCTTTGCATGTTTTTTTAAAAAAACACTTTCTTTTAAATTTTTCTTTAATTTTTAACTTTCTTCAAGTTAAAAAATAAAATTATAAAACTGCTTTCAAGTTTTTTCTTAATGTATCTATAGCAATTTTTAGCTCTTCCTTATTCTTTGTTCCCGTGCACACAAATTGGCCATTACCAAAAAGAAGGAAGGTTGCATTTGGTATAGGAATTTTGTAAACTAAGCCAGGGAATTGCTCCGGTTCATATTCAATATTCTCTAAGATCAAAGATAATTGATTAAGATTTAACTTTAAATTTATCTCACCACTAGCGACGATATTTTGAATAGTGAGCTTAGGCTTTATTTTAACTTTTATTCCTATTTTTTTTAATTCTTTTATCACTTGCCTTATAACTTCATTTACTTGTTTCATATTTTTCGTTCCTGTACAAACAAGCTTTCCTGAGGAGAAAACAAGTACAGCTGACTTTGGCCGAGTAATGCGTAAAACTAAACCAGGAAATTGTTCAGGGTTGTATTCTGTATTAGGATTTGTTTTAGCAAGTTTGATTAAAGGAACATTAACCTCAAGGCTTGTTGTAGCTACAAGATTTTGAATTTTGTACTTACCTCTTATAACCTTCACCATGTAAGATTTTTAAATACATAGAATTTAAAAAGGTTTTCATAGCTTTAAACCTTAGATGTCTCATATGCTCTTAATCATATATCTCCCGACGAGCATATAACCAAGTTTTCTATAATACTCGCGAACACCGACACCACTTATCACAGCAATAGAATCATAGTTTTGTTTAGCAATGCTTTCTGCAGTTTCAAGTAGCAGTTTACCAATTCCTTTATGCTGTGCAAGTAGCGAGGATTCGGTATGAGGTTTGGCTCGTTGGGTGATACTTAGAGCTCTTCCATAAACATGAAGCTCGCGCACAATAGCCTTATCTTCAAGCTCAGGAACAAATGGTCGATAAGGAAACCTCAAGCGTGCAAGACCAAAAAGTACATCATTACTATCGACAGCCTCAATGAAAAATTCTTTTCCTTTACTAGCATTATATTTTGTTATCTTTATTTTTAAATCATTCAAACTGTTAGCAGCACTACCTACAAATCCAATTTCTCTACACCTAATACAACCACATTTTAACCCTTTCTCTTGCATTTCCTTTCTTATTTCCTGCCTTAAATTTATACTTAGAACTCCAGCAACAAGCCACTGTTTTGGTATTTCTCTCATAACTCGCATTATCCTGCAATATCTCGGAGTAATTAGCTTCATCTTTATTAGCAATTCCATAAGCTCTTCTTTGCTATAAGGTAAGTATTTGTCCTGAGTATAGAGCTCTTCGAGCTTAGAACCCTTAATAACCTGTGTAGGATAAATTTTAATTTGATCTGGTTTAAATTTTTCATCAGAAAAAATTTTTTTATACATTGCTAAATCTTTCTTAGCGCTACTTCCTGGAAGTCCTGGCATAAAGTGGTACCCTATTTTAAATCCACTATCTTTTAATAACAAAGTAGCGTTAATTATGGCTTTTACATCATGCCCCCTATTGACAATTTTTAAAATTTTATTATCTATAGCTTGAACTCCTAGCTCAATTCTTGTCGTACCAAACTCAAGAGCATGAAGAATTTTTTCTTTGTCACAAGCATCAGGCCTTGTTTCAAGGCAAAGAGCTATGACTCTGTTATTTGCCCTTTCATTTATTTTTTTTGCCTCCTTCAAACTTCTTGCTTTCTTATTATTTAGTGCATCATAGCAACTTTTTATAAAATAATATTGATATTCAATAGGATTTTCAAGAAAGGTGCCTCCTATGATTATGAGTTCAATTTTATTTGTTATATGCTTCATTATTCTCAGCACTTTTAATCTTGCCTTTACCTGCTTATAAGGATCATAATTAAGCATTGATGCTCTTAAGATAGCTGGACTTTCTGGAGTATAACTTTTTGGCACATTGAGGGTAGGACAATAAGTACAGTTATGCTTGCAGCCAAGCGGTTTTGTAACAACAGTTAGTGGCAGTACACCACTAATACTTCTTGTTGGTTTTTTTATCATTTGTAATTTTATATACTTTTTATTTTTATTTTTTTCTTTTTTAACTTAATAAAAAACTAAGAGGTTTAAATTTTAGCAAAAGCTTTAAAAAAGAAAAAATAAAATAAGGTTATGGGCAAGCGTATTATAATAAGGAAGAGGGGGCGAGGAACGCCAGTTTATCGAGTTAGAAGGAAAGCTTTTAGTATAAAGCTTAGTTATCCTAATGTTGAAGGTAAGGGAGAAATAGTTGATATTATCCATAATGTTGGCCATCATGCTCCGTTAGCTAAGATAAAGGTTAATGGTAATATTTTCTATAATATAGCCCCTATTTATTCTTATGTTGGGCAAGAGATAGAGATAGGAAAAAATGCCAAACCAGAACCTGGAAATATCTTACCTCTTAGTGCAATCCCTATTGGTAGCGATATTTTTAATATTGAAATCTTGCCTAATGATGGAGGCAAACTTGTTAGAGCAAGTTGTGCAAAAGTTGTAAAAAAAGAAAAAGATAAAGTCACTGTTTTGTTACCGAGTAAAAAAGAAAAAGATCTTCATCCTAATTCACGAGCAACTATTGGCGTTCCTGCTGGTGGTGGTAGAATAGAAAAACCTTTTGGGAGAGCAGGAAACAAGTGGTATAAAATGAAAGCACTTGGAAAGCTTTATCCAAGAACAAGTGCTGTTAAAATGAATGCTTACGATCACCCTTTCGGTGGTGGTAGAGGAAAACATATAAAAAGTAAAATCGCGCATTGGAATGCCCCTCCTGGAGCCAAGGTTGGTTTAATAAGGCCAAGAAGGACTGGAAGAAAGAAAAAATAAAGGATTTCTCTCTTTCTATCAACAGCTTGGAATTTGTTGCTTTTTGTATTATAAACTTTGATTAGTTGCTCTAACTGACACGTTTTTAGAATGAATATATTCACTTATACACCTTTTTCCCGAAGGAAAAATTAAGTAGAACTGCTGTTAGGGCGAAGCCCTATTATTTGAAGGAGTCCTAAGCGCATGAAGAAATTTTTTCTAGTGTTTTCTTAATCTCTGCAGGGGACTTAACATAATAAATTTTTCCTTTGAGTTTAGAGATATACTCTTCAATTTCATAATTTAACTTTCCCTTTAAAAAAGGTTTATAGATAATAACTGAAAAAGGGACTGTTTCTCCGGCTCTTACTTCTGGATGAATTCTTTTTTTCTTTGTATTCACTTCTGGTTTATCTCCAACAAAAAGTTTATATAAATAATATCCATAAACTAACTCCCCTAAAGAACCTAAACTATTGCCCAACATTAAGACAACATCTCCATAAATACAGTGAGTTAAATCCTGTTTATACCAATTTTGAGTATTTATAATCTCATCAACTACTTTCTTGCCATTAACTTTCGCATCTATGTATGGCCTTAAGTGGGCAATACCGAAATCTTTATCTGATAATGGAACTGTTCCATAAACTTTTTTGCCTCCAAATTCTTTATATTTTTTTGCTACTTCAAATGAAACCCCTCTGTCTGGAAGAAGAACTATTTCTACCTCTGCTCCTTGAAGTGCCCTTGCTATACCTTCAACTTGTTTATAAAATTCTCTTTCCGGAATTTTTAGTAAATCAAAATAATGAAATTTGACGTCTCCAGGTCCAATTAGACAAACTCTTAACATATTGTTGATTAGAAAGAAATAGTTTATAAATATTTTTAGTTTGCCTAGCTTGTGATTGGACTTAATATCGTGATCAAGAGAAGTTTTTGCGAAGCAAAAATTTGGGGAAACGCAAGAAAAATAAAGCTTTTCCGCGCACCAAAAATCAAAGATTTTTGAGTGATTCGCAGGATTTTCCCTCTTAATCACTGTTAGGCGTCCTGAACGGAGTGAAAGCCCGCAGGGCGTGGCAAAATTTTAAACTTCAAGTAACCATCTCCAAAGTGGAGTAAAGATTATTCTTCCTTCTTTTACTTGTTCTTTTGCGGCGTAATCTTCTGTTATTACTGCAGCCATGTTTTGCTATTTCCCTGCATGCTTTTTTCGCATCTTCTTTGGTTTTAATTTTGATTCCACTCAGCTTCTCTGCTTCAAATAAGTTAGGTGTTGTCAAAATTGCTTTTTCTTTTAAAGCTTCAATCGCATCTTCTTTCAATAGTTGCGCTCCACTTTCAGCGATTATCACAGGGTCAATTATTAAGGGATAATCTCCAAGGTTTTTTGCAACAATGCTTATTATTTTTTTTGAGTAGAGCATTCCTGTTTTCGCAGCATTTATCTCAAAATCTTTTTCTAATGCTCTGAACTGGCTTTCAATGAAATTTGCTGGAAGCTCAAAGATTATCTATAACTTCTCCTGTGTTCTGCGCAGTTAGAGCTACAATAACACTAACTCCATGAACATTGTGCACTGCAAAGGTCTTTAAATCAGCCTGAATTCCTGCTCCTCCCCCGCTATCAGAGCCTGCAATGGTTAAGGCGATTGGCATGGTTTTCATGGTCTTAGTGCTCAAAACAAATTCTCCTAAGGATAAACTACAATGCCATTTTCCTTGATTTCCATCATACTTATATTCTGGCTGTGCTTCACCCCGTGCATCTTCATATTTCAAGGCCCAGGACGCGCTTGCTACCTTTTCTTATGTTGTAGATTGTTATTACGCCATGAACAATGAATTCCTCTATACCAAATTTGCTTATGCTTCCCTGTTCTTCTGGCATTTCAGTGATTAAAAAGAAGTAACGAATATTTAAATTTTTCGTTTTAAAATGATTCTAGAAACAAATGGGTCTAAAACTACCTATCCCTCGATGTAATCTATGAACATGTTTAGTTCTCTGCCATTCTGGAACATCTGCAAAAAATAAGCCTCATCCTTTTTCTCGTATCATCATTAATTGGGCCATGTATTAGTTATTTAGAAGACTTTACAATTTTTACTAAAATGCGACTAGCGCGCCCTCTGATAAAAAACGAAATTTTATATATCCATCTCAAATTAATAAATCTAGCAAGGACTTGTCAATAGCACCTCGCTAACCAACCACATACACTAAAGGCACTGCTTTGCAGCTTTGCTACACACTTATTAGGATCTATCTGATATCTGATACATTTAGCAGTTAGCAGTTATCAGTCATTAGGCATAAAGATTTGAAAATGAACAAATTTACAGAAGATTGATTACCTAAATAAATTACATAATCAGTCAGAACCCAACAAAAGCAAAATTTAAAAATTGAAATTAGATTAAATTAAATTAGATTAATTAGATAAAAATGAAAAAATAAAATGGTAAAAGAAAGAAAAGTAGAAAAAATAGAAAAAGTTGAAGCAATAGAGTTTAGATTTAGAAATAAAACTATCGACGAACTTAGACAAATGTCTTTAAAAGATTTTGCCTTATTTGTAAAAAGCAGAGAGAGAAGAAGCTTATTAAGGCAATTAGATCGTTATGTGCTTTTTTTAAAACAAATAAAAGAAAAGGCTGAAAAAGGAAAACCAATTAGAACACATTGGCGTGATGCTGTGATTATTCCGGCACTCGTTGGCTTAACAATTTATGTACATAATGGTAAAAGTTTTGAGCCAGTAAAAATAACTGAAGAAATGCTCGGACACAGGCTTGGCGAGTTTGTGCTAACAAGAAAACCTGTAAAACACAGTGCTCCTGGAGTTGGGGCAACAAAGAGTTCAGCATTCTTATCTGTTAAGTAAAAATGACAGAAAATGACAGAAAAAATTGCTAAAGAAGGAAGAAGAGAAAAAGAAGAAAAGAAGAATAAAGGGAAAGAGGCAGCAGAGAAAGAAGAGAAAATAGAGAAGAAAGAAGTTGTCATAGCAAAAGCATTTGATTTACCAATCTCAAAAAAAGCAGCAGTTGCAATTTGTAAAGTTATTAAAGGAAAAAGTCCCTTTTCTGCTATCCAGCTTATGGAGAAAGTTATAGCAAAGAAAGTTGCTATTCCTTTACTTGGTGAAGTGGGGCATAGAAAAAGAGGTCATCGAATTAGCAAACTTATGAGTGGAAGATATCCTGAAAAAGCGGCAAGATATTTTATAAAACTTTTAAGGCAAGCCATTGCTAATGCTCGACAGGCGAATTTTGACGATGAGAAAATGTTTATTAGTTTGGCAAAAGCCAATAAAGGAAGCACACAATTTAGACCAGGAAGATTTTATGGCAGAAGATTTAAAAGAACACATGTCTATCTTGAAATAAGAGAGAAATAAAAATGATAGAAAAAAAATTTATTGATTTGAAAAAGCAAGAGTTTAGAGTTAGAGAATATATCAAAAATAATTATGATTATGTTAGCTCAATAAAACTTGAAAGAACACCTATAGGAGAAAAAGTAATCATAGCGACGGCAAAGCCGAGCTTAATTGGAAGGTATGAAAGCATTGAAAAGCTGTCAGAGGTGTTAAAAGAACAGTTTGGTTTTGAAAATCCACAAATTGAAATCATGCGCATTTCTAACTTATTCCTTGATGCAGCTAGTGTTGCAGAATATATAAAAAAAGCTATCGAACATTTTGGACCTGTAAGTTTTAAAGTTATTGCTTATAAAGCACTAGAAAAAATTAAATCAGCAGGGGCTCTTGGAGCTGAAATAAGGCTTGGAGGGAAATTACCAAGCGCCAGAGCTAAGCAGTGGAGATTTTCTTTCGGTTATTTAAGTAAGAGTGGAGAGTACAAAAAAGAGCTTATTGATTATGCCAAAACTCAAGCATTTACCAAGCCAGGAATTGTTGGAATAAAAGTTGCTATTTTACGACCAGAAATCAAAATACCTGATAAAATAGAAATAAGCAAAAGTGAAGTTAAAAGTACAAAAAATAAAGAAAATAAAAACGAA
The DNA here is from genome assembly GCA_038890875.1 of Candidatus Pacearchaeota archaeon. GTDB lineage: Archaea > Nanobdellota > Nanobdellia > Pacearchaeales > JAPDKA01 > JAWAFA01. The sequence continues at coordinate 13,271 of JAWAFA010000001.1, read as the reverse complement.
AATATTTAAAAAGTAAAAAATTAAATATTTGTGTAGATTAACGAAATGTTTATGGCAATAATAAGAAAATCAGAGCTTAAAACATTAAGTAAGGAAGAACTTCTAAAGAAGCTAAATGATCTCGAGTTAAACTTGATCAAGGAAAGAGGGATTAGGCCTGGGCAAGGGGCTAAAACAAAAATCAAAGAAATTCGAAGAAATATAGCTAAAATTAAAACTATTCTTAGATTAAAGTATAATCTTAAAGAATAATGGAATTCGGAACAATTTGTCCTAAATGTGGGTTACCGAAGTCTGCCTGTGTTTGCGAAAGTCTTGTTAAAGAGAAACAAAAAGTAAGAATAATACTTGAGAAAAGAAAGTTTGGTAAAAAAGTGACAATAATCGAAGGAATAAGTGGTATTGATCTAAAACAACTTGCAAGAATACTAAAACAAAAACTTGCTTGTGGTGGCACAGTAAGAGATAACTTTATTGAACTGCAAGGAGATCATTTAAAAAAAGTGAAGGAAGAGTTAATAAATCAGGGATTTACTGAAGAATTAATTGAGATAATGCAGAAATAGAAACAAAAAAGTAAAATGAAAAAAGAAGTTATAGATTTATTTAATATTACTAATCTTGCGAACCAGGTTTTAGTTGGGAAAACTATCGAGGTTTTTGATTCAAAAAATAAAGCAGAGATTGGTATTAAAGGAAGATGTGTCGAAGATAGAGTGAATGTTCTCGTAATAAAAACAAAGAAGGAAGAAAAGACTATAATAAAGAAAAACGCCTGGTTTTTAATTTATGTTGATAAATATAAAATTCTCGTTAATGGTGCAAATCTTGTCGGTAGGATCGAGAAGAGAATAAAGAAATAAAAAATACTTTTTCTCTAAATCGCAAAAATTTAAAAACACGGTAAATAAAAAAAAACATGGCAAACGAAAAGGAAATAAAGTGTAATGATAAAAAATGCCCTTTTCACGGCTCTCTAAGTGTAAAGGGAAAAAGATTTAGAGGTAGAGTAACGAGAAAAAATATTGTGCAAAAAAAAGTTACTATAGAGTTTGAGAGATATATCTATCTCCCCAAATATGAAAGATATTTAAAGAGGATGAGTCGAATTCATGCTCATTTACCGGAATGTTTAAATTCTATTATAAACATCGGGGATATCATTGAAATTGCAGAAACGAGGCCATTAAGCAAGACGATCGCTCATGTTGTGATTAGAAAAATAAAATAATAAAAAAGTAAAAATATACAAAATGGAAAAATGAAGGCGGTAAAGGCAAGGGTAACGAAAGGATTACATATTGGCTCATTTTTAAATGTAGCGGATAACTCTGGAGCTAAACTTGTTAGAATTGTAGCTGTGCATGGAACGAGAGGAAAGACGAGGAGAGGTCGGCAAATAAGTTGTGGAGTCGCGGATTTGATTAAGATTAGTGTCAGACAAGGCCCGCTCGAATTAAAAAAGCAACTTCATTATGCAGTTATTGTCAGGCAAAGAAGACCCTATCGAAGGCTAACTGGCGAATTAGTCGCTTTTGAAGATAATGCTTGTGTATTATTAAAAGATGATAAAGGAAACCCGGCAGGAACAATAATAAAAGGGCCAATAGCGAGAGAAGTAGCAGAAAGATGGCCTTTTGTAGCTAAAATTGCAAGTATAATCTTATAAAATGAAAAAGTTTAGTAAATATTGGAGAAGAAGCAAGAAACCAAGAAAACAAAGAAAATATCAACATAAAGCACCATTACATCTTAGACATAAACTTGTTTCTGCTAATCTAAGCAAAGAACTTAGAAAAAAATATAAAAGAAGGAGTTTTCCGTTGCGTAAAGGAGATCTAGTAAAGATAATGAAGGGAAAATTTAAAAATACACAAGCAAAAGTCGAGAAGGTTGATTTAAAAAAATTAAAAGTTTATCTTGAAGGAGTCAATGTTATAAAGCAAAGTGGAATTAAAGCACCTTTACCAATCTCTTCAAGTAATTTACAAATAATTGAGCTTAATCTTGATGATAAGGAGAGAATAAAAGCTTTAGAAAGAAAAATTAAAAAAGAAAAATAAAAAAAGTAAAAATGGGAGGGTATTTAAAAAGATTGGCGGCGCCTAAAACATGGCCAATACAAAGGAAAGAAAAAGCATGGGTTACAAAGCCATTACCATGCGGGCATAAGCTTGATTTTTGTATGCCAATAAGTGTGATTTTAAATGAAGTTCTTAAGATAACAAAAACTAATGCAGAAGTAAAAAAACTTTTAGCAAATAAAGAAATTTTTATAGACAATAGAAGAGTTAAGGATTATAAAGAGGGAGTCGGTCTTTTTGATGTTCTTTCTTTTCCCCAAATTAATAAATACTACACATTAATAATTTCAGAAAAGAATAAATTGAAATTAATTGAGATAAGTAAAGAAGAAGCGCAGTTTAAGCCATTAAAGATAATAAGAAAAAATGTTATTAAAGGTGGGAGAATACAAGTAACTTGCCATGATGGGAGAACAATTCTTTTTGATAAAAGCAAGGTTAATGACACTTTAATCTTTAATTTGAAAGATAAAAAAATAGTAAAGCATCTTCCACTTACAAACAATTCTCTTGTTTATATTATCAAAGGTAATCACGTTGGTAAGATTGGAAAATCTATGGGGGAGGTTAGGCATGGACTTAAGAAGTTTGGTGTTATAAAATTTGATAAACAGACAGGCGAAGTCTTAATAGAAAACCTCTTTGTTATTGATGAAAAAATTGCTAATCTAATAGAAAAAGGAGGAAATGAGAAATAAAGAAAAAGAAGACAGAAAAGAAGCGGAGATTGCGATAGAAAAAGTTATTTTACATGCAACGACAAGTAATCAGGAAAAATTGGAAAAATATAAAGAACTTCTTAAGTATATAACTGGCCGGACTCCAGCAACTACAAAAGCTAAGCGAAGAATAGAGCAATTTAATATTAGGATAGGTTTAACTATCGGCTGTATGGTTACTCTCAGAAAAAGCAATGCTATTGAACTTTTAAAACGTCTTCTTGCCGGAGTTAAGTATACTCTTCCTTTGTCTTCTTTTGGGAATGGCATAGTAAATTTTGGAATTAAAGAGTATATTCAAATCCCGAATGTTGAATATAGGCGAGATCTTGGCATTCTTGGTTTTGATGTTTCTGTTGTCCTAACAAAAAAAGGTAAACGAGTTGTTTATAGAAAGCTAAAAAAATCGAAAGTTGGAAGTAGACAAAAAATAACGAGAGAAGAAACGATAAATTTTATGAAAGAGCAGTTTGGTTTAAAATTAAAAGAATAAAATAACGAAAGGTTTTAAAAATATAAGAGATAGTAAGCTATATGGCAGCAAGTGATTGGAAAAATTTATTGAAGCAATTGAATGCTAAGCCACAATTGCTTAGACGCTTTTATAAATATAACAAACCAAAAGAACGAAAGTTTGGGGTGGCTGTCTTTAAATGCTCTCGATGCGGTAGGTTTGGGGCCCATATCCATAAGTATAACCTAAACTTATGCCGCCAATGTTTTCGCGAAATAGCAGAACAAATTGGATTTAAAAAATATGGTTAAATAGAATTTAAATTAAATATAAATAATAAAATATAAATAATAAAATTTAAAATGGTAGTTAGGGAATGGTTGGGAAATGCTTTGAATAGTTTTATGAATTGCTTGAGGAGGGGGGAATATGAAATAAAAGTGGCTCCAGTTAATAATCTCATGCTCTCGGTATTTGAACTAATGAAAAAACATAACTATCTTGAAGAAATTAAAATAAGTAATGAAAAAAATTATCGCGTGGCTGAAATAAAGCTAGGAAAAAGATTACATGAATGCAAAGCAATTAAACCGAGGCTTGTTTTTAGGCACAAATTTCTTGATAAATATATCCAAAGATATCTCCCCTCTCGAAGCATGGGAATTTTAATAGTCTCGACAAATAAAGGAATAATGACCCATAATGAAGCTATAGAGAAAGGATTAGGTGGTTGTTTAATAGCTTATTGTTTTTAAATAAAAAATTGAAAATGAAAAAGGATTTAATAGAAAAAATTCCTATTGAGGGAATAACTGCTGAAATAGAAAGAAGAATGAATAGTGTTAATATCAAACTCTCTGCCAATAAAACAAAACTTGAACGAGAATTTAAACTCGGAGAAAAAATCTCTTTGGAGAAAAAGGACAATTTTTTAGTTATTTCTGCTAAAGATGGCACAAAAAAAGAGAAAAGACTTATAAAAACGATCACGAGCCATATAAAAAATATGGTTAAGGGATTAAAAGAACCATGGGTTTATAAGCTTGAAATATGTTATAGCCATTTTCCTATCTCAGTTAGCATTGATAACAAAACTAAGCAATTAATAATAAAGAATTTTTTTGGCGAAAAAATGCCGAGATATGTTAAAATATTTGATAATGTTAATGTAGAAATAAAGGGAAATATCATAGAGGTTAGGAGCTATGATAAAGAGCTTGCCGGAAAACAAGCAGCGCTTATAGAAAATGCGACGAGAATAACAGAGAAAGATCGGCGAATTTTTCAAGATGGAATTTGGATAATAGAAAAAGCAGGAAAGAAAATTTGAGTTAAAGATAGCAAATGGAGGTCGAAAAAGCATTAAAAAATAGAGAGGAAAAAAAAGCAAGAAAGCCTGTTTATTTGCGGAGTGATTGGCATAAACGATCAAGAGTTGGAAGAGGAAGGAAAAAATTGCAAGTTTGGAGAAGAGCCAAAGGTAGGCATAACAAAATAAGGGAGCAGAGAAAAGGAAAGCCTAGCAGGCCTGAAATTGGCTATGGAAGTCCTAAATCAATTAGAGGATTTATTGGTAATTTAAAACCAGTCTATGTTTCAACTCTTGAAGAGCTCAGTAAACTTAGTAAAGATGATCTTGCTATTATTAATGGCAATCTTGGAATGAAAAAAAAGGTTGAAATTTTTAAGAAAGCTCAAGAGCTAGGAATAAAAACTAACCTTCCTCCTAACTTTCTTGAAAAAGTAGAAGAATTTTTGAGAGAGAAAAAGGCAAGAAGAGAAGAATTCGAAAAAGTATCAAAAGAAAAGGAAAAAAAAGCTAAAGAAAAAGCAGAGGCTATTGAGAAAAAGAAAGAAGAGGAAGAAAAGAAAAAAGAAATGGCTAAAGAAATTGAAAAAGAAAAAGAAGAAACAAAAAAAGCTCCTGTTGAAAAGATACATGAAGTAAAGACAAAAGGTATAGAAAAGAAAGGAGCTGGTTATCATAGGCAGGCTTTAGAAAAATAAAAATAAAAAATAGCCTAAATAAGCTTAACTTAAATACTTAAATAAGCTCTTATAAAATCCCTTCTTCTTCACTCATACTCTCATTGCCAAGATCTATCTGTAAATCAAGTTCATCAATACTATTGATCAATGAAGTTATCTCTTCACTGCTTGCATTGATAGTCTCTCCTGTAACTTCTTTTTCAGCTTTCTTGCAGCCGAAAACAAATAGTAGACCAAAAAATAAAAAAAGAAAAAATAAAATCAAAATAGTTTTTTTCATTTTTTCACTTTTTCTATTTTTTTCTAACTTTTTATATTTTTAAATTTTTGCCTTGTTATTGTGTTTGATTTTGATCTTCTGTCTGGTTTTCTGCACTTTGTTCTTCAATTTCTTGTTCAACAGTTTCATTCTTTGGCTCAACCTCTACTTCTACCTGAGTCTCATTCCCTTGCTCAGCTTCAGTTTCATTTTCTTTAGTTTCATTTTTCTCTTTACTTTTTTCTCTTTCTTCCTTACTTATCTGTTCTATCCCCTTAACCTCAAAAACTATCTCTTTCAAAACTTCTTTTGCTTCTTTTAGATTTTTTTTAGCTTCTTCCAACTTTTCATGAACTGCTCTTATTGTTTCTCTTATCTCTTGTGCAGTCGCGTTCTTTGTTTTCAATCTTTGTTTCAAACCTAGCCAAAGCTGCATCGCCTCTTCTTTATTTTTCTTTGCGGCTTCAATTAGCTTATTAAATTCATCTATTTTTGCGCTTAACTCAGCTTTCTCTTCCTCGCTTACATTATATTTTTCAAGGAATTTGTTAAGCTTAGCAACAAGTGCCTCAGCTTTCTCGACAATCAAGCCAATTCTTTCAGCCTTTACTTTTTCAATTTCAAGCTTTGTTTTGTCTTGGAAGAGCTCTCTTTGTGCCCTATACCTTTTTATTTCCTCTTTTAACTCAGATGCGCTGAGCTCAGGAGCTCGCTCTTTTAAAGCCCTGAGATTGGCGATAGCTTCATCAATACTTTTCAATATTCCTGCTTTTTCTTCCTCACTATATTTTTTACTTTTTTCAACTATCTCTTTTACTTTTTCAAGTCTTTCAATACTTGTATCTATCATACTAACAAATCTGTTCTTCACAAAGCTAAGCGCTTCAACTCTGATCGCTTGGCATTCTTCAGTTATATTTTCTTGGCAAGCTTTAACCTGATCTTTTATGCTTTCTATATCTCCTGCCCTAATATATTCCTTCACTTTTTCAATACTTCTTGTTTTTACCATCTCTGTAGCATTCTCTATATCCCCCCTCATTCGTGCTTCGCTAGCAATACTCAAAACACTAAGTAAAAAGACAGTCATAACAAGGCTGGCTATTATTTTGGTTTTCATTTTTATTTATTTTTATATTTATTTTTATATTTATTTAGTATAAAAATTTTTGTTTATTATGAAAAATTCATTTATATCTTTATTTGTGTCATTTAATATGAAAATTTTCTCGCTTGATTTTATCTTATATTGATGATTTAATTTAGATAACCAAATTTTATGATATTCTTTTGGAACAATAATTGTTCTTTCTTTATTCTTAAATAACTCATCGAATGTCTTAGCATTATCTTTCTTGGTTAATATAACTAATATATTAGAAAATCTATCGATTTCATAAGCATAAATGCATCCATCTAATTGCCCTTGGTCTAACTTTTGTTTTAATGTATACTTTATCGCTCTTTCTTCTAAACTATCCTTTATTATTGAAATCTTTTCATTATATGTTATCTTGTATTTTGATTGATCCAACCAAATTTCATTTTTATTAATGCAAATTATTTCTTCTTTATTATTTAACAATTCACCAAATGTTTGTGCTTTATTCTTATTATCATCTTTTTTTGTTAGTATAACATAAATACTATGAGCATTTTCTATTTCATAAGCCCATTTGTAAAATCCATTTGATTCTAGCGATTCTAGCTCATATCTTATAGCTTCTTCTAAAGATATTTCTACCTCTTCCTTTCTTTCCATCTTACTTATTTTGCTTGTCAAATTGCTTGCAGATTTGCTTGCAAATGATTGGATTTTTTCATATTTATTTTCGATTTTCATAAAGATAGGCAAAAAATATAGTTTAAAAATAAACTTTTTTAGAAATACTAAAAATTGCTTTTTTAAGCTTTATTTCTTTAAAATTTGAGAAAGTATTATAAAGTTTGTGCAACAGTTTAAATAACAAAATAATATATAAAATAGCAAAATATTAATATAGGATATTAATATAGGAAATGAAAATATATAAGAAATGAATAAAAAAAATTTAAGAAAAATCAATCTAATAGCAAATTCAATAATAACTTTAGTAATATTTACATTAATAACAATTATCCCAATCGTTTCTGCAGCTAAAATTTATGGTAACATTTATGATGCAGAATTACGCCTTGTGCAAGGTGCTATAGTAAAGATAAACACGACACCTGAACAGAGAGCAATAGTGCAAGGTAACTATAGCTTTGATGTGCCACTAGGAACCTATTTGCTTGAAGCACTTTACAAAAAAGACATATTATATACTGACAGTGAGCTAATAAAGATAGATAAAGAAGGAGATTATCGAATTGATTTGATTTTATTTGAGACAAGTGAAGAATTATTTGCCAATGATACTGAACTCAATGAGATACTTGACATAATAAGTGTATTCCCTGAAGAAAAGAATACATGGTATCTGTGGCTCATTATTGGCCTTATTATTTTAGTTTTAATTTTAGCCATAATGCTTATATTTAAAAGAAAGAAGAAAAAGAAGAAAAAAATAAAAGTAAAAAAAGAGAAAAAAATTGAGGAGCTTTTGCATGCTCCTGACAAATTCAAACTTGAAGTATCACGGATTTTGGAGAAGGAAAAAAGAATGCTGCAAAAAGATTTAAGAAAAAAACTTGGAGTGGGTGAGGCTAAACTAAGCTTGCTTATTTCTGAACTGGAGGAAGAAGGCAAAGTAAAAAAGATAAAACGTGGGAGAGGAAATATCCTTATTTGGCAAGAGTAAACAAGATAAATTTTTTAACTAAGAACACTTTATTAAAATGGCCCTGTGGTCTAGTGGTAAGGACGTCGCTTTCACATAGCGAAGGTCGCAGGTTCGAATCCTGCCAGGGCCATAAAATTTTTAAATTGATTATTTTATATTGTCAAATGCCATACAGAAAAAATAAAATCGGGATTTATAGAATAAGGCAGATTGAAAATATCTTTGGTGATAAATATTACGAAGTAATAAAAGATGGTGCGCCGAATGGAAGAAGATACAATTATTTATCTTTAGTAGATAGAGTAATAACAATGGCAAAAAATGGCGATACAATAATAGTAGAAAACCTTCCAAAAAATGTTATTAGTGACTTAGAGTATATAGTTAGTCGGTATGGTGATGGTAAAAAAATCAAATATTCCTAATCAAATCAAAAGTTTTTAATAAGTCTTTCCAGCGAGCACAAAATAATCAGCTTTCTTTTTACAAATAAGACATCTTTCATCTGTGATTTTTTTCTCTTCAATTATACAAACAGCCTTTATTCCATTTGTTGTTTCTTTCAGTTTTCCTTCACATTCTGGATTTCGACACAAGCTTATTATCCCGACTTTTTTCTCCTTTACTACTTTAACTAACTCATCAATACTTTTTACTTCAACAACCTTCTCTTTAAACATCTTCTTAGAGCGCTCAAATAAATCTTTCTGTATCTCATTAAGTAGTAAGGTAACCTTTTTAACTAATTCAAAAATTTTTACTTGTTCTTTCTTTCCATTATCGCGTCTCACAACTACTACCTGATTGTTTTTTATATCCTTTGGTCCTATCTCTATCCTTAAAGGTACGCCCTTAAGCTCCCAATCATTAAATTTAAATCCAGGGGTATTATCACGTAAGTCGACAAAAGCATTAAATTTAACCAGCATATTAGCGATTTCTCTAGCTTTTTTTATTACATCCTCCTTCTCTTTTTCATTAAAAAATATTGGGACAATAACAATTTTATTTGGTGCGAGTCTTGGTGGCAAGACTAAGCCTTTGTCATCAGCATGAATAGCAAACATTGCTCCTAGCATTCTTGTTGAGATAGCATAAGTATTTTGATAAGCATATTGTTGCTTGCCATCTTTGTTAAGAAATTTTATCCCAAAAGCCCTAGCAAAGTTTTGGCCATCATAGTGAAAGCATGGTCCTTCTATTACTTTACCATTTGGTAGAATATAATGAATCTTCCAGCTGGCGACAGCCCCACCGAATTTTTCTTGTTCAGTTTTTTTCCCAACTATCCCATAAAGAGCTAAAAAATTTTCACAAACATCAAGATAAATCTTTAGTAGTTTTTTACCCTCTTCAAGTGCTTCTTCTTCGCTTGCCAAAACAGTATGTAACTCATTCCATAAAAACTCTCTGGTTCTGAAAAAAGGCACAGGATGCTTGAATTCCCATCTTACAGCATTATTCCATTGATTTAAACGGAGTGGAAGATCGCGCCAGCTTCTAATCCATTTTGCATAGGCAGCATACATAATCGTTTCTGATGTTGGTCTAATAGCAAGCCTTTCTTTAAGTTTGGAACTTCCTCCATAAGTAACCCAAGCTACCTCTGGGCTAAAACTAGCAATGTGCTCTTTTTCCTTTTCAAAAAGTTTTTCAGGAATGAACAAAGGGAAATAACAATTCCTTATCCCAATCTTCCTAAACCTTTCATCGCACAATTGCTTTATTTTTTCCCATATTTCGTAACTTGATGGTTTGAAAATCATGCATCCAGAAACTTCACTGTAATCAGCAAGATCAGCTTTTAACATAAGTTCAGTAAACCATTCACTAAAATTATCTTTTTCAGCAGTAACTCCGAGATCTTTTTTATCTTTTTTACCTTCTTTTGTTTTGGCCATTTTTTATTCAATAACACTCCCAAGTTCTATTTCTTTTTCAGGCCCAATCAAAATAATCTTGCTTCTATTTTTATTAACAGCTGCAAGAATCATTCCCTCACTTTTAACACCTCTTATTACTGCTGGCTCAAGATTTGTAAAAACAATACAAAGCTTATCTTTTAGTTCCTCTGGTTTATAGCTCTGTTTTAATCCAGCAACTAAACCAACCTGCTTGTCACCTAGATCAACTTTCAAGATATAGAGCCTATCTGCTTTTGGATGATCACTAACTGAAATTATTCTCCCAACCTTTAACTCTAGCTTCTTCCATTCCTCAAAACTAACAATCTCATTCATAGTTTCCATTTCAATAAAAATTTTACAATATTAAAAACTTTTCTTTCTTTTTGTAAAACTAAAACTTGAAAGAAAAAAAGTTTAAAAATGCTAAAAATAAAGATAATGATGGAAAAACAAAAAAAGAGGAAGGTTTTCACATTGATTTCAGACTCCTTTACTAGCTATTTTAAGCATTTATATGTTGCTTTGCCAATGTTAATTTGGTTATTGATCGTTACTCTTCTTGGTTTGATCACTCTTATCACTTTCGTTGTTGTAAACAAGAATGATATAAACGAAATAAATTTAATTAGTCAAGGTAAATCATTAACTGGAATGCCAGATATATCTTTGTTTCCATTTATTATAAAACTCTTAATTGTTACCTTTATTTTTATTATAGTAGGCGGCCTCATTTATTCTTTTTTTATCTCGAGCACACTTGTCTTTGCTAGGGATATTGTTAATAAAAAAATGGAAAAAGGTTTTAAGAATCATTTAAAAAATTCTTTTAAGTATAGTAAATATTGGTTGAAATGGATTGGAGTGAAAGTATTTCAAGGAATTTTGGGTATAATTTACTTAGCGATTAGCATTGGTTTAATTACATTAACAAAAGGCATTTTATGGTTAATAATTTTAGTTATTATCCTTTTAGGGATTATTGGCTATTTGTTGTATCTATTCATTTTGCCAATACCTTATGTACTTGTTTTTTACGATAAAAAAATATTGAAAAGTATCAGCCTTTCAATAAGACAAGTTTATAAAAACTATTGGTCATTCTTGGCTTTAAATTTAATTGTTGATGTTGGTTGGTTCGTATTTGGTTTGCTATTATCATTAATCTGGCTTAGCCCACTCGTTTTCTTATTAAACTTTCTTTTTCTTCATCCTTTCAAGGCTTTATTATACATGCTTTTTATGAAAGAACGATTTATGATATAACTTTTCTTATCTTATTTCTAATTATCTCTAATCTAATTATCTTTGATTAGTTATCTAGAAAGGTTTAAAAATTAGACTACTATAAAATTAAAAACGAATAAAATGAATAAAAAAGGTGTTTCATTTGTATTAATTTCTATAGCATTACTTGTCTTAATTTTTATAATTATATTGTTAGTGTTAAATGAACCAGAGATTACGGGACTTACTATTCTTTTAAATAAAACAAGTTATGCAGAAAATGAAACTATAGGAGGCGTCTATGAACTAAGCCTGAGGGAAGGAGAGCTTTTACCTTTTGATACTCTTGTTCTGATAAGCCTTGGTAGTCAATCTAAAAATATGCTTCTTAAAGAATGGTTAGACCTAAGCACTGTAGATTACCCGCTTGGTTATGGGGCTTTTTATCTTGAAAATAGCACGCTTGCTGGTTCTGGAGATGGTCTTGGTAAAGCAGGAAAGCACATAGAAAAACCTACAATAAGTTTTAAGATAAGGACCTTTGAGATAACAAATCAAACTCAAACCAATGAAACAACAAATGAAACAAATCAAAGCGAAATTCCAGCTATAAATGAAAGCATGCCAATAAAAAGCATAAGTGGATTTTCAATTTTTTATCCTATAAACCCTTTAAGCTTCATTTACTTTATTTCGGCACTTAAAACTCTTATCGGCTTTGCAATTGTTGAAGAGATGGAAGTAAGTGTAAATGCAGATATGCCGTTTGTCTATGAAATCCCTCCTGGCTATGATGCTGAGATTGTTGAGAATAGCATAAATATAAATGGCACACCTGTAAGTATAGAGCTTTTACAAATAAGCAAGCGGGATAATATTTTAACAATTAGTACAAATTATATAATAATAAGAGAAGGTTTTGGTGAAGAATTTCTTGGTGATACTTATACAATCCCTTTAAGTATCGATGTTTTAAATTTGCAAGCAGAGCCTGGCATTCTTGAAATAAAACTCATTTATGATAATATTGTTCTATTTGATGATCAAATACAGATAACTACAGAAGCACAGCCACAACTTACAGCACAGCCAACTTCAACAATCCAAGAATTTCAAGTCCAGCAAACCTGCTACTGCGATTCATGTGCAAATTGCACAGCTCAGCTCAACGATCCTTCCTGCAGCGAAGTGCTATTAACGACTGACATTATTGACAATCCAGGAGGATGCATTTTCGATCCTTTTGGTTTTAATAATAAAATCTTTGATTGTCAAGGCTTCACAATAGATGGACATGGTTCTTCGGGAAGTGGAATTTATTTAAGTGGTAAACAAAATAACACAATAAGAAATTGTATAATTACTAACTTTATGGAGGGGATTCTTTTATCTTTCTCTTCAAATAATAATAGCATAGTGAATAACACTGTAAATTCTAATAAATTGTATGGAATTCATTTATCTTATTCTTCAGACAACATTCTAATAAATAACACTGTAAAAGAGAATGGGTGGTTTGATATTAACATTCATGGGAATAGCACAGAATATTGTGACAACATCATAGAAAATAATACTGGTTCTGGTGATAGACCTATTAAATATTATAATTACACAGTAAACTTACAAGATGAAATATTTTCAGAGTTAATATTATGTAATGCTGATAATTCAACTGTTAATAATATAACAATTGACGGCTCAACAAGTTTGAATAATAGTGGGATCCTAGTTATTCTTACTAATAACTCAAATATTACCAATATAAACTCCTCAAATAATTATTATGGAATTTATTTACTATACTCTTATGATAATAGATTAGTAAACAATACTGCAAATTCAAATTATTATGGGGTTTATTTAAGAT